>PLRS01000052.1 GCA_003164035.1 Bryobacterales bacterium | reverse complement strand
ACGGCCTCGGTCAACTGGCCGCCTTCTTCGTAGCCGACATATCCGGGAGGGGCGCCTAAGAGGCGGGCGACGGTGTGCTTCTCCTGGTATTCGGTCATGTCGATGCGGATCATGGAGCGTTCGTCGTCGAAGAGGAATTCGGCGAGAGCCCGGGCCAACTCGGTTTTGCCCACGCCGGTGGGGCCGAGGAAAATGAAGCTGCCGATGGGGCGGTTGGGATCGGCGAGGCCGGAGCGGGCGCGGACCACGGCTTCGGCGACGGCGGTGACGGCTTCATTCTGGCCGATGACGCGCTTGTGCAGCTCGTCTTCCAGGTGCAGCAGCTTTTCCACTTCCCCTTCCAGCAGGCGGGTGACGGGCACGCCGGTCCAGCGGCTGACCACGGCGGCGATGTCCTCCTCGCCGACTTCCTCTTTGATGAGCTTGGGCTGGGACTTCTGCTGCCGATCGAACCTGGCGGAGGCTTCGGCGAGCTGGCGCTCCAGGGCGACGAGCGTGCCGTATTTGAGCTCGGCGGCGCGATTCAAATCGTACTGGCGCTCGGCTTGTTCGATGTCCTTCTTGGTTTGCTCGACCTGCTCGCGCAACTGGCGGAGCTTGCCGACGGCGGTTTTTTCGGCCTGCCAGCGGGCGGTGAGGGCGTCGGAATCGGCCTTGAGATCGGCCAACTCTTTTTCCAGTTTGGCGAGGCGCTCGCGGGAAGCCGCGTCGCTTTCCTTCTTGAGAGCTTCGCGCTCGATTTCGAGCTGCATCACGCGGCGGCGGGTTTCATCCAGCTCGGCGGGCATGGAATCGATTTCGGTGCGCAGGCGGGCGGCGGATTCGTCCACCAGGTCGATGGCCTTGTCNNGGCAGGAAACGGTCGGCGATGTAGCGGTTGCTGAGGACCGCGGCGGCCACCAGGGCGGCGTCCTTGATGCGCACGCCGTGATGCACTTCGTAGCGCTCCTTGAGGCCGCGCAGGATGGAGATGGTGTCTTCGACCGAAGGCTGGTCGACCACCACGGGCTGGAAGCGGCGCTCCAGGGCGGCATCCTTTTCGATGTACTTGCGGTATTCGTCGAGGGTGGTGGCGCCGATGCAGTGCAGCTCGCCGCGGGCCAGCATGGGCTTGAGCAGGTTGCCGGCGTCCATGGAGCCTTCGGTCTTGCCGGCGCCTACCACGGTGTGAAGCTCGTCTATAAATAAGATGACGTCGCCGGCGGCGTCGAGAACTTCCTTCAAAACGGCCTTGAGGCGTTCCTCGAATTCGCCGCGATATTTGGCGCCGGCGATGAGCGCGCCCATATCGAGGGAGACGATGCGGCGATTCTTGAGACCTTCGGGCACGTCGCCGCGAACGATGCGGAGGGCGAGCCCTTCGACGATGGCGGTCTTGCCCACGCCGGGCTCGCCNNTCTTCGTCGCGGCCGATGACGGGGTCGAGCTTGCCCTGGGAAGCGGCTTTGGTGAGGTCGCGGCCGTAGCGTTCCAGGGCTTCGTAGGTGGCCTCGGGGTTTTGCGAAGTGACGCGCTGGCTGCCGCGTACGTCGCGCAGGGCCTGCATGAGGCGTTCGCGGGTGAGGCCGAATTCCTGGAGGAGCTTACCGGCGGGACCGCGGTCGCCGGTGGCGGCGAGCAGGACGTGTTCGACGGAAATGTAGTCGTCCTTGAGGTTACTGGCTTCGGTTTCGGCGTCGGCCAGGAGGCGGTTGAGGCGCGCGGTGACGTAGATCTGGTCGGCCGGCCCGGAAGCTCCGGAAACTTTGGGCAGGCGGTCGAGCTCGGCTTCGAGCCGCGGCTGGATGCCCTCGACGGCGACGCCGGCCTTGGTGAGTACCGCGGGCGCCAGGCCGCCGGATTGTTCCAGCAGAGCCGAGAGGAGGTGTTCGACATCCACCTGCTGGTTCCCGTTACGGATCGCCTTGGTTTGGGCTGTGCGAATGGCTTCCTGGAGCTTCTCGGTGAAGCGGTTGATGTCCATGAGTATATTGTGACGCAGGCGGTCAGTGGTCAACTCGGGGCAGTTGGCTTACACCCGATGGGTAAGTGTGGCACACCACCCTTGCGCCATGTCACTCAGTATACCGTTTCGGGATTTCGGTAACAGATTCGAGGGCAACCGCTCCCTCACGGTCGCGGCTCGGAAACGCGCGAGTCAGAGCCGCGACCGTGAGGGAGCGGTTGCCGGACTTGTTAACGGAGCTGGCCCTAAGACGATCGAATGCATCGGCGGGACGCGGCCTAATCGATCGACACCTTCGGCAGCCTCTTGCGGCGTGAGATCCACTGCTCGCTTTTGAACAGCTTGGGACTCACCTGGATCATGCGCGGCAGGAGGTTGAACAGCATTCCCTGGGACCAGTCACTGCCTTGGCGGGTGCGGTATCCGCGCAGATTCAGTTCGTCGGCCACGCGGGAGAGCGGGCAATCTTCGCAAATCATATCCAGCGCGATGGTGAGGATCTCCAGCTCGGGAGGGCTTTCGACCAGGCGGGAACAGTCGTCGGCCACGCGCAGGCCGTAAGGGATCTCTTCGGTCCATCCCTGCGGTTCGGCGGCGGGAGCATCCGGGGCCGGCTCGGCCGGCTCGCGCTCCCATTCCAGGCCAACCAGTTTCCAACCGGCTTGCACCTTGCCGACCAGGGATTCAAGCGACGGCAGGCCGTTGACGGTTTCATGCGTACGTTCCATTTTGGGCATCCGTGGGACTCCTTGGCGGGAGCCGGAGCACGCGGATCGCCTCTTTTCGGCGTGCAGGGGCTTATTGACAAGGCGCAAAAAGCCGGCGCGCCGTCCGGTCCTGGGAAATCGCTGTCCGGTGCGGGACAGGTTTTCAGTACCGCTATCCGTAAGAGAGTGTTGCGCCATTCCGACACCTGGCTGTATGCTTAGGGACGCTTTGGTTCAATCAAGAGCAAGATCAGGAGGAAAGTATGGCATCTCAACTCATGTCGCGGCGGCTGGCCGCGAAGAATCTCATTGCCGCCGGCGCCGCCGGCCTGGCTGTGGCAACCATGGCGGAAGGCCAACAGCCGCACATGCAGGCGGCGCTGAAAGCGCTCAATAACGCCGCGGCCCAGTTACAGGCGGCCGCGGACGACAAAGCCGGCCACCGCGAGAAGGCGATCCAGTTGGTCAGCCAGGCGATCAACCAGGTACAGGCAGGCATTCAGGCCGGCGCAAAGAAGAAGTAACCACGTCCCAGGGCCCCACGAAGGCAGCCTCGGTGCGGGGCAGACCACAAAGAACGATGGTCTGCCCCACGGCAGAATCGTCGCGAGGCACGAAAGCGCCGGGATGAGTCCGGGCGTGGCGGACTGAGAGTCCGCTCCACCAAGGGCACCAGGCACGCTCACGGTTGACAGGGGTGGCGATTGGCCATAGACTGAGGGCGAAATGCGGACAGCGCATTTCAGCGCGTGAAATCCGTGAGCACTCCACACAATATTTTTCCGATCCGAGAGTCCGATTGCGTCCGGCGCGGCACCAACCGCCGGAAAGGCCGCACGACGTGGCTCGCCCCGAGTTCCGCGGCGGTGCGGCACCTGCGCTACGGGCGCATCATCCTGGGAAGCGGCGACGCCCCGATTCGCTTCCCCACCGAGGGCCTCGAGACCGGGCTGATTTGCCTGAACGGCGGCGGGACGGTGAAGACCGGGCAGGGGGAATTCGAGCTCGGCCGGTACGATGCGCTCTACGTTCCACGCGATGCGGAAGTGGAAGTGGCCGCGGGTGAGGACGGCTGCGACCTGGCGGAAGTATCGGCGCCGGTGGACAAGTACTACCCGATCAGGCTGGTACGCTTCCAGGACGTGCAGCAGGATCCGACGCTGCACTTTCGCGCGGGCGGCCCGGCATCGTCGCGCAACCTGAATATTCTGATCGGCAAGAACGTGGAGGCCGGGCGCATCGTGGCGGGGGTGACCTTCTCCGATCCGGGGAACTGGACGTCCTGGCCGCCGCACGAACACGCCGAAATGCTGGAGGAGGCCTACCTTTATATAGACATGCCGGAGCCGGCGTGGGGGATCCAGTTGGTCTACACCAATCCGCGCGAGCCGGAACTGGTGGTGGTGGTGCGCGAGGGGGATTGCGTGGCGATGCCGGCCGGCTACCACCCCAACGTGGCGGCGCCGGGCGGCTCGATCGGGTTTCTGTGGATGATGGCGGCAAACCGGGAAGGGCTCGACCGGCAGTTCGGCGTGGTGAACGTGCAGCCGGAATACGCCCAGGGCGGCTCGGGCCTGGAAGCGTCGCACGGAAGCGCGAAATGACCGGGCGTGGTCTGGCTATCGACCTCGTGGCATTCGCGGCCGCGGTATCGGCCGGCGCGCTGTACGCCGAGTCGCACGTCAAAGTCATCAAGCTGGCGATCTCGAACCCGAGCGCGCAGGCGCGTCCGGCCGAAGACATTGTGGTGCCGATCGCCGCCTTGAAGCGGGTAGCGCCGGATTTCGCGGCGGCGGCGGCGATTGTGACCACCAGCGCCGCGGCCACGCTGGAGGAAGACGCGCGCACGCTGGAGACGGTGGAACTGCCCTCGCAGGCCGACGATCTGGATGGCGACGGCAAATTGGACGAGCTGGCGTTTCAGATCGACCTGGGCCCGCACCAGACGCGCATCGTCAGCATCGCTTATGGCGACACGCCCACGTTGCTGCGCATCCGCACGCACTACCCCAAGCGGACGGACGCCCGCTTCGCCGCGCACTACGAAGGGCCGGGCTGGGAATCCGAGGAGACCGCGTGGCGGCTTTATTTCGACAAGCGCAACGCCATCGATCTGTACGGCAAGCGGCGTCCGGGCCTTTATCTGGAACTGTTCGCCACGCCGGAGTACGTGTATCACCAGGAAAGCGCCTACGGCCGGGATATCTACGGCATCGGCAAAGCGCTGGGGCCGGGCGGCATCGGCGCGCTGGTGGACGCGAAGGCGGCGCCGGTGGCGGAGGTGAGCGAGCGGAAGTGGCGGGTGGCAGCGAGCGGGCCGGTGCGGTCCATCGTGGAGCTGGATTACAAAGGCTGGCAGATCGCCGGCCACTCCGTGGACCTGGTGAGCCGCATCACGCAATGGGCCGGCAAACATGGTTTCGAGCACGCCATTCGCGTCACCGGCGCGGAGGGCGTGGACCTGGTGACGGGGCTGCCTAAGAAGCCCGTCGAAATGGTCGAGGCCGGCAACCCGAGCGTGCGCGTGCTGGCTACCTGGGGCCACCAGGTGGTGCTGGCGGGAGACAAAGCGCAGGCGGAAGATGTGCCGGACGAGAACCTGGGCGTGGCGGTGCTGATACCGGCGGCGATGGCGGGGGCGACGGGCGACGATGGGGTCAACTTTCTGATCCACGTCCGTCCGCGCAACGGCGCCGCTAACTGGTATGGCGCGGCGATATGGGACCAGGAAGGCACCGAAGCGCTGGAGACTCGCACGGCCCAGGCTTCGGCGCGGCAGCACGGCGGCACGCTGGCTTTGCCCGATTTGGCGCGGCCCACGCGCCAGCGCTTCACGGCGTGGTTGAACGCGCGCGCGGCGCAAATGGCCGCGCCGGCCGAGGTGAGGATTCTGCCGGGACCGGCCGCGCCGCAATCGGCTCCGCCCGATACTTTAGGCGACGTGCCGCATAAGACCTACGCCCAAGCCATCGCCCTGCTGCGGCAGGAGGCGGACCGGACGGCGCGCACATTCGAGCCGCTCATCGCGGCGAGCGCGCCGGGCACGGTGGACAAGACTCACGGCCAGGGGTTCTTCACCGAAGGCGACAATCGCACCGGCGAGTGGCGGCCGGAGAGCGGCTACTTTTGGACCGGGGCTTTCTGGGCGGGCGAACTGTGGAAGCTGGCCGGGTACACGCACGAGGAGCGGTACCAGCGGCTGGCCACGCTGTTCAGCTCACGCTTTGCGGGCATGCAGGCCGGGCAGGACCACGACACCGGTTTTCTGAACCTGTACTCGTTCGTGCTGGGCTACCAGGCGACGCACGACAGCGGCTATCGCGCCGAAGCTCTGAAGGCGGCCGCGCGGCTGAAGCAGCTCTACAACCCGGTGACGCACCTGGCGGCGTCGTGGGGCGTCAACGGGGACGACACCATTATCGACACCCTCATGAACCTGCAGATCTGGTTTTGGGCGTCGGAAGAGACCGGCGACCCGTCCTGGCGCGAACTGGGGCGGCAGCACGCGCTGCGGTCGGCGGAGTGGCTGGTGCGGCCAGACGGATCCACGGCGCAATCCGTGCATTACAACCCCGGCGACAATCGCCAACGGTTCAGCTCCGGCGGGCAGACCATCGATTTCCCCAATTCCACCCCGCCGGGCGAGGTGGTTTTCACCCACACGCACCAGGGCCTGGCGGCGGATTCAGCGTGGTCTCGCGGCCACTCATGGGCGGTATACGGCTTTGCCCAAGCGTATGGCGCCACCCACGAACCGAAACTGCTGGCCGCGGCGGAAAAGACCGCCGATTATGCCTTGGCGCACCTGCCCGAAGACGGCGTGCCGTGGTACGACTACCAGGACGAAGGGGTGTTCTATCGCAATCGGGATTCCTCGGCGGCGGCCATTCTGGCGGGCGGCCTGCTGCGGCTTTCCGCGCTCGATGGCGACCGGGCTCGCGCCGCGCGCTATCGCCGGGAGGCGGAGCGCATCGTGCAGTCGCTCATCGACCGCTACCTGACGCCGGTGGGCGCGGGCGACAGCTCGCCGGCGGGCGTATTGCGGCACGGCTCGTCCACGCGGCCGAACGATGGCACCCTGGTCTACGGCAACTACTACCTGCTCGAAACGCTGCTGAAGCTGGAAGCGGCGGCGGGGAGCAACGGCAACCGTTGAGATTCGCTAAACTTTGGGTTGAGCGGCGATTGGCTTGACAGCGAAGGCTCATGCTTTTACGGTAGAAGGTCGCGAGTCCGAGCCGCGACCGTGAGAAGGCGTGAAGAAATATAGCCACAGATGAACACAGATGAACACAGATGAAGAAAGTAAAAGGCTTCCCCGTCTTTATCGGTGTTCATTCGTGGCTCAAATTTGAATTTTTCACAGCTTCTGAGGGAGCGGTTGCCGGCTACACGGCTGTGACTACGAAAGTGAATACTTAGTTTCTCCAACATCTTATATGAGTCAACCTTTGAAGATTCGACCGGAAGGAGCGCTCGACCTGGTTTCGCTCGGCGCTCTGGTGCATCGTCTGGATCCCGGGATCATTCCCTTCCGCAAAGCCAACGAATGCAGGATTCACGTCAGCGGCGGCGAGTTCAACGTAGCCGCCAACCTGGCCGACTGTTTCCGGCTGCGGACCGGCGTGGCCTCGGCGATGGTGGATTACCCGATTGGCGACCTGATCGCGGAACGGGTGCGCGCCATGGGCGTGAAACCGTTCTACAAGGCCTTCAAACACAATGGCGTGAACGGTCCCAACATGGCCACGGTATATAGCGACCGGGGCTGGGGCGTGCGCGCTCCGGTGGTGTTCTATAACCGGGCCAACGAAGCGGCCGCGCAATTGAAGCCGGGCGATTTCGACTGGGACGAAATCTTTTCGGGCGGGGTGAGGTGGTTCCACTCGGGCGGGATTTTCGCGGCCCTGGGCGAAAAAACGGCCGAGCTGGTGGTGGAAGGAATGCGGGCCGCCAAGAAAGCCGGAGCGGTGACGTCCTTCGACCTGAACTATCGCGAGAAGCTGTGGAACATCTCCGGCGGCGCCGCGCGGGCGGTGGAAGTGTTGGGCCGCATCGTGGAAAACGTGGATGTGCTGGTGGGCAATGAAGAGGACCTGCAGAAGGGCCTCGGCATTCCGGGGCAGGACGTGGTGGCGAAGTCCAAGCTCGATCCCAGCGCCTTCTACGAAATGATTCACGTAGCGGTAAAGAAGCATCCGCAAATCCAGGTGGTGGCGACGACGCTGCGCGAGGTACATTCCACCAGCCGGCACAGTTGGAGCGCGGTGGCGTGGGTCAACGGCGAGACCTTCAACGCGCCGGTGGCGGAGCTGGACGTCTACGACCGCGTGGGCGGCGGCGATGGCTTCGCGTCGGGCTTCTTCTACGGGCTATTGACGGGCGAAGCGCCGCGGGAAGCGGTGAAGCTCGGTTGGGCGCACGGCGCGCTGCTCACCACCTTCCCCGGCGATACCACCATGGCCACGCTCGACCAGGTGCGTTCGTTCGCTAAAGGCGGCTCGGCCCGCATCCAGAGGTAGACGGTGGCAGAGAGGCCGCTCGATCTTACTGGGCGCGTAGTTGCGGTGATGGGCGGGACGTCCGGACTGGGACGGGTGTTGGCGTCGGGGCTAGCCGCGGCCGGCGCCGACGTCGTCCCCACCGGGCGGAGGGGGAAAAACGTCGAGGAAGCGTGCGCCGAAGTGGAGCGGGCTGGGGGCAGGACCCTGCGGCTGGTTTGCGACATCGCCTCCCGCCCCTCGGTGGACGCTTTTCGCGACGCTGTGTTGCAGGAGTTTGGCCGCGTGGACGTGCTGCTGAACGCCGCCGGCCATATCTTCCGCAAGCGCACCGAGGAAACCACCGAGGCGGAATGGAACGGGTTAATGGATGTGAACCTGACGGGCACCCTGCGCGCCTGCCAGTCGTTCTACCCGGCGCTGAAGGCGTCCGGCCAGGGCCGGATCGTTAATATTGCGTCATTGAATTCGTTCGTGTCGCTGATGCAGGTGACGGCGTATGCCGCGTCCAAGGCGGCGGTGCTGGCGTTGACCCGGAGTCTCGCGGTGGAATGGGCTAAGGACGGGATTAACGTCAACGCCATCGCTCCCGGCGTATTCCGCACCGACCTGAACGCCGCCCTCCTGGATGGCACCGAGCGCGGCAAGGAACTCAAGCTGCGCACCCCGATGGGCCGCTTCGGCAAGTCCGAGGAACTGATCGGCGCCACGGTGCTGCTGGCTTCCGACGCCGCCAGCTTCATCACCGGCCAGTGCATCGTGGTGGACGGCGGATTTTTGGCCAGTGGGGTAAATCAGTAGGGACTGGCCGCCTATACGGACTTTTGCGCAGCGCTTCATGGTTGACGTACCCTGAAAGCAGGAGCCGAGCCAATGGAAGTGTACTTCCCCCCAGAACTCGAAGCGAAGCTGGCGCAATCCGCCGCCCAGCAGGGCCGACAACCGGGCGACCTGCTGCAGGAAGTCCTGGCGCGCCATTTCGAGCAGGAAGCCCGCTTTATCGATGCGGTACAGCGCGGTGAGGACGCCTTCGGGCGCGGCGAGTTTCTGACCCATGAACAGGTCGGCCAGCGCCTCGCACGGTTCCTGCAGTCTTGATGGAGATCAGGTGGTCGCTACCGGCCGCGCAAGACCTGGAGCGCATTTGCGAACAGGTCGAACGCGATCGTCCGGAAGCGGCGCGGCGAATTGCCAGGACCATCTACGAAGGATGCGCCCGCCTGAAGGATTTCCCGAATCTTGGACGCGCCAGCACCCGCATCGTGGGGCGGCGAGAGCTGCCGTTTCCTCCACTGCCCTACATTGCCGTGTACCGCGTCACGGAGCATGCGATAGAAATCTCACGAATTTTCCATGGTGCGCAGGACTGGCCGTAGGCTCGTACTAGGAACAGGAGCAACGCCATGCCCATGAAGAATCCCGTGCATCCCGGCCTTATTGTTCGGCACGATTGCCTTGAGCCGCTGGGGCTCTCCGTCACCGAAGGCGCAAGAGTTCTGGGCGTCACCCGGCAAACGCTCACCAAAATCGTGAACGGAAAATTCGGGATTAGCCCCGAAATGGCAATCCGGTTGACCAAAGCATTTGGCGGCACGCCGGAAACGTGGTTGCGGATGCAGGTTGCCTATGACCTCGCCGCCGCCTGGAAAGACGAAGGCAAGATCAAGGTTCGACGCCGGCACATTCCGCAGGAGTTGCGGGCGTGATCGTCTAGGGCGGCTTGCAAGGACCGTTCAGCCAGATCTGTGGTTTCCACTGTGGTTACACTCGTGGTTGCGCTGGAGGTTGGTAATGTGGTTTACTGAAGTGTGACTATGCGTAAACCTCGAACTCTCGTGCCGATTCCTCGGGATCTGGCAATCGCGATCGACAAGGTTGCCGGCCACAGGCAGCGGGCCACATTCATCATTAGCTTGGTGGAGCGGGAAATCCGGCGCCGCGAGCAGCGCGAGGCACTCCGCGAGGCGGCGGGGAGCTGGAAGGACGAGGACCATCCCGAGCTGGCCGGCGGTGCGGACAAATGGGTCCGGGAGATGCGCCAGGAGTCGATCAAGCGGTTCGAAGAGGTGGAGCGGCATCGGGAATCCGAATAGATGGCCGGTACCTGTCTGCTCGATTCGAGCATCCTCATCGATGCCCTCAACGGCAAGCGCGGCCGGCGGCAACTCCTGGATCGGCTGATCGAGGACGGGGCCGATATGGCCTGTTGTTCCATTAACGTCACCGAAATCTACGCTGGACTGCGGCCGGGCGAGGAGGCCAAGACCGAGCGCCTGTTGCGGAGCCTGAAGTTCTACCCCGTCACGTGGGAAATCGCCAAACAGGCCGGCGAGCTACAGAACGTCTGGCGGCGCCGGAATCGCACTCTGTCGCTGCCGGATACAACTATCGCGGCCGTTGCGCTGGCAAACGACTTGACGCTGGTGACTGGTAACGTGAAGGATTTCCCCATGCCGGAGTTGCGCCTCTACCCGCTTCCATAACCCGACTTCCACATCCGAAACAGGTATACTACGCCTGAGGTGCGTCGATGGAAATTGTAATTGGCGCCGCGTTCGGGTTTCTGGCCTGGGCGCTGCTGCGGCTGATCCTGATGGGGGTCTACACCGTCGATCAGAACGAGCGCGCGGTCAAGATCCGTTTGGGGCGCGCGGTGCGGGTGCAGGGCGGGAAGACGACGCTGGACGATCCCATGGCGGAGGCGCTGCGGGAGGACGAGCGGGCGCGTTACAGCTATCCGCAGGTGCGTGTGATCCAACCCGGCGGTCCTTATTTCAAGATGCCGTGGGAGAAGATCCGCAAGGTATCGATTGCCACCATGACCGTGAATATGGCCATGGACCCGGAAGATCCCTCGGCCAATAACGCCGGCACGCGCCTGGAGGCGGTGACCAAGGACCAGCTCAACACCGGGCTGACGGGGCAAATCCGGTATCGCATCAGCGAGGCCAACTTGTACGCGTTCCTGTTCGGCATCAAGCGGCCGTTCGTACACGTGATGGCGTACTTCGTTTCGGTGCTGCGGCAGCGCATCGCCAATTTCGAAGCCAAGGCACCGCCCGATGCGCAATCGAACCCGGCCGCTTTGGTGGGATCGGAAATGGTTGGCATATCGATCAACGACCTGCGCAAGAATCTCCGCGACCTCAACGAGTACATGGACAAGGAATGCGCGGCCACGCCGGCGCGCTACGGGGTGATTTTCGATGCCTCGCTGATCACCGGTATCGACCCTCCGCCGGACGTGGAATCGGCGCTGGCGGCCATCAATACGGCGCACAACCAGGTATCGAGCGACATCAGCCTGGCGCAGGCCGGGGCCGATCAGCGGGTGGTGCAGTCGCGGCGCGCGGTGGAGATCGAAACGCTGAAGGCGCAGGCCGAAGTGGAGCCGGTCAAGTCGCTGGCGGCGGAGCTGGCGCAATTGCACCGCCTGGGGCCGAACATTCTGGGCGGATATTTGCGGAACGTGCGCCTGGGGCTGTTCGAGAAAGCGCAGCAGATCTACCTGGGGGTGTCCAAATGATCGACTTTCTGGTGGCCGCGCTGGTGGTCTTCGTGGGCGGGTTCGTGGCCGAGCCGGTGCTGCTCGGTGTGTGCCGCCTGTTCGGGCTCTATGCCATCGTGGAAGAGCGGACCTGCCGCGTCTACATGCTGTTCGGCAAAGTGGTGGGGGTGCTGGACGAGCCCGGCCTGCATTTTCTGCCGGCAGTGCTGGGCGTGCGCGCGCTGTTCATCAACTTCCTGGGCAGTTGCTACGTGCTCGACCTGCGGCTCGACCAGGAATACCTGCGCAGCCAGCCGGTGAATTCCGAGGAAGGGGCGCCCATGGGGATCGGCATCTGGTACGAGATGTGGATCAGCGATCCGGTGGCGTTCCTGTTCAAGAATACCGACCCGCGCGGCTCGCTGCGCGCCAACGTCAGCAACGCCACGGTGCGCTGCCTGAGCAACATGCCGCTGGCGGAGATGCTGGAAACCCGGCACAACATGAGCCAGGCGGTGCGCGCCGAAGGCAGCGCCAAATCGAGCCAGTGGGGCTACCAGCTCGGCAGCGTGTACATCCGCAAAGTGCATTTCCGCGACGCCGGTATGATCCGGCAGATCGAAGAGAAAGTGGTGAACCGGCTGCGCCAGGTGACCTCGGCGATCAAGCAGGCGGGCGCCAACCAGGTGAGCGTGATCACCAGCTCGGCGGAGCGCGAAGCGGCCGTGGAATTCGCCAAGGCCGCCGCCATCCGGCCGGCTACGCTGGGCCAGGCGCTCCAGGAAATTACGCGCGAGCCGGCGGTGGCCGATGCGCTGTTCGAAGTGCTGGAGGCGCAGCGCATTCTGGCGGGCGGCGCGCGGATTACGCTGCTGCCCGCTGGCGATGGTGTGCTGGCCAGTTTGCTGGCCGCCAGAAACCAGACCCCGGCCGCCTGAGCCGTACGATGCTGGGTTAGCGGAGGCGCGATGGATTTCCGGCAGCTCGAGTTATTTCTTGCCGTTCTGGACTGTTCCAGCGTGACTCATGCGGCGGAAAAAGTGAACCTCACGCCGGGCGCCGTCAGCCTGCAACTGCATAATCTGGCTTCCGAGCTGCACACCGACCTGTTCGTGCGCGCCGGCAAACGCCTGGTGCCCACGCCTTCGGCCCTTCGGCTGGCCGAACAGGCGCGCTTGGTCATGGCGCAGATGCGCCAGATCCAGCACGAATTCGAAAGCGACCCGAATAACGACCGGCGGCCGTTTCATTTGGCCGCCGGCGGCACGGCGCTCGGCCACCAGTTGGGACGGCCTTTGCGCCTGCTGCGCAAGCACTATCCCAACATCACGCTCGATATTACGGTGGCGCCCACCGAGGAAATGGTGGCCGGCTTGCATGCCCGCCGCTTCGACCTGGCGGTGATCTCGCTGCCCTATCCCGACGACGGTCTGGACGTGATGCCTCTGTTCGAAGAAGAGCTGGTGATCATCAAGCCCTCGCCGCGGCGCGTCAGCGGGCGCCGCATCGATTCCATCGAGCCCGAAGAACTGGTGGGCGTGCCTTTCCTGCTGTATCCCAAGCGAAGCAATATGCGCTCGATGATCGACGGCTTCCTGCGGGAATTCGGCGTGACCCCCCGCGTGATCATGGAAGCCGACGACACCGAAGCCATCAAGAGGCTGGTGGAGACCGGCTTCGGCTACTCGATGCTGCCCGTGAAAGCGCTGACCGGCGGCTCCCGGTTCTATCATCTCTACCGGGTGAAAGGGCGCCGGCTATGCCGCACCCAGGCGCTGGCCATGGCACGCACCGAAAACCGGCGGGCGTTGACCGATTCCATCGCCCGGTTTCTGCGCGATACGATGACGTCGGCCAAGTGACGCCCGAGCCGTGGGGCAGACCATCGTTTTATGTGGTCTGCCAAGCATCCGGCGTTCAATCGCCCGAGCCTCCGTTTCAACGGGCCGAACGTATTCGGCGAATTGCGGGGCAGACCACATAAAACGATGGTCTGCCCCACGGCACCCTCGGTATTTCGCCCTAATTGACCTCTATCTCTGAAACTTGTTACATTCATCGGTGATGGGATCCGGAGGAAATGCATGACGTGTGACCTCTGCGGAAACGCTGCCGCGTGTCTCCAAAAAGAGTTCGAGGGCCGGGAACTCGACATTTGCGAGGTTTGCTGGTGTCCGTTGGCGGAAAACCTGGTCGAGAAGCGACGGGCTCAGGCAATGCTGGACGATCTGGAAGAATATGAGGAGACGACGATTTAAGCCATGAACACGACTATGGAAGCTCCGGTGGAAAGCGGGAACGGCACCGAGGTGGAAGCCCATTCCTTGATTGAGAACCTGTTCTCGCTGGCGGGGAAAACCGCCGTGGTGGTGGGCGGGGGAGGAGTGCTGGCGGGCGAGATGGCCATGGGATTGGCGGGAGCGGGCGCGAATATCGTGATCGCCGATCTGAACGAGGATCAGGCGAAACGGCACGCCGAGGCGATCCTCGGCCTGGGGCGCAAGTCTCTGGCCTGCCAGGCCGACGTCAGCCGCAAGGCGGATGTCCAGCGCATCCTCGAAGCCACGCTAGAAAAGTTCGGCGGCGTCGATATTCTCTTGAACGCGGCGGGCATTAATTCGGGCACGCCGTTTTTTGAAATCGAGGAAGCCGAATGGGAGCGCATCATCGCCGTCGATCTGCGCAGCATCTTCCTGGCTTGCCAAGTGTTCGGCAAGGCCATGATCGAGGCCGGCAAAGGCGGGTCCATCATCAACATCTCCTCGGCTTCGTCCGGACCCCCGTTATCGAAAGTGTTCACCTATTCGGTGGCAAAGGGCGGGGTCAACCAGATCACCCAATTCCTGGCGCGCGAGTTCGCTCCCTATCGCATCCGCGTGAATGCCATTCTGCCCGGTTTCTTCCCGGCCGAGCAAAACCGCAAGCTTCTCACCGAGGAGCGCACGGCTTCCATCATGAAGCACACTCCCATGGGCCGGTACGGGGCGCCCTTCGAGCTGATCGGCGCGGCCGTGTACCTGGCTTCCGACAAGGCCTCCTCGTTTGTCACCGGCAGCCTGGTGCGGGTCGACGGTGGCTTCGCCGCGATGACCATCTGACGCGGTGGGGCGGACCCCCTGGACCCGCTCTTCTCCCGAGGTACCAAGCGCTTCTCACTCCGAAAAAGCCAGCCAGGGGGCCGGCTGCGGACCGGGGGGTCCGCCCCACCTACTTACTGCTTCGCCGGCGCGCTGGGCGACCGCTCCACCATATCGTGCGGATCGGTCGAAACCCCATGGTCGCGCCACAGCCAGCGCATCATCTCGGGGAACGCGGTCTGCAGCATTTTCTGGCCGTGGCGCTGAATCCCCCAGGAGTAATTGACGTCGTAGCCCTTCTCGCTCAGGGCTTGCTCGATGCGGACGTTCTGGTAAAACCAGTCGCGGCGCTGGTCGTAGGTTCCGTCGCGGCTCTCGCCCCGATTGTCGTTTCGCCCGTCCACCAGGAACACGCGCAGGGGCTTCCTGTCGGCCTTGCGGATGATGTCCGGGTAGGCATCGCCGCCGCGAATATTGGTAAAGCTGCCGACGTTGCTCAACACCTTGCGGAACTGGTCCGGGCGCTCCCAGGCGACGGTGAACGCGGCAATCGCTCCCGAACTGGATCCGCCGATGCCATGGCGCTCCGGGTCCTTCGCGATGTTGTAGCTCTTGAAGAGCACGGGAAGCAATTCATCGACAATAACGCGGGCGTACTTGTCGTCCAGCGTGTTGTATTCGGTGGGGCGGTTGGTGGTGCGGTCTCCCCATTCCTGTGGCGTCGGCTCCGGTTGGTCGGGGCGGCGGCCGGGGTTGATAAACACCGCGATCATGACTGGAATCTCGCGCCGGAAGATGAGGTTGTCCATGACGAACTGGGCGCGAATATCGCCTTCGGGCGCCATGAACGCCTGTCCGTCGTTATAAATCATGAGGCTGGCAGGGACGGCCGGGTCGTACTGCGCCGGCACATAGACCCAGTAGGTGTGCTGCGTTCCGGGATAGGCTTGGCTGGGCAAGGTGAACGGCCCCCGAATCTCGCCTTTCGGAACGCCATCCTGCGGCATGGCATCGGGCGACAGTTTGTAATAGACGCCGGGGTCGGGCGTGGCGGCCGGCGGCCGGGATTGGGCGCACGCCGCCGCGGCCAGCAGAGCGAAGATCGGGAGTCGATCGGGTTTCATGGGTGACGCCAACATATCACAGTTGACAGCCCCTCGGCCCGTGGCCACATACTCTTGGATCTGTGGGGCGGGCAATTCTGCCTAATGCCACATAGTTTTCCCCACGGGCAAGGAGCTGCATAAGTGGGGCGGGCAATTTTGCCCGCAGCCGCCTTTTTAGGCGGCTTTTTCGACGTGTGGCGGGTCTTCCATCCCGGCGAGAGCCGGCTAAAAGCCGGCTGCAGCCAAAATTGGCTGCCCCACGATTGGTGCGGAATGGCGCCGCGATGAAAAGTGTTTGGCATTTCGGCCTGCCTCACCTCAGGCGCTTTCCGTATTACCTCCGGCTACATCCGTCTGTGAACCTTTTGGTAATAGATACGGTCTTGCCGTGAGCGGTACAACGGGTCATGGTATTGTGCCGCGGCCTCCGCGCCGTACTCCTTATCTGCCTGTTCGCTTCCGTGTCATCGGCCCAGCGGGACCGGATTACCGGCACAATCGATGCCCGCAATCCGGTAGTCGTCAGGGGCAGCGTTCCTCCTCAGGCGCAGCCGACGTACGATCTGGGGGCGGTGGAACCCGGTTTCCGGCTTGGCAACATCACCCTGATCCTGCGGCCGCCGGCCGCGGGTCAAGCCGCGCTCGAACAATTGCTGGCCGAGCAGCAGGACGCCGCATCGCCCGAATACCATAACTGGCTGACGCCGGAAACCTACGCCGAACGGTACGGTGCGAGCGCGGCGGATTTGGATAAGATCGCCGCCTGGCTGGGCTCGCAAGGCTTTGCCGTGCAATATACGGCGCGCGGCCGCGACTTCATCAGTTTCAACGGCACGGCCAGCCAGGCCGCCGCCGCGCTGCACACGGAAATCCACCGCTACCGGGTGAACGGGGAAACTCACTTCGCCAACGCCACGGACGTATCCTTGCCGGCGGCGATCGAACCGATGGTGGCGGGCGTTTTGGGGCTTCACGACTTTCACCCCAGAGCGCCGCGGAAGCAAGCCGTGCCCAACTACACCGCGGCTGACGGAAGCCACTATCTGCTCCCGGACGATCTGGCGACGATTTACGATCTGGTTTCCTTGTACAGCTTCGGATATCTGGGCCAGGGACAAAGCATTGCGATCGTGGGACAGAGCGACATCGCTGCAAGCGACATCGCCGCGTTCCGCGCCAGTTGGGGCCTGCCGCCAACCACCATACAGATGGTCCCCGCCGGCACGTACCCCGGGTTCACCGGCGACGAAGTGGAGGCGGACCTGGATCTGGAATGGGCGGGCGCGGTGGCTCGATTTGCGAACCTGATTTATGTTTACGGCGACGACGCGGGCTACTCGGCTTACTATGCGATCGACAACGATCTGGCGCCGGTGCTCAGCGAGAGCTTCGGGCTGTGCGAATACCAGGTGGCGTTGAATCGGATGGGCCTTTCCGCCTTTGAGGTGGAGGCACAGAAGGGCAATGCGCTGGGCATTACGTGGCTGGCTTCGTCGGGCGATTCGGGAGCGGCCGGCTGCGACTATGACGTGGCCACGGCAACCCAAGGCCTGGGAGTGAGCCTTCCGGCCAGCGTTCCCGAGATTACCGCGGTGGGCGGGACGGAATTCAACGAAGGAAGCGGGGGCTATTGGAGCGGCGGCAACGGGCCCTACGACGGCTCGGCGCTTTCCTATATCCCGGAGATGGCGTGGAACGACACGGTGGCGAGCGGGGGACTGGCGGCTACGGGCGGTGGGGCGAGCGTGGTGTTCAAGAAGCCGGCGTGGCAAGCCGGTCCCGGCGTTCCCGGCGACGGCGCGCGCGACGTGCCCGATGTTGCCCTGGCCGCGTCGAATGCCCACGACCCCTACATCGTGGTTTCGGGGGGCGCGGCAATTGGCGTGGGCGGCACGTCGGCCGCAACGCCATCGTTCGCCGGAATCGTCGCCGTGCTCAATCAATACCTGGTCGAGAACAAGGTGCAATCGAAATCCGGAGTGGGCAACATCAACCCGAAGCTGTACGGCATGGCGGCATCGGGCGCACCCGGCATTTTTCACGACGTGACTACGGGGAACAATATCGTGCCTTGCCAGGCGGGAACACCGGACTGCGCCAACGGCCAGCTTGGCTACACGGCCGGTGTGGGTTACGACCTGGTGACGGGCCTGGGTTCGTTGGATGCATACAAACTGATCGTGGCATGGGGCGGCATTCCGGTCACTTCCACCACGACGACGCTTACGGCGACCCCGGCGGTGATCACGGCGGGAGGGACCACGGTGCTAACCGCTACCGTGGCTGCTGCCAGTGGCACGACGTCGCCCAGCGGGATGGTTTCCTTCACCCTGGGGAACCTTCCGGTGGGCGCCGCGACGCTTTCGGGGTCGGGAGGAACGGCGAGCGCGTCCATCACGGTCTTCGGCGGCCAGTTGCTGGCGGCAAACAACACGGTACAGGCTAACTACGGGGGCAGCCCCACTTTCAGTGCTTCGTCGGATTCGGCAACGCTGACGGTGGGCACGCCGGCCGCGGTCTCGAAGGTATCGCTGTCGGAGACGCCGAATCCGGTCTACCAGCAGGCGCCGGATTCGAATGGCGCCACCTTCGCTTTCGCCGTCCAGTTGAACGAAACCGCCGGCGTGGCCACTACCGTGACCGGGTTCACCTTCGACGGGGTGAGCTACGCGGGCTCGATCGCGGAATTCTTCGGCAGCGCCACGCTGCCCGCGCACGGCACGCTTTCGGCAAACTTGACGGCGGGAAACATCGCCGTGCCGGCGTCGGTCGAGATCGTATTCAGCGGCCGGGACGCCAGCGGAGCGGGTTGGACCCGGCAGGTCGCGGTCTCTTTCCTGCCGCCAACGGGCACGCACTAAACGAAATCCCACGACATCAGGAGAGTTCGGAGGCCCGGCGCTCAAAACTGCTGCGGCGCTTCGCCTAGCCTCACGTGGATGGCCACGTTCCGCCCATTGCGGTAGACGGTCAGGTTCAAAATGTCGCCGCCGTGCTTGTCGTTCAGAGCGCGCTGCAGCGCGTCTTTGGAATCCACCGGATGGCCTTCCACGGCCACGATCAGGTCCCCGCCCACTCCCAGCCGGTAATTCCCCACCACCACCATTTGCTCGGGGCCGCGCAATCCGGCCTCCTCGGCTGGCGAGCCGGGTTCTATTTGCTGGATCAGCAGGCCGCCCGAGGACGGCAGCCGCAGCATTTCCGACAGATCGCCGGTGACCCAGACCTCGGTCAGCCCCAGCGTCGGCCGCGAAATATGGCCGCTCTTTTGAAACTCGTCCAGCATCGCCTTGGCCCGGTTGATGGGCATGGCAAAACCGATTCCGATATTGCCCTGGCCGTAAATCGCGGTGTTGATGCCGATGACGCTGCCGTGCGAATCGAGCAGCGGCCCGCCGCTATTGCCCGGATTGATGGCGGCGTCGGTCTGGATCATCCCCCGCAGCGTCTCCCCCTCGGTCTGGATGTTACGCCCCAGGGAACTGACCACGCCCGTGGTCAGCGTGCCTTCGAAGCCGAACGGATTGCCGATCGCCAGCACCTTCTGCCCCACCACCAGGTTCTCGGAATCGCCCAGGTGAAGGGTCGGCAGCTTGCGCCCCGCGTCGATCTTGATCAACGCCAGGTCCGAATTGGCGTCCACCCCCAGCACTTTGGCCTTGTACTCTTTCATGTCCGCCAGCTTGACGGTCAATTGCGTGCCGCGGCCTTGCAGCACGTGGTTGTTGGTGAGAATTTCCCCGTCCCCGTTGATGAGAAAACCCGAACCGGTGCCCTTCGATGGGTAGAGTTGCAGAAACCAGTTTTCCACATAGACGATGGAGGTCACGTTGACCGTCGCTTCGCGCGCGGACTTATAGATATCGATATTGTTCTGCTCGTCGGGCGCGTATCCCGTGGCGGCCGCGGCCGGCTCCTCCCACAAGCGCGAACCCGGCGGAGACAGTAACTGCCTCAGCCTCCAGTGACCCGCCGAAGTAAATACCACAAACCCGGCTACCATCGCGATAGCCCAGGCAAACGGTCGCAGAATTCTCATGGCTCAACCCTCTCCCGCCAGGCACTCCCGCCGCGCCGTCCGGCGCTCGCCCTCGAGCGCCTCCCAAACGGCTCTCGTCTGGCGCAGCGTGTCCTGTTTCTCGGCCGACGTGTCAATCATAAAGTGGGCGTGCTTCTTCTTCTCTTCGAGCGGCATTTGTCGCGCCAGCCGCGCGCGCACACCCGCCCCGGTGGCGCCCGGCCGGCGCAACGCCCGCTCCAGTTGCTGCTCGGGCCGGCAGTACACCAGAATCATCCGGTCGAAATCCTTATCGCGGCCGATTTCAATCAGGATCGCCGCTTCCACTACCGCAATCCCGTCGGGATGGTCCGACTGAAACCGGGCGATTAATTCCTCTTCGCGGCCGCGCACCGGCGGATGCACCAGCGCGTTCAAACGGGCTAGCCGCTCCGGCGCTCCGAAAACCTCGGCCGCCAGAAGCCCCCGGTCGATCCGGCCGTCCTCGGTCAAAATTCCGGCGCCGAACTCCGCTACCACGCCGGCATAAGCTTCCCCTTCCGGCTCCAATACTTCGTGCCCCAACTCGTCGGCCTGAATCAGCAGACAACCCAGGCGCGCCAGTTCCTCGCCCACAAACGTCTTGCCGCTGGCCAACCCCCCGGTCAGCCCTACCTTCAGCATATCCTTTCCTTCCAACGTGGGACAGGCCTCCCGGCCTGTCGCTCCCGGCTAATGGCAGCTTCCTAGCAGTCGCGGCTCAGACCGGCGCGGCGCTCCGCAGCGGCTACCGTGTTCACCATCAGCATGGCGATGGTCAGCGGCCCGACGCCGCCCGGTACCGGCGAGTATGCGCCCGCCCGCTCCGCCACGTCCAGCGGGTGTACGTCGCCCACCAGCAGACTGCCGCGCTTATCGAAAGCGGCCAGCTTTTCCGCCGAGTCGCGGAAGATTCGCGCTACCAGTGCGCGGTCGGCGATGTGATTTGTCCCCACGTCGATTACTGTGGCGCCGGGCTGGATAAAATCTCCGGTAATCGATGCGGGCCGTCCCATGGCGGCCACCAGGATGTCCGCCTGGCGGCAAATACCGGCCAGGTCGGGGGTCTTGGAATGGCAAATCGTCACCGTGGCGTTGGCGTGCAGCAGCAGGAATGCGACCGGTTTCCCCACGATATCGCTGCGCCCCACCACCACCGCCCGTTTCCCGGCCACCGGAATCCGGTAACGTGCCAGCAACTCCAGAATTCCGGCGGGCGTGCAGGCGCGCGGCGCCGGAAGCCCCGCCACCAGGCAGCCGACATTGTAGGGATGAATGCCGTCCGCGTCCTTTTCCGGAGCGATCGCGAGCAGGATGCGCTTGGCGTCCACCTGCGGCGGTAGCGGCAACTGCACCAGGATGCCGTCGATGCCGGCGCGCCCGTTCAACTCCCCGACCACCGCCAGCAGTTCGTCGGTGGTAACCGATTCAGGCGGCGTAATCGTCTCCGAGTAAATTCCCAGATCCGCGCAAGCTTTGATCTTGTTGCGGACGTAGATCTCCGAAGCCGGATTCCGTCCCACCAGCACCACCGCCAGGCCGGGCTGCCGCCCGCGCGCCGCTAACGCCGCTATCCTAGGCGCCAATTCGGCCTTGATCTGGTCGCGTACCCGGTTTCCATTCAGCAGTTCCGCCATTCCTTCTCAATCATAGCGTGGGGGAACGCAGGGGCTTCGCGGCACAGGCCAACGAGGCGGGCGCGCCGGAGTGTGGTTCGGCGTCCTCTAAATAATTTTGTTTCACCGGCTTCAGTTGTGCATCGTTTGTCCATTCTTGCGCGTCGCCCGGGCGTGAAAAAACAAATAAGTCCTTTAATTTCTTCGCTGGTTCTGAACGGGGGGTTCTTCCGTTGTGCACCCTTGTGCATTCTTGTGCATGCCGGCCGACCGAACCGCGATCAACCGCCGGGGATCGTCGGCCAGCTTTTGTGCATTCTTGTGCATGGATTGACGCACTTTTCCAGGCTTTGTGACGGCTGGCAATACGCGCGACGATGCGCGCCCCGCAGGGAGCTGTTCTTGCCAGAGCCAGTCGTGCATCGTTGTGCATTCTTGCGCGTCGCCCGGGGCGCGAGAAAACAAATAAGCCCTTTACTTTCTTCACCGGCGTTTATCGGGGGCTTCTTCCGTTGTGCATGGTTGTGCATTCTTGTGCATGGGACGCACATCCGAAGGGCGGCATTACGCCGGCAGCCCGAAGAGGGCGGCTGCGAAGGCAGTCCGAACGCCCGACGAACAAGGCAGCCGCAACCATGGGGTACATTACATATCTTCTATAAAGACCGGAAGTCGGATTTCAGCGAAAGCTTCCCCGATTTTCCGGGCTGTGTGAGGGTCTCCCTACGTCTGTCCCCGGACTCCCTGTGATTTACGGGGCAATAACGAGTTCGTTCGGTAAAAGCCGCCCAAGACACCGTAATTCTCTAATTTCAAGAGCCTCTCTCCCCCCCGCACACAGGTTACCATGGGCGGTCAAGCGGCTGGCCTCCAGCAGACTTTGTTATCAATGGGTTACGCTCCGTGACCGGGATTGGCGGCCCCGCATTTCCCCGCGGCGCGCGCGAAGCGTATTGAAGCGCGGGATAGGGACAGGGCGCCCTGTCCCCTTGGCGAATTTCGGGGTCCGCAGACCACCCGGATTCGCTGAAAACAAAAGAGCGCTCATCCCTTGCGCTTGAGAATGGCTCTGTATCTGCGTGATAATACGGGACCCGCGAATTACGAAGGGCTCGCGTCAGGCTGTCCCCACTGTCCCCGTCCCACTCGCGCTCAGAAAACTAGTGAACACGTAGCCTGTCACCGGTTTTTCTGTTTTTCGGGTTTTTCGGGTTTTTCGGGTTTTTCGGGGTTTTTCGCGCTCAGAAAACTAGTGAACACGTAGCCTGTCACCGGTTTTCGGTTTGTCACCGGTTTTCGGTTTTTTCAGAAAACTAGTGAACACGTAGCCTGTCACCGGTTTTTTGTCACCGGTTTTTAGTGAACAGGTTTTTTCGTATTTGTCACCGGTTTTTTCGTAGCCTTGTCACCGGTTTTTTTGGTTTTTTAGAAGTGAACACGTAGCCTGTCACCGGTTTTTTCGTCCTAGAAGTGAACACGTAGCCTGTCACCGGTTTTTTCGTCCGGAATTACTAGTGAACACATAGCCTGTCACCGGCTTTTTCTGTCACCGGCTTTTTCTGTCGGTTTTTTGTCACCGGTTTTTTTGGTTTTTCCGTCACCGGTTTTTCGGTTTCTTGTCACCGGTTTTTTCCCGCGTTTCCCTCCGTCCCGCGTTTCCCCGCATAGGTTGCCCGTTTGAGTTTCTCTTCCGCTTCGGCCTGTTCCGCTGCCGCGTGCGCTCCGAAATACATGGAGTGGTACGCCGCCTTCGGCCTTGCCCTGACGTTGGTCTGGCTTTACGCGGAGATCGTCGGGATGGCCGCGAGAGCGCGCCGGCGCCGGCAGCTCGGGCCAAATTGGGTCAATGCCACATAGTTTTCCCCCGGCCGGCACGAACCTGCATAAGTGGGGTGGGCAATTTTGCCCGCAGCCGCCTTTCTAGGCGGCTCTTTCGAGGCGTGGCGAGTCTTCCATCCAGGGCGAGAGCCGGCTAAAAGCCGGCTGCAGCCAGAATTGGCTGCCCCACGATTTGTGCCGAACGTCGCCAAAGTGAAAACTATGTGGCATCCGCCAAATTAGTACCTATTGCGCCAACGCGACAGTCTACGAGAGGGGTCGGCGGCTGCGCAAAGCGGAGGACACTGCCGGCCCCACAGAGGGGGCTTGTCGCAGGACCGCCGATCGGCCTTACTATAGAGGGTGCAGGAATTCACTTATGGCAAAACAGACGCTTTTCTGGCTCCTCTTATCGGTTGCGGCTCTCGTTTTCCGGCCCGTCCAGGCCGTTGCCGCCGATCCCGCGCCGGATCTCACCCGCCAACCCACCTTGTATGTGGTCGGCTACGCTCACCTCGATACGGAGTGGCGTTGGGAGTATCCGCAGGTCATCGACGAATACATTGTGCACACCATGCGCGACAACTTCGCGCTATTCGAAAAGTACCCGCACTACATTTTCAATTTCTCCGGTTCGAACCGCTATCGTTTCATGAAGGAGTATTTCCCAGCCGACTTCGCCAAAGTGAAGCAGTACGTGAATTCCGGCCGCTGGTTCCCGGCCGGCTCGTCGGTGGAGGAAGGCGACGTCAACGCGCCCAGCGCCGAGGGCATCGTTCGCCAGGTCCTTTACGGCAATAATTGGTTTCGCAAGGAGTTGGGCACGGCCAGCGCCGAGTACATGCTGCCGGATTGTTTCGGCTTCCCGGCCTCCCTGCCCAGCATTCTGGCCCATGCCGGGGTGAAAGGGTTCTCCACGCAGAAGCTGGTGTGGGGTTCCTCGGCCGATGGCGGCGGCGTGGAGTCCATGGAAAAGACTCCGGTCGGCACTCCCTTCGATGTGGGCGTGTGGGTGGGCCCGGATGGAAAGACGGTGCTCGCCGGCATCAACCCTGGCGACTATAGCGCCGACATTACCACCGACCTTACCACGCCGCTTCCCGCGCCGGCCGGCAAGCTCACCGACGACCAGGCGCTGCGCCGCTACCAGGGCGACTGGGCCGCGCGCGTCGAGAACAACGGCAAATTCACCGGCGTCCAAACCGATTACCACTACTATGGCACCGGCGATATCGGTGGCTCCCCGCGCGAGAAATCCGTCAAGCTGCTGGAAGCCATCGTTACCAAGGGCACGGCGCAAATCGGTTCGGATCCGAACGTGAGGGTCGGCAACGGTCCCGTCCATGTGCTTTCCTCCAAAGCCGACCAGATGTTTCTCGACATCACGCCCGCCGAAGCGGCCAGTTTGCCGCGCTTCACCGGGGAGATGGAGCTGACCAACCACTCGGCCGGGTCGCTCACGTCCCAGGCTTATCAGAAGCGCTGGATCCGGAAGGAGGAACTGCTCGCCGATGGCGCCGAGAAAGCCTCCATCGCGGCCGAATGGCTGGGCGCCCGGCCTTACCCCAGGGAGCGTTTGAACGATGCCTGGACCCTCGCCATGGGCGGCCATTTTCACGATATCGCCGCTGGCACGGCTACGCCCAAATCCTACGAGTTCGCCTGGAACGACGACGTCATCGCCATGAACCAGTTCGCCGGCGTGATGGCGAATGCCAGTGAAGCGGTGGCCGCCGGCCTCGACACTCAAACCAAGGGCATAGCGCTGGTTGTGTACAACCCGCTCAACGTGGCTCGCGAAGACCTGGTGGAAGCCAAAGTCGACTTGCCCGCCGGGACCAAGGCGGTTCGGGTGGTCGGGCCGGAGGGTCTCGCCGTGCCGGCGCAGCTCTCTAACGGCCGCGTATTGTTCCTCGCCAAAGTGCCCTCGGTGGGCTATGCGGTGTACGACGTCGAGCCAGCCGCCAGCGAGGCTTCGAGCTCCGCCCTTCATGTCTCCGAATCCACTCTCGAAAACGCCCGCTACCGGGTCCGCATCGATCCCACCGGCGACATCGGCAGTATTTTCGATAAGTCCATTCAAAAGGAACTGCTCGCCGCGCCGGCGCGACTGGCGATTTCCTACGATAATCCTGTGCAGTGGCCCGCCTGGAATATGGACTGGGACCAGGAGCAGGCGCCGCCGCGCACTTTCGTTAGCGGCCCGGCCACCATTAAAGTTACCGAGAACGGCCCGGTGCGGGTTTCGGTCGAGATTGCCCGCGAGACCGAGGGATCCAAGTTCGTCCAGACCGTCAGCCTGGCGGCCGGCGACCCCGGCAATCGCGTCGAGATCGGCAACGCGATCGATTGGAACACCCGCGAGGTTAACCTGAAAGCCGTGTTCCCCCTGACCGCCTATAACCACGTGGCCACTTACAACTGGGACATCGGCACCATCGAACGGCCCACCGCCGAACCGAAGAAGTTCGAAGTGCCTTCGCACCAGTGGATCGACCTCACCGACGCGTCGGGTTCCTTCGGCACCACCATCCTGACCGATTGCAAGAACGGCTCCGACAAACCGCGCGACAACGTGATTCGCCTGACCCTGCTGCGTACCCCGGGCGTTCGCGGCGGCTATCCCGACCAGGCCACCCAGGATCTCGGCCATCACGAATTCGTCTACGGAATTGCCGGACACCCCGGCGACCGCATTCACTCCGGGACCGACTGGCAGGCATGGCGCCTGAACGAGCCGCCGATCGCCTTTGAATCCGCGAAACATCCCGGCGCCCTCGGCAAGCAGTTCTCGCTGCTCAAAGTCTCCAACCCGCGCATCCGCGTGCTGGCGGTGAAGAAGGCCGAATCGAGCGACGAAGTCGTCGTCCGGATGGTGGAGCTCGACGGCCGTCCCGCCGATAACGTGCGCGTGTCGATGGCCGCTCCGATCGTGGCCGCGCGCGAAATCAATGGGCAGGAGCAGCCCGTCGGTGAGGCCACTGTTTCGAGTGGTGTTCTGGTCACTTCGTTTAGCGCTTTCGAGCCGCGGACTTTCGCTCTGAAACTCGGCCCTAAAGCGTCCAGGATTCCAGCCGTCCGGTCGCGGCCGGTCGAGCTCACCTACGATCTTGCCACTGCTTCCGAAGACGGTGCCAAATCGGCTGACGGCTTTGACGGCCATGGCAATTCGTATCCCGCCGAAATGCTTCCCACGGCTTTGACTCTCGACGGCGTCGCGTTCACGCTGGCGCCGGCCAAAGCGGGAACGCCGAATGCCGTGGCCGCCAAGGGACAGACTTTGGCTCTGCCGGCCGGCTCATTCAATCGCGTGTACGTGCTGGCCGCCTCGGCCGATGGCGACCAGAAAGCCGCCTTCCGCGCCGGCGACCGCAGCCGGGAAGTGACGGTGGAAAACTGGGGCGGCTTCGTCGGCCAGTGGGACAATCGCGTCTGGAAGAGCGGCACGAGGGTGGACCGCAATGGCCAAACGGAGCAGGATCCGTACCGCGAAATGGTCGGCCTGACGCCCGGCTACATCAAGCCCGCCGCCATCGCCTGGTACGCATCCCACCATCATGACGCCCAGGGAGCCAACGTTCCCTACGGCTATTCGTACCTGTTCGCCTACGCCATCGATCTGCCCGCCGGGGCCAAGACCCTGACCCTGCCGGATAACGACAAGATCCGCGTGCTGGCCGTTTCCGTAGCCGAAACGAACCCCGAGTTGAAGCCCGCGCAACCGCTCTTCGACACTTTGGAAAGGGCGGAACGTCAATAGGGTTCTTCCGGCAACAGGAGTGGGGCAGGCCATTAGTTATTGGTGGTTTGCCCCAATACTGTTCACTTAAATAAGAAGAGCCGAGATGACTCTCCGAACTTGCTTGTGGGGCAGGCCGAGGGCCTAATGCCCCATGCTTTTTTCGTCGCGGACAGTCTGCATGAATTGTGGGGCGGGCAATTTTGCCCGCAGCCGCCTTTTTAGGCGGCTCTTTCGAGGTGGAGCGAGTCCTCCTGCCAGGCGAATGCCGGCTAAAAGCCGGCTGCAGCCAGAATTGGCTGCCCCACAATTTCCGAAACCTGGCTCAACCCCCGCTTATGCGCCGCCTGCCGCCTCACGGCCTCCGGCGAACTCCGTCCCACCTGCTCCGCCCGGCGCCATCGGGAACGTGCCTTCGATCACCTGTTCGGCCACCAGGCGCATGGGAGCGCGGCGGCGCCGGCTGGCGTTGCGGATGGCGAAGTAAGCTTGCTCCTCGGTCAGGTTGCAGGACAATTGCAACAATCCCTTGGCGCGCTCCACCAGTTTCCGGTCGGCCAGTTGGCGGGTGAGCTTATCCAGTTCGCGCTCGAGCGCGGCGCGCGTCAGCGAGGCCGCCATCAGGCTGCCGATGGGCACGCTCAGGTTGAGCAGAAACGCCAGATCGCGCGCTTGTAACGGCATCGCCCGAGAGCGGCAAATGTTCACCAGGCCCACCACCGCCCCGCCATCGAGCAGCGGGATGGAGACTACTCCTTCGAAGCGGTTCCTGCGGAATTCCGGGAAAAACCGGAAGCGAGGATCCGCTTCGGCCCCCTGATGCACAACGATGGGCGTAGTGCGCGTCAGGTGGTTTTGAAATTCGGCGCCACCCACCTCCCGCGACTCGGCAACGGCCTCGATGGACGGCGCCGGGCCCTCCCAGAGCACGATCCGGGCCCGGGCTCCGGAAGCATCGAACCAATACAGATACGCACCCTGGGAATGGGTCTCGCTGAGAGCCATGTCGAGCAGAGGTGCAATTGCGGGATGGCTGCTCTGGGAAGGCGCGATTTGCGGAAACGGGAACGGAATCACAGCATTTGTCATTGTTTTTGAGTCTCCTCGAGTGAAACGGAAGAAATGACGTTGTCACGGTCTGACAACCGACCTGCGGCCGCGGCTCAAAACCCAAAAGGCGCCATCACGGCCGTACCGCCACCGTGCGGCGCACCCGACAGGTCCGCATGGTAGCGACACGCCCGCGCAACGGCGAAAGGGGAACTGCCGTTGCGCGGGATTTCGGGGTCGCGTGCTTGTCCACTTGTCTAGAGACTAGTAGAGTATGTAGCACCCTGTCAAGCTCGCGATCTTGAAAATCCATTGTATGATCCATGTAACTGACTGATAATAATAAAAATAAAAATGTCGATGGATTTTATATATATTTGGCTTGATTGTCGATTTGGGTACTGTATAATGTCCCTATACATTATCTAGAATCTGCTTCAGAAGAGAGGATTTTGGCAATGCGAATCGAATCGGCCGGTGTCTCGGGAGCCCACGGCTTCCCTCGCCAAGGTTGGCAGGTGGGTCGCTGTCGCGGACTTGGGACCCGGCTTGCCGCCGTACTCGGGCTGGCGCTCATGGCGCTTACCCCGGCGGCTCTGTGGGGACAAGCCGCCGCTTCCGGAACGGTGAGCGGGCAGGTGACCGACCAGGCTGGCGCCGTGGTCGTGAGCGCCACGGTCCAATTGGTGGATGTGGCGACCAAAACGGTTCGCGCCACGGTCAGCAACCCGGCCGGACGCTACGATTTCGTCGACGTTCCCCCGGGTATCTACGATTTGACGGTCGCGCATCCCGGATTCGCCCTGGTGCGGGTGCCGGAGCAGAAGGTGGACGTGGGATTGAGCCTGGCGCTGAATGTCAAGCTGGAAGTGGGAACGACCTCGACCACCGTGGAGGTAACCGCGTCGGCCGGGGCCGAGTTGCAGACGCTGAACGCCACAGTGGGCGCTACCATTGCCGGAGAGTCCCTGCTGCTGCTGCCCAACCTGAACCGCGATGTGTCCTCGCTATCCGTCCTGCAAGTCGGCGTCACCCCCAGTGGTCAGGTGGCGGGGGTGCAGAGCGACCAGAATTCGTTCCAACTCGATGGCGGCAACGTGAACGACGACATGGCCGGGACGAGCAACTCCTATACCACCAGCTTCGCCTCCAACGGCGCGCCCAGCGCGGTAGTTCCCACGCCCATCGAGAGTGTGGAAGAGTTCAAGGTGAACCTCAGTAATCAGACCGCCGATTTCAACGGAGCGGCCGGCAGCCAGGTTCAGTTGGTGACCAAGCGTGGCACCAATGATTTTCACGGCGCCTTGTACGAGTACTTTTACGCCAGCAACGTGGGCGCGGCCAACACCTGGAAGGACGATCACACTCCGTCCGGTAACCTCCCCTACACACCCTTACCCAAAACCCACCGCAACCATTACGGCGCGGCGCTGGGCGGTCCGCTGCTGCCCAAATGGATTGGCGGAAAGACCTATTTCTTCGGCAATTTCGAAGGCTACGATTACCCTAATGCCACCACCGTCGAGAGATCCGTTCCCACGGCACTGATGCGGGCCGGAGTGATTCAGGTGCCCAATAGCGCGGGCGTGTATTCGGCTTATAACCTGAACCCCTATCCGGTGACCGTCAATGGGACCACTTATGCCCCGGCGACCTGCGTCGGAGGAGCCTTATGCGACCCGCGCGGCCTCGGGCTCAACCCGGTCGTGAACCAAATCTGGTCGAAGTACATGCCGCTCCCCAACGATCCGCAGTCCGGCGATCTGTACAATACCCAGGGGTATCGCTCCAATGTGAACCTGCCGCAAACCCAGCGCTTCGCGGTGGAGCGAATCGACCACGACTTCGGCTCGCGCAACCACTTCACCGTCAGCGACCGATATTACACCTTCAATCAGTTGACTTCGGGTCAGGTGGATATCGGCGGCGCGCTGCCCGGCGACACTCTCGGACAGGCCGCCGCTTCCTTTACCAAACCGCAAAAGGGCGAATATTTCGTGACAGGGTTGACTACCAACATTACGCCAACCCTCACCAACGATTTCCATTTCAATTACATCCGCAATTACTGGGCGTGGGCCGACGCGGGCGGCACGCCTCAGTTGGCGGGTTTGGGCGCGGCCGTCGAAATCGGCGGCGAATCGTCCAACGCCCTGATTCCTTACAACGTGGACAGTTCCAGTACGCGGCAGCGCGCCTGGGACGGACACGACCAGAACTATCGCGACGATTTGACGCTGCTTCATGATAACCACTTCCTGCAGTTCGGGGCGTCTTATACCCGCAACTTCGATTTCTACACCCGCAACGACAATGGCATCGCCACGGATTCCTGGCCCGTTTACCAGATCGGCAGCGGCTCCGGCCTGGTTACTACCGCTTATCAAGCCGCCGGCCTGGCTTCGAGTCAGTCTTCCAATTGGCAGAATCTTTATGCCGAAGTCCTGGGTATTGTCTCCCAGCCCCAGGTGATGTACACGCGCAGCGGTTCCAACCTGACCCTGGACCCGGTTACCGATCCGATTTCGGTTCACGCCATCGTGCCCAGCTATAACTTCTATGCTTCCGATAGCTGGCACATTCGCCCAACCTTTACCTTGACTTATGGCCTCGGTTACGCCATTGAAATGCCTCCCTACGAACTGGATGGCAAACAGGTGCAGCTCGTCGACCAGGCAAATACAAGCGTTCCTATCGACCTGGTGAGTTATCTGGCCAAGAAGCAACAAGCCGCGCTGGCGGGCCGGGTCTACGATCCGACGGTCGGTTTTGCCACCGTGCGCAACGTCGGCGGCGGAGAGAAGTACCCGTTCGATCCTTTCTATGGCGAGCTCAGTCCACGCCTGGCGGCAGCCTGGAATCCGAACTTCAACGATGGCGCGCCGGGCAAGCTATTCGGCCGCGGAAAGACGGTGGTCCGGGGAGGATATAGCCGCATCTACGGACGCCTGAATGGCGGCCGCGTGGTAGGCAGCCCGGTGTTGGGCGCCGGGCTGGAACAGGTCGACCAGTGCATCGGGGCCAGCATCACCGGCCAATGCCTCGGCATCAACGGCGTGAATCCCACGTCGGCCTTTCGCATCGGCACCGACGGCCTGTCCTTCCCGCTTCCGGTGACACAGACATTGCCCCAGCCTTATTATTCGGGCATCAATGGCGCGATTTCCGCCGGCGACGGCGCCGGTGTCGATCCTAAGTTCCGGCCCGACCGCTCCGACCAATTCAACTTCACCATTCAACGCGCCCTCTCCGCCCGAGTGACCGTCGAAGCCGGCTACGTGGGGCGCATCATCCGCAACGAATACAACCTGGTCAACATCGACGCGGTTCCCACCATGACTACGCTGGGCGGGCAGACCTTCGCCAACGCTTTCGCCAATCTGTACGAAGAAGTCAGCGCCGGCCAAGCCATCACCGCGCAGCCGTTCCTGGAGACCGCGCTCGGAGGCGCCAGCTCGAAGTATTGCGCCGGCTACGGCAGTTGCACGGCGGCGGTGGCCAGCCTGCAGAAATCCGCCATCGTTTCGACCCAGGTCTACAACCTGTGGAGCGCGCTCAACGCCGCGCCTTCGTGGACTCTGGGCCGCACGCTGCTGGCTTCGCCGGCCGTCAATGGCGGGAGCGTGGGCACGCAGCTCACTTCCTACGAAATGGCATCGAGCGTCGGCTTCGGCAATTACAACGCCGCATTTCTGCGCTTCACTTCCCGCGATTGGCACGGCCTCACGGCACAATCCAACTTCACCTGGAGCCGCGCGCTGGGCACGGCGGATTCGGCACAGAGCAGCAGTTCGCAGACGGTGGTCGATCCCTGGGACATGCACGATTCCTATGGTCCCCAGGGCTTCGACCTCCGGTTCACTTACAACTTACTGATGCTCTATAAGCTGCCGTTCTTCCGCGGTCAGCGCGGGGTGCTCGGGCACGTCCTCGGAGGCTGGGCGGTGGCACCGCTGTTCACCGCCCAGAGTGGCTCACCGGTCGAAGTCGGTATCGGCACGGGTAGTGCGTCGGACGCCCAGTCGTACGGCGAAGAATACGGCAACAGCAACACTGCCGTCGAGAACGCTCAATTGGTAACCGCCTTTACCGGCGGGAATTCGGCGCACTACCACGTCACCGTGGCCAGCGGCGCGGGAGTGAACGGGAACCTGTCGTCGGGCGGATCGGGAATTAACCTGTTCGCCAATCCTAACGCGGTCTTTTCCGAGTTTCGTCCCCTGATTCTGGGTCTCGACAACAACGCCAGCGGCGCCGGACCGATACGTGGCTTCCCGACATTTAATCTCGATGCCACTCTCTCCAAAGAGATTCGCGCCACCGAAAGAATCGGCGCCACCCTGTCGATTCAGGTCTACAACACGCTGAATCACTTCCAGCCTTCCACGCCGAGCCTGAACATCGACAGTCCGCAAACCTGGGGCGTGGTTACCGCCCAGGCGAACACACCGCGCACCATGGAGTTCGGCTTGCGGGTGCATTTCTAGAGTGTGGGGTGACATGGTCCGGACAGTAGCGGGACTGGCATTGCTGGCTGCCGCAACGGCCGGGGCGCAGAGTGTTCCGCACCAACAGGCGGGACCGGCCCTGGTCCAACGCTATTGCGCGGGCTGCCACAACGACAAGCTCCGTTCCGGCGGTTTGACGTTTTCCAAACTCGACGCCGCGCACCCGGAAACGGATCCGAAGACGTGGGAAAAGGTCATCGTCAAGTTGCGGGCCGGAATGATGCCGCCGGCCCGCGCGCCGCGGCCGGAACGGGCGGCCCTCAACGGCTTTGTCGAGTCACTCGAGACCGCCCTCGACCGGGCTGCCATCGCGCACCCCAATCCGGGCCGTCCGTCGCTCCATCGTCTCAATCGGACCGAATACGCCAACTCCGTGCATGACCTGCTCGGCCTGGACGTGGACGTAGCTTCCCTGCTGCCGCCCGACGACATGAGTCATGGCTTCGACAACATGGCGGAGGTGCTCAACGTGTCTCCCACGTTGATGGAGGCCTACGTGCGGGCGGCCGGCAGGATCAGCCGCCTGGCGGTGGGTGACGCGAAGATGAGGCCGCTGGTGGAGACCTACCACATCCCATCGACGTTCTCCCAGACCCGCCATGTGGAAGGCACGCCTTTCGGCACGCGCGGGGGCGCCGTATTCCGGCACAATTTTCCGGCCGACGGCGAATATACGTTCCGCCTGACGCTCTACTTCACTACCAACACTTTTGTTTTTGGCACCACGGCCAAGGATCAGCAGGTGGAAGTGGCGGTGAACGGCGAGCGCGTGGCCCTCATGAACGTCAACCCGCGCATCAAGGTCGACGAAGACCTGCGCACGCCTCCCATCAAGGTCAAAGCGGGGCCTCGGACCGTCACGGCTTCGTTTATCGAGGCGGCTTCGGGTCCGGCGGACGATTTCCTGATGCCTTACGAGCAGAGTCTGGGGGACCTGTTCGCGGGCCAGATCCAGGGATTGACTACGCTGCCACACCTGAGGGACCTGGGCATCGACGGGCCTTACCACGCAACCGGGGTGAGCGACACCCCTAGCCGCGACAGGATTTTCGCCTGCCGTCCAACCGGCGAAAGCGAAGAAATCCCGTGCGCGCGCAGGATTCTGTCCGCACTGGCCCGGCGCGCGTACCGCCGGCCGGCGACCGCCGCGGATCTCGAAGACCTGTTGAGCGTCTTTCAGGAAGCCCGCAACCAGGGAGATTTCGAATCCGGCATCCGCGTGGCTCTACAGGCGATTCTGGCCGACCCGCAGTTTGTATTCCGCTTCGAGGGTATGCCTCCGAGCGCGGCGCCGGGCAAGAACTACCGCGTCAGCAACCTGGAACTGGCTTCCCGCCTGTCTTATTTCCTGTGGAGCACCGCGCCGGACGATGAACTGCTGAATCTGGCGAGCCGGAACAGGCTGGCCGATCCGCTGGTTCTGGAGCGCCAGGTCAGGCGCATGCTGGCCGATCCGCGCTCCGCGGCCCTGGCGCGCAATTTTGCCGGCCAGTGGCTCTACCTGCGCAACCTGAGCGGCGCGCAGCCGGACGTCTTCACCTACCCGAACTTCGACAATAATCTGCTGCAGTCCATGCAGCGCGAGACCGAGCTCTTCTTCGACAGCATCGTGCGCGAAAACCGCAACGTGGTCGACCTGCTGACGGCGGACTACACTTTTGTCGACGAGCGCCTGGCCCGGCACTACGGCATCCCCAACGTGGAAGGCAACCGTTTCCGGCGGGTTGCGGTAACCGACGATAATCGTCGTGGATTGCTGGGTCAGGCAAGCATCCTCACCGTCACCTCGTTCGCCAATCGCACTTCGCCGGTGGTGCGCGGCAAATGGATTCTCGACAATCTGCTGGGCGCGCCGCCGCCGAGTCCGCCGGCTAACGTTCCGCCGCTGAAAGAAAGCGCCGCTAATACCAAGACCGTTCCGGTGCGGGTGCGCCTGGAAGAGCATCGCTCCAACCCGGCCTGCGCCTCCTGTCATCAAATCATGGACCCGATCGGATTCGCGCTGGAGAATTTCGACGCCACCGGCGCCTGGCGCATTCACGACGGTACCGGCGACGTCGACGCTTCCGGGCAACTGGTGGACGGGGTGAAGGTCGACGGTCCGGCGAGTCTGCGCAGGGCTCTGGTGAACCATTCCGACGCGTTTATCCGCGTGTTCAGCGCGAAGTTGTTGGCCTACGCGTTAGGGCGGGGCCTGGAGCCCTACGACATGCCGGCGGTGCGAGCCATCGACCGCGGCGCGGCATTGCGAGGCAACAGGTTTTCCGAGTACGTTCTGGGCATCGTCCGAAGCCTCCCATTCCAAATGCGCCGGGCCGAGGAGATGCCCGCGACCGAGGTGGCTGAGCAGGTCGCGGTGACGATTAGGAAATGACCGCTGAGCAAGTACTTAGTGAGCGGTTGAGTAGTAAGTGAAAGCGATCCGAGGAACCGAATCATGTTTGTCACACGAAAACATCTCTCCCGCCGCGAGGTCCTTCGCGGCATCGGCGTATCCATCGCCTTGCCTCTGCTCGATTCCATGGTGCCGGCACAGACGCCGCTGCGGAAGACGGCCGCTGCACCGCAGCCGCGTCTTGCAGCCATCGAAATCGTTCATGGCGCGGCCGGCAGCACCCTCGACGGCGGCGCCAAGCACTACTGGTCGCCGGCGAAGGATGGCCCCGACTTCGAATTCACGCCGACCCTCCAATCGCTCGAACCGTATCGCGAATATGTGACCATCGTCAGCGATACCGACCTCAACAACGCGCGGGCGCTTTCCCCATCCGAGGAAGGCGCCGACCACACCCGCTCCTCGGCGGTTTTCCTTACCGCCGCGCATCCCAAAATGACCGAAGGGTCGGACATCCTGCTCGGGGCGTCGATCGACCAGATCTATGCCCAGAAATTCGGTCAGGATACGCCGCTGCCCTCGATCCAGCTCTGCATCGAGGACGTTGGTTCGCTATCGGGTGCTTGCGGTTACGGCTATAGCTGCGTCTACGCCAACACCATTTCGTGGGCGTCGCCTACCACGCCGCTGCCAATGGAGATGGACCCGCGCGTGGTTTTCGAACGCCTGTTCGGGGACGGCGCAACGGCGGGGGAGCGGCTGGAGCGCCGTCAAGCGGACCGCGGCATCCTCGACCGGATCGTGCACGAAATTCCGCGGCTGGAGCGGGACCTGGGCCCATCCGACCGAAGCCGGTTGAACGACTATCTGGACGACGTGCGCGAGGTGGAGCGGCGCATCGAGCGGATCGAGAAGTATAATGCCAGCGGCGAGGCTCGGGCGCTGCCGGAAGCTCCCGTGGGTGTGCCCGACTCGTTCGAAGAGCACGTGCGCCTGATGTTCGACCTGCAGGCATTGGCTTTCATGTCCGGGGTGACGCGCGTCGCTTCTTTCAAAATGAGCCGCGACGTCAGCTCCCGGGTGTACCCGGTAAGCGGCGTGAAGACCCCCTTCCACGCCCTGTCGCACCACGGCGAAAAACCCGAGACCATCGCCGAGTTCGCCAAGTTGAACCAGTATCATGTCGGCAAAGTGGCGTACTTTATCGACAAGCTGAAGAATACGCCGGATGGCGACGGCAACCTGCTGGACCATGCCGTGGTGCTCTACGGAAGCCCGATGGGCGACTCCCACATTCACGACCACAAGCGTGTGCCGCTATTCCTGGCGGGGCACGCCGGCGGCCGGCTCCGCGGCAATCTGCACTTGCGCTGCGCGCCCGGAACGCCGATGGCGAACGTGCTCCTGACGTTGCTGCACAAGCTGGGTGTGGAGGACGTCGAAAGCATCGGCGACAGCAATGGACTGGTGGCGATCTAGGGCTGGAGGAGAAGCATGAAACGATCGTTGGGAATGCTGGCACTGGCGCTGCTGCCCGCCGCCGCGTCGGAATTAAACCTGGTGGATGCGGCGCGGCAGGGCGACACCGACGCCGTGCGGCTTCTGTTGTCCCGGAAGGTGGACCCCAACCAGACTGATGGCGAGGGTATGACGGCGCTCCACTGGGCGTCGGCGCACGACGACACCGGGCTTGCGCGCCAATTGATCGCCGCCGGCGCCAACGCAAAAGCCGTGACCCGCGTGGGCGCCATTACGCCATTGGCGTTGGCCAGCACCACTGGCGACGCGGCTTTGATCGCGGCCCTTTTGAAGGCCGGTGCGGACGCCAACGCCGCGGCCACCAACGGCGCTACTCCTCTGATGCTGGCGGCTTCTTCCGGCAGCGCGGAGGCGGTCGGGACGTTGCTCGATCGCGGCGCCCAGCCCAATGCCAGGGAAGCCGCGCGCGGCGAGACGGCGCTGATGTTTGCGGCGGCCGAGAATCGTGCCGCGGCGATCCGTCTGCTGCTGGCGCGAGGCGCGGACGCCGCCGTGACCAGCCGCGTGGTGAAGCTCGGGCGTCCGCGCTTCGATGAAGATGGCAATCCGCTGCCGGCCGCCGCCGGCAATGGTGCCGCCGGGCGCGGTGGAGCGGCGGCGCGCACGGGCGGAAGGGGCGGGCGCGGTGCCGCCGGCGGCCAGGCGCGCGGGGCGGCGGCTACCGTCATGGGCGGAATGACGGCGTTGTTGCTGGCGGCGCGCAACGGCAACACCGAGGCGGTTCGGGCGCTGCTCGATTCGGGCGCCGCCATCAACCAGGTCTCGGACGGCGACCAGACCAGTCCGCTGACGATCGCCGTCGCCAACGGCCACTACGATCTGGCGGCTTACCTGGTGGAACACGGCGCCGATACGAACCTCGCCAACATGGATGGACTGACGCCGCTCTATGCCGCCGAAGACACCGAATGGGCCCAGGTCGGCTGGGGACCGAACCCCATCACCACTCAGGAAAAGACCGGCTATCTGGCGCTGATGAGCATCCTGCTGGAGCACGGCGCCAAGCCCAACGCACAGCTTGCCAAGACGCTTTGGTTCCGGCCGACATCGCACAATCAGGAGTGGGTGGACAAGAAAGGCGCGACGGCTTTCTGGCGCGCGGCACAATCGAGCGACGTTACAGCCATGCGCCTGCTGGTGCGGTACGGCGCCGATCCCAATCTCGCAACCGAAGAGGGTGTGACGCCGCTGATGGCGGCCGCGGGTCTGGGATGGGGTGCGAATTCCTCTCGCAACGTCCCCGGCGCGTGGCTGGCCACGGTGAAGTATTGCGTGGAGCTGGGCGCCGACGTCAACGCTCACGATATCTACAACTACACCGCACTGCACGGCGCGGCTTACCGGGGCGATAACGACGTGGTTGAATTCCTGGTGGAAAAAGGCGCCAAGCTGGACGTTCGCAGCAAGAAAGGCCAAACCGTCACGGACATGGCCAACGGTCCCATGGTCAATGCCCACTTGCCCATGGAACATCCCGACACCATCGCCCTGCTCGAAAAACTGGGAGCGCCGCCGGCCGAAGTCCCTATCGCGGGGGCTCCGAAAGCCACCCGCTGAAACTTTAAGGAGACCCATATCGATGCTTCTTCGCACCTCTTTCTTCTCGGCGGCGCTCTGGGCCACGGCTCTCATGGCCGTACCCGCGCGCTCCCAAACCGCTCCCGCGCCGGTCGATTTCGAAAAGATGACCTGGGTCGAGGTGAAGGCCGCCCTCGATCAAGGCAGAACCACCGCGCTGATCTTCAATGGCGGCACCGAACAGCGCGGCCCGCAAGGCACCAATGGCGCGCACACTCTGGTGGCGCATGAAGTCGGGATTCGCATCGCGGCAAAGCTGGGCAATGCCATTCTGGCTCCCGTGGTCCCCTACTCGCTCAACAACGCCAACCCCGCGCTCCCCGGCACCATCGGCATCAGCGGCCCGTTATTTGCGTCCCTGAACGAAGAGGTTGCCGAGCAGATGATCCGCAACGGGTTCAAGAACGTGGTCCTGCTGGGCGACCACGGCGGCGGGCAGCAGCAACTGCGCGAAGTGGCGGCCAAGCTGGATGCCAAATACTCGGCCAAGGGCATTCGCGTGGTTTATTGCGGCGATGTCTACGCCAAAGTCGGCAAGGACTTCGACCAGTGGCTGGAGGACAACCATCTCCCGGTCGGCGCCCACGCCAGCATCAAGGACACCTCGGAGCTTCTCTATCTCGGCGGCGATAGCGGCTGGGTGCGAAAAGAGGAAATCCCCGATGCCGTGGGCGACCCCGTGCGCAAGCCGGGCGAGCCGCGCGATCCCAATGCCAAACGCGTCAATAACGGCATCAGCGGCGATGCGCGCCGCGCGTCGGTCGAAATCGGCAGGAAAGTGGTCGACATGAAAGTCGACTACGCGGTGGCACAGATCCGCCAGCTTCTCGGGCCCGCGTCAACCGGGACGCAGCAGTGACCGGAACGTTCAGCCGCGATTCGATCGTATCGGCCGACCCTCCCGTCATCCAGCCGATCGAGGCGCGAGTGCGGCACAGAATCGTGCTGTTCGGCGCTTCGCTCGCGCTTCTCTCGTTCGTCGATCGCGCCGCCATCGGCCAGGCGGCGCCGGCCATCTCGCGCGAGCTGCATCTCACGCCGTTCCAGATGGGCCTGGTGTTTTCGGCGTTCGGATTCACCTATGCGGCCTGCGAGATCCCCAGCGGCTGGCTGTGCGACCGCTTCGGCGCGCGCCGCCTGCTGACGCGGGTAGTTTTGTGGTGGTCTTTGTTCACGGCCGCCACCGGTTGGGCCTGGAATTTTCCGTCCCTGGCCGTTACGCGGCTGCTGTTCGGCGCCGGCGAATCGGGATGCTTCCCAGGGCTGGCACGCGTGTTCCGCACATGGCTGACGCCGCGCGAACGCAACTCGGCCGAAGGCGTCAAAGCGGCGGCGGCGAGATGGGGCGCGGCGATTACCCCGGTAATGTTCGCCGCGCTGTCCGGCTGGGTGGGCTGGCGCAGAACATTTCTGATGTTGGGCATGTTGGGCCTGGTGTGGGGATTGGCCTTCTGGTGGTGGTACCGGGACGACCCGCCCGGGCGACCCGCCGCCGGCGGGCCCGCGAGTGGCCACGCGGTGGAATGGGGCAAGCTGGTTCGCGCCCGGAGCCTGTGGGCGCTCGGGGCGCAATGGTTTTGCCACTACTACGGATTCTACTTCTACATTACCTGGCTGCCCCTCTACCTGTACCAGGCGCGCGGGTTGGATCTGCGCCACGGCTCACTGGCCGCCGGTCTGCCCCTGCTCACGGCCGGCCTGGGAAGCCTGGTGGGTGGCTGTGCGCTTTCGGCGCTGGTCGTCCGCCTGGATAGCGTTTCGCGTGCCCGGCGGCTGCTCGCCTACGTCGCCTACGGCGGAGCGGGAGCGCTGCTGTTGTTGTTCACCTGGATTTCCCAGCCGGTGCTGGCTCTGGGTGTGCTCAGCCTTTCGAGTTTCGCGGCGGAATTCAGTGGGCCCATTTCCTGGACGACCGCCATGGATATCGGCGGCGAGCACGTCGGCACGGTTTCCGGCTTCATGAACATGCTGGGTCATTTCGGAGGCAGCGTCGCCCCCGCGGTCATGGGCCTTTTGCTCTCCTCCACCCGCAATGGATGGAACGTCGCCTTCTGGTGTTCGGCGGCGATCTACGGCTTGGGCGCGGTGTGCTGGACTCTGATCGACCCGGTCACGCCGCTTTCCATCGACGGGGAAACGCCGTTGGTGACGATGAGGGACCGCCTATGATTTGATCCAACTCAGCCGGAAACCGATCGACGATGCCATCCACCTCTGTTTTGGCATTCGCCCCGGTTCGCTTGCCGTCAAGGGCCGAGGCCGAAAAGAAACCTTAAGCAAGGAAAGATTCCTCATGCAAATCAGCACACGAAGATCGGGCGCGCCACGGCTGGCCGCCCTCATTCTGGCTATAAGCGGCATCGTGTATGCGCAAAAGGCGATCACGGAACCGAAATTCGGCGGGTACACCGTCGGCGACGACTATTTTCTGGCCAACTACACTCAGTTGCTCGACTACTGGAATATCGTAGTCAAACAGTCCGACCGCATCAAGCTGGTTCCCATTGGTAAGACCGCCGAAGATCGCCCGATCGTAATGGCGATTATCACCGCGCCGGGCAACTTCAAGAACCTGGCGCGGTACAAGGAGATTTCGCAAAAGCTGGGCCGGGCCGAAGGCTTGACTGACCAACAGGCCCGCGCTCTCGCTACCGAGGGCAAGGCGGTTGTCTGGATCGACGGCGGCCTCCACGCTACCGAATGCGTCAACGCGCAGGCCCTCTTCACCGAGACCTACGAGCTGCTCACGCGCAACGACGCGGAAACCCTCCGCATCCTGAACGACGACATTCTGCTGCTGGTTCCCATCAACCCCGACGGCATGGAGCTGGTCTCGAACTGGTATATGCGGGAGAGCGATCCGAAACTTCGCAATACCAATAGCATTCCGCGCCTTTACCAGAAATACGTCGGCCACGACGACAACCGCGACTCCTACATCGCCAATCAGCCCGAAACCGAAGCCGTCAACCGCCAGATGTACGTCGAATGGATTCCCCAGATCATGTACAACCAGCACCAGACCGGACCGGCCGGCGCGGTGCTGTTCTTTGCGCCATTCCGCGACCCCTTCAATTACAACCAGGACCCGCTGGTTCCCATCGGAATCGACCTGGTATCGGCGGCGGTGCATGAACGTTTTCTGGCCGAGGGCAAACCCGGCGCCGTGATGCGCACCAACGCCCCCTACTCCACCTGGTTCAACGGCGGAGACCGCACCACCACGGGCTTCCACAATCAGATCGGCCTGCTCTCGGAAATCATCGGCAATCCGACGCCTATCAGCATTCCGCTGGTTGCTAACAAGCTGCTGGCGAACGGAGACCAACCGGCGCCCATCGGCCCCCGCCAGGAGTGGCACCAGCGCCAGACCATCGACTATCTGCTTACCGCCGACTGGGCCATTCTCGACATCGCGTCCCGCTTCCGGGAGGAGTTCCTGTACCGGATCTATCGCGCCGGGAAGAACTCCATCGAGCGCGGCAGCCAGGATTACTGGACGCTGACGCCCAAGCGCATCGCCGCCCTGGAAGCCCAATACGCCAAAGACGAACCGGGTGCGGGCCGGCGCGGCGGCGCGGTTGCACCCGCCGGCGATACCGGCGGAGGCGGCGGATTCAACCAAGGCTTGCCCCTCAAATACTGGGAACAGTTGCACACGCCCGAGGCGCGCGACCCTCGCGGCTACATCATTCCTTCGGATCAGCCCGATTTCCTCACTGCCACGAAATTCGTCAACGCGCTGATTAAGGCCGGCGTGGTGGTCGATCGCGCTACGCGGGACTTCCAGGTCGCCGGCAAAGCGTATCCGGCCGGCTCCTATATCGTATTGGCCGCCCAGGCTTTCCGTCCGCATCTCCGCGATATGCTGGAACCGCAGGACCACCCCAACGATTTCGTCTACCCCGGCGGTCCGCCGCGCCCTCCCTATGACATCACCGGCTATACGCTCGCCTTCCAGATGGGTGTGCAGTTCGACCGTATCCTCGATGGCTTCGAGGGCCCGTTCGAAAAGATCCCCGACCTGCTGAAGCCCCCGCCCGGAAAAGTCTCGCACGCGGCCGGTACCGTGGGTTACCTGCTGAGCCATCAGGTTAACGATTCGTTTGTCGCCACCAATCGCCTCCTGGCGGCCGGAGAAGACGTCTACTGGCTGAAGAAGGAATTCACCGCCAACGGCAAGACCTACCCCGCCGGCGCCATTTATATACCTGCCCGGCCCTCCACCGCAGCGCTGCTCGACAAGCTGGCCGCGGAAATAGGCCTGAGCTTCGAGGCGACCGTGGCCCGGCCTTCCGGCGCCGCCCTCAAACTGCACCCCGTGCGTGTCGGTCTGTGGGACCGCTACGGCGGGTCGCAGGATTCGGGCCAGATCCGCTGGCTGTTCGAACAAGCTTTCCCGACGACCTATCAGCGCGTCTACGGCCCCGCTTTGGATGCCGGCGACCTCAAGAGCAAATTCGATATATTGATCTTCCCCGGCGGCGGTCTTCCCGGCGGCGAGGGCCGCGGAAATCGCGGCGGCGGTGGTGGCGGGCCGGATGCGGCCGGCGGACGCGGTGGCCGTGGCGGACGTGGAGGTGGGCAGAGAAGCGTGCCGGATGAATTCAAAGACGAGATCGGCAACGTTACCCTCGCGACTACCGCGCCGCCGCTTCGCCGCTTTGTCGAAGACGGCGGAACGCTGCTGGCCATCGGCAGTTCGGCCGGCTTCGGCTCGGTCCTTGGTCTGCCGGTTACCAACGCACTCACCGAATTGGGCCCGGATGGCAGCCCCAAAAGGCTCCCCACGTCGAAGTTTTACGTGCCGGGATCGGTTCTGCAAGCCACCGTCGATAACACCCTGCCGATTGCCTACGGCCTGCCAGGGAAGCTCGATGTGTTCTACGACAACGACCCCGCTTTTCATCTGTCGCCGGACGCCGCTCTCCGTGACACATACCCAATTGCCTGGTTTGCCACGCCGGAACCACTGCGCAGCGGTTGGGCGTGGGGTCAGCAATACCTGTCCGGCGCCGTCGAAGGCGTAGAGGCGAGTCTGGGTAAAGGAAAGGTATACTTGTTCGGCCCCGAGATCACCTTCCGCGCGCAACCGCACGGGACCTTCAAGTTCCTGTTCAACGCCATCGATCTGGCCGGTGCGACACCGGTAGATCTTCCCTAGCGCAACGGGGACGGGCCATCGCCTTCGGTGGTCCGTCCTGTTGAGGTGGGCTCGGGAATTCGGTCGCCATCCTCGCGCATGCTGCGGAGGTGTATTTCAATGGCCTTTCGGATACGGTCTCGCACCTCGGCTTCGGTCTTCCCCGTGGCGCCGCATCCGGGCAGGTCGGGGACGTAGGCGCCATAGCCTGTTTCGGCGCGCTCAACGATGACGGTATACCTTAGCGGTTCAGCCATTCCTATGCGGACGGCCCGCGACAGGCCAGGAGGCCTGTCCCACAACAACAGACAACCCGGCGGAAGCTTTTCGCTCCCGCCGGGCCGCGTCGATCCAATTTGACCCTGTATGGATTACTTCTTGGTCCCCTTCACATCGGGGCTCCCTCCACTATATCACTCCACCGTCGCCGTCTTGATGAAATCGAGCAAGGGAAAATGGCCCTGCAGGTACTCGTTCCCCTGGCTGGTGATCGTCTGCTGGTCCGGTCCGGCCCCGCTCGGCGCGCCTTCGCCGTAGCCGGAATAAAAGCTCATCACCGCATCCATGCCGGAAATCACCGTGCCCAGCGGCGCGAAGCCCTGCGAATCCAGCCGGGAATTATCGGCCATATTGATAAAAAGCTGGGTGGTGCGCGAAGCCGGTCCCGAGGTGGCGTAGGTCAGCATGCCCACCGTGTTGTGCTGCGTCACCGGGTCGTCGGGAATCCGCGCGTCCACCCATTTCCTGGTCACGGCCGGATCCGCGGCGATGCCGAACTGCGCCATAAAGCCCGGCAACACGCGGAAGAAACGAGCCCCGTCGTAGTAGCCATGCTTTACCAGGTCGTACAGATGATCCGCCCCGATCGGCGCCCAATCGCGGTGAATTTCAATCGCCACCGGTCCCTTCGAAGTATCGAGCTTGATCTTGAATACGTCCGGCGCCTTGAAACTCCGGACCGCCGCCTCTTTGGCCGGCTCCGGCGAGGAACATCCACTCAACGCCAGACACGCGGCCGCTGCCGCAAACCATGGAAATCTCATTTTCCCCAGTATGCCATGGTTGCAGGTCAGGCAAGCCACGTCAGTTCGAGCCCGGCTTTGACAGGCTGGCGTGGCTGATGGCACTCAGCGGCAAGATCCGGTCAGGTAACCCGGCGGAAGGGCCAGTCGTATCTTGCTAACATGAAGTCGTACTAAGGCAATGCAAAAGACGTGTTCGGAGCGATGAAGCTACTCGGAGCTTTTCTGTTCGGCCTTTCCGTGCTGGCTGGCCAGAACTGCGTCCCGGCGAGTATGCTGCCGGCGGGTCAGATCAGCGGCGCGCTGACTGCTTCCAGTTGCCAACTTTCCGACGGCAGCGCCTACGACAGTTATCGTCTTGCCTTGCCCGTTCGCGGGCAGATCCAGATTGGCCTGACGACCACGCCGGGTGGCCTGGTATTGATCCTGCGGGATACGACTGGCGCCAGTCTGGCCCAGGGCGTGAGTATCCAGCGGCCCATTGAGGCGGGCTTCTACACGCTGCTGGTGAACGCGCAGGCCGGCGGCGGGCTGGGCGCGTACTCGGTCCAGTCCTCGTTTACGCCGGAGACCGGCATGCTCTGCAACAAGTTCCCGGCCGTGGGACTGAATCAGACCGTCAACGGCGTGCTGGGATCGTCGGGCTGCGCGATGCCCTCCGGCACGCTATATGAAGGGTATGCACTCTCAACTTATGGCTGGGGAGTGCTGTCGGTTTCGGTGACCGCGACCGGGTTCACGCCGGTGCTGATCGTGCGCAACGCGGACGGTACGGTTGCCGCCAGCGGCACTACCAGCCTGACTGCGGTAGTGAGTGAAGAATCGCAATATGAAATCGTGGTTTCCACCTCGGACACCACCGGCGCCTATCAGCTCACGACCAGCTTTGGGCCGGATGCATCGGAAACCTGCTTCCCGCAAACCACATTCGCCGCGCCCGGTCAGGACTTGAATGCGATTACAGCCGGCGGATGTTCCACGCTTGTGGAAAATGGCGGCAGCCCCACCTATTTCAATTACTATTACGTTCAGGTGGCAGCCGCGGGTCTGGCGGAGTTCACCGTCGCCGGCGGTGCGTTCGTGCCGGCACTCGGCCTGCTGGATGCGGCCGGCAATTCGCTCGCTGCCGACTCCGGCGGCGGAGGCGCGGGAGTTTCCGATATCCGCATGCAATTGGCGCCGGGGACGTACATCGCCTTGGTTTCGGGCAGCGGAACGGTGGGCAATTACCAGTTGACCTACGCCTTCACGGCGGGCGCTCCGCAGCCCTGCGCGGTGGCGACGGCCCAACCCGCCGGCGCGATTTCCGGGACTCTGGCGTCCGCCACCAGTTGTCGTACCAGCCTCGGGCTGGCCGATGAATACGGGTTGACGCTCGCGAGCGCCGGAACTCTCGACGTGGACCTGGCAACTTCCAGCTTCACCGGACAGGTGGCGCTCAGCGACGCCAAGGGCAACCTGATTTACCTCGCGAGCGACACCGAAGAGCTTGGGGATTCGAACGGATCCGCCGTGCTGCCGGCCGGGAGCTACACCATTCTGGCGGCGGCCATGGCGGGTGCGGGCAGCTACGAATTGACGACCACATTCGCTCCCCAGTCCGGAACCACGCTAGCGGCCTGCGCGCAGTTTGTCAGCCTGTTTCCCAATAGCTTTTACATCACCGACTTGGGCTCCGGAGGGTGTACCGCGGCCAACGGTCAGCCGGCGGATTTCTACCAGTTCACCTTGCCTTCGATGGGCGTTATCGCCGCGGTAATGACCTCCGGCCAGCTTCAGGGGCATCTCGCACTCACCGACTCCTCCGCCAACTATCTTCGCAGCGACGACGACAGCTACGCGGCAAACGATCCGCTGATCGTCCAGTTCCTGCAGGCCGGCACCTACCAACTGGCAGCCAGCGCCGATGCCGGCGGAACGGGTGGCTTGTACCAGGTGAGTCTTGTCGCGGCCTCCGGACCGCGGCCCGCCTTTTGTGCGCCGCTCGCGAGCCTGACGCCGGGTAGCAGCGTTTCCGGCACGCTGGCGATTACCTCCTGCCAGTACGTCGACGGCACATTTGCGGACATTTATTCGCTCACGCTGGCATCGGCGGCGCCGGTCGACTTGCTGCTGGCTTCCACCGATTTCGATGCCGCCCTGGCGGTGCTCGACGGGCAGGATGACGTGGTCGCGCAAGACGGCAGTTCCGGTGGTGGCGCCAACGCCGAAGTCATCCAAACCCTGCCTGCCGGCACGTACTATGTAGTTGCCAAGCCCTTGGCTTATGCCTATTCGCTCGGCAACTACACGCTGACGTTCAACCAGGTCATGGCGACCCCCTTGGCTCGCAAACGGCCATCGAAGCCAATCGACGGGGCCGTGAAGTAATGGGGGACTCGACCCGGGAGCCGTGCTTGTAAGTTATGCTTGGCCCGCTGTCTTCCTCTGTGATCGGAAGCCAGGGTCCTACGCGGCTCGCTCGCAGCCCTGGAAATGCGTGGGGTGCTTAATCGATCTGGGGACTTCACGGTTTAGTTAGGCGAGGAAACCGCTCCCTCGCGGTCGCGGCTCGGTTACGAGTGCTGCGTGTCCTCAGTCGCTTACCGAGCCGCGACCGCCGAGGGAGCGGTTTTTTGGGTGGGGCAGGCGGTTCCGCCTGCCAGCCAATTCTCACACGGCTTTCCGAGGGAGCGGTTTCCGGAACGAACTCCACCAAGATACGGTTAAGCACCCGAATGCGCGCGGCCGCAAGTAGACTTATTGGATAGCCACCGTCACCGTGTTCGCTGCCTGTCCGTCCGCGCCGATCGCGAGATTGATCAGCCCCGCTCCCGCCAGGGTCGCGGGCAGCGGACCCAGGTTGATCTGGTCCAGCCCCGCGTAACTTCCCTGCGCGCCGAAGTAGGCGACCGGCACGCTCACGCCGTTCAGCGCCGCCGTCAGCGCACCGGCATGGCGAAGGCCGGTGCCGTAGAGCACCAGGAATACCTGGTCGCCAGTCGTGCCCAGGTCGATCGGGAGGGGCACATAGGTATTGCCGCCCGCGCTGGGCGCGGCCGAGTTTGCCACCGTCTGCGAGCCATCCGCGTGGACATAGATCACCTGGCCCGCATAGGGGCCCTGCCCGTCCATGTTCGCGGTGAAGATTCCGGGCGCCGTGTTCGCAAGGTCGATTGCGGTCGTCGGCGTGGCGCCGCCGGGAAGCGCGATGGTCACCAGTGCCAGACCCGAAGCGGAACCGGCCGGCACCAGGAAGTTGATCTGGCCGGCGGAGGCGAACACTCCGTACAGCGGCGCCAGGCGGCTGGTGCCGGCACTGTCGGCGATGTTCACCGTCACCCCGGCCAGCGACGTCGTCAACGGTTGCGCGGCCGGAGTATCGCCCGTCAGCCCGACGATGCCGAACAGGCTGGCGATTTCGTCGGCGGCGAAGCTGGCCGAAAGGTTCGCAGCCGCATTCACCACCGCCGGAAGCGGCGTGGAAGCGCTGCCTTTGAAATTGCCGTCTCCCGAATACACCGCCGAGATCGGCCGCGCCAGCACCGTGGACGCCGCGCCGGCGGCAATCGTGGCCGAGGCTTTCCCTCCCGAAAGGCTGGCGCTCGAGACCGGCGTGTGGTTCGACGTGTCCACAAACTGCACGCTGCCGGTGGGCGTGCCGGCGCCCGGCGCCACTGCGGCCACCGCGCTCGCCAGAACGATTTGGCCCGAAGCGATGGCGAGTGAAACCGCGGTACCCGTGAAAGCCGGCGAAACCGTCACCGCGGTCGAACCGCTCGATGCATTCCAGGTGCCGTCGCCGCTGTATTGCGCCGCGATCGTCTCGGTGCCCACGGCCAGGGTAGTGACGCTGAGCGTCGCCGTCCCGGATGTCAGTGGCGCGGTACCCAGCGGCGTTGATGGACCAAATATGCTCACCGGTGCTAAAGAGAACGTCACTTGTCCGGTTGGCGCCGCGAATCCCGCCGGCACGGTAGCGCTGACGTTGGCCGTCAGGGTCACGGCCTGGCCGTAGACCGAGGCTGCGGAACTTGTCACGGTGATGGTGACTGGCGCATTGACCGTCTGGCCGTAGCTGGCCTGGGCCGTGGGCCACGTCGAATCGCCGCTGTATTGGGCCATGATGGTGTGGTGCCCGCCGGTCAGCGCGCTGGTGCTGAATGTTGCCCGGCCGCCCGAAACGGTGCCACTGCCCAGCAGCGCCGCGCCATCCGAAAATTGCACGCTTCCGGTAGGCGGCCCGGTGCCGGGCGGCCCGCCACTCGTCCCGACAACGGCGGTGAAGGTGACTGCCTGCCCCAGCGACGACGGGTTTACGCTGCTGGTCAGCGATAGCGAAGATGTGGCCGGCGGATAGATCGTGACCGGGTTCGACGCGCTGCCGCTGAAATTGCCGTCCCCGGAATAAACGGCGACGATGGTGCCCACCGATCCGGGCAGGCTGGCCGTCGTCCCCGTCAAGGGCACCGTGCCCAGAAGCGCGTTTCCATTCAGGAATTGCACCGTGCCCGTGGGTGTGCCGGCTCCCGGCGGGACCACCGTAACCGTGGCGGCCAGCGTGCCCGCGGAGACGATGAGCGTGATGCCGGTGCTGGCTTTCGATACGGTCAGGGTACCGCTGACGAAGGTGAAAGTGTAGTTGGCCGCCGCCAGCGTGCCCGCGGTGACGGTGATCGCATAACCGGCTACGGGCGACAATGCGGTAGCGGTGGTGGTCAGGCTCGCGGAGCCGCCGACCACCGCCGAAGGATCGCTATGGACGAAGCCGGTGATGGTCGCCGCGAATGCGGGTAGAGGCGCGCCGTACACCTTGCCGGCGTTATTCGCCGTCACGGTCAGCGTGGCTTTGTTCACGTTGACGCCGGTTGTGTTGGAACTGCCCGCGTGGCTGGCGTCGGGAACGTATGTCGCCTGGATGGTGTGGCCGCCAGCCGCCAGAGTAGCGGTGGTAGCCGCCTGGCCAATGCCGTTCAGTGCCAGCCCGCTCGCCAGGGTTGTAGCCGTGGTCGTGTCGGTGAAGGTGACGGTTCCGGCTGTCACCGCAAACCCGCCGGAGGTCACGGTCGCCGTAAAGGTCTGCGCGGTTCCGTAGGTCACCGTCGCGGACGATGGGGAAACCGAAGTCGAGGTGGAAACGGCGCTCACCGCTATCGTGCCCGATGTGCCCGTAATCGAGGAGGTGACCGTGTCGGTGGCGGTGATGGTCTGGTTGCCCGGCGTCCTGAAGGTTGCCGTCAGGGTGCCGGAGACGCCGCTGGCGAACGTGGTGTCGGCGGGCAGAGTAGCTGAAAGATCGGTGCAGGTGAAATGAACGGTGCCGTTGTAGAACGTATCGGTAGCGTCCGACGGGTTGAGGGCCGTGACACTGAAGCTGAATGAGGCGCCGGGCGTGGCGGACGCGGGGACGGAGAAGCTCAGAGCCGATACCACGTTGCCGGGAAGAGCGCCGGCGATGGGGCCTTGCGCACTAGAGCCATTGACGGTGCCGTTATAGTTGAAAACCGGGGTAGCATCGGAGCCGCCATTCCCGCCGTGAGGTCCGAAGGTGCCGCCGGGTCCGCCGGTGGCGATCGCACCCGAAGAAACGCTGTCGATGGTGGTCAAAGTGCCCTGGTTGACGAAGATATCGGGCCCGGCTGCCGCTCCACCGCCGCCTTGTGTAGCCGGCCCAGCGTAATACATACCCCCAGCCCCGCCCTGTACCGCGCCGAACAATATGCCGCCGGCGCCCGAGGTTCTGCCGCCTCCACCTCCGCCGCCTGGTCCACCAGCACCACCGGTTCCTCCGGACCCGCCACCGCCGCCGCCGAAGCCGCCGTTGCCGCCTTGGTAGTCACTGCCTCCCCCGCCCCCGCCAAACCCGCCGTTGCCGGCGTTCGAATCGGTACCGTTAGCGCCCGCGGCATTGGAAGCATAACCAGCGCCGCCAGGGCCCTGGGCGGCGGATGCATCCCTATTTTGGTCGCCGCCGCCTCCGCCTCCGAGTCCGCCGGCAGCCCCATCGAGGCTGGTCGTGCTGCCGTTCGCGCCTGGCCCCAGCACGCCGCCACCACCGCCACTGGTGGAATTGTCCTCGAAACCCGCAGCGTCGCCGCCATTTCCGCCAAGCCCGCCGCCCCCGCCAGAGCCGTGGTAGCCGCTGTAGCAGCCGCCGTTCCCGCCAGCGGCGCTGTTTTGGAGGAAGTAGACCTGGGTCACGGTGACGGTTGCCGCTGCCGTCGCTCCGTTCACAAACAGACCCGCTCCCAGCCCCGCGCCTCCGCCTCCGCACGCCAGCGCGCTGGCGCCGCCATTGCCTCCCTGGGCGAGGGCGTTCTGGATCTGCAGATGGCTTAGGGCCACCGTCCCGACGTCCACGAAGAAGACGCGATACAGGCTGTTGCCGTCAATCACGATCCGGCCAAACGTGCCGCCATCGATGGTAAGGTTGGAGGTGATGGGAGGCAGCGGCCCGTTCAGAACGATGGTGCAAGGAGCGGAGGAACAGATGAACAGAATCGTGTCGCCACTGTTCGCGTTCAGAATGGCCGCGCGCAAGTCGCCGGTTGCGCCGGGACCGGTGCCCGGAATGCCGCCGCTTACCGCTTCGGTGTCGTCGAAGCGGGTCACGGTGAGAGCGGCCGCGTAAACGTGAGTGGCGCAGAAGATCGCCGCCGCCGATAGGAGGCACCGCAATGTCCTGTGAGGATATCCGGCGGACGGCATGTTCCCGAATCCGGGTGTCTTCACCGCCGGATGGCCGCTTCGCCCACCGGCGCAGTCATCTTTAGCAATCCTGCGAATCGACGGCCAACGCATTGCACGCTCTCCCGTAGGCCAGGTTCCGACGCCTTAGTCCGGAACCCGATATCCTACCGCTCTGGTTTGGGGACTTCGCTCCGACCTCGACGGGTCCGAGGAAGCCACCATTCTTGCTACGACATCCAGCCGGAAGGGCGCCAGCGGCCGCAGAGGTCCATTGTAGCGCCGTGTATGATGAGTTCCATGCGTCCTGGTAAGACTTAACCGGTCTTGGGGAAATCAGCTCAGGAAACCGCTCCCTGGCGGTCGTGGCTCGGTAAGCGATTGAACACACGCGGCGTTCTTTACCGAGCCGCGACCGCGAGGGAGCGGTTTGCGCCGCCCAAACCGTGAGATCCCCAGATCGGGTTACCGCGCAAACCGGAGCGCCTGGTGGACCGCGATTCCGCCGTGCTATTCTGCCCCAAGTGAACGCACTCGCTCGAATCCTACCGTGCCTGGTCTTACCGGCAGTGCTCGCGGCCCAGGCTCCCGGCCGGCATAGGCACACCGTTACGGATGCCGAGGTGAAGCGCGTCCACGCCTCCGCCATCCTCATCGATACACACAACGACGTCACCAGCGCCACCGTGGCCGGGCTCGATATCGGCAAGCCGAACACCGATCATATGACCGACCTGCCGCGCATGAAGGCGGGCGGGATGGGAGCGCAGTTTTTCGCCGTATACGTGGCCGCCAGCTACGTGAACGGCAATCGCTCGGCCAACCGTACGCTGCAGATGATCGATACCGTGCGCCACGACATCGTCGAGAAGTACCCTCGGGATTTCCTCCTCGCTACTACCGTGGCCGATATCCGCCGCGCGCACCGGCAGCACAAAATCGCCGCGCTGCTCGGTATCGAAGGCGGTCACGCCATCGAAGACAGCCTCCGGTTGCTGCGCCGATACTACGACGAAGGAGTGCGTTACATGACCCTGACACACGCTAACAGCAACCACTGGGCGGATTCCTCCGGAGACGACAACAAGCCCAATAACGGCCTCTCGCCATTCGGCAAAGAGGTGGTGCGCGAAATGAACCGGTTGGGGATGATCGTCGACATTTCGCACGTTTCCGACAAGACCTTCTGGGACGCTCTCGAAACCAGCCAGGCGCCGATCTTCGCGTCGCATTCCTCCTGCCGGGCCATCGCGCCGGCGCCGCGCAATATGACCGACGAGATGATCCGCGCCCTGGCCAAGAAAGGCGGCGTGGTCCAGATCAATCTCTCGTGCGATTTTCTGAATGCCGGCGCGGCCAAAGCCGAGGCCGATTTTGAAGCCAGGCTGCGGCCCATCCGCGACGAGCTGATGGCCAAATACGCCAACAACCCCGATGGTTTGCGTACGGCCATGCGCGAGGCGCGCACCCGGGTGGGCGCGCCGCCGGAACAAAGGGCCACTCTGGCCGACGTGGTCCGGCACATCAACCACGTGGTGGAACTGGCCGGAGTGGACGCGGTTGGGCTGGGAAGCGACTTTGACGGCATCTCTTGCGCCCCCGAGGGCCTGGACAGCGTCGATAAGTGGCCCAATCTGACCCGCGCGTTGCTGGAGGAAGGTTACACCGCCGCGGACATCCGCAAAATTTACGGCGAAAACACGCTCCGCCTGATGGCTGCCGTGGAGCGAACCGCGCAGCAACTGCGCTCCACGGAAACTCGCTGATTCGGGTTGCCCGCTTCACCCCTGGAAGAAGCGGCGCGCCATAGCCTCGCGCTCCCGCAGTCCCTCCCCTTCGAACTCGCTCGCGACCTGCTCCAGCAGGTCCGGAATCTGAAGTTCCTGGGGACATTTTTCCAGGCACTCCAGGCAGTGCGCGCATAGCGAGGCATAAGCCGGATGGCCCGACAGGAAACCGCCGGCTCGCACCACGTACAGGAACAGCGCTTCCTGTTTCCTGCCGAAAGTGTGAAACGCGTTGAACAGATCGAAGCAGCCGGGGATATCGATTCCCGACGGGCACGGCTGGCAGTATCCGCAGCCGGTGCAGCCGACCTTCATGATCTCGCGGTATTTCCGCGCCGCTCGAGCCACCAGGCCGGCTTCCTCAATCGTGAGCGATTCGGGACCTGCGCCGGAGGCGATCGCCAGGTTCTCTTCCACCTGCGCTTCGTCGTTCATTCCCGACAGGGCCACCGTCACTTCCGGGTGGTCCCAGACCCAGCGCAGAGCCCACTCGGCCGGGGAACGGCGCCGCTCGGCTTCCCGCCAGATTGCGTCGATGGCCGGCGGCTGCGGGGAAACGGCCAGCGTGCCGCCGCGCAACGGCTCCATCGCGATTACGGCCATGCCCTTAGAGGCCGCATACTTCAGCCCCTCGGTGCCGGCCTGGTGATCCTCGTCGAGGTAGTTATATTGAATCTGGCAGAATGTCCAGGCGTAGGCGTCGACGATGCGTTTGAAATCCTCACGGAGCCCGTGAAAAGAGAAACCGGCATTTACAATCCGCCCGTCGGACCGAGCCCGGTCGAGAAACTCCGTCACGGCGAGCGCCGCGACCCGGTCCCAAGTCCCTCCATTGAGCGAGTGAACCAGGTAGTAATCGATCCGGGAGGTGGCTAGTTTCCGCAGTTGCGCGTCGAGAAAGCGGTCCATGTCCGCGCGGCTTTTGACCATCCATGCCGGCAGCTTGGTCGCGAGTTTCACTCGCTCGCGATATCCGCCGGCGAGGGCTCGGCCGACGAGGGGCTCGCTTTCGCCCCCATGATAGGGCCAGGCCGTGTCGATATAATTTACCCCATGGTCGATGGCGTAGCGGATCTGGCCGGTCGCCCTTTCTTCGTCGATCCGCCCATCCTTCTGCGCCAGGCGCATGCAGCCGAATCCCAGGATCGACAACTCGTCTCCCGTCTTCGGCACTTTTCTGTAGAGCATTGGTTCTCCCTGGTGGAAGAGCCATTGTAGCTACCGGCGCCGGTGCTTTTGGCGGTGCGCCTTACTCCGCACGTGGATCAACCTGGGCAACTGACAGTCCCGCGGCGGGCCACTCAAGCCGAAGCTCCGGTCTTAGCGGCGCTGAAACCGGCCCATGCACTGGGTCTCCGCCGTGACGTGCCCCTTGATGGCCTGTATCAATTCGCGGCGGTCCACTCCCGGGTGGAGACCGAGCGTATGGACGTCGAGCGCATACAGCCGGAAATAGTACCGGTGCGGCTTTCCCGGGGGCGGACACGGGCCGCCATAACCCAACCGGCCGAAGTCGTTGGCGCCGCTCACTCCCACCGAGCCGGGTTTGACGCCCTGTGCCAGGTTGTGCACGTCGGCGGGAATGTCGTAGACGAGCCAGTGACAGAACGTGCCCGAAGGCGCGTCCGGGTCTTCCACCACGACCGCGAAGCTGCGCACATCCTTCGGCTCACCGCTCCATTCGAGCGCCGGGGAAAGGTCGGCGCCCTGGCACGAATGCAATTCCGGAATCCAGCCACCTTCCGCGAATGAATGCGACAGAATCTGAAAAGACATAGCAGGCTCCCTGTGCCAGATTAGCGCGCTGCCGGACACAACGGGTGTCCTGGCTCCGGGGAAGGGCAGACGACAAAAGGCGATCGTCTGCCCCACTCAGCGACTTAGAAGTTGACAATCGAGGCGAAGGACACGGGGTCGAGGCTGGCGCCGCCTACCAGGACGCCGTCGATTTCCGGCTGCGCCATCAGGGTTTTCACGTTGTCCGGCTTGACGCTGCCACCGTAGAGAATGCGGACGGCGGCGGCGGCTTCCTCGCCGAAGGCGGCGAGCACTTGTGCGCGGATGGTGCGATGGGCGTCGGCGGCAATCTCGGGGGTCGCGGTCTTGCCGGTGCCGATGGCCCACACCGGTTCATAGGCGATGACGATGGCGGCAAACTGGCCGGGCAGCAGAGGGGCGATCCCGTTCTGGATCTGGGTGGCGAGGACGTCGGCGGTCTTGCCGGCTTCGCGCTCTTCCAGGCGCTCTCCCACGCAGACGATGGGCGTAAGCGCATACGACAGGGCCGCCTTGGTCCGATCGAGCACGGTTTTGTCGGTTTCGCCGAAGTACTGGCGCCGCTCGCTGTGGCCGACCAGAGTGTAAGTGGCGCCGGTGGATTGAATCATGGGGCCGGAAATTTCACCGGTGAAGGCGCCTTCCTTGGCCCAGGCGATATTCTGCGCGCCGATGCGAATGGCCGAGCCTTTGACTGCGTCCGCCGCCGCAAAGAGGCTGGTGAAAGCGGGACAGATCACCACCTCGCAATGCGTAGCCCGTTCCACCAGGGGGCGGAACTTTTCGAAAAACTGCGTGGTTTCGGCGGGCGTTTTGTACATTTTCCAATTGCCCGCCATGACTGGTTTTCTCATAAGATCTCTTTCAGGAAGCTGGCGCCGTGTTCGAGGCGCACGCCAAAGTTTTCGGCCACGGTCTGGCCGATATCGGAAAGCGATGCCCGGATGCCGAGGTCGCGGCCGGCCTTCGCACCGGGTCCAAAGGCAATGAGCGGCACATATTCGCGCGTGTGGTCGGTGCCGGGGACGGTGGGGTCGCAACCGTGGTCGGCGGTGAAGATGGCGAGGTCGCCGGGCGCGAGCGCGGCTTCGAATTCAGGCAGCCAGGCGTCGAACTCTTCGAGCGCGCGGGCGTAGCCGGCGACATCGTTGCGGTGTCCGTACTGTTGATCGAAATCCACCAGGTTGACGAAGATCAGGCCCGCGCCGGCGTCTTTCATGGTTTCGAGCGTCTTGGCCATGCCGTCAGCGTTGCCGGTGGTCTTGGACGAACGTTCGATGCCGCGGCCCAGGAAAGCGTCGAAGATCTTGCCTACGCTATCGACGCGGATGCCGCCGGCGGCCAGTCGATCGAGCAGCATGCCTTTGGGCGGCGGCACGGCGTAATCGTGGCGGTTGGCGGTGCGCTGGAAGCTGCCGGGCTCGCCAAGGAAGGGACGGGCGATGACGCGGCCGACTTCATTCGGCCCGGTCAGGATTTCGCGCGCGGTTTCGCAGATCTTGTAAAGCTCCCAGAGCGGGATCACCTCTTCGTGCGCGGCCACCTGGAAGACGCTGTCGGCCGAGGTGTAAACGATGGGCGAGCCGGTGCGGATATGCTCTTCGCCCAACTCGCGGATGATCTCGGTGCCGGAAGCGGGTTTGTTGCCCAGCGAACGGCGCCCAATGCGGCGTTCGAACTCGTCCATGATGACGGGCGGGAAGCCGTGGGGATAGAGCGGGAACGGCCTGGCCAGATGAATGCCCACCATTTCCCAGTGCCCGGTGGTGGTGTCCTTGCCGGGCGAAGCCAGCGTGCAGCGGCCATAAGAAGCGGCTGGTTGGGGAACGGCGGCGATGCCGGCCAGCGGCTTGATGCAGCCGATGCCGAGGCGTTCCAGGTTAGGCAGCTTGAGACCGCGCAGGCGTGCAATATTGCCCAGAGTGTCGGCACCGGGCGGGTCGCCGAAGGCCGCGGCATCCGGCATGGCGCCAATTCCGACACTATCTAAAACCATCCAAATGAAGCGCTGGAACACGAAAGTTGAGGGTAACATGCGGCGGAGGGACGAGACTCCGAACCACCTGCCTCCCCGCGCCGCTCCCCGTCAGTTGGGTCAGCCCGTTTTCCCCCTCAGCACCAGAAAACCGCCGGGGCGACTTCAGGAGTTCGGAACCTCATCGTGCGGCGAAGCGCCGGAGCCTTCGCGGCGTCTCCGGTCGCCCGCATGCGCGGGTTAGTCAGGTCCGTCTTCCTGCAGATCGCTCTTCCCCAGGTTGCATCGTGCGCATAGCGTCTGGAGGTTCTGCAGAGTCGTCGGGCCTCCCTCGACCCATGGAACGACGTTGAACGACATGATCGACGTGAAGCTCGACGCTGGGATCTTTGGCGGGGGACACTCCGCAATGTCGACAAGAGAACCGGTCACGCCTCATAACTAGAAACCGAAGCCGCAGCGAGGGATCCCTCGGACCGCGCGCAGGCTGTTGCGGGACGCAGGGCCCGGAGCCTTCGGCGGCGGGCTCGACCTCAACCGCCCTTAGAAAGGCACGTACAGCGCCGAGCCACCCTCCGTAGCGCCTCACGTACGGATTGTGCGTGAACCGGGACAGAGGCGCAGCCATCCGTGAATCGCGGCATACGGTTCATCTCCGTGGCTGGTCCCCTGGCTTTCGCGTTTGCTCGAACAGGGATATTCGTATCAAGGACGATCCTCATGTACGCTTGTGCCGAACGGCGTGGAGGGCTTCATCGATGGCCGCATCGATTTCTACTTCCGGAAGACCGTTGACCTTGTCCGCGCGGCGGTTGAGGAACACTTCCAGATTCCGCGCGAGCACGGCCCGGCTTTCCGAGGGTGGAACGCGTTGCGGAGGAACGGCAGCGACGCTAATCCCCTCGTCGGGCGCAACTGACCGGCCGAGAAGGTGTTCTACGGCGGACTTCGCCGCCGCGGATAGCTCACTTGCCCTCCGAATCGAAACATTCTGCATGGCCGGGACCTCCTGCTGATTCCTATGGTGGCAAGGCGGTTCTGGCGTCCCCAAGAGCCTGCTACGAGACGCAGGGGACGGCGGGTACCGGCATCCGTCCCATGACGAACTCGTCGCCGAACAAGGCACGAAGTTTCGGCAGATCCGGCCGGCCTGCTCGGCGATTGAGTATGTCGCCACCGACACGCGCAGCACCACCGGATCGGCTCCGAAATTGAGGCCCCAATCGGTCTCGTCGCCATTCCAGACGCGGACCGGCTTGAAAACACCTTTTTCGTAGGCGCCCTCTTCCACGCGGAGGAACTGGCGTTGCCTGGCCGCGTCGGCGGGACGAAAATCCACGCGGCTGTAGAAGCCGGTTACCAGGAATTGGTTTTCGCGGCGGTAGAGCTCCAACACCTTCAGATACGGCGCCGAGTCGCTCATATAAATATCGGGTGCGACGAGATCGAGCGCCGGAGCGGCAACTTTCCAGATGGGAATGACGTTATCGGTGGGGCCGCCGCTTTCGTAACTGCCGGGAGCGCCCGGTCCGATGGGGTCGCGCAACGCCGCATTGGCGTATAGGGGGAGCGGGTAGACCGCTTTGCCGGCGGCCGCCACCTGCTGGATATGTCCATCCACTCGGGCATGTAATGCTGGCTGCCGTTTTTCCAGGTGCCGAACCAGAGCAGGACCAGCCGCAGGCGATGTTCGCGGGCCTGGGCCAGCAGCGTATCGACGACGCTGTAATCGTAATGCCCTTCGGTGGGTTCGAACTGCTCCCAGTAGACGGGCATTTCCACCGTATTGACGCGCAGGTATTCCATGGCCGGCCATACCTTCGGCAGCATCGCCGGCCAGGCGCTCGAATTGTGAACTTGAGCGCCCAGCATGAGGAACGGCGCACCATCCACGAAGAGCGCATAACGCCCGTCTCTGCGCACCAGGCGAGGGATGGGGCTCTCCTTCACCTGGGCGAACAACGTCACCGCCACCAGGGCCGGCAAGAACACTCGGATCTTTTGCACCCTCCCGCCTCCTACCGCGCAACCTCGGAGTACAGCCGGACCGTGGACGCGGCTTTGCCCGCGAGCGGATCGGCAGTGAGAGCGAACCCGGTACCGCGGCGGGCGGCATTCACGCGCCGCAGCTCGTTGTCCGCGGGCAGGCAGACAAGGCCTTGGGCGCTCTGTGCGCTCGCGGCATAAACCACCATCTCCAGATTCTTCCAGTCCAACTGGGAGGTCGATTGCGCCGGCTTCATGCGTGGAATAATCGCACCCTCCCGCACCAGCAGCACCACCGGGATCTGGCCCGCCTCGATCTTCTGCCAGCCTCCGGCGTAAAGCTTGCCTGTCTGATAGTCGATCCACTGGCCCTTCGGCACGTAAACATCGCGCCCCGTCGTTCCGCTCTCCATCAAAGGTGCGACAAGAAGATCCGCCCCGAACAGGTACTCGTCTTCCACCTGCCACGCGCCCGGATCGTCGGGGAATTCGACGAACAGCGCGCGCAGCATCGGCAGGCCGCGCTCGGTCGAATCTTTGGATTGGGCGTAAATGTACGGCATCAGGCGATATTTCAACTCGTCGGCGCGGCGGAAATCGTCGAGAAACTGCGCGCTATACTCCCATGGTTCCCGCGGCGGCGCGCCGTGGCACCGGCTGTGCGAGGTCAGCATGCCGAACGCGGTCCAGCGCCGGTACAACTCTTCCGGCGGTTTTTGGGCGAACCCGCCGATGTCGTGGCTCCAGAAGGTGAACCCGCTCAGGCCGAACGATAGACCGCCGCGCAGCGTCGCCGCCATGCTGGTGTCGGTATTTCCGGAATCGCCGCCCCAATGCAGCGGATACCGCTGGCTGCCCGCCCACGCGCTGCGCGCCCAGATGATGTTTTCTCCCGTCACCTGGCGGGTGATGTCCGCTACCGCTTTGTTGTAGCGCAGCGGGTACAGGTTGTGCTCGTAGAATCCGCTGCGCCCGTTGGCGTAAATGCCGGTGAGCGGCGCGGCCTCCCCGAAATCCACCTTGATCGCCCCGGCGCCCATCTTCAGCAGGTTGGCGATCTTCTCCTGGTACCAGGCGACCGTGGCCGGGTTGGTGAAATCCAGGATCGCGTCCTCGTACGGCAGGTTGCCCTGCCCGTCCTTCACGGCCAGCCCCTTCGCCACGATTTCCGGGAACAGAAGGTTCTTGGGCACGAAGTAGGGAAGCTGCCACAGCGAGATGTGGAAGCCCTGCTGTTTCAGGTCGGCCATCATCCTGGCCGGGTCCTGGAAGCGCGTAGTGGAGAACTTGTAGTCGCAGCGCCAGTCGGTCTCGAACCACCCGGTGTCCAGGTGGATCACGTCGGCCGGCACCCGATTCTCGCGCAGTTTGGCGGCCACGGCGCGCACTTCCGCCTCGCTCGAATACGTGATGCGGCTCATCCACAATCCGAACGACCACAGCGGCGGCATGGGAGGCTTGCCGGTCAGGTTGGTGTACTCGTTCAGGATGTCCTTGGGAGCGCCCAGAAAGACGAACAGGTCCAGCTCGTCATCGCCCAGCAGCAGGGAGTTCGCGATGCTGTAGGAGGCGCCGAAATCGAATGTGGCCGGCGCCGAGGTGTGCGCGAACATGCCGTATCCCCGGTTGCTCATGAAGAACGGAATCGGCTTGTACATGCGGCCGCTCTCCACTCCGTTGGCGTCGTTGGCCCACAGCACGATCTTCTGGCCGCGCTTATCCAGGCGGGTGAAGGATTCGCCGCAGCCGAACAGCTTCTCGCCCGGGCTGAGGGAAAACACCGCGGCCAGGCTGCGCGAATAATCCGAGGTCCGGCGAATAAAGGAAAACGGCAGTACCGGGTCGAGCAGTTTCTGGTTGTCAGCGGTGTGATTGGTGCGGGTCAGCAGCTTGCCCTGGGCATCCCGAAATTCGATGTGCCAGGGGTTGGTCAGAATCGTAACCGACCCTGCCTGGCTGGTATAGCGATGACCTCCCTCGACGGCGGAATACCGCCACGAGGCGTCGCGCGGCGGTTCGCCCACCAGCATCAGCGAGGGCACGTCTGGCCGGGAGGCGCCGCCGGTCCTGATGCGGATGCGGACGGTGCGCGGAGAGACGAACTGAATCGAGAAAGGCAAGCTGGGATCGACGGCGTATTCGCCGCCGGGGAAGGTTTCGCCGGCGAAGGGGCGCAGCACCGGCTCCATGTTGTCGAAGGCGATGCGCGGGACCATCTGATGGCGGCGCCAGGAGATGGCGCCAGTGGCGGTGACGGGGTCGAAAGCGGCCAGCGTGTCGGCCAGGAAAAACGTGTTGGTAAAGTCGTGAAAATCGCTACTGATATCGACCGGGTCGCTTAACAGGCCGGGTGGTTGGTTGGCCGAGGCGGCGAAGAGGGTAGGGATGAAGAACAGGCTGACACCGATACCAGGGGCAAGCCTGCATGGGCGATAGGTCATGGTGTTCTCGCGAAACCTCATTATGCAGCCGGCCGGGCGAATCGCCAAGAACTTTGGCCGCTGCCGCGCGGACGGGGGTTAGGTCGGCCATGGCGCCAGTTGCCCCGTAGCGGGAGTTCTAGTCAGGTTAATCGCCCTATTTCTTGAGGCGAGCGCGGCCCGGTGGCTGGAATTGGTTGGAAATCGTTGAAAAGAGTGGTGGCGGCGGGGCGACTCGAACGCCCGACCTACGGATTATGAGACCGTCGCTCTAGCCAGCTGAGCTACACCGCCGTGATCGCAGCTTTATCAGTTTACCAGACTGCGGAGGCTGTTCGCTTCCCACCCTCCGGTACCCAGTGTGGAAAAGAATCGGGGACGGGCGCGTTTCGGCGGTGCAACCGAACTGAAACATTCGCGCCAGCCTTGTTTTTTTGCAGTAAGTTCCCTGGAGTCAAGCCATTACAAGAAATTGCTGCCGCATGGTTCAATTCGCACTAACTGTCTTTCTTTACAAGAGTTAGTTGTCTGGAACAGGCTCTTTCCCACAAGGTTTTCCACAGAACTGTGGATTCTGTAGAAATCGGGACACCCGCCGGCCCAGAGATTGAGGCGCCTCCACGTCCGCCACACATTCGTCTCCCTCGTAGCGCACCTCCAGAACCTTGCCGCAGGCGTGCAAGAGCGCCAACGTGGCGCCATCGGCGGCTGGAAAACGGTAAACCGCGCGAAGGATCGGATCGAGAGGCAGCACGTCGTCGATGGCGGCCACCAGACCGTCCACGCCTACGCCGGTGACGGCCGAGATTCCCACCGCCCGAAGGCCGGCACGGTCTTCGTTCCCGATCCTGCGTCCCCAGGCGGCGGCATCGAAAACAGCACCCGAACCATTGTCCAGACGGTCGATCTTGTTCAAGACCAGGAGTTGGGGTATATTGCCCGCGCCGATTTCGCCCAGCACTTTCCGCACGTGCGCCACATGTTCGGAAGCCGCCGGTGACGAGGCATCCACTATGTGCAGCACCAACGCCGCTTCCGTCACTTCTTCCAGGGTGGCGCGGAAAGCTTCCACCACGGTTGTCGGGAGATTGCGGATGAATCCCACCGTGTCGCTCACCAGCACCCGGCGGCGGGAAGGCAGATCGAGCGGCCGCACCGTCGGATCGAGGGTGGCGAACATGCGCGCGTCCGCCACCACGCCGGCCCGCGTGAGGCGATTGAAAAGCGTCGATTTGCCGGCATTGGTGTAGCCGGCCAGGGCCAGAGTGGCCAACGGAACCGCTACCCGGCGCCGGCGGTGCAGCGCCCGGCCCGCCCGCACGCTTTCCAGCTCCCGCTTGATCTTTTGAATTCGGCGCGCGATCCGCCGGCGGTCGGTTTCAAGCTGCGTCTCGCCCGGTCCCCGAGTACCAATCCCGCCGCCAAGCCGCGACATTTCCACGCCGTGCCCGGCCAACCGCGGCAGCAGGTAGTTCAACTGCGCCAATTCCACCTGGAGGCGACCTTCGCGAGTGCGCGCCCGGGAAGCGAAAATGTCCAGAATGAGCTGGGTCCGGTCCAGCACTTTGACTTCGAGAGCCTTTTCGAGATTGCGTTGCTGGGTGGGCGTAAGCTCGTGGTCGAAAACCACCACGCTCGCGTCCGCCGTTGCGACGGCGCTCCGCAGTTCCGCCACCTTGCCGGAACCGATGAGGGTCGACGCCTCCGGGCCGGCTCGCGACTGCAGGAAACGGTCCACGACCGTTCCACCGGCGCTGGCCGCCAGTTCCGCCAACTCCTCCAGCGACTCTTCGGCCGAGATCCGCGCGCTTTCCGAGCCGGACCGGCCCTTCCATTCGATGCCGGCCAGGACGGCCCGCTCGCCGCGGCTCTGCCCCGAAAGCGTGGGCTACGCCTCCGCCGTATCGACGTGCACCGGCGAGCCGGGAATGCCCGCGCCCGGATGTGCCCCCACCGCTTGCGCGCTCGAAGCATAAGGGTGAGTTGCCTTCTGCGTTACCACGGTCGAAATGGCATGCTTGAAGATCAACTGCTCCTGGCTGCTGGTCTCGAGCACCAGCGAATACTTGTCGAAACTTTTGATCCGGCCGGAAAGCTTTACGCCGCTCATCAAATAGATGGTGAGGGCAATCTTGTCTTTCCGTGCGTTGTTTAGAAAGCTGTCTTGAATATTTTGCGCCGGCTTCTCCATCACTCCCCCAAGAAAACAAGGCCTGTCAAAAAGAACAGATAAAGTGTTATCGGCGATTGTATTGTACACCGTTTGGGAAGGGCATGGCTCCGTACTGGCCCTTATGGGCTACTCGTCGTCGTGCTCGACGGGTCCGGAAGAGGTCCCCGCGCCGGCCGCCATCGCTTCCAATTCCTGGCGATTCACGGTGCGGACAGGCGAGGCCTTTGGCGGTTGCGCGGCCGACGATTCGAGCATGAATTGCTGCGCCGCGGCCAGCTCTTCTTCCAGATTGAACTTGGGGATCGAATGGAGGCCGGGCACCCGCGCGATTCCGTCCTCGCCGATCAGGCACTCCATACCGCCGTTCAAGTGGAAACGGATGCGGAGGCCGCGGCGAATCGAAAGCTTGCGCAGGTCGACCAGGTTCATCGGCTGGCTTCCTCGAGCTCGTCGACCAGCTCGCCCTCTTCGATGCGAGTGGCAACCAGATCCTGGCAGGTCACGCAATAGCGCGCCCATGGCACCGCGTCCAGACGCTTGACGGAGATGTCCTCTTCGCACTCGGGGCACACTCCGTACGAGCCAAGATCGATCCGTTTCAGCGCGCCGGAGATTTCCCGCAGCAGTTTCATGTCGATCGAATTGCGATTCAGAAACAGCCATTCTTCGTGGTGCTGCTGGCTCAGATCGCCTTCGTCGGAAGGAATATCCAAGCGCGAAACCACTTGCGCGGCCTTCTGTTTGGACAGGCTGTCGCGCACTTCCTCCGCTTTACTCTCCAGGACCCGCCGATAGTTGGCAAAGTTCGACTTGGTTCCGTATTTGGCGTTCATCATAACAGTCTCTAATTCTTAAACTTGCGGCAGTTCCCGCCTGATTCGGATAGCGAGAAACCCTTCGTGCGAACCGAGAAACCAGCAGAGGCAGGCTCTTTGGGCGAGCGGCTACGCAGCCATCAGAAGATCCTAGCGCATGCGAGGCCGGCAAGTCAAATCGGAGGGAGGGCCTGGGAGGGCCTGGGTGCCTAACCGATCTGGGGGAAATCCGTTCCGCGGCAACCGCTCCCTCGCGGTCGCGGCTCGGTTACGAGCGCCACGTGTTTTCAGTCACTTACCGAGCCGCGACCGCGAGGGAGCGGTTGCCGCGGTTATACTGCGAAATCCCCAGGCCGGTTAAGCACTCGGAGAGCCTAAAGCGAATCGCCCTTGCAGCCGATATCACATTGGGAGGTGTGGTAATGGGTTCCGTCTCTTCGACCAATCCTGGGGTAGCGGATTTGCTCCAGACTCTCTCTAAGGTGGGCTCGCCGTTGGCGTCGTCTTCGAAGGATGTGTCCGCTTTGGAGAAGGCCTCGCCCGCCGATCTCGTCCAACTGAGCACGGCGGCCATGCAGTTGGAGAATGTGGATACGCTGTTCGGGGGCACGACCGGCGCCAACGCCGGCGGCACAAGCGGTACCAGCCTGGAGGACGTCCTGGCCCAGGCAGCCGAGTCGTCCACTTCTTCCGGCGCGTCTTCCTCTATCACGGCTTCGACTTCCTCTACCGCAACCACCGCGGAACAAATGCAATCGGCGGAAATCCAGAGCCTGCTCGGTAGCGGAGCCAGCGGCGGCCTTACGGGTTCTCTGTTTGACGAGATCGGTTAGCCGCGCCAGCGTCGCTGGTGGGACGGATTATCCGGAGCCATTCGCCCAGGTATCGACCACTCTCCAACCCTGCCCCAGTCCCCGCGCGCGGCCGGAGGACATTGTTCGATACTAGCTTCCCAATGTATATTAACGTAGTCAACCTTGCGAAGCGCTTGGAGAATCCAGAATGCCAAATCCGAAATACGCCGCCTACGAGGCCTCCCGGCCTTACTTTGAGTTGGTTCGAGGGGCGCTAGGCGACCTTGCCGATGGCGAGCACTTCTTCGACATCGTCGCTGACGACGTCGTCTACGAGGTGCTCTACGACTTCCCCGGTTGGCCTCGCATTATCCGGGGGCGCGCCGACCTGATGGCCAAGTTCAAGGGCTATGGCAACAACATCGAGCTTCAATCCGCCGATAAATTGATTACCCACAAGGTAGACAACGGCCGTGTCGTCGTCATCGAATATGAAGTCCATGGGACTGTCCTCGCGACAGGCCTAAAGTACAACAATCGGTTTTGCTCAATCATACATATTGAAAACCGGAAAATTTCGCACTGGAGAGACTACATGGACTCTCTGGCGGCTTGGAACGTATTGACGGCGCACGCTCGCTAAAAGACCAGAATCCCGAGAAGATCAAAATCGCGTCACGCCGCCGGGCGCAGGTTGGCGCACTCGACGCCGGCGGAGAGGCCGGTACCAAAGGCCATCCACAGCGGCACTTCGTACAAACGCAGGTGATCGAGGCCCGCGGCTTTGTGCCGATCCTCCCAGCCGTTCTCCTTGGCCGGAAAGATCACCCAGCCGGTGGCCGGCGTGTATGCAAACCAGTGCTGCAGGTGGGTCGTGCTTCGATACAGGTGCGGCATTCTTAACCCTCTTTCCCGGATCTGAATGGCCCGCGTTTCGAGCTTTCTTCGGGGCCATGGTGTAACGTTACAGAAACCCGGCGCCGCTATCAATAGAAATCATGTGGGGAAGGGCGCCCCCAAATGTAGGGGTTATTCCCGCCCGAAAAGCTCCGCGCGGTGAATTCGCTCACCCTCCAAAACCACCAGAGAGATGCGCTCGGTGGCGGAAATGTCTTCGAGTGGATTGCCATCCACCAGCAACAGGTTGGCATCGAGGCCCTTGCGAATCGCGCCGATTCGGCCGGAGGCGTTCAGGAGTTTCGCGGCGTTGACGGTGGCTGCCTCCAGCGCCACGGCCGGAGGAATGCCCGCCTGCACCCAGAGCCGGAGCTCGTGGTGCAGGGACGGTCCGGGAAAGACCAAGGGGTTCCCGGCGTCGGTCCCCATCACCAGCGGCACACCCGCCTGCCAGGCGCGCAGCAGGTTGGCGCGCGCCACCTCCATGGAGTGGGTGAAGGCCTCGACTCGGGCGGGGTCGGCGGACTTGCCCGACGCCAGAAACTCGCGCGTAGCTTTCAACACGCCGGCCGGCGCCGCCTGTTGCACCAGAGATCCCGAAAGCGCATCGGTCTGGCCGGCAAAATACTGGGCGTAAGCCTCGACCACGCTCAGGGTGGGGTCGAGGCCCACCCGCTCCCGGGCCATCCGCTCCAGCAGCGAATCCGGCAGCTCATCCCGCCACGAGCCTTGCTCCACCGAAGCCGCGCCGATATCCACCGCGTCGAAGACGTCGCGGGCATCGCCGGTGTGTACCGCCAGGGGAAGGTTCCGGGCGTGGGCTTCCTCGGCAATGGCTCGTATCAGGAACAGATCCAGCCGGTCGTAAAGCGTGCCTTGGCCCCAGCCGGCTTCGAGAATCGCCGTGATTCCGTTCACGCCCCGGCGTTTCAGCTCGCGCACCTGGGCGCGGGCCTCGCCGGCGGTTTTGGCGGTACGCACCAGTTGCGCCTTCGCCGGGCCGCGCATGGCGTCGGGAACGTACGGGGTAAATTCGGTGCCGTGTCCATTCGCGGCGGTAAACATCGGTCCGCAGACGAACAGACGCGCGCCCGGCGTGGCGGCCTCGTCGATCCGGCGGCGCAACGTCAGCGTCCGGTCGAGATCGTCGCCCACGCTCCGCGCGCTGGTTACGCCGCTATAAAGCAGCGCCGCGGCCGCCCGCGGCATGGAGTTGGCCGGGTCGTAATCGGCACTCGAGCCGGACAGGCCGGGCGCGCCTCCCAGGTGCACGTGAACGTCGATGAGTCCGGGGAGAAGCGTTTTGCCGGCCCCTTCCACCAGCTCCGCGTGCAGCGCTTCGGGATCGGGCGCGGCCGGTGCCCGGTAGACTTCGGCAATCTTGCCGTCGCGCACCAGGACCGAGCCGTTCTCGATCGCCGCGCCTTCGCCGGTAAAGATGCGCGCATGGCGGATCAAAAACGCCCCGGAACGCTCCCAGTGGCGGAACATCGTCCGGTTCTGGGCAATGTGTTCTCCGGTGCCGGACTGCCAGCAGCCCATCGCCACGAACGGAGCCAGCACCGCCAGCACCCAGGCTTTGTGGCGCGGCGCAAGGCTTTCCTCCTGGCGGCGAAAGAGGCGCACGGCAAGAAACATACCCACCACGGCGGTAAGCAACAAGGCCGCGGCGGTGTCGCGGTTGTCCCAAAGGGTCCGGTCGAGAAAGAAGATGCCTTGAAAGCCGTTCACCAGGTAGGCCGCCGGCATGAATTCAGCCGCCGTCTGCGCCCACTTGGGCAGAAGCGCCGCCGGCAGCGTGGCGCCGCTCAGAAGGAGCATCGGCAGGTACAGCGCCAGGATGGCAATGCCGGTTCCCACGAGGCGGCGGGTGACGGCGGCCAGAACCAGGCCGATGGCGCGAATGGCCGAGACTCCCAACGTGACCATCGCCAGCACGGAAAACCAGTCGCGCGGCGGAGCCATGCCGTACCAGCCATGCGCCAAAGCCAGCGTACCGGCCGCCATCGGCAGACAGAGCAGCCAACCGCTCACCATGCCTGCCGCCAAGCGCCCCGCGACGCCCGCTTCACCGCCCTCGGCCGCGCCGATGGCGCCCCACAGGCCGTCGCCGACGATTCCAATGGTCAGAACCGGACCGGCGAAATAAACAATTCCGCCGCCGGTCGCGCGAAACAATTCAGCGAAGGCGAACAGGAAAGCGAACGGAACGAGGTAACCGAAAATGAGAATCGGGCTATTGCGTAGGGTCAGTCGCGAATAACTCTTGAAGAATGCCAGGATGGGCCGCTCCACGGTAGAACTTCAGTATAAAGCGCACGGCGCTTCCACCCGGCCGTGCCGCGGAGTATGATTGGGTGGGCGCGGCTTGTTCGCTTCAGCCCGCGCAATCTACGGACCACGTAGGCTTCAGGAAGGGAAGCACCCATGCCAAACAAACTGGAAACGGCCCAGACCACCCGACGAGGGTTCCTGGGCGCGGCCGCCTTGACGGCTGCACAATACAACCGGGTTCTCGGGGCCAATGACCGCGTCGGTATCGGCTTTATCGGGTACGGATTGATCGGCAAGCAGCATATCTATAACTTTAAGAAGTCGTTCCCGGACGTCGACCGCGTCGCGGTATGCGATGTTTACAAGCCGCGCGTCGAGGAAGGACTGGCGTACCTGGAAAGCCCCAATGCCAAGGGCTACAGCGATTTTCGCAAGATGTACGAAAACAAGGACATCGATGGAGTGCTTGTGGCTACTCCCGACCACTGGCATGCCTTGCTCACCATCATGGCCTGCGCCGCCGGCAAAGATGTCTATGTCGAAAAGCCGCTCACGGTGTTCATCGACGAAGGCAAGTGGATGATCCAGGCGATGAACAAGTACAAGCGTGTGGTGGTGGTGGGTACGCAGCGAAACCACAATCCCGGCCATCAGGTCGCCAAGAAAATTCTCGACAGCGGCGTGCTGGGAAAAATCCAGATGGTCAAGCTCGGAGCCGGTGGCCGCAACATCTTTCCGGGTTTCGGCAAGACGCCCGTCGAGAATCCTCCCGCCGATTTCGATTACGACATGTGGCTCGGTCCGGCCCCCAAGACGCCCTATCAGAAGCACCGCGGGCTGTACCATTTCCGTTGGTTCTGGAACTATTCCGGCGGCCAGTTGACCAACCTGGGCGCCCACAGCGTATCCGCGTTTCTATTGGTGACGGGCGTGAAAGGACCGACGAAGGTGGTGTCGTTCGGCGGACGCTTCACCCTGGAAGACGATGGCGAAACGCCCGATCTGCAGGAGTGCCTCTATCAGTTCCCCGAATTCATGATGACCATGGGCTGCCGTGAAGCTAACGGCTTGCGCGACCCGCAGGGTGCGGTCATCATGGGCAGCAAAGGCAATCTGGCGATAGGCTCCAACCAGGTGATTCCCGAAATGAAGAACGACCCGCCTAACCTGATTCCGCGGTTCCAGGGCCAACAACCGGTTGGCGGTGCGGTGTTCAACGACACCAAACCCGAGCCCTGGATCGAAGCGCAACCCGGAACGGGTGGCCGCGGCGGCGGTAATATGGCCGACTACCAATCCCTGGAAGAGCGCATGTTCAACGACAACAAGCGCGACTGGGTCGAGTGCATCAAGTCCCGCAAGCAGCCGTTCTGCAATCTCGACATGGGCCATCGAACGGCGATCGTCTGCAACCTGGGCAACATGTCGCTGCGCCTGGGTGGGCGGACCATTCACTGGGATCCCGAGAAGGAAGTGGTCGTCGGCGATAAGGAAGCCGCCGCCATGTGCAGCAAATCTTACCGCGCTCCGTGGGACGGAGTTCTCAAGAGCCTGATAAAGGTATAGCCGCGAAGGAGACAGGCACGATGATGACAAGAAGAGACATGCTTGCGGCCGCCGGTTCCACGGCCGCTTTCTTTCTGAAAGGCGCGAGCGCCGAGCCGCGCGTACTAAAGCACATGGGCGTGGCCAGCACATCTTTCGGTGCGCGCATGCGTGCCGGCGGCGGCGGGTTCGGCCCACCCCGGTTGGGCGCGGCTCCCGCGGCCCCGCGCGTAGCTCCCATTATGCCGCCCTTCGACATCATGGATTACGCCCATGAAGTCGGGGTGGGCAGCGTGGAAACCATGCTGACGTCGTCCGCCCCGGATGCGATCAAAAAGTTCCGGCAGAAGCTCGACTCCTACAACCTGCGCGTCATCCTGAGCCCCAGGCTTCCCAACGAGCCATCCGACGTGGAGGCGTTCGACGCCGCGGTGAAGGCTTCCAAAGAGGCCGGCGCTTTCGCCCTGCATGCCGCCATGACGGGACGCCGCTACGAGGACTTCGACACCTACGAGAAATACAAGGCAAACTTCGAGCGCTGCCAAAAGCAGATCGAGCTGGCCGAACCCGTGCTGGCGAAATACAAAATCCGGCTCGGGATCGAAAACCACAAGGGCTGGCGGGCCGTCGAACAAGCCGCCTGGATGAAGCGCGTGAGCAGCGAGTGGGTGCAGGTGCACCTGGATTTCGGCAACAACATTTCGTTCTGCGAAGATCCCATGGACACGCTCAACATTCTCCTGCCCTATATCATCTCCGCCCATATCAAGGACCAGGCGGTGGAACCTTACGAGGACGGTTTCACCCTCTCGGAGATCCCGTTTGGCGAAGGATTCCTGCCCCTGGAGAAAATGGTCTCGACGCTGCAAAAGAAAGATCCGAACATGCCCTTCGACCTGGAGATGATGACGCGCGAACCGCTGAAGGTTCCGGTCTTCACCGACAAGTACTGGGCGACCTTCGGCGATATCCCCGGCAAGGACCTGGCTCACATTCTGGAAATCGTACACAAGAACAAGCCCAAGGGCCCGGTTCCCCATGTCAACGGCATGACCCTGGAAGCGCAGGTGAAGTTCGAAGACGACAACAACCGCAAGTGCATCGACTGGGCGCGGCAGAATCTCCCTCTCTAAACGTAGGGGTCACACGTTGCCGGGTGGCTGCCCCGCATGATGTGGGGCAGCCGATTCCGGCTGCGGAATTGCCGAATTGCGCCACGAGAATCGGCGCCAATACCCAAAACGGCATCCGAGGGCGCCTCATAAACGCTTTCCCTGTGGCACAGTCCGAACTTGATAGCCGCGCCACACCGGCGATGTCGCCTGCCTGGGCACATCGGGACTGGAGGGGACCTCCGTGCAGAGTCTCCGAACTCCTGGCGTCGCCCCGGCACTTCGCGCCGCGAAGGAAAATAGGCTGAGCCCTTTCCGTCGCATTACGACCGCTGGCTGAACCTGTGGGGCAGACCATCGTTTTTTGTGGTCTCTCGTCTCTGGGCCTGCGGCCGACGGCGCCGGTGCCCGATCTGGCTGCACGCTTCAGAGCATCCGCGATTTTTCTTCAACGCGCCTTTCGGGCACCAGCGGTCTTTGCGCTCCCGCCCGCGTAGCAATATACTTCAGGTATGACGTTCAGAGTCATTCTGGAGCGCGACCCCGATACTGGCGATTACTCTGCCGCTTGCCCCGAACTCCCCGGCTGCGCCTCAGCGGGGGAAACCGAGGAAGAGGCCAGGGCGAACATGCGGGAAGCGATAGAGCTCTATCTGGCGCCAGAGGAGGTAGACCTCCCTGAAAATGCGAAGCTCCTTGAGGTGACGGTTGGGTGAGCGCGGGACTCCGAGGCTCGCTTCAGACCAAGTGATCAGAATTCTTAGCCGCCACGGCTTTTTGCCGGCTGGAGCTTCCGGGAGCCATCAGAAATGGCGTCACCCGCAGACGGGCAAGCAGGTAATTGTCGCCCATCATCGAGGTCGTGTTCTTCCGTTGGGAACGATGCGGGCGATCATTGAGGGCAGCGGCATCGCTTCCTCGGAATGATCGGACTAACCGGCACACCTGCTCTCACCGCAGCGGCTTCGCGCGGAACCAGCCATCGTCGGCCTCGCTGCGATTCGGCAAGTCCTCAAGGCATTGCCGTAGAATGGACATATGCTGGAACTGGTGTTCGAGGTTGTCCAGGAATCGGATGGTGGTTACTGCGCCGAGTGCCTTTCGGAGAGCATATTCACCGAAGGGGATACATGGGACGAACTGCGGAAGAACGTGCTTGAGGCCACCGCCGCATTTTTCTTCGATCGGCCGCGGCCGGGTATTCTGTTGGCCGGCATCGCCGAGGATGGCTTCGAACTTAGCTAAGTACACCGTTTCATAAATACACTAACGTATTATTTGGGCTTGAATGCCAGGTTCGGCTGTGGCATTGTCAGGGCAGGTGTCTCCTTATGCCCAGAACGAGCCCTTACGTCATTCGCTTGTCGTCCGCCGAGTTGGCGCAGCTCGAAAAGCGTGCCGGCAAATATACGTTAGCGTATTTTCAGGTCCAGCGAGCCAAGATGATCCTGTTGGCCGCCGAGGGATTGTCCAACGACCAGATCGCGGCCCGCTTGGATACCCGCCGTGAAGTCGTCTGTTTCTGGCGCAAACGGTTTTTTGCCGAACGCCTCACCGGTTTGGAAGAGCGCTCTCGTCCGGGTCGTCCCCGGACTTTTTCCCCCTGATCTGGTGGTTCAGGTGAAAGCTTGGGCTTGCGAACTCCCGGCCACGCACGACTTGCCCTTGTCTCGCTGGAGTACCATCGATCTGGCCCGAGAGGCTTGCCAGGCGGGCTTGGTCGCCTCCATCAGCGGCAGCACGCTTTGGCGCTGGTTGCATCAGGACGCCATTCGGCCCTGGTACCACCGTAGTTGGATCTTCCCGCGCGATCCCAACTTCGCCGACAAAGCGGGCCGCTTGCTGGACCTGTACGCCCGCGAATGGGAAGGTAAGCCGTTGAAAGACGATGAGTTCGTAATCTCAGCCGACGAGAAGACCAGCATCCAGGCCCGGCGCCGCAAACACGCCACTCGCGCCTGCCGGCCCCGCGGCACGATGCCCAGCCCGCGGGCCAGATGGTGTTTACCCCCTCGGGTCCAGCGACCGCGTATAACCAGTGATGCGGGCCTTGCGGGCCGGCCTGAGCCTTGCCCTTGGGAAATCCGGCGGGCCGCCCACAAAGATGTATCATGGAGGTGCATCGTGCTACGAACCGCTGCGGCTGTGGTCTTCGGCGCGATCCTCGTGTCTTCACGCCCAACGAGTGCCCAGGTGATCGGGCCGTCGGTTTGCAACAACTACAGTTGCATCCAGCCGGGCATGCCGAATTACGGGATCGCGCAAGGATCGATCTTCGTGATAGCCGGCTCTGATAACATGGCGCAATCCAGCGCGTCGCAAGGCGTCCCGCTCCAAACGACTCTGGCGGGGGTGGCGATCACGGTGAGCGTGGGTGCCGTCACGACGCAGGCGATCCCGTACTTCGTCTCGCCCAGCCAGATCACTGCGATCCTGCCCTCGAAGACCCCCATAGGCCAGGGAACGGTCACGGTGAGCTCGGGCGGCGAGTCCGTCTCAGCGTCGATCACGGTGGTCCCGAGCGCATTCGGGCTGGCGACGGTCTCGCCTTCGGGGCCAGGCGGGCCGTGGGCGGCCGCGGTCGCCCAGGACCAGGGCGAGGGTGGCCAGTTGCTGGGCCAGGCGAACGCGGCGAATCCCGGCGAATACCTCACGCTCTGGGGGTCGGGCCTGGGACCGGTTTCGGGAGATGAGACGCAGTACCAGACCCCCGAGAACCTCACGAGCATACCGATCGAGGTCGATATCGGTGGCGTCAGCGCGACCGTGCCCTACCATGGGCGGTCGGTCTACCCCGGCCTGGATCAGATCAACGTCATCGTTCCGGCCGGCGTCTCGGGATGCAACGTGTCGCTGGTGGTGTCCGCAGGGGGCGTGCCCAGCAACTTTGGGACGATCCCGGTCGCCGCCAGCGGCCGGATCTGCGTCGATCCGGGGGTCGTTCCAGTGACAGCGGACGAGTACCAATCCCTCCTGGGCCTCGGCGACGTAAACGTAGGAGTGATCTCCCTCGAGACGCTAGCGGCAGGGACCGTCACCGGCGACTCGGCCTACGCGACCTTTCAGCAATACAGCGCCCAGCAGTTCGCTTCCGTTGGTTTCCTCCAGGTGCCGTCGGCCGGGAGCTGCCTGGTCACCGCGGGGCCGTGGCAACCTCCGCTCATGGGCTCCAGCGCCTTTGGCCAGCTCAGCGCAGGCGCGCAGATCAACATAGCGGGGCCGGACGGTCCCCTGGCGCTGCCTCAATTCGGCGAAAGCGGCAGCTACCTCGAGCCCACCGGAACCTCGCCCCCGATCCTCCCTCCTACCGGCGGGGCCTTCACGTTCAATGACGGCTCGGGCGGCCCGGGCGTCGGGACCTTTAGATTCGGATCGGGCGACAGTTTAACCACCCCGCTGCTATGGACGAATGACTCGGCCATCGCTGCGGTGGAACGCGCGAAAGGACAACCGGTCACGTGGAGCGGGGGCGCTCCAGGAAGCTACGTTTATATATTCGGGTATTCGCCCCTTTATCAATATAGCCCGCTCGCGGGCGGGTCGACCACCCGCGTCGGGTTCACCTGCAGCGCGCTGCTTTCGGCCGGGCAGTTCACGGTTCCCGCCGCGGCGCTGGAAAGCCTACCGGCCGCCGAAAACGGGTATTTCTACGTGGCAAACGGCGTCCTTCAGCGATTCTCGGCTCCTGGCCTGGATCTGGGGCTGCTCTTTTTCGGCGCCGGCACCGGGATCTCGGTCCCCTTTAACTGAGGCGTCGACTCAGCCCCGATGACGTAGCCTGGAGGCTAGAAAACCTCACCACCGCTCCGAATTCAACATCCGGTCCGCAAGCTCTGCAGCGAGCGCAATCGGCGTTAAATACGCGCGTGCTGGCCGGTTCGGTGATCGGACTTCACATGCTCAGCTTGCCGTGGAACCGCAGGTCCTTCACGCGGAATTCCACCTGGCGTTCGGGAAAGGGGAGACCGGCCAGATACAGTACGAAATCCACCGCCTTGTCGGATTCCTTCACTCGCCTCGGAAACACCAGGCGTAGTACGGGGTCCGACTGAGTCGGCGGAAAATGCCCGACAATGTGGTAGGTCCTATGATCCACGACCATGGAACACTCGTCCTCCATACGCTTCTGTTCTTCGGCAACGCCCAGACCGCTCAGACGGGGATAGGCGACCGCCAGAACGAAGATTTCGTCGCCGTGCTCGGTCACGTACCCGGCGTAGTCCGGATCCGGCTCCTTTTCGGTATGCTTAAAGCGCAGCCGGGCTTCCGCTTCGGCTTCCCGTATCGGCTCCGCCGTCGCCAGCCAGACCAGTACCTCGGGCGAGGGTCCGATGGTTTGTGCCCAGGGACTGGCTCTCCGGACGGTGTCGATCTCCGCCTCGGACCACTTTTCCGGAGGCTTGGCTTCCCAAAACGACTGTCCCAGAAAAAACAGCACTGCCACCAGTGCGCGCATCATACATCAATATGACAGGAATCCGGCCCGGACGTACCGGCGATCTATCCCGGGTACTGGAAATCCAGACGCAAAGCCCGGAAGCCGCTCACTGGGACCCGGTCCAGTACCTCGACCACTACTTCCGGGTAGCCGAGGTGGAAGACCAAGTGGTTGCCTTCCTGGTGGCGCGCTCCGTATACCCCGGCGAATGGGAGATTCTGAGCCTGGCTACCGACCCGCTGCACCGCCGAAAAGGCCTCGCGCGGGGCCTTATCCTCGAGCTGCTGACGAGCGGCGCCGATGCCGTGTTCCTGGAAGTACGGGAGTCCAATTCCGTAGCCCGAAAACTATATAAGTCACTGAAATTTATAGAAGTTAACATTCGTAAGCACTACTATCCGGATCCCACCGAATCAGCTATTGTTCTTAAGTTTCATTCATGTTAAGTTGGCCGTAGACGGTGATGCCGTTGTTTGATCTAGATCGGAGATGACCCGCCGGGCCTCGTTTTGCGGACCGGGCCCGGCGCGGCAACTTCAACTGGAAGGAACTGCCTAAAATGGAACGGACTGCACAACAGGAAGAATTGAAAGCGCACCTGATGGCGACCAGTGAAGAGTTTCGCCGCCTGGCTGCTCAGCATTCAGAGTATGCCCACAGGCTGGACGATCTCGAAACGCATCTCCATTTGACCAATGAGGAGGAGTTGGAGGAGACGCGTCTTAAGAAGCTGAAACTTCGTGTCAAGGATCAAATGGAAGCGATCATGGTGGAGTATAGAGCCCAGCACGTGTGACGGAACGGGTGCGCAGGTTCGCGGCGTTTTCGAGCGCCCGGTCGGCCCTGGCCAGCCGGGCGTTCCGCGTTTTATCCGGTCCATTGGCTCGAACCGGCTATGCCTGACGATCCCGGCCAAGAGCCCGTCCGCATCCCCGTGACGGATGTCTTCGATCTGCACAGTGTACCCTCCGCCGACCTGAAGCCGGTGGTGGAAGAGTACCTGCTCGAAGCCAACCGCCTGGGGTTCAAAGCGCTCCGGATCGTTCACGGCAGGGGGATAGGCACTCGCCGCGCCATCGTGCGCGCCATCCTGGAGAGAACTACATTCGTAGCCGGTTTTCGCGACGCTCCCCCCGAGGCCGGCGGCTGGGGCGCCACCCTGGTGACGTTGCACTGAACCATCCGCCTTGAGGCTGCCCGGCAACCGAGACTTCTTGCCCGGTGTGTGGAAGGCGCGAGGCTCTACTGACGTCGGGCGTGAAAGCTCAGTGCTTGAACAACCGGCGCAGCCCGAGCAACCCAAAGCCAGCAGCGAATAGAGCGAGCGTGGCGGGCTCGGGAGTCGAACTGGGAGTATAGCCGGATTCGGTGGGGAACGCCTGACCATTCGTGCCGCCCAGTCCCGCCGCGTTTCCAGCCCACGTTACGTCGAACGTCGCAACGCCAGTGGAGGGGTTCACGGTATAAAGATCCTCCCCGGCCGCCGCGTAGAGATTGACGTTGTCCGGGGTCGCCAGTCCGAACACGTTCGAGACCCCGAAAGGTCCCACCAGAGTTGCCGCTCCAGTGGAAGGGTTGACGGTCACAAGATTATTGGAACTCGTGGCGAGATAGAGGCTCCCGTCAACGAATGCCAAATCGCCGGCCGAACCGTAACCGCTGAGGGAGCCGATGTCAGTTGCGGAGCCAGTACTGGTGTTTACGGTATAGAGGCTGCCTGCAACCGTCGCCGTATACAACGTTCCAGTCGAAGAAAACACCAGAGCGTTGGCATCGTCGCTCGCAATACCGAGTGAGCCGATGGCAGTTGCCGCGCCCGTCGAGGTGCTGATCGAGTACAGTTCCGTGAAGCTGATGCCATATAAGGCGCCGGTGGGAGAAAACGCGATGTCCGTCAGCACGACGCCGGCGTTACCGACGAGCGTCGCGACCCCCGTCGATACGTTGACCTGGCCGATATTCCCATTCGCGTCGGCAATCCACGTGTTGATGGATCCGCCGAAGCAACTCGCACCAAGCAATGCACATAGAACAGGCAGTCGATATATCATCCCATCCCCCAGACCAAGCTATTGTACTACATCAATCGCTCGGGGTACCTCCGTCTCAGGCCTCGGATTTGTCTTAGTGCGCACTCAAACCAGCCCGTTAAGTACCGGGTGTGCGACAAGTTCGCCCGGTTCTATATCGTGCCACCCTTGAGAATCTTTGCTTTTTCCCCCAAAGTGGAGAAATAATGAACTGCTGCACCAGTACACTTTGGTAATCGGAGGAACGTGAGAGTCCGTACGGATTGGGTTCTTTTTGGTTTTTTTTGCACCGCGGCTTCGCTATACGCACAGTACCCTTCGCAGCCGTCTCAACCGTCTCAGCCGTCGCTGGCCTTCGTTACCACCTCGCCCCTGCCGGGTGCTGGCGTGGGTACGCCGTATTCCATCGTGTTTCAAGCCAGCGGAGGCACTCCCGGGTACCAGTTCTCGCTAACTGGCGGTTCTTTGCCGGGGGGCCTGACGCTCAATTCCGCCGGCGTCCTGGCCGGCACTCCTACCGCTTACGGGCAGTTCGGTTTCACCGTGCAAGTGACGGACTCCACTGGCGCGACCACGAGCATGGGATTCATTCTGAACGTGGGTCCGGCGCCTCTGACGATCTCAACCGGAGCCTTGCCTCCCTCGCCCGTCGGCGTACCCATTCGCATCGCGTTTACAGCCTCCGGCGGCGAGCCGCCTTACGCGTTCAGCGCAACCGGGTCGTTTCCCGCCGGCGCGCAGTTCAGCGGCGCGGGCGTTCTCACGGCTCCGGCCCAGACCGTTACCGGCTCCTATAGCTTTCTGGTCGGCGTGGCGGACACGCAAGGCAGCTCCGCCAGCAAGTCCTTCACGCTGGCGGTAACCACCGCACCGCTGGTCATCACCACCACCTCGCCGCTTGCCAATGCGACCGTCGACGCATCCTATTCCGCCGGTTTCGCGGCTACCGGCGGCACGGCGCCTTACACCTGGGCGGCCACGGGAGTTCCGGCGGGCCTCGGCTTATCCTCCGCGGGCGTTCTCAGCGGGACTCCCACGGCGACCGGCGCCTACACGCTCTCGGTTACGGTGACCGATGCGAGCCGCACTTCGGCGACCGGCAGCTTCGCCCTGACGGTTTCCCCGGCTCCGCTCACCATCACCACCACGAGCCTGCCGAACGCCATCGTTGGGGAGGCCTATTCGGCTGGATTCAGCGCAACCGGCGGGGTATTACCCTATACCTGGTCGTTGGGCGGTCTGCCGGCCGGCTTGTCGGGCAGTTCCTCGGGCGCTATATCCGGGACGCCGACGGCGGTGGCCCCGGCCACGGTGACCGCTACCGTTACCGACGCAGTCGGCACCAAGGCCAGCACGTCGTTGGCTCTTACCGTCTCGGTGCCTCCGCTGGTAATCACCACCGCCAGTCTGCCCGGCGGCGTGGTGGGCACGGCCTATTCCGTCGCCCTGGTGACAACCGGCGGCGTTCCGCCGTACATCTGGACGGCCAGCGGGCTTCCCGGCGGCGTAAACCTGGTCGCCAGTGCCAGCGGAACCAGCCTCTCCGGTACTCCCACAGCTCCGGGAACGTTTCCCGTATCGGTGACGGTGAAGGACAGCACCGGCACCACGGCCAGCGCGTCGCTTCCGGTCTTGATCGCGCTGCCTTCCCTGCCTCCGGTGATTCTCAGCGCGGGCTCTACCACGCCCGGACCGGCTTCCCAGCCGCCCATACAGATCGGCATTTCCGCCCCCTACCCCGTTCCCATTACGGTGAATCTGACCCTGACCTTTACACCGGTTTCGGGCGCCGACGACCCCAGCGTGCAGTTCTCCACCGGGGGCCGCACCGCCCAGGAAACCATTGCCGCCGGATCGACCCTGGCCCTGCCCGCGCTGGCGATTCAAACCGGCACCGTAGCCGGAACCATCACCGTCACTGCCCAGCTCCTGGCCGGCGGCCAGGACGTCACCCCCACTCCCCCGCCTTCGACTACCCTGACCATCGCTGCCCTGGCGCCGGTAATCACGAGCGTCAGCGCTACCGCGACAACCGGCGGTTTCACCGTTACGGTGGTGGGGTATGCCACCTCCCGCCAAGTCACGCAAGCGGTGTTTCAGTTCACCCCGGCCTCTGGGGAGACGCTTTCGTCGACTTCTTTCACAGTTCCAACAACTTCCTTGTTTACAGCATGGTACGGAAGCGCAGGTTCCGCGGCCTACGGCAGCCAGTTCACTTTCACGCAACCTTTTACGGTCTCCGGCAGCACCTCGGCGGTCACCTCGGTTTCGGTGACTCTTTCCAACAGTCTGGGGAATTCGAATACCGTGACCGCGGCGGTGCCGTAGATCCCGGCTGCGGTAAAATACAGCCAGCGGCGGATTCGCTTTTCACTTCCACGTTTTGAGAGCTTTGGCGTCAGTTCTGGTAGAGACTAGTGGAAACCGCCATTGCAGGCCCGATGAGCGAAGTTGTCGATCCGGTACTAGACCTGGAGGAGCGGCGCAATCGCTTTGCTTCCGAACACCTGCGGCGGATTTTTGGGCAGATTTACCGTATCGTGGGCAACGTGGCGGATGCGCAGGATCTTACCCAGGAGGCGTTCATCAAGGCCCTGCAGCGGCACGGCCAACTGAAGGACGAGCAAAAGGCCGCTCATTGGTTGTCGAGAATCGCTACAAATACGGCGATCGATTTTTTGCGCCGCAATGGGCGCGTAACGCTTTGCGAAATTGAGGAAGGGCGCGAAAGCCACGACGAGACTCCCGAGCGGGTTCTGCTGCGGGACGAGCACCGCGCCTATCTGGAAGACGGTTTGCGGCTGCTCACTCCACGCGAGCGGGCGGCGCTGGTATTGCGGGACGTGGAGGGATTACCGGCGGAGGAAGTGGCCAGGCAACTGGCCTGTTCGCAGGCGACGGTGCGATCGCACATCGCCAATGCGCGCACCAAGCTTCGCCGCTACCTGGAAAAGAGAAAGCGGTAACGAATGAAACACCCCGATCAGGCAACTCTGGCATTGCACGCGGGCGGGGACCTGGGGAAATTCGCCGGCTGGCGCACCGGGCGTCACGTGGCGCATTGCGCCCAGTGCCGGCGCGAACTGGCGGCTTACGAGACTGTCCGCGAGGATCTGGCGGAATTGCAATCGATTCCGGATCTGGCTTGGGGACGGCTGGCTGCCGAAATGCGCGCCAACATCCGCCTGGGGCTGACGGCCGGAGAGTGTGTCGCCCCGGTTCGGCGGCATTGGCGGCCGGTATGGACGCCGGCGCGTTTGGTGGCCTGCGGCGCCGCGTTGGCGCTGGCGGCGGCGTCGGTATGGATCGAACGGCCCGCACCCATTTTGCCGCCGGCGGCCGGAATCGTGGTGGAAATGACGGCCGGAGGCGTTCGCCTCACACGGGGCGGACAGGCAATGGGCCTGCTGAATCGCGGTGGCGAGAGCGTGACCTATACGGCCGGCGCCGAGGGCTCGGTGGAGGCCCGCTACGTAGATGCCAACTACGTGACGGTGAATCAAGTCGATGTCGATTAGCAACTGGAAAATCGCGGCGAAGACGGTGCTCCCGATCGCTTTGGGGCTGGCCGGCGCGTTTTCGTCGTTCGCCCAGGACGGGCGGCTGCCGGCCGGTTCCATCAATATCGACTTTCCCGGCGATTCTCCGCTGGTGCTGCTGAAGTCGGCCGACGAGTCTCACGCCAGCGCGCGCGGCGCGGCCCTGGCCATCGACCTGCATCTCGCCCTTACCTTGCGCAATATCGGCCCCGACGGCATCCGCGGCCTGGTATTGCGGGTGGTTTCGCAGGAAGCGGCGCTGGGCGGCAAAGGCTCCGTTTCGCTCACCAGCCTGAATGTTCCCACCGGCGAGTCCTTCCCCGTGCATATCGATATGCAGTTGATGCGGCCTTCGCAACCCGCTGCCGGCCCGCTGGTGGAAGTCACCCTGGACGGCGTGCTGTTTCAGAGCCTGGCCTTTTATGGACCCAATCGGCTGGGCTCCCAGCGCACGCTGACGGCGGCGGAAATGGAAGCCGGGCGCGACCGCCAGTATTTCAAAAGCGTGCTGGAGCGCGGCGGCCCCGAAGCGCTGCGGCGGGAGGTTCTGACCAGCCTGACGCGCCAGGCGGCGCGCCCGCAACTGGACGTGCGCGTGTCGCGCGGGCATTCTGTCACCTCCGCCGCGCTCGGCCCGGAACATAGCGAACAGTTTGCCTTCCTCGAATTTCCCGATTCTCCGGTCGAGCCCGTCGATGGCCGCGCCCAAGTGGCCTTCAACCAGGCTCGCCAGCCGCGCATTCAGGTGCGCAACCGCTCGACCGAACCGGTCCGCTACGTGGAGGTCCGGTGGCTGGTGAAGGATGCCAATGGGCACGAATACGTGGCGGCGAAGCTGCCGGTATCCGTGCCGGAAGGCATCGCCCCCGGCCAGACCGTCGGCGACACCGAGGAAACTTCGCTCGAATTCCGCTGCAACAATCAGCCGGTCGCCATTGGCGGTGCGCGGGGCTTCGTCAGCCAGGTGCAATTTTCGAGCGGCAAGGTCTGGGTTCCGGCGCGCCGGGATTTTGAAACCGCGCTGGGCAGCGGCACGTTGCGCGACGTGCTGCCTCCTTCGGCCGAAGAAGAGCGTCTCACCAATCTGTATCGCCGCAACGGCCTCGACACCCTGCTCCGGGAACTGAAGAAGTACTGACACTTCTGACGTGGCGTACGCACTCCTGCGTGCCGCGTCGAGACTTTCTCGACGCCTGAGCTTCGTTCGATGAGAACCGCGGTGGGACGCACGGGAGAACCGACTTGGAAAGAACCATTCGATCGCTCTGCTCGGTTCGGCAGCAGAGCGAGCTTAAGAAGATTCGGGCGACGTTGCGGCCAGTTCGGCTAAGTAAATTGAAGCCGGTCTGTCCGCAATCCGCGGGGATTTCGCTGGTCGAGCGCGGGCGTCGAGAAAGTCTCGACGCGGCACGCACGAGTGCGTACGCCACGTTAAGCTGGCGCTTACGGGCCAACTGCCTGACAGACCACGAAAGACCATCGCCCACCCCTGACCCGATGTGCGGGCCGGCCACAGCCGGCGTGAAACCAGGGCACCGGTTTCCGCGTCGTAAGTGTTGAAGATGCACGATATTTCCGGCATCCGAGCCCGGTATTGTACGCGATAATAGAAGTCGTGCGCGCATCTCGCAAGATCTAGAGGAGAATCCGAACGTGAGACGAATTTGCCGTTACCTTCCGCTTTCCCTACTGCTTTCCCTTTTTCCGGTTGCCTACGCGCAAAGCCAGTTCGACATCAACATGGGCTTCGGCGCCGCCCAAGCCAAAGCCACCACCACGCCCATTGAAGGCGATCAACTGTCCACCAACGCCCTCAACAGTTGCACCACGAGTACCTCCTGTACCGATCCGGTCCTGCCCAGCAGTCTGAACAGCTTCATGCTGGGCTTCGGGGGCACCGTGCTGTTGAAGCACAATCTCGGCTTCGGGATCGATTTCACCACGCAACCGTCGAAACAGACTTACGTGAATATTCCGGCCGCCGGCGCGAACTACCCCGGCTACACGATCCAATCGCGCACCACGTTTTACGATTTTGACGCGGTCTACCAGGCGGTGAGCAGCAAGCGCGCCGCATTGCGCATTTTTGGCGGCATCGGTGGAGACAATCTCAAATTCTACGAGAGCGAAAGTTCCACCACCGCGCTCACCGGCACCCAGAGTTACTCCTCATACGCCGGAAGTTCCAACCACTTTGCGGCGAATTTCGGCGCCGGCGTGATGATTTACCTCACCGATCATATGTATATCGAGCCGCAGTTCAAGGCGCACTGGGTGAACAATCTGACGCAGTTCGGCACCTCGTTCGTGACGGAAGAAACGGTTTGGGTCGGCTATAGCTGGGGAAACAAGTAGCGAGCTGTGGGACAGGCCTCCCGGCCTGTCGTTTTGATAACCAGGAAGACCGGCCGGGAGGCCGGTCCCACGGTTGGCTACCGCGGAGCGGCTGAGGTGGCGGCGCCGTCCAGGTCTTCCACCGGCACTGGGGGGTTGTAGAACAGGATTCTCTGGCAGCTTTCGCAGACCATGATCTGTTCTCCCTTGCGCAGATCCTGCAGGAATTGCTGCCGCATGGACATCTGGCAGGCGGTACATCGTCCGTCGACCGCCTCCGCCACCGCGATTCCTTTGCGCGTCCTGCGGCTCCGTTCGTAGCGCTGATAGGTAGGTTTGGTGACCTGCACAGCAATCGCGCCGCGCTCTTTCCGCAGTTCGTCCAGCGCCCGCCGGTCTTTGTCGGTGCGCTCGCGGGCGGTTTGCGCCTCGGCTTCGACTTCCACTTTTTCCGCTTTCAGAGCCTCTTCGGCCACCTTCACGGCGCGGTCCAGCGGTTCCGATTCGCTCATCAATTCCAGGATGCGGTCCTCGAACTTGTGGATTTCCTGCTGGCAGAAGTCGATCTCGTTCTGAAAGGCCCGGTATTGGTCGTTAGTCTTGACCTGGAGCATCTGGTCTTTCAGCTTCGAAATCTTCTGCTCCTGGGCCTGGATCTCGCCTTCGCGCTGCTTGCGCTCCTTCTGATTGGCGGCGAGGGCGGCACGATCGGCTTCCAGCTTCCGCTCGTGTGAAACCAGTTTTTTTTGAATTTCCGCGATGTGCCTGGGCAGAGCGGCCACTTCGGCCTCCAGTTCGCCCACACGGCTATCCAGTTCTTGGAGGCGGATCACCAACTTCAGGTCGGAGAGCATCTCTACTATGGCAGTGTAACACGCGTCACTCCGCCTTTCGGATTTCCACCTGGCGATAGATCTCCCGGGTCTGCGCCACGTTGGCGAAACTCATGCCGGGCAAGCGGGCCGAAGCGGTGCCGGCGGCCACACCCCAGCGCAGAGCATCCACCGGGTCCGGCTTGCGCGTCATGGCCCAGGCGTACACCGCCATCAGGGCGTCGCCCGCGCCGATCGGGGAGACGGCGTCGACGCGCGGCGGAATAGCCTCCACCGTACCCGTCGCAAACGCTCCCACCGCGCCGCGGCTGCCGAGCGAAAGCACCACCGTTTCCGGCCCCATGCCGCGAATCTCGGCGGCGGCTTCCAGGTAATGCGTGCGCGTGAGCAGGGTACGGCTGAGCAGGCGCGCGGCTTCCGGCTGGTTGGGAGTCGCCAGCGTGGGCTTCGCCTCGATTCCCTCGCGCAGCGCGTTGCCGTCGGCGTGCAGCATGGTCTTCACGCGCCTGGCGCGAGCCAGGGCGATCAGCCGCGCGTAAAACGAAGTGGGCACGCCGGGCGGCAGGCTGCCGCACAGCAGCAGCCAATCGGCCCCCTCCAGCGCCTCGCGCACCACCTTTTCCAGGCGCGATACTTCGGTCTTGGTCAGCACCGGCCCGGCTTCGTTCAGATTCACGGTCAGGCCCTGCTTATCGGTAATCGTCAGATTGGTGCGAATGCGGTTCTGCACCGGCACGGCCCGGAATGGAAATCCGTAGCCGCGCAGGTGCTCTTCCAGGCGCTTGCCGGTGGCGCCTCCCGAGATCAGGATGGCCAGCGTTTCGCCGCCGAAGGAATGAACCACGTGCGAGGCGTTGATACCCCGGCCGCCGGCCGACTCGCGGCTGGAATTGATGTAGGCGCGGTCCTCGAAGGCCAAGCGGTCCACGCTGAGAATCCGGTCGATGGCCGGATTCGCGGTAAGAGTGACGATCAAGCCACCATTATGCCAGGGTAAGCGACAATAGAGTTGCATGATTCGCCGAAGCATCTTATTTCTCGCCGTGGCGCTGCTGTCGCTGGCTCAGGGGACCGACTGGAAGAAGGTCGACGCGCTGCCCGGGGTCGATTTTTCCGGGCTCTCGAAGTCCCAGCGCGACGCGGTGCTGGCGGTGCTTCGCACGGAACCATGCGCCTGCGGCTGCGCCATGAAGGTCGCCGAGTGCCGGGTGCACGATCCCGCGTGCGGCGTCAGCCGCCGTTTGGCCGCCTTCGCGGTGCGTGACGCGGCCTCCGGGAAATCGGAAGCGGCGATTCGCGCCGATCTCGACAGGTACGCCAAGCAGCCGCCTCCGCTGCTGGAACCCGCGGTGAAGCTCTCGATCGACGGCGCGCCATTTAAAGGACCGGCGAACGCCAAGGTCACCATTGTGGAGTTCTCCGATTTTCAGTGCCCCTATTGCGCCAAAGCGGCGGTCGAGGCGGCGGAACTGGTGCAGAAATTCCCGCGAGACGTGAAGCTGGTTTTCAAGCAGTTCCCGCTGGAGGATCATTCGCAAGCCGCGCTGGCCGCCGAAGCGTCGCTGGCCGCGCACGCGCAAGGCAAGTTCTGGCCGCTGCACGACAAGCTGTATGACAATTTCCGCCAGATCAACTATGCGCGAATTCTGGCCTGGGCAGGGGAAACCGGCCTCGACATGAAGCGTTTTCGCGCCGAGTTGGACAGCCATAAATACGCCGCCCGCGTGCACGCCGAGGAGCAGGAAGGCGAAGTCGCCGGCGTGGAAGGCACGCCCACGTTTTTCATCGACGGCAAAAAGTTCAACGGCGTGTTCGAGGTGGGCGCGATTGCCCCGATTGTGGAAGAGGAATTGAAGCACGGCCGGTAGGCAGGTGGGGCAGGCCCTCTGGCCCGGCCGAGGGCCAGCCCCACAAATTCAAAAACATGGCCCGGCGGCGAGCGGGTGGGACAGACCATCGTTTTTCGTGGTCTGTCGGCCCCTCGCCAGGCCCTAACTGCCTGACAGACGACAAAAAACGATCGTCTGTCCCACCGCTGGGTCAGGTCATTTTCCCTTGGCCGCNNAAAATGCCGAGGTGACATCAGGAGTTCGGAGTCTCGGCACGTCAGGCAAGAAACTTGCGCCACGGTATCATCTAGAGATATGCAGGAAGTTCGAATCGGCATCGTGGGCCTGGGCAACGTTGGCTCCGGAACCCTGGCCATTCTTGCCGAAAACGGGGACCAGATCGCGGACAAGCTGGGCTTTCGGCTGCGGGTCACGGCCGTGTGCAGCCGCTCGGTCGCCGCAAAGAAGCTGCCCGCCGGCTGCGGCGCGGTGCTGAAAACCGCCGACTGGCGGGAAGTCGTCGAGCATCCGGAGGTCGACATTGTCGCCGAACTGGTTGGCGGCACCGGGGTCGCGGCCGAAATCATCGACGCCGCCATCGCCAACCGCAAATCCGTGGTCACGGCCAATAAAGAGCTGATGGCCTCTTGCGGGCCGGAAATCTGGGAACGCGCCATCAAGGCCGGCATCAACCTCGCCATGGAGGCCAGTGTCTGCGGCGGCATTCCCATTCACACCGTGCTGCGCGAGGGCATCTCCGGCGACCGCGTCACCACCTTCTACGGCATTCTCAACGGCACCTGCAACTACATTCTGACCGAAATGGAAAAGCGCGACGCGCCGCTCGACGAAGTGCTGCGGGAGGCGCAGGCCAAGGGCTACGCCGAGGCCGATCCCAGCGCCGATATCGACGGCTACGACGCCCGCTCCAAGCTGGTTCTGCTTTCCGCCCTGGCGTTCGGCGAAAAGATCGCGCCCTCGGACGTATTCATGGAAGGCATCCGGCGGATTTCGCCCATCGATTTCCGCTATGCCCGCCAGTTGGGCCACACCATCCGCCTTATCTGCGGCGCGCGCCAAACGCCGGAAGGGCTGTTCCTTTTCGTCCGCCCCGCGCTCATCCCCAGCGACACCATTCTGGCCAGCGTGCAGGGCGCTTATAACGCGGTTTGGGTGCGCGGTAAGTACGGCGCCGATACCTTCTACTACGGCCGCGGCGCTGGCCCGTTGCCCACCGGCGTGGCCGTGGTGAGCGACCTGATGCGGGTGGCGCGCGAGATCCGCAACGGCAGCCCCGAGCGCGTGTCTCCCTTCGCCCACCAGCAATTGGCCGAAAACAAGCCCGTATCCATCACCTTGCAGAAGCGCGCCTATTTCCTTCGCTTCCGCGTGGAGGACCGGCCCGGCATCATCGCCCGGCTGGCCGGCATCCTGAGCGGCAAGAACATCAGCCTGGAAGCGGTGTTGCAGGAACCCTGCGACACCAAGCACGATCTGCCCTTCGTCATCACCGCGGAGCCGACCTCGGAACAATCCATTCGCGAGGCCGTCGAAGAGATGGCGCGGCTCGATTTTCTGAAGGAGGCGCCCCTGGCGCTGCCCATGGAGACGGCACTATGAACATTCGCGCACTGTCCGCCGTTGTTTTGATGACCGGTCTGCTGCCGGCCCAGGTGGCTCAGCAGGCCAATAGCAACTATCAGACCGAACAGGGCCGCAAGAATATGGCTGCCGCCCTGGGCGATCCTCAGCGCGACGAGATGCAGAAGCCGGGCGTCCTGGTCCGCGATATGGGCCTGCAGCCCGGTATGACCGTGGCGGACGTGGGAACCGGTGTCGGCTACATGCTGCCGTTCTTGAGCAAGCGCGTCGGGGCGGACGGAAGAGTCGTCGCCGAGGACATTTTCGACGACTTTCTGGCCGCGGCCAAACAAAAGGCCTCCGAAGCCGACCTGCGGAACGTCACCTTCGTCAAAGGCACGGAAACCGATCCCAACCTGCCTCAGGGCCAGATGGATATGGTGCTGGCGCTCGACGTCTACCACCATTTCGATTACCCCGAGAAGATGTTGGCGGCCATTCACAAATCGTTGAAAGATGGCGGCAAACTGGTGGTCGTGGAGTATTACAAAAGGCCGACAGCCATGCCGGAAGGACGGGCCATGACCCACATCCGCCTAGACCTGCTGGACGCCATCAAGGAAATCGAGGCCAACCACTTTCACCTGGTCGCGGAGAAAGAGTTGAGCCGCGACGTGCAGTACATGTTGGTTCTGGAGAAAAACTGAGATGATGCGCAGAATGGTTTATGGCGCGCTCGCGCTGGCTTTGCCGTTCGCCCTGGCGGCCCAAGTGCCGCCGGCCTCCCCGGAGCCGGGCATCACCCGCAATCAGGCGGATGAAATCCTCACCGAACTGCGGCAGATCCGCCAGTTGCTGGAGCGGCAGGCGCAGGCTCAGGCCAAGGCACCGGCCGGGCCGGCCCACGCGAAAATCAACTTGGAAGGCGCCGAAATGCTCGGCTCCAAAGCCGCTCCGCTGACCATCGTCGAGTTCACCGATTACCAGTGCCCCTTCTGCCAACGCTTCCACATGACCGTATTCGGCGATCTCAAAAAGGAATACATCGATACCGGCAAGGTGCGCTTTTACAGCCGCGACCTGCCGCTCGATTCCATCCATCCCAACGCCCACCGCGCGGCCGAGGCGGCCCGCTGCGCCGCCGACCAGCACCAGTTCTGGACCCTCCGCGACGAGATGGGCGCGCACCCCGATAAGCTCGACCTCGATAGCCTGGTGGCCGACGCCAAGGGTTTGAAAATGGATGTGTCCCAGTTCCGCACCTGCGTGGAAAGCAAGAAGTATAAAGACGCCATCGACGGCGACCTGATGGAGGCCATGCGCATCGGCGCCGACGGCACGCCCGCTTTCGTAATCGGCAAAAGCACGCCCGAAGGCGTGGATGGCGAGCTGATGGTGGGCGCACAGCCGCTCATCGAATTCGAACGGCGATTGAAGGTGCTGGAGACGAAGTAAGGGAACACGGCGCTCGGATAATGGGCTTCGACCCGGCTCCCCGAGGGAGCTTTTTGAGGAACTTGGAGACGACTGAGGCTATTGCGGCTCTCGAAGGTGAAATGCGGCGTTATCATCGGCGACGGATGAAGATCGCTGTCCACGCCGTCGTCGCCACGGTGATCGCCGCCGCCTTCCTGGCTGCTATAGCAAGTGCACAAGCCACCGACTCGGTGCCGTCGCAAGCCGATTCCAACATGGCCTGCGTCGAGCGGCTGGAGATTCCTCGCTATCCCGCATTGGCGACACAGGCTCGAATAGAAGCGACCGTCACGGCGTCCGTCCTCATATCGCCGGAAGGATTGCCGAAGGACTCGGGCACGGAAGCTGAATCGAAGTTCACACGGGCGAGCAGCTTATTTGCACCGCCCGTTTGGAAGGCGATTAACGAGGGTAAGTTTCGCCCTGACTGTGCCGGGAAGATCGTCAAGCTCGTCTTCCACTTCAGGCTTCAAGGCGCCTCAGCAGGTAAACCGTGGCAGAGCGTTTCGTTCCAGTATCCGAATGCGTTTTGGATTGTGTCCGAAACGCAGCACGTTCAGCCCGACCAACAGGTTGGGGCTCGGTAGTGGCGAAATCGGCCAACCCGTCGGAGCGCTCCAACATGTTCGAGAGTTGCCCTGTCCCCGCGGGTCTTTGCGCAGGCACTTTCCATGTGGAATGGACGCCGCCCAGATCAGTTGAAGCGTGTCGATCACATCCGCCAATACCGCACGCTGTTTCACCAGGAAAACGCCGGGGCAATCCGCGCGCGTCTCGATAAACTCGCCGAAGTGCTTCGGCATTGTCCTGAAATCGGAGGTTACGAGAACCCGGTGATCGAGCGCTGCGAAGGCCAGCACTTCTGGATCCGGGAGGCCTTCGAGGTTGGCCTCATTGGCGGAAAGGAAGTCCATTGCGGGTTCCCAACGCAGACAACCGCTCACGATGGCTTGGTTGAGGTCGGCGTCCGCCAGGAAGCGGATCATTCGGTCAGCTTAACCGAGACGTTTGCTGGCGCATGCGCTCGAACGTCCGTTTGATTTCGGGAGGCGCCGGATGCGCCTCGCTATATTCATCTTCCAGGCGCTCGCGCTCGGCTATGTCGTTCTCGACTTCATCCTTATGATCCAGGTAGAATGCAATCGCGCCGTTAACCTGCTCCTGACTCAGCGTCGGGTAGTGCGATCGGATCGTCTCCGCCGACTCTCCGTGCTGGTACTCCCGGATCAGCCTCGCAAGCGGAACACGGCCTCCCGCAAGGTAGAAGCCAGTATCCCGACGCTCGACGAAATTCCGCCCCACTATCGCGCCGCCAGATCCTCGACGGAAAGCCGGAGCAGGCGGGACGTAACCCGCGACGAACCGCGTCAGCCCCGATCTGCGCGGATTTGGGCGCCGCTGGTTCCTGGCGGTGCCGGAAGGACGATACTTCGCATCGGCTGAAGGCACGACACGTCGCCCCCAACCAGGTGCGGCCGCGGCTCAGCGGTAGGCGTCGTGGCGGTTGCGGACGCGGAGGACATCGATCCAATCGCCGTGGTCGTGGAAACGAACGCGCCAATCACCGACGCGGAGGCGGAACTCGGGCGGGTGAATACCGCGCAGTCCCTGGACATTGCCGGCGCCGGTGGCGGCGAAGCGGTGGATCGCTCCGGCGATGCGCAGAGCCACGGGGCGGTCGAGCGCGGCCAGATCGGCTTGGGCCTGGGTGGAAAGGACGACCCGCTTAATCACGAGGGGTCCTGGTAGTTTTTCACTTCCTCCATAGTGAAGCCGAGTTCGGCGACCACTTGTTCAAACGGAATCCCCGGATTATGCTTGAGCCACTCGCGGGCCTGGGCGATGGCGCGCTCTTCTTCCTCCGTAATGGGTTCATCGTCAACGGGAGCGTTGGCCAGGGCGCGGGAAACCGGATCCACCATCACTTCCAGCAGACTCCGCACAGCGTTCAGTTTCTCGGCCGGCAGCATGTCCAGCAACGCGTGGGCCTGCTGGCGTTCCTGATTGAGATTCGGTTCCATGGTTTTCCTTCTAGCCGCTGTGACCCGCAAGCGGAACGCGGCTTCCCGCAAGGTGGAAGCCAGTATCCCGACGCTCAACGAAATCCCGACTCATAGCCGCGTCTGCCCTCAGTTTACTCTATCGCGCCGCCAGATCCTCGGCGAAGATCCGGTGTGCGCTGGTGTAACTTTCGGGCAACATGGGGCCCAGTTTGGCCGATTGCGCGGTTTCTTCAAACTCCTCGGCGAAAGTGCCGGTCACCGTGCGGAACGCCAACAGGCATGCCTCCACCACCTCGCTGCCGTAGCCTTCGGCCCCGTCCAGTAGACGATTGGCGCGCTCCAGTACATCGCCGGCGGCGGCGACGCGCGCCTTGGCCTGGCCGACGATCTCGGGCCGGCGCGTCAGCGAGAGGTGCGCACCGAAAGTCTCCACCAGGCGAAGCCAGCGATCGAGCACGATCCGCGCCCCGTAACGATGCCGGTCGAGCGCCATTTCGAAGGCGAACGCAGCCCCCTTCGAACGGCCCTCCAGACGCCGCAACGCAGCCGCAGCAGCGTTCAATTCGCCTTCGAGCGAACCGGTAAACGCCGCCACGCAGCCGAAGAACTCGGGCTCGCCGATACTGGGATAGTGGAGGATCCGCACGGTGCTCAGGCGATGTGTTCGCCCAGCGCGCGTTCGATTTCCTGAGAGTCGATGCGCTCCCCGCTGTTCAGACGTTCCACGATTCCGCCGATGATCTGCTTGGCGTCTTCCTTGCGGTAATTGCGGATAAAACCGTCGTAAACGTGCTCGCCCGCCAGCGCGTGGTTGATTTCCGATTCCTTGTTGTGATCTTCGAGTTCGGTGAAGTAAACCACCCGGTACCGACCCGTATATTCGGTCTCCCGGTAGATTTCGAACATCACCTTGTCGGCTTCAAACAGCATAGAATCGAGGGTACCACAGCCGGCTCTAATGCAGCGTCGCGGCGACGATCCATCCCAGCGCCAGCGCCACACCGCCCGCCAGAATCGCCGCCGCCACGTTTCGCTCTTCCACAATCTGCTTCCAAAGGTCGAGCGGAGCCAGGCGCACCGCCAGCGCGAACGCCGCCAGGAACGCCAGCACCCCCGCCGCGGTGTAGAGCAGCGCATTGAGCAACGGGAATTCGGTCATCGGGTTTTCCATCTCCTACTCTACCGGAAGGCGAGCGCCCGGAGCCGCGGGTGTACTAAAATGAAAGCGGTGAGCGGGGTTGGCCTAGCGGCTGGGCGTCAGCCTTCCAAGCTGATTTAGACGGGTTCGAGTCCCGTACCCCGCTCCATTTTCCCTGAGCCGGCTAGACCGCAGACGACAGTCCGCACCACGCGGACAGGCGCGCGCCCGCAGTCTGGAGACGGCTTTGATCGCCCCGGAAATGCAAAACCGTGCCACGGTTTTGTTGCCGTGGCACGGTGTCAGGCCGTTGTCGAGTGTGCGCCTAATGACCAGCCGGCGTGGGGTTCGTCTTGGGGCGGGGATTGAAGTCCGCCGGTATGTTGTTGGTTATTCCCAGTTGCCGGTCCGTGGTGAGGATTCCCAAGTCGGAACAGCCGAGGCCGGTAATTTGTGGGATTTTGTTCACGTAGGCCGGGTCCACTATGGCGTAGTCCGGTGCCAATGGAGCGGCCAATCCCATCAGGCGCGAAGTGCTGAACGCATCCAGCAGGTCGGAAACTCCGGCCGTGATCGCGTCCTGGGGACCCATGTCCTCTTGTCCAAATTCCGCCAGGCCGAGATAGCGGCCCAGCAATTCATCGGGCAATGTCGCCAGCGGGGGTAGACCGAATACCGTGTCGACGAACTTCACCACCGATGACTGGCTGCCTTGATCGCTTGATACATAGGCCAGTTTCGCGTAGGGAGAAATCAGGATCAGCGGCACGCGCGGCCCGAAGCTGAGCGCCGTTTTGTCGGGCCCAACGTTGACGATCGGAGGCGGCACATGGTCATAATCGCCCTCCGAGTCGTCCCAGTTGATAATGATCGCGCTCTCCGGCCAATAGGGGCTGGACGCGATCGCGTTGACGGCGGTGGCCACCATGGCTTCGCTGATCTGCGCGTCGGAATAGGCGGGATGGTCGTCGTCGCCCAGGAAATTCTTCTGGACCGTGGCATCGGGATCGGCCGGCGTTAGGCCCAGCGTGTTGGTGTAGCCGCCCTTTACGTAGAAGACGCCGCCCGATTTCGGCAGGCTGCTATTCTGAAGGGCCGTGAAAAAATCGCCCAAGCCATGCAGTTGCGACCGAATGGCGGGAGTATTCGCCACGTAGCCAAAGTACTGCGGGCCGTTGTGATGCGTGACATAGGATGCGTGCGATCCGTTGGCCGTCACCGGGCCGGCAGTGTCCGTGGACTCCTTGTCGAATCCCTCCTGATACCACCCGAAACCGAGCGCCGGTTGTGACAACTTGCTAAGGAACGCCACGTCGTCGGTGACGTCTACCAGATCCGTGGATGCGCTGGGATCGGTTGCCGTAACGGAACTCGCGGTGCTGAGCAGCATCGAGAGAGGAAGCGTGGCAAACGTCAGGTTCGACGCGGTAACGTAGCCGGGGTAATCGGTCGGGTTTACCGGAAGCGGACTGGCCGATTTGTCCGAAGGCGATCCCCAGAACGGATCGTCGTCGACGAGCAACGGCACCGTGGCGGTTGTGTTGTTGGGGTGCAGGGCCCACTGCGTTTGGCCGACTTGGGCTCCGATAATGCTGAGATTGCCGGGCGTGGACGGCCCGGTCATCGCTTCGAATATGTTATCGAAAAGAACGAACCGGTCGGCATAGGCCCATAGCAGGGGAATCGTATCGCAATCCTCGTGAGCCATGGACAGTTCGCCCATCTGTTTTGCCTCGACCGATGGGTTGCCGGTTGGGCTGTATTTCAACTCCTCGGTGACGGCAAAGTTATCCATCTGTGCAATGCCGTTTTGGACGTCCATCTTGGCGATGGTGAGGGGGTGCGAGTGGTCCATGTCGTCCGTGTCGGCGGCGTATTGCGCCGGACCGATCAGGAATGGCGAAACGGTTCCCGTGGTTCCGTCTGTGTTCACGATCTTTTGTGTGAAGCCAGGGGTCTGGGAGGCCGCCTGGCTGTACAACCCGTTGGCACCGGGAAAGGTGCCAAAATAGGAATCGAAGGACCGGTTTTCCTGGTAGATGACGAAAACGTACTTGATTTTTTGTTGAATCAGAGTCACTAACGCGTCATGGCTGATCGCCGGTTCCGGCTGGAGTGCTTCGTTCCGCGCCCGGGCCTCTTTCGCCGCTCGCTGGTGCGCTTCGAGGAAGTGCGCGCGGCCGGCGTCCTTCGCGGGAGCGGCTGGCTTCTCCTGAGCCCAGCCGAAACCCAACGGCTGCAGGGCCATTAGCATGGAAATCCCGATCGACAACGCTCGTAACTTGTGATTTACCATTCGTTTTCCTCTTAGCCGCAATAGTTTACTATGCGGAAGTCAAGCCTATCAGGCCCACATTTCGGAAAATTGACACTTGAATGATAAATAGGTTTCAGAAGCGGTCGAAGCTGGATCCGGCGCCTTTGGGGTTGGGAAGCGTCAGGCGATCCCCGGCCAAGGCAAAAGTGCCCTGCACCGTCGGGCGCCCCGCAATTTCCAGCCGGATACTCTCACCCTGCACGGAATAGCGCCCGTGTTCCGTCCGCAAAGTAACGATCCAGATAACCATCCCATCCGGGAGAAAAACCGCGCGTGCCGGATACTTCCCGCCGTTCCAGGCGAGTGTCGTGCTCCATTCGCCGGTCAACGGGTTCTTGGGGTCGGAAAGCTTGCCGAGCCGAACCAGTTCGATCGATTTGCCCGCCGCCTCGTCCTCGATTCGCGCGCGATCCCGGCCGTCCCACTCCAATTCCTGCTTCTCTTGGCCTTTCTTGGACTGAAGCAGGATGGTATCGGTCCCGATCAACCGGTATCTCTCCTCCGATATTGCTGCCGGGTAAGAATCCAATTGGTTATCGCCGTGAAACTCGAAGACGGCGCTTACCCCGGCAGGCGAGACTTCCGTGGAACGCCATCGGCCGATCAATCGATCCTGCTGCTGTCCAGCCACCCGAACAATTGAAACGGCAAATAGGGCGAATGAGAATGCCGAAATCGCGAGTTTATGCATGCCGAATCGTGTTGCGGTCTACCTACGGTAACAGGGAGTCCCGGTTCTGGCTCAGGTCGCGGCCGTCACGCACGGTGGGATACGGCACATCCTTGCCCTTCATTCCTTGCCAGAGAACGCGATTGTAGTCGACCGTATCCAGGTCGTCTTCCTTGTCGAAATCCTGCCCAGCCATTCTCTTGGCCCACCACTGCGCGCTGTGGCGCGGCTTGGCGGCGAGACGATTGCGCTTGGTATCCGGAAGACTGTTCAGAGCCGTTTTCGCCGGCAGCGGCAACTGGCTTGTCCGCAGAATCGCGGGCACGATCGACGAGTATTTCCAGGTTGTTTGCGTCAGGTCGAACGCATCCGCCATCGGCTCGGCGGTTCCGTCCGTGATTCCGAAGTAGGGGATGCCCAGAACGTCTTTGATAGTCCGCACGAAGTTGACCGTGGTGTAGTGGCCCGAAACTACCGCGCCCTGCTTCACGTAGGGACCGGCGATAAAGGCGGTGCTGCGATGGGCGTCCACGTGGTCGGGACCGTCCTGCGCGTCGTCTTCGATCACGAAGACCAGGGTATTCGCGGCATAGGGGCTGTTGGAAAGAGTTTCGAGCAGCAACCCGACCGCGTAGTCGTTGTCGGCAACCTGTGACTCCACGGTGTCGATACCGAACCCGGCAGTCGAGAAACTGCCCGTGTGGTCGTGCATGAAGCGGACCATCGAGAGCGCGGGGAGATTGCCCTTCGCCACGTAGCCGGCGAATTCGCGGGACCATTCCTGGAAGCGATAGAAATCCGGATAATTGTTATCGAATCCGCGGAAATACTGGTCGGTGAGGGGCTGCAGTTCCGCCTTCGCCGAATACGCCTGAACCAATCCGGACGCGAAGGGCGTGGTGGATATCGGCAGATTCAGCGGAATCGACGCGGGCAGATTGTAGCGCGTAAGATCCAGATAGAAGCCGTAGTTGCGCACCGTCAGTCCATGTTTGAGCGCGCCGTTCCAGAGATAGCCGGCGCCGGCATCGCCTTCGGACGAATCGGGCGAGTTGACATCGGCCGTGCCGGGCAGAAGGTTCGGGTCCTGCGGCGTGGCGGGGTCGGCTGCGAGACGGGCGGCAAGCGTGGCGTAGCCGACGTTGATGTTGCTGTTAGTGCCTTCGTACTCGTAGAAAGTGGGACCGAAACGATTGGCGTAGGAAGGCGGCACGGTCTTTTCAACCGAGTCCGTGGCGCGCGCGGCGGTGGACCAGTTCCAGCCCACGCCGCTGACTTCGCCCGAATCGTAGAAGTTATCGAACGTAACGAACTGGTTCGCCATCTGGTGCTGATTCGGCGTGTAAGGGGCGCCGAAGAGGACCAGACCGGGATCGCCGTTGCCTTGTGGCAGGTCGCCCAGGATCTGATCGTAAGTCCGGTTTTCCTTGACAATGTAGATCACGTGTTCGATTTTCGCGCGCACCTGCGCCATGACTTCCTGATTGTCGTCGTGATTGGGCGCCTGGTTGAAGTTGTTATTGACGCCGACCTGCGCGGTGAGGTTATCGAGAACAGGCTGCGACGGCACCGGGATGGTGAGCATGCCGCCTTTTTCCAGTTGCCAGACGTATTCGTTAGCCGCGTTGCAGGTGGCGTCGTTGGGAACACCGAGGGTATTGGTGCAGGCGCCCGGATTGTGGCCCGGAACGTTTTTGGTGTTGGCGACAAACAGCGTGGAGCCATCCGCGCTGACCGCAATCGCGTCGGGATACCAGGCCGTTGGAATCAAGCCGATGGTGCTGCTGGGGCTGACGAAGGTGTTCAGAGCGATAACCGCGACCGAATTCGTGCCGCCATTGGTCGCATAGAGCGTTTTCTCATCCGGCGACAGAGCGACGCTGTTGGTATTGCTGCCCTTCAGGAAATTCGAAGTCGAGACGAAGTTATCGGTCGGCGCGGTGGTGGGGATGGTGTCGAGCGCGTAGTCGAGGTTCGTATCGACCACCACCACGGCGTCGGCGTTGTCCTCGGCCGCAATGAGCAGCGACTGCGACCGGTTCAGAATCATCTTGTTGGGGTTGCCCTGGACCGGAATGCGAGTGGTGACGGCGGGCTTATCGTTCGCTAGGGTCAGAACGACGATTTCGCGGTCCCGAACGCTCGATACATAAGCTTTGTTATTGGCCAGTATGGCCACCCAGAAAGGATACTCTCCGCCCGGCACGCCGGTTTTGGTCGGGTCCGAGACTCCCGGCCGCAGATCCAGCTCGGCGATAACCTCGCGGTTGGGAATATCGACGAGCTCGACCGACGCGTTGGTGTAATTTGCCGCGAGCAAACGAGTGCCGGCCGCATTCACGGCGACGCCGGCGACGATCGACGGCATTCCAAGGCCGAGGCCGCTGCCGAGCCCCGTCGGATTCGGATGATGGAAGGCAACCGAGCCGCTGGCCGCGAACGTTCCATTAGTCGCGGTGTAAATAAAGACCGTGTCGAGCGCCGCCCCGCCGACGTAAAACTCGCTGCCCGAAGGGTTCCACGCGATGCCGCCGAATGCCGTCGCCACGGACAGAACCTGCTTTTCGGTGAGTTTGTCGGCGGAGATGTCGTAAACAAAGATATACTCGCCGCCGGCGTCGGTAATGTTATTGCCATCCGGACCGTTCAGCAGGTTGTAGCCGCTGGTGAGCACCAGAAGGGTTTTGCCGTCGGGACTGACAGCCGTACTCATTGGCTGCCCGGCGGCGTAGGCTGGAAGGCCGGGAAGACCCGGAATCATCGTCGTGAACGTGGAGCCCGGCGCGGCGGTTGGTGTGATACTGAAGCCATTGGGAAGTACGGTGCCGCGTGCAGGCGCGGAGCGTACGCCAATCTGAGGACCGGGCTGTCGGATTTCACCGGAACGGTCCTGCGCCATCAACATAGGCAGAAAGCCGATGCTGGCGATCGCGAGAGTGCGCTGTATGAGCATAATGGAACAACTGGAGGGTACCGCCCCCATGCTTCAACAGGATGAAAAACAGCTTTCAAATCGGTGAATACCGCCGGGTCCATGGTCGCCATTCCCGGCACATCGCCGGCGCGCAGGCCCTCCGAGAGAATATCCGGCACCCTGAACGGGGACGCCGTTAAGGCCGGTATTTCTCATCACTCTGCAACAGACTGCTCGTAGGCTTGAAGATTAGGCTTAGAATTCAATGCGCGATCTCCTGGTTTGTGCGGTTCTGCTCTCCCTGCCTGCGTCCGGCCAAGTCGATCGGTCTTCCCTAAGCGGGACCGTGACCGATCCCAACGGCGGCAGAGTTCCAGGGGCTTTGGTCACGGCGGTTCAGCCGGCGACGAGGCTGGAACGTAAGACCGAAACTTCTTCTCAAGGCACCTACGTGCTCGATGGCCTGCCGGTCGGACGCTACGCGGTAACCTTCAGCAAAACTGGATTTTCCGATGTCCGCGTGGAGCGGGTCGAGCAAGGAGTGGGAGAGACGCGCGTACTGAACGCACAATTGCGCCTCGGTTCGGTCGCCGCGGCGGCCACCGTCTCCGAGCCACTGGTGCACGTGGACACGACCAGCGCCGTGGTGGGCGCGCCCATCGAGCAGGTGCAGTTGCGGGAACTGCCCCTAAACGGCCGAAACTGGTCGAGCCTTACGGCGCTCTCTCCCGGCGCCATCGACAACGGCGCGAGCGATCAACGCACCATCCGCTTCGCCGGCCACGGCCTGGACGACAATGACTTCCTGTTCGACGGCGTGGACGCTTCCGGCATCCTCAACCAGGCGCAAAAGGAATACGTCCGGCTGGCGATTCCGCTCGATTCCATCGCCCAATTTCAGGTGCAGTCGCAGAATTTCGACGCGGACGTCGGCATGACCGCCGGAGGCCAGATTTCGGTGGCGTCGCCTTCGGGCACCGATGCTTTTCACGGCGCCGCGTTCGATTATTTTCGCAACGACGTTTTCGATTCCCGATCGCCCTTCGACGGTACCTCGCCCAATCCGTTCCTCCTCAATCAATTCGGCGCCGGCATTGGCGGCCCCATCGTTCCCGATCAAACTTTCTTTTACGCAAACTATGAGGGATTGCGGCAGCACCTGGGACAAACTCAGATCGGCCTGGTGCCGAGCCCGTCGTTTCTGGCGCAAACCGAGGCTCAATCGCCCGCGCTGGCGCCGCTTCTATCCGCGTATCCCGCCGGCACCTCCCCTACTTCTAATCCCTCGGTGTGGAACTATGTCGCCGGAGCGAATCAGGTAGACAACGAAGACTCGGGAATGATTCGCGTCGACCGCCATTTTACCGATCGCACCACCGCGTTTATGCGTTTCAGCGCCGACGAGGCGGCGTACAGCATCCCAACCGGTGCGCTGAACGCGCTGGCAAATACCGATACGAAGCTGAACAATGGCGTGGTGGAATTGCTGCACGTGTTTTCGCCAACCTTGCTCGACGAAGCGAAGTTTGGCTTGAATCAGGACATCTATCACACCGCCAACGTCTCCGCGGTGCCATTCGGCGTGAGTGTCTCGAACCTGAGCTCTCTGACAGCCGGATCGACGACGGATGGCGATGGAACCACGTTCTCGTATGTCGACGACCTGACCTGGCAGAAGGCGCGCCACGTGCTGAAGCTGGGAGTCGAAGTGCGGCGTATCAATATGAACCAGGGCAATTCGCAGAGCGGCGCGCTGACGTATCTGTCGCTGAGCGATTTCATGAGCGACAGCATGGATAGCGCGACGTACACTTCACTGCTGCCGCTGAAGCGTCTTCGAAAAACGCAGTTCTATGGATATCTCGAGGACCAGTACAAAGCGACACCCGATCTGACCATCGACGCCGGCGTTCGCTACTCGTTTTTCAACGTGTTTCATGAAGTGGACAACCGCGCGATCCCGTTCGATTTCGCGACCTGCGGCGGGTACTGCCCGGCCGGCAGCCTTTTCACCTACCCAAGACACGACGACTTCGACCCGCGCCTGGGTATCGCCTGGGCCCACGGCAAAACGGTTCTGCGCGCCGGCGCGGGCATCTATCATAGCGACGGGCAGGAGGACGATCAGAACCTGCCCATCTCGAACGACGTCGAGCGATACACCTTGTCGTCGGTCACGGCTCCCGGATTGCAATATCCGATCGATCCGTTTCTTCAAAACACCATCGGCATTGTCACCCCGCGCGATCTGTACCGTCACCGCAAAGACATGTACGTCGCTTCCTGGACCGCGTCCGTGCAGCGGACCGCGCCTTGGAATATCGTCGGCACCGCCTCGTATCTCGGTAACAAAGGGACGGACATCCTGACGACGACCTACACCAACACCATGAACCCGACGACAGGTTTCGGGCCCTACCCGCAGTTCGGCGTGGTTTCCTGGCGCGGCAACGACAGCAACAGCACCTTTCATGCGTTCCAGTTCAATGCCCGGCGGGCTTTTCAGAAAGGATGGCTGCTTGCGGCCAACTACATGGCGTCGCATGCGATCAATGACGACGGCATCGGAGGCGGCGAATCGGATACGCCGCAGAACGTTTTCTGCCGCGCCTGCGAGAAGGCGAGTAGCGACGATGACGCGCGCCAGACGTTCAATCTGTCGGCGGTCTACGAACTTCCGTTCGGCGCGGGTAAACCCATGCTATCGAAACCGGGCGCGGCGCGGGCCGTCTTCGGCGGCTGGCAATTGAGCGGAATCGCAACCGCGCGCACCGGCCTTCCCGTAAACGTCGTCGTGACCCGCGCGAACTCGGCGCTTCCGGATCAGTACAGCGTATCGGGTTCCGAGCGTCCCAATCTGGCGCCGGACGTTTCGCTGGTCCCCGCTGGAGGACGGACTCCGAACGACTGGATCAATGCCGCGGCGTTCGTCACTCCCCCGGCTGGAACCTATGGCGACGCCGGGCGCAACCTGGTCCGCGCGCCCGGTCTGTGGCAGGTGGACACCGCCTTGGCAAAGAATATCTCGCTGACCGAGAGACTGGCTTTGCAGTGCCGCGTCGAAGCCTTCAATATCTTCAATCGCGCCCAGTTCGGTATTCCGCAGGCAAATCTTTCGTCTCCGCTCAGCTTCGGAGCGATCACCACGCCCGTAAATCAAGGCGCCACGGGAAGCGGAACGCCCAGACAGTTCCAACTCGCGTTGCGGCTTCTGTTCTGATTGGATCTTCCACCTTGTTTACACGATCAATACCTAATTAGCGGCTCAACTCCTAAGGTTTTTGGCCGATACGTAGAATGCATGAATACGGAACGATACGTGAAACCCGCGGGGGCGCCGGAAATCACCGCGACACTCGCGGGGCGCCGCTTCGGTTTGTGCGGATTCGATACTGGCGACGCTCGTAGAATCACCCGGGCCCTTGATGCTACCGGCTCGGTCTATTTGTCCTTCGACGAGCGGTTGCTGGGCAAATCCGCGGAAGTGTGCGATGTGATGCTGATCAGGCTTGCGGGTGTGAGCCCGGAGGGGCTGCGCGCGGCCGCCGCAACGCGCGTGGCGATACTGGTGGCCTGTCCCAGCCGGGCGTTACTCGATGGGGCATCGGCCGCCTACAGTTGGTCCAGCGATTTTATCGGCGAACCCTGGTCCGATGCCGAGTTGCTCCTGCGTCTGTTTCGCCTGGTCGCTCCACCCCGCGGTTCCCGCGCGGCGGCGGCTCGGGGACCCAGGGGGGAATCCCTGGTACTGCTGGCCGACGACGATCCGGAGTGGATCGCATTGGCCGGCGCCACGCTGCGCAACGACGGCATCGCTTGGCGGACGGCGGAGAACGGGCTGGCGGCTCTGCGGTTGGCACGCGAACTCGTCCCAGACCTTGCCGTGCTCGATGTCAAAATGCCCCAGATGGATGGCTTTGAGGTGCTGGAAGCGGTGCGGTCCGAGCCGGGTCTTCAAGGGCTTCCGGTGATGTTGTTGACCGGCAGCGATGATGCCAACGATGTGAAGCGCGGCGCTTCGCTGCGTGCCGACGACTATCTCACCAAGCCGGTCAGGCCTAACGTGTTGTTAAACCGGGTGAAGCGGCTGCTGGCCCCCGGCGGTTCCGGCGCAACGGATGCCAGGCCGCGGATGCCGGCCTCCGGCGTTTACCCCGGAGCCGCAAGACAATCATGAACTTCAATTTACTGGCAACTTCGGCCTGGCGGAGGGAAATCGGGACAAAGGCCGCTTGCCCGCCGGGAGGCCCCGGGCAGGCAACGGTTTTCATCGTCGACGATAATTCCGAGAACCTGCGCGTCATGCGCCTGGCGCTCGCCGGCGAAACCTGCCGGATCGAGACGGCCGCTTCCGCCGAGTCCGCGATCCGGAGACTTTCCACCGCGCCGCCCGACTTGATCCTGCTGGACACGCAAGTTCTTGCCGACGATGGAACGCCGCTGGTCCGCAGGCTGTTGGCGGACGGGCGGCTGGTTTCCGTTCCCATCGTTGCATTGGCTGAACCGGGCGCGGGCAGGCACATGAGTCTCGATGCGGATAGCCGGTTTGACGGGCGCATAGGAAAACCGATCGACCCGCGGACCTTCCCCGGCGAGGTGCGCTCGTTTCTCGATTCGCTCTCGCAGGCGTCGCAAAACCGGCCTTCCGAGCTGCTTATTCCCGACGCCGCGACAGGCGACCGGTGGAAACAGGTCGCCAACCTGCTGGACGCAATTGAAGCGGGTTTACCGGACTCGCAGTTTTGCGCCGGCACGCGCCCAAGTTTACGGCGGCTGGCGGAAGCCATGGGAGAGCTTCAGCATCCCGAGGTGGCCGGCTATCTGCAACAGGCGGAACGGCTTTCGAGTGCCGCCACGGCCAGGGGCCGAACCCGGTTCCGGTCGGTGATCCAGCATTGCCGGGAACTGGTGGACCTTGCCGCCGACGCGACTCCCGGCTTGGCGGAAATGTGCTCTGGTTACCTCGATCGCCGGCGCGGCGAATTGGCTAATCTGGAGCGATCGTTGAGAAATAGCGACTTCGCCGCTCTCCGCAAAGCCGGCCACAATCTGAAGGGCACCGGCGCGGCTTACGGTTTCGGCGAACTCACCACGATCGGAAGAGCGCTCGAGGCGGCGGCCAAGGATGCCGACACCGCCGCCGTCGAGGACCTGTTGATCCAGATCGATTCCTATCTCGGCATCGTGCAACCTGCACCAGAATAACGAGGAGATTATGCTGCCAGAACCCGGACTGCTTGTGTTGCTGATCGAGGATGAGCCCGACGCCCTCACGCTGGTTAACTATGCCCTGGCGAAATGGAGCGACGCGCCCGTGGCCGTGGAGTGGGCGGGCGACCTTCGTACCGGCCTCCAGCGGATGGCGGAACGAAACTATCATGCCGTTCTGCTGGATCTCAATCTCCCCGATAGCGGTGGTTTCGAGACGTTCGCCAAGGTCCGGGAAAAAGCCACCGACACGGCCGTGATCGTGTTGACCGGCCAGGAAGACGAAGCACTGGCCCTACAAACCGTGCGCGCCGGCGCCGACGACTTTTTGATGAAGAGCGACATTCGCGACCGCGTCCTGTCGCGACGCATCCGTTATGCCGTCGAGCGGAACCGTCTCAAGCGCCGGCAAGCCGAGAACCCCGCCAAGAACGGCAAAATATTCACCTTCCTTGGTGCCAAGGGAGGCTCGGGAACCAGCACGCTAGTTGTGAATGTTGCCGCCGCCCTGGCGATGGCGGGCAAGAGCGCGATCGCGATCGAGCTCATGCCGGAATTCAGTTCTTTCACCGGGCTGCTGGGCTGTTCGTCGAGGTGGGACATCTCCACCCTGCTCGGGGGCGCGCCGGGTACGATTTCGCGCGACGCCGTGGCATCCTGCCTGGAAGACGTCGGTTCCGGGTTTCGCGCGCTGTGCGGGCCGCGGCGCGCCGAGGACTATCGCCCCGTCTCGCCGGACGAAGCGCGTAGCCTGTTGACATTGGCGCGAACGCTAGCGGACTATACCGTCGTCGACATGCCTTCGATATTCGCACCGTCGATCCGGGAAGTCGTCCACCAGTCGGCGCTCACCACGCTGGTTGTGGAGCTTAGCCCTATGGGCCTTCGTGGCGCGTCGGCGAAGATGCCGGCTCTCCAGGCCCTGGCCGCCCGCCCTGGCGCCGTGAGCGCAATTCTCATCGACAAAACGCCCTGCAGCGAGTCCTTGACACCGGCGGAATTCAGTACGCGGCTTGGCTGCGGAATCCTCGGCGTCGTCTCTCCCGCCGGGGACTTGCACGCTGGAGCCGAACCCGGTGCGTTGACGGTGTTGCGCCGGCCCGACGCTCCCTGTTCCAAGTCCATCCAGGAAATTGCGCGGCGATTGAGCTTGGGGGCTGTACCCAGTATGGCGGCCTGATAGCCGGTATCGGAACCTGGACCGTGTAACGCAGTAAAGAATTCCGCTGGGAACGCCGATAGTTAGGCCGTGAATGGTAACGGGCCGGTAGCAGCTCTATTTTGGGGTGGCATCGTCCGGGTGGAACACGCATGAATCTCCGGAATGGCTTCGCCGCTTCCAGACGCTGGAGTTCGCCGTCGGCTGCGATGAGTGCGCTGGCCGTAGCCGTGGGCGTCGCCGCCCTGTGGGGCTGGCACTTCGGCTATCTCCGGATAGACCAGTGGATGGAGGGCACGCAGCCGATTGTCTATAATGCAGCGCTCAGTCTGGCCGTTCTCGGGGCGGCGCTGCTGGCGGCCAACCTGGACCACCGGCCGGCTGCCACCGCACTGGCTATCCTGGGCGGGCTGCCGGCCTTTCTGACTCTTTTCGAGTACGCCTCGGGCGTTTCGTTGGGAATTGACGAACTGCTGATGAGATACAGCCTTCCCGCGGGGTTCCCCGGGCGAATCGCGCCCAATGCGGCAACCTGCCTGCTGCTGCTTTCCGCCGCGGTCGTCTGCATCGAGCGGCCTAAGCAAACCCGCGCGAGGACCCTCGGCGTGCCGCTTTTGGTGTCCATGGCCCTGGGTCTGAGCGCCATCGCCGTCACCGGGTATCTGACCGGATTCTCCACCTTTGGGTGGGGCCGGTTCGTTCCCATGGCGCTGCCCGCGTCGGTTGGGCTGGTTCTGTTGAGCCTCGCGGCCCTAAGCATTGGCTGGCGGGACACCGATTCCGCCGCGGGCGGAATTCCTTCCTGGCTGTACCTGACCGCTACGGTCGCGGCCATGGTGATGACGGTTTCGCTCTGGCAGGAACTGGCATCGGAACAGAACGTCCGCATCGAGCGTGCCGTCGCCGGCCAACTGCAGATTGTACGCGCCAGCCTCCTGAGGGACATCGAGTTCAGGATTGCGGCGTCGGAGCGTCTTGCCCGCCGCTGGGAGCGTGACGGTGCGTCCGATCGGCGGCAATGGGAGTTTGACACCGGCCTGCTGCTGAGGGACGTTCGCGGTTTCGAGGCAATCGCTTGGACCGATCCGGCTTTTCGCGTCCGCTGGGTCGAGCCTCGGAACGGTACCGAGGCGCTGCTGAACGCCGATCTCAGCCCCGATCCAAGCCGTCGGATCGCCCTCGAGACGGCGCGCAACTCCCGGCGCACCATCGTCACGCCCCCGGTCCGGCTGCTTGCGGGCGGTGACGGAATCAATGCGTACGTGCCGGTCTATCGGGGGCCGGCATTCCAGGGCGTCATCGTAGTCGGTTTCCGCTTTCGGGACCTGTTTCAGGACTCGATAGACCCCACTCTGGCCGGCTACGCCGTTGGCATCTACGACGGCGACCGGGAAATTTACCTTCGTTCCCCCAAAGACGAACGGCTCGCAACGGCTTGGGAAAAGCAGGCCCCGCTGCCGATCCAAAACGTCCAATGGACACTGAAGCTCTGGCCCGCGCGGTCAGCCTTGGCGGTAGTGGAATCGGGCGTTTCGAAAGTCATGCTCGCCGAAGGTCTGCTGCTTTCCGTCTTGCTGGGAGCGGCGGTGTACCTGGCCCAAGCGGCACGAGCCAAGGCGTGCCTGGCGGAGCGGGCCCGCCAAGACTTCGAGAAAGAGGTGGCCGAACGGCGCCGTGCCGAACAGGAGCTCGACCAGTTCTTTACGCTGGTGCCGGATATGCTGTGCGTTGCGGGTTTTGACGGATACTTCAAACGCATCAACGCCGCCTGGGAGGGCGCGCTGGGATTGCCTCTCGACTGCTTGCTGGCGGAACCGTTCACCAATTTCGTGCATCCCGACGATTTGGCCGCGACCAAAGGGGTGGTTCAGGACCAGAGAAACGGTGTCGGCGTCTTCTCATTTGAGAACCGCTATCGGGCGAAGGATGGGTCTTACCATTGGCTGCGGTGGAATGCCGTTCCGGCGCCCGAGCGGGAGTTGATCTTCGCGGCCGCCCGCGACGTCACGGCGGAAAAGTTCGTCGATCAGGCCTTGCGGAGCCTGGCGGAGAACCTGGAACAGCGGGTCCGCGAGCGCACCGGCGAACTGGAACGGGCCAACCGGGCGTTGCACGAGAGCGAGGAGTTGTTCCGCCGCATGTTCGACGAAGCGCCCCTCGGCATGGCCCTGGTGGGCCTGGACCATCGTCTGGTTCACGTCAACAAGGCGCTCTGCGCGCTGCTGGATTTCGACCCATCGGAACTGCGGGGCCGCACCTGGGAGGACATCACCTTTCCAGACGATTTACAGGCCGAGGAGCCGCTGCTGCGACAAATGACCGGTGGCCAGATTCCGGGCTATCGGTTGACGAAGCGGTATCTCCGGAAGAACGGCGGGATCGTCTGGGGCGCCCTTACCGCCACGATCCTTCTGGACGAGCGCGGAAACCCGATCACCGTGCTGGAAATGGTGGAGAATGTCACCGAGCGCCGGCGCCACGACGAACAGATCGCGGCGCTCAACCGGGAACTCCAGGCCCGCGTCGGCGAGCTCCTCGCCGTCAATCAGGAACTGGAATCGTTCAATTACTCCGTCTCTCACGATCTGCGCGCGCCGCTGCGCCACATCGACGGCTTTTCCAAGATTCTGCTCGAAGAGCACGGAACCGAGATCCCGTCCGCGGCCCGGAGGTACCTGGACCTGATCTGCGCGGGCGCGCAGCGAATGGGGCGCATGGTCGACGAGTTGCTGGAACTATCGCGCACTTCGCGCACGGAGCTGGCCAGGCAGCCCACCATGTTGAAGTCCCTGGTCGACGACGCGATGGAAGAGTTAAGGCCGGAACTGGGGGATCGCCACATCGAGTGGCGCGTCGGAGACCTGCCGTTCGTCGATTGCGATCCCACCCTCACCCGCCAGGTGTTCGCAAACCTGCTCTCGAACGCAGTCAAGTTCAGCCGGCCGCGCAATCCCGCGGTCATCGAGGTGGGAAAGACCGAGCGCCAGGGCCAGTCCGTGCTGTTCGTGCGCGACAACGGGGTGGGATTCAGCGCCAAGTATGCCGACAAGCTGTTCGGGGTTTTCCAGCGTCTCCATCGCCGGGAGGACTTCGAAGGCACGGGAGTGGGCCTTGCCACCGTGCAGCGGATCGTTCATAAACATGGCGGCAGCATCTGGGCGGAAGCGAAATTGGACCATGGGGCAACATTCTATTTCACGCTCGATGCCGCCGAGGCGCGGCAGTTCGGGAGCCGGAAGGAGCCCGAGCCTGTGGCCGGAGAAGCCTGATGTCGGGAGACCAAATCGAAATCCTGCTGGTCGAAGACGATTCCGACGATCTGGAATTGACCATGCATTCGTTAAGCGAGGAGCGCGTCGGCAATCGGATATTCGTTGCCCGCGACGGAGAAGAGGCCTTGGATTTCCTTTTCTGCCGGGGCGCGCACGGCGGGCGCGACCCGGACTGCCGTCCCAAGCTCATCCTGTTGGACCTGAAACTTCCCAAGGTGGACGGACTGGAGGTGCTCAAACAGCTTAAGAGCGATCCGCGCACCAAGGCCCTGCCCGTGGTCGTCCTGACATCTTCCAAGCAGGAACAGGACCTGGTGCGGAGCTATCAGTCGGGGGTCAACAGTTATATTCAAAAACCCGTCGATTTCGATCAGTTTCGGGCGGTCATCAAACGGCTCGGCTTTTACTGGCTGCTGGTGAACGAGCCGCCGCCCCAAATGGCTTTTCACGGAGGCACGCAGGATGCGATCCGGACGCGTGGTTGAGGAAACCGCCAGGAGCCCGCTCAGGGTGCTCTTTTTTGAAGACTGCGACGAGGATGTGGAACTGTCCCTCGGTGCGCTAAGGTCCGCCGGTTTCGATGTGCAGTGGGACGTGGCGGTCACGCCCGACGAAGTGATCGCGCACGCGAGCAAGATGCACTATGACGTGGTCCTGTCGGATTACCGCATGCCGGCGGCTACCGGCATGGATGTTTTCGAATTGATGAGATCCGAGGGGATTCAGACGCCGTTCATTCTGGTGACCGGCGCGCTGGGCGACGAAAAGGCCATCGAGTGCCTGAAACGGGGGGTGGCGGACTACGTTCTGAAGGATCGCCTCACCCGTCTCCCTTTTGCCGTCCGCCGCGCGCGGAAAGAGGAACGCCTCAAGGACGAGCGGAAGTTAGCGGAGGAGCGGCTTCGGTCTTCCGAGGCCAGTTATCGCTCTCTGATTCAGAGCGCTCCCTGTGGCATCCTCCGGTTGAGCGCCGAGGACGGACGCTTGCTGGACGCGAATGCCGCACTGGCCGGGATGCTCGGCTACGATTCGGCCGCCGATTTGATCGCGGGCAGCGCCGCCGGAGGCGTCGCGCTGGACTCGGGATCTCTCTCTCTTTTGCGGGACAGCGGCGCCGCCTGGGGGGTAGTGGAGTGCCAGGTCGGGTGGAAGCGCAAGAATGGCTCGCGTCTTCTTGTCCGGCTAGCCGGGCGGCTCCTGCGCGACGACCGCGGGGCTCCGAGCTGTCTCGAGGTGATCGCCGAAAACATCACCGAACGCCACGCCGCCGAGCGCCGAATCGAGCAGTTGAACCGGTTGTACTCCGTCCTGATGCACGCCAATCAGGCCATCGCGCGGACGCACGAGAGCGGTGCGCTTTTCGAAGAGATATGCCGAATTATCGTCCAGGAAGGCGGCTTTCAAATGGCCTGGGTCGGATTGGCGAACCCCGGCCCCGGAGTAGTGACTCCGTGCGCCAGTTGGCCCCCGCGGGAGCGGTACCTGGACGGCATCCGCATTACCACCGGATTGGATCCTGAAGGCTCCGGGCCGACGGGCAAAGCGATCCGCCAAAATCGGTACGTCGTCTGCAACGACCTGGTCGCCGACGCCTCCCTGGCGCCCTGGCTCGACCGGGCCCGGCAACGATCCTTCCGGTCCATGGCGGCCTTTCCGATTGCAGGCCCAGGCCGGGCCATCGGCGCCATCTCGATCTATGCCGCCGAAACGAACTTCTTCGACTCGGACAACGTTTCCTTGCTGGCGGAACTTGCCGCCGATGTGTCGTTTGCGCTGGGAGCCATCGAGGCCGAGCGAATGCGCCGGCGAGTTGCCAGCCAACTCGATCAGTTCTTCGCGCTCGCGCTCGATCTGCTGTGCATCTCCGATCGGAATGGATGGATGCAACGCCTGAACCCGTCGTGGGAAAAGATGCTGGGGTTCAGCGCGGCGGAGATATGTTCCAAGCCGTGGGTCGAGTTCGTTCACCCGGAAGACCGGCACCTTGTAGTGGAGGCTTACCAGCGCCTGAATTCGGGAGCTGCCATACGAAACCTGGAACTGCGGTTTCTTTCGAAGGACGGATCTTGCAAGTGGCTGGTGGGATGTGCCACGCCGGCGCTCGATCAGGGCCTGGTGTTCGCGGCCATGAGCGACATCACCGAGCTGAAGCAACTCGAGGAACAACTGCGCAGTCAGAATCTGATTCTCGAAGAGCGAAGCCGCCGGATCGAAGACGCCAGCCGCCTGAAAAGCGAGTTCTTGGCGAATATGTCCCACGAGTTAAGGTCGCCGCTGAACGGGATCATCGGATTCAGCGAGTTGCTTTTCGACGGCAAACTCGGCGCTCTGCCGGCTCGTCCCCGTGAGTATGTCGGCCGCATCCACGCCAGCGCTTCGCACCTGCTCCAGTTGATTAATGGGGTGTTGGACCTCAGTAAGGTCGAAGCCGGACAAATGGAGTTTCGCCCCGAGCGCCTGTTCATTTCTGATATCGTCCAGGAAGTGACGGACATACTGGGCGCGCTGGCCGCCAGCAAGCAGATCCGGATCGAAACCGAAATCGAGGCGGATGCGGACGAGGTGACGATCGACGCCGGCCGCCTCCGCCAAGTCCTCTACAACTATCTGTCGAATGCGTTGAAATTCACCGACGGAAAAGGCTGTGTCGCGGTCCGCGCGAAATCCGAAAGTGCCACCGAGTTTCGCCTGGAGGTGTCCGACACGGGACCGGGAATCTCGGAAACAGACATGGCGCAATTGTTCGTCAAGTTCCACCAACTGGACGCGACCGCGGCCAAGCGCTTTCAAGGCACGGGACTTGGCCTGGCGCTGACCAAGCGCATCGTCGAAGCCCAGGGGGGCCGGGTCGGAGTGGCCAGCAGGCTCGGCGAAGGCAGCACTTTCTTCGCCATCCTGCCGCGTGCGCCTTTGACGGCCGGCGGCAGGATCGCCAAAATACTGATCGTCGACGATCACTACGTGGACCGGTTTCTGCTGACGAATATCCTGCAGTCGAACGGCTATCTTGTCGAGGTGGCCGCCAATGGCGCCGAAGCGATCGACAAGTGCAGGGAGGAACCGTTTGACGCCGTAACACTCGATCTCGTGCTGCCGGATGGGCCGGGATGGGAGCTGCTGGCGCGGATTCGTTCGTTGGAAACGCAGAAGAACACTCCCGTGATCGTGATTTCGAGTTGCGGGCCGGAGGACATAAAGAGTCCGATTGAAGTGCAAGGCTTTCTCACCAAGCCGATTCATCCGGACCGTCTCCTGGCGGCGCTGACAGGGCTTGGTGTTCCGATGAGAACGGGGAAGACGATCAATGGATGAATCGATTCTGGTAGTGGACGATAATGCCGATAATCGGGATCTGACCCAGATCCTGCTCGAATGCGAAGGCTTCGAGGTGCGGATGGCCGAGAATGCCGCGCAGGCTCTTTCGCTCCTCGAAACCTTCCGTCCGAAATTGATTCTCATGGATGTCCAGCTACCCGAAATGGATGGCCTGGCACTAACGCGCCGGTTGCGCCGGGACCCCTCGTTGCGGGGTGTGATCATCGTGGCGTTGTCGGCCTATGCCATGGAGGCGGACAAGCGGAATGCACGGGCGGCGGGTTGCGACGGTTACATTACCAAGCCGATTAACACCCGGACCTTCGTCGGTACCGTGCGGCGATACATGGACCTTCCCCGCACGGACGAATCGACCCATCCGGCAGACTCGCCCTTGCAATAGCGCCGAACCCATGATACCCGCCGCGCCCCGGATTCTGCAGCGGCCGGCGCCCTTACCGCCGTGGTGCGACACCGGCCACAAACCACCGCGGGATCGCAGCTCGCCGTGCCGCGACCCGACCCGGCCTAGCCCGCCCGGCTCGCCCGCCGGTGCCAGGCCGGGACCAGGATCAGGCCGATCAGAATCAGCGCGGCGCTCAGCCCTACCCAGATCCCCGCCGCGCCCCATCCCATCGGGAAGCACAGAACATAAGCCACCGGTAGGCCCACCACCCAGTAACCCACCAGGTGCGCCAGCATGGCCGTGTGCGTATCGCCCAGGCCGCGCAGCGCTCCGGTGGCGGTGACCTGCAGCCCGTCGAAGAGCTCGAAAAATGCCGCGATGCCCAGCAGCAGGGCTCCGGTCGAGAGCACCGCCGGGTCGCCGGTATACATGCGGACGATGGTGGACGGCGCCGTCCACAGCCCCACTCCGCAGGCCGCCATGAATCCCCCGCTCACCAGTAGCGCCGCCCATCCGCGCGCCGCCGCTCCCCGGTAATCCCGCGCCCCAATGGCTTGGCCTACCCGCACGGCCGCCGCCGAGCTCACCCCCAGCGGCACCATATATGTCGTCGAAACCACGTTGATGGCCAAGCTGTGCGCCGCCAGCGAGGCTTCGTCCAACCGCGCCGCCAGCACCGTCACCAGGCCGAACACCGCGCCTTCAAACAGAATCTGCAGCGCCGCCGGCAGACCCAGCGTTACCAGCCTCCGCACCAGCCTCCACCGGGGCCGCCAGGGGAACCGGCCCGCCCGGCGTTCGTGCCACCATACGGTCCCCAGCAGAACGGCGGCCATATATCCGCGCGCAATCGAGGTCGACCATCCGGAACCCTCCAGCCCCATCGCCGGCGCGCCCCAATGCCCGAACATCAACGCCCAGTTGCCGCCCAGGTTCACCAGGTTGGCGCTCACCAGCGCGAACGTCACCGGTTTCACCACATCCACCGCCTGCAGGTAGCGGCGAAACGCCGAATAGAACAGCAGCAGCGGCAGCCCCCACACCAGCGCTTTCAAATACGGTACGCACAGCTCCAGCACGCGCGGCTGCACCCGGGCCATTCTCAACAGCGGAATCAAGCCTAAGATCCCGAGCGCCACCAGCGGGGTCAACCCGAGCGCGAGCCAGCAGCCATTGGCCAGCGCGCGCCGGGCATCTTCCGGCTTGCCCGCGCCAACCGCCTGCGCCGCCAGGGTGTCCATGCCCAGCAGCAGGCCGGTGCCGCAAATGGCGATGGGGTAGAACAGCATCGTTCCCAGGCTGCCGGCGCCCATCGCCGCGGCGCCCAACCGGCCGGCCATCACGATGTCCACCACCCCCATGGCCATCCATCCCAGCTCGGCCAGCGCCAGCGGCACGCCCATCCGCAGCGTGGGCGGGATTTCGCGCCGCAACTCGCGCCATCGCACCGGTATCATGATCCGGTCGAGTCGCGCTTCGCTCGCGATTTCGGGTGCGCGCGGTCGTACACCGCCATCAGATCCGTCAGCGCCACTTGCGTATATTTCTGCGTGGTGGAAAGCCGCGCGTGCCCCAGCAATTCCTGAATCGCGCGCAGGTCCGCGCCATCCGCCAAAAGGTGAGTGGCGTAAGCGTGCCGGAAGGTGTGTGGATGCAGCGACGAGTCCTGTCCAAGCTGCGTGGCGTAGAACTTCACGATGCCATGGATGCCCCGCGTGGTCAGGCGCACGCCGCGGTGGTTCAAGAATACCGCGGCATCGTCGCGCACCACGGGCCGTTCGGCCAGGTACCGCTCCATCGCTTCGGCCGCCTGGCGCGGCAGCGGCACCTGGCGTTCCTTGCGGCCCTTGCCGCGCACGCGAATCCAGTGCTCCGTGCGGTCGATGTCCTCCAGGTTTAACCCCGCCAGCTCGCTCACCCGCACGCCGCAGCCGTACAGCACCTCGAAAATGGCGCGGTCGCGCGCTGGAAAGGGCCGCTCCAACTTATCGGCCGCCACCGCGTTCAGCAGCTCGTTGGTCTTTTCCGGGGTCGGCACGTCGGGCAGCTTTTGCGGCGCTTTGGGCGTGCGCAGCAGCCGTGCCAGGTTGGCAGCCACCACTCCCTCGCGATGCAGGAATCGAAACAGCCCCCGCACCGCGGCCAGCTTGCGACGGATGCTGACCGCGCTCAGGCGTTTCCCATACAGCCACAGCATCCACTCGCGCAAGTTCAGCAGATCGATCGCCGCCGGCGCCGGCGGCTCCAGACCGGGCGGCGATAGAAACTCTAGAAACTGGCGCAGATCGCCCTCGTACGCTTTGAACGAGTGCGGCGACGAGCCCTCTCGCACCAGCTCGTCCAGATATCGGCCGATCGCCTGTTCCAACTCACACATCGGCGTAGCTGTACTCGGCGTTGCCGTACCCGCTCATGTACCCACCCAGCGCCTCCAGCGCGCGCCGGCAAACTTCGGCGTGGCGGGCCAATTTGTCTCGCCGCAGCCGCTCGCGCGCCGCTTCGCCCAACTGCGGCAGCAGATCGAAGGTGATGTTGGCGGGCTGGTAGTTGCCGCTGTCGGCGCCGGAAATGTAGTGCGTCAGCGAGCCCAGCGCCGTCGCGCGCGGCAGCGGCCGTGGCTGAACGCCTGAGGCCAGCGCCGCCGCGTGCATCCCCGCCATCAGCCCCGTGGCGATGGCTTCCACGTATCCTTCGACGCCCGAAATCTGCCCGGCGAAAAACACTTCCGGCCGCGCACGAAGCTGCAGCGTATCCGATAGCAGCGCCGGCGCGTCGATATACGTGTTGCGGTGAATTTGCCCATAGCGCAGAAATTCGGCGCCCGCGAGGCCGGGTATCATGCGCAGCACGCGCGCCTGGTCGCCGAATTTCATGTGGTTCTGAAATCCCACCAGGTTGAAGCTCGACGCCCGCCCCGTCTCCTGCCTCAGTTGCACCACCGCGTACGGACGCCTGCCCGTGCGCGGATCGGTGAGCCCCATCGGCTTCATCGGACCGAAACGCAGCGTGTCCCGTCCGCGCCGCGCCAACTCCTCGATCGGCAGGCAGGCTTCGAAATACGGCGTCGCGTCTTCGGCGATGTGCGCCGTGGCCGGCTCGGCCGCCAGCAGTGCGTCCACGAAGCGCTCATATTGTTCCCGGTCCAGCGGGCAATTCAGATAATCGGCGGTGCCGTCGGTCGACTTGCCGTAGCGCGACGCCCAGAAGGCGATCCCCGTATCCACCGTCTCCGCATCCACGATCGGGCTGATGCTGTCGTAAAAGTACAATCGCTCGGAACCGGTCAGCCGCGCTATGGAATCGGCCAGCGCCCCGCTGGTCAGCGGACCGGACGCGACAATCGCGATCCCCTCGGCCGGCACTTCGGGCAGTTCCTCGCGCCGCAATTCAATCAGCGGCTCGGCGGCGATGGCGCCGGTCACCTCCGCGCCGAATCGTTCGCGGTCCACCGTTAGCGCATGCCCGCCGGGAACTCGGGCGCGCGCGGCCGCCGCAATTAGCAGCGAATCCATGCGCCGCAATTCTTCCTTCAATAGCCAGGGCGCGGTGGACTCCTGTTCGGACTTGAGCGAATTGCTGCACACCAACTCCGCCAGGTTGCCGGTTTGGTGCGCCGGCGTAGGCTTCCCCGGACGCATTTCGTACAGTGCCGCGCGCGTCCCCCGGCGCGCCACCTGCCACGCCGCTTCCGCCCCGGCGAGGCCGCCTCCGATGATGACGATGGGTTCGCGCAATGTCAAACACCCAAAAAACTAGCCAAACATATTTGAAATCTCAAAACCTCCGGGCTCCCGGGGCCTCCGGGCATCTCGGGTGGCCTGTAACAGTTTGCGACGTAGCTCAAAGGGAAGGAAGCCTGCGGTTTCTTTCCCCTTGGAAACCCTTCCTCCGGAATCCCGTTTTTGATGATCATCTGCGCCGCCACAGGAACCGAAGGTCATTGTGCATGCCACCCCTGTCTCCATCGACCCCGGACACGCGGTCGTAACCTTCCCACGGTTCAGTGTTCTCCGCGACAATCAGCCACGCAGGAAACACCCCGCAGCGCCGCGCCAGTTTCTCGAGCAATCCCCCCTGGCCGAACCGGTCGTAATTACCGCCAAATCCATGATCGACAACCTCGACCGCGAACGGTGAATTGCCATTGGTCTGGCAGAAGAGCGCATCGTACGCGGCAAAGCCATCCGCCCCAAGAAACAGTACGGCGAGCCTGCGGGCACCGTGCGCCTCGTCGAGCCCGTGATCACGGTCAAGGATTTCAAGGAAGCCAAACGGAGGCACGTCAGCAAATGAGTAGGCGCTTGGCTTTACCTCAGACGGTTGGACATGTTTTACCCAAGAATGTGGCGCTATGTCGCGCTCGGCGAGCGGAATCCTGGCCAGTGTCGTGTACCCGCGAAACCGATACCTCAGATGGGCCAGTTCGGCCTGCAGGGTCTCTTTGGACACGGAGTAGTCGGCATACACAAAGCAATGCGCGGCGTGGGTGGAACCGAGAACCTTCACCGGGTGGCCGTCCATGCCCGAGCCTGGATAGTAGACCACTCGTGAAGAGAGGAATTGTACGCGATCAAACGCATCGCCCGGTTGGAATCCCTCAAGCCAACCCGGAACGGCTTCCGAATCCTGTCGCAGGACCTCATAAAGTGATTTCATTTTGAATTTCTTCCGCGCTACACAATCCCGCCCAGCCCCGCCGCCGGCACGCGCAACCCCACATAGAACGTTCCAAACAGCGCGTACACCGCGCTGACTTCGTCGAAGCGCATTTCGTAAATCAGCTTCTTGAACACCAGCGGATCTTCGGCGAACAGGTCCACGCCCCACTCCCAATCGTCGAAACCGATCGACCCGGTGATGATCTGCCGCACCTCGCCCGCGTAGCGCCGGCCCACCAGCCCGTGCTCGCTCATCATGCGCTGCCGCTCCAGCATGGTTTCCCGATACCAGTTGGCCGTCTCGCCCCGCCGCCGGTCCATGGGGTAAAAGCAGATATATTTCGCCGCCGGAATCTCCGGCCACAAGCGCGTCGCCATGGCGTTGCGCTGCCGCTCCAACACCGCCGCGATTTCCTTCTTCCACTCTTCCGAATGCGGTTCGATTCCCCTGGCCGCGAGCCCCGCATAAGTCTTCGCGGTGGATTCGTAAAGCCCCAGTTCCACCACCGAAAGGTACGATCCGGTCGGCTCCAGGTAATCGCTCAATTTCAGCCGAGCCACGGCCAGCTCCGCTTGCTGCAGCTCTTCAAAGCTGCGCCGGAAGTGTACCGCAAGCAGGTCCCCCTTGTGGCCCAGCAGCGAATACAGCGCGCTCTGCCTGCCCTCCGCCGGCCGCTCCATCGCGCCCAGCCGCGCCGCGGCCTCGCCCAGGATTTCCGCCTGCGCCGCCGGCGTCAGCTCGCGCCACGCCGCTCGCCGGAATCTCATCATCTGGTGCAGCACGCTGGCCCCCTCCATCGTCAGCGGGACGGCGGGCAGCGCCGATACAGCAATCGTCTCGGGCGTCATACGTTTCATTATAGGGAGCCCCGCGCCGCTCCGCGGGCACTGCCCCGAGAGTTGGCCTGACACGAGCTCGCCAGCGTATCGCCGGCCGCTAGGGAGTGTCCACGAAATAGGTGGGCAGGCGCGCGAAGGGATGAGCCACCTGAAAGGCGGCTGCAGCCATGATTGGCTGCCCCACAGCGCAACGCCGGGAGAAGTCCCGGCGTGGCAGACCGAGGGTGCGCTCCACGAAAAACCGCCGTCCGTCCCACCGCTACGGGCGCACGGTGATCATGACGACGCCGTGCGAAGCCACCGGCGCGGAGAATTTGCCGGTGAATGCGCCCAGGTCTTTATGCTGCCAAAGATCGCGCACCGTGGCGCCCACATGGGATGGATATCCCAGGTCTTCCCAATTCACCGTGACCGCCTGCTGGCCGTTGCCGCGGTTCAGCAGCACGACCGCGCGGCTGCCGTCTTGCAACTGCTTGGCCCAGACTTCCAGGTCGCCGTCCTTGCGCACGCGCCGGCCCTCGGCGCCGAGCGGATCCTGATCCACCCCGATTACTTCCTTGTTGACGAGGATCTCTCGGATCTCGGGTTTCATATCGCCGATGTCGTTTCCGGCCATCAGCGGCGCGGCCAGGATGCACCACAGGCTGAAGTGCGAACGGTACTCCGTCGTGGTCATGCCGCCGTTGCCGACTTCGAGCATGTCCGGATCGTTCCAGTGCCCCGGACCGGCATAGGACCCCAGATCCACCTGCAGGTCGACGATATCGATCATGCCATGGCCGCCCCAGTTCGCCTTGCCCTCCCACTTGTCCACGATGTCGCCGGTGGTGCGCCACAAGTTGCCGACGTCCCCGGCCCACAGCCACGGCTTGTTGCTGCCCCACTCGCAGAGGCTGAACACGATGGGACGCCCCGAAGCCAGTAGCGCATCGCGCATGGTGGCGTAGGAAGCCGGGCCGTTCTGCGTGCCGGTGTTGCACCAATCGAACTTGAGGTAGTCGACTCCCCACGCCGCATACTGGCGCGCATCCTGGAATTCGTAGCCGCGGCTGGCCGGCCGGCCCGCGCAGGTCTTGGTGCCGGCGTCGGAGTAGATGCCAAACTTCAGGCCCTTGGAATGCACGTACTCCGCCAGCGCCTTGATGCCGGAGGGGAAAGTCTTGGCATCGGGAACGATGTTGCCGTCCTTGTCGCGGGAAACCTGCCAGCAGTCGTCGATGACGATGTATTGGTAGCCGGCATCCTTCATGCCCGATGCGACCATCGCGTCGGCCGCCTTGCGGATTACGTCTTCGTTGACTTTGCAACCGAATTTGTTCCAACTGTTCCACCCCATGGGCGGGGTCTTAGCCAATCCGTTGTCCAGGGCGGGCAGCAGGCTGGGAATCGACAGCAGGATTCCAGTCAGAAAAAGAATAGTTCGTCTCATAATTACTCCTTGCGAAGTCCCGAGCCATTGTAGCGTAGAGTCAAGACTCCTGAGGTCGCCTCGGCAGACCTCTGGCGGTGAGGAAAACAGGCTGACCCGTTTTGGCCCGGACGGCGCGTTGTGGTGTGGGGCAGGCCCTCGGCCTGGACTCCGTGGGCCCCCTACAATGAAGACGGAACCCCAATGATTCTGCTAGCTCGAATAGCAGCGCGCCACGCAGTAGCGCAACCCGCACCACCTCAACTGAGTAGCGCCCCCCTACACCACACTCATCCTCAGCTCCTTCACCCGATCCCTTAACTGCGCTGCCTTCTCGAATTCAAACTTCCTTGCCGCCTCTCTCATTCTCTCTTCTAACTCGTCGATGAACTTCTGCCGCTGGGCCGGTTCCAGGTTATCGAACTCTTCGTCGCTCTCGATCGGCACTGTCACGTAGTCGGCTTCGGCTATGGCGACCAGGCTCATATCGATGGGCTTGACGATGGATTGCGGGATGATATTGTTCACCAGGTTGTATTCACTCTGCACCTGGCGGCGGCGGGTGGTTTCCTCGATGGCGCGTTTCATGCTGTCGGTCATGACGTCGGCGTAGAGCACGGCGCGGCCTTCCACGTGGCGGGCGGCGCGGCCCATGGTCTGGATGAGCGAACCGGCGGAGCGCAGGAAGCCTTCTTTATCGGCGTCGAGAATGGCCACTAGCGCGACTTCGGGCAGGTCGAGGCCTTCGCGCAAGAGGTTGATGCCGATCAGCACGTCGAATTCGCCGCGGCGCAGATCGCGCAGGATGCGCATACGGTCGAGCGTGCTGACTTCCGAATGCAGGTAGTTGCAGCGCACGCCCACCTCGGCGTAATACTCGGCCAGGTCCTCGGACATGCGCTTGGTGAGAGTGGTCACCAGCACGCGCTGGTTCACCGCCACGCATTTGCGGATCTCGCCCAGCAGGTCGTCCACCTGGCCCTTCACCGGGCGGATCTCGATGCACGGGTCGAGCAGGCCGGTGGGGCGGATGATCTGCTCCGTCACCACGCCGTTAGTCTTGGTCAGCTCATATGGGCCGGGCGTGGCCGACACATAGACCACCTGGTTGACGCGGTGCTCGAACTCCTCGAAAGTGAGCGGCCGGTTGTCGAGCGCGCTGGGCATGCGGAAGCCGTGCGCCACCAGCACTTCCTTGCGCGAGCGGTCGCCATGATACATGCCGCGGATTTGGGGCATGGTCTGGTGACTCTCGTCGATGAACATGATGGAATCGTGCGGCAGGTAATCGAGCAGGGTGGGCGGCGCTTCGCCCGGCAGGCGACCCGAAAAGTGGCGCGAGTAGTTTTCGATGCCGTGGCAGTAGCCGATCTCCTTGATCATTTCCAGGTCGAACATGGTGCGCTGGTAGAGGCGCTGCGCTTCCACCAGCTTGCCCTGCTTTTCCAGTTCCTTGTGCCACCAATCCAGCTCCTGACGGATGCTCTCGCGGGCCGTATCCTTGGTCTGCTCGCTCATCACATAGTGAGTTTTGGGATAGATGGGCAGGCGGGTGTAAGTCTGGCGCACCTGGCCGAGCAGCGGATCGATCTGCGCGAGACTCTCCACTTCGTCGCCGAACAGTTCGATGCGGTAAGCGTAGTCGTCGTAAGTGGGATAGATTTCGATCACGTCGCCGCGCACACGGAACGTGCCGCGCTTGAAATCGGTCTCGTTGCGCTCGTAGAGGATGTCGACCAGCTTCGAAACGATCTGGTTGCGGGTGATGTTCTGCCCCTTTTCGAGCATCAGCAGCATGCCGTAGTAGGCTTCCGGCGAGCCCAGGCCGTAGATGCAGCTCACCGAGGCGACGATGATGCAGTCGCGGCGCTCGAACAGGGATTTAGTGGCGGCCAGGCGCAGCTTATCCAGCTCGTCGTTGATGGTGGCTTCTTTCTCGATATAGACGTCGCTCGAAGGGATGTAGGCTTCGGGCTGGTAATAGTCGTAGTAGCTGACAAAGTATTCGACGGCATTATGGGGAAAGAACGTTTTGAACTCGTGATAGAGCTGCGCGGCCAGAGTCTTATTATGGGCCAGAACCAGCGCGGGCTTGTTCACCGCTTCGATCACTTTGGCCATGGTGAAGGTCTTGCCGGAACCGGTGACGCCCAGCAGCACCTGGTGGGGCTCGCCGTCGCGCACCCCGCGCGTGAGTTCGGCGATGGCGTTTTCCTGGTCACCGCGCGGGCGGTAGGTCACGGCAAGCTGGAAGCTCATTCTCTAAGGGTATCCGAATGGCGGCCCGCCATCGGCACCGCACGTTTCGGCCCGGTCCGCGCCGGCTGCTAGAGTGGTGGTGGAAGGAAGAATCATGTCGGTGAAATCCCGAACCGAACTCCAGAAGCTGCGGGCGATCGGAAAAATCGTGCGGGCGGCGCTCGATGCCATGGCTAGCGCGGTCGATCCCGGTGTTACCACGGCGGAGCTGGACCGGGTGGGTGCGGAGACGCTGGCGCGCTACGGGGCGGAATCGTCGCCGCCGAAAGTGTACGGCTTTCCCGGCACGGCATGTATCAGCGTCAACGACGAGGCGATCCACGGGATTCCCGGCAAGCGGATCGTCGAAGCGGGCGACCTGGTGAAGCTGGACGTCACGGCGGAAAAGGACGGTTTTGTGGCCGACGCGGCGGTCACGGTTCGGGTAGGCCAGGTTTCGGGCGAGGCGGAGGCGCTGGCCCGCTGCGCCGAGACGGCATTTCGGGAAGCGTTGAAGGTGGCGCGGGCGGGGAACCGCGTCAACGAGATCGGCCGCGCGGTGGAAAAGGAAGTGCGCCGCTGCGGATTCAGTGTCATCCGGGAACTGTGCGGGCACGGCGTGGGGCGAACCATCCATGAGGAGCCCAGCGTGCCGAACTATCACAACCCGCGATATCACGCGAGGCTCACCGATGGCCTGGTCATTACCATCGAGCCCATCATCGCGGCCGGCGGCGGGCGCTCCCGGCTGCACGCGGACAAGTGGACCATCTCGACCACCGACGGCAGCCTCTCGGCGCATTACGAACACACCCTCATGATCACCAGGGGTGAGCCGGTGCTCCTGACGGCGGCATAGGAGTGTCTCAGTGGTCCGCTGTGGGACAGACCATCGTTTTTCGTGGTCTGCCAGGCGTTCGCTGGGCCCACCGACAGACGACAAGAGACGATCGCCTGTCCCACTCACGCACGCCGCCGTGGCCCATTACGGAAACTGCAGGCCCAGCAGCCGCGCCAGGCGGGGCGCAATGTCGATCATCTGCATTTCCGGCTCCGTTCCGGCGGGAATATCCGGGCCGAAAATCAGAAACACGCTTCGATAATCCCGCCGCGTAGGCCAGAAGCCGTGATTCCCCTTCTCGGAAGGCGCCATGAAATATTCACCCCGCTCCGCCGGCCCGAACATCACATGCTCCGCCGGCTCGAATGCGGCCGCCACCGACGACAGTCGCGGCGCGTATTGCACGAGCTCGGCGTGCGGGATCTCGCGGCCAATTCCGCTGGCGGGGTCGGCAGCCGCTTTCCGCAGGAACGCCGCCACCGGCGCATCCGTGGTGGTGACGATCCCTCCCATGGGCTGAATTTCTCCGGCCAGTCCGCTCCGAGCGAGAAGTACTCGGAGATTTGCAATCTTATCCACACGCTCAAATCCGTGGTCCGACACGAGTGCGAAGTCGTACTCCTTCGGCAGGGCGTCTACGATCTGGCCGATCAGCTCATCGGTCCGCTCCATGACCGCGTTTGCATTGGGCCCGAACGGACCGCGATCATGGGCTTCCGAATCGAGATCCACCAGGTGAACCAGCAAGAGATCGGGACGCTTGGCCCGCAGCAGGTAGAGAACCGCCAAGGTCCGCGTTCGATCGTCCACCCACTGTTGCGGAAACGATGGGTAAGCGGCCGATATCTCATCCACCAGGTTTGGGCTCGCCTTCGAGGCCACGCCTTCGAGATCCATGGACCCTCCCTGGCGCCGCAGGAAAAGCTCCGGGAGGTTGAAATCGATGGATGCCTCGACAGTGACCGGCCAGGTCACCGAAGCGGTTGTCCAGCCCTTTTCGTGCACGGCCTGCCAAAGCGTGGGCGCTTTCAGCAGGTCGACCGTCCAATAGTAGTCGCCACCTTCGGCCGCCAGACGGCGATTCCCGAGGATTCCGTGCTGGTCGGGACGCACGCCGGTGATCAGCGTCGTGTGGGAAGGCCAGGTGATCGTCGGCCAGACGCCGATCACTCCATTCGCGTAGCGCCCTTCTCTAAGAAGTCGCCGGACGTTGGGAATGCTCAGGCCCAAGCGATCGCGGTCGCGCAGATAGCGCCAATCCAGCCCGTCCACCGACAGAACCAGCAGTTTATGCGCGGGCGGCGAGGAAACCGGCGCGGCGAGTACCGCGAAAGCGAAGCAGGCCGACAGAATCAGTAAACCGGGCGCCATGTGCCGCATCAGAATCGAAATCTTCCACCGATCTGGATCTGGCGAGAGTTGAAATCCGACGTGACCTGGCGAAAATTTACGTTAGTCGGAAGCCTTAGCATAGTCGGTCCGTAAGTGGTGTTGATCGCGCCGCTGCATCCCGCCGCGGAGCACGCGGGGTTCGTCGTATTCAGCAGATTTTCCGCTTCGCCGATGATTTCGAGCGACAGCCGCTCGCCGTAAAGCCGAAAACGGCGGCTCAAACGAACGTTCACTTCCTTGAATCCCGGTCCGCGGAAGGTGTTCCGGCCACCCCAGAGCGGGTAGTCGTTGTTGACGCCGTCCCCGTTCAGATCGCTGCCGGCCACGGCGGTGAACGGAAAACCGGAGCCAAGGGTGATGTCCGGTGCGATTGTCCAGCCGTTGACGATCTGGCTTGCGATGCCCGAGCCCGCGACGCGCGGTTGCCAAACGCCTTGCATGACAAATCGATTGCGCTGATCGCTTGAGGAGAACGCCCGGTCGTCGTGGAGATTTGTCGGATTGATCACGCTGCTGCCGCTGTCGCCGACCGCATCGTTCTCATTGAAGGCCCATCCGAGAGTGTAAGAGGAGACAAACTGAAAATCGTGACTAAACCGCTTCGACAAGGTGACAAATCCGCCGTAGTAAACCGAGTTGGCGATGGAGCTCAGTTCAAAGATCTGGTTGTAACTCGCATTGGGCCGATTGCCGCTGGAGAAAACCGGACGGCCATCGGCGAGATAGGACACGGGCGGCCCGAGGTTCGAATCGATCAACACCGGAGCCCGATGACTGCCGTACCATTGCGTGCCCACGGTCACCGCCAGATTCGGAGCGAGTTGCCGCTCCACCTGGAGGTTCGATTGCTCCGCGTACTGAGTCTTGAAATCGGGCGAAAAGCCATAGACCGACGGCTTGACGGCATAACTTGCCACCGGTCCCGAGAACGTGTTCGGATATTGCGGAGCGCCTGCCACGTTACCGTTTATGGTATAGGTCTGAACCTGCCCGCCATTGGAACGGTCCACCAGCGAGAGAAGCCGGAGGTTGAGCGTGTCGTAGAAGATGCCGAATCCCCCGCGCACGACGGTCTTCGGACCGAGTTGCCAGGCGAAGCCGAAGCGCGGCGCGAAATCGCGCGGGTCGTTCGAAAGGTTGCGTGAGATAGCGAGCGGAGCGGCCTGGTTCAACGTGGGATAAACGCGATACTCCCAGCGCAGCCCGTAGGAGACGGTCAGGTTCGGCGTAAGGTGATAGTGATCCTCGGCGAACAGGCTGACCGGCATGGTGTGGTGCTCCGCGAAGTTAGTCCCAAACTGCTCCTCCATCTGGGCGTAATTATTGCCGGCGACGCCGTTGATGGTGTTCAAGTATTGGGAAAGACTGGAAAAGGTGTATTGCAGAATCAGACGGTCTAACGAGTCCACTTCGATCCTGTCGATGTCGGTTCCGACCTTGATTTCGTGGCCTCCGAAGTGATACGAAAAATTGTCGATAAAATTGAACTGGTCTTCATTGTAACCCTGCCCGGCGCTCGAGTTTGAATTAAGCTGAGCGACTCCGCTGATGACGATGATCGGATCGAGCCCGCCCGAGTATGCCAGTTGCGACAATTGACCGGCCGCGCCGCCGACCTGCGGACGATTGAATATCCGTTGCAAATAGCCAAAGCGCAGCTCGTTGACGGCGTGCGGGCTGAGGATGCGGGTCCACTGGGCCGAGGCGGTCTGGTCGAAATCGTTGAAGTTATTGCTGGCCGTCATTTCCAGCAGCCCTCCGGCAGTGTTGAAGTGCGAAGGCGTCTGGTATTCGCTGTAGCGGAAATAGAAGTTATTCGTGGGGCTGAGCTGATAATCCAACCGGCCGAGATAGGACTGGAAGCGCTGCTTGAACGGGGCCGTTCCCAATTCAGAAGCGGGCAAGCCGAGTACGGCCGCGTTTTGCGCCGTAATCGTGATCGGATAGGCGCCGTCTTCAGGCTCGTACTCGGCGCTGGCGAAATAGAAAAGCTTGTTTTTTTCGATTGGCCCTCCGACACTTCCGGAGAAGACTCCCCATTGTTGGAACGGCTTCGGAAAGGAAAGAGGCGGGCGCGCAATCAGCCCGGGGCGGCGTTCCAGCACCAACACCTCGCCGTGAGTGTCGTTGGTGCCGCCCTTGGAAGTCATGCTGATGATGCCGCCGATGGTTCTGCCGTACTCCGCGTCCATATCGTTCGAGAGCACTTTAATTTCGGCAACGTCTTCGGGAGAGAAGATCGCAAGGCGTCCGGGTCCGCCGCGCTGGGAGTTATCGACGCCATCCATGATGTAGCCTTTGCGCTGCATGCCGCCGAAAGCGTAGGTCGGGTTGCCGAATTCGTTGTCGGGGGTGCCATTGTAGCCCGCTCCATAGAGGCCCAGGTTGAACGTGTTGCGAGACGTAATGGGCAGGTCTTCGACCGATCGTGCATTCATCGTCTCGCCTACATCGAAGGTTTGAGTATCTAAAATGGTAGCGTCGCCTTCGACCGTAATCGCCTGTTGGGCGGAGCCGAGCTGGAGCGAAACATTCAACTCGCTCGCATTATCCAGCCGGACCGTAATTCCGGTTTGCTCGTATCTGTTGAAGCCCGGAGCACTCACAACGATCTTATAGGTCCCGATCGGCAGCATGGGCACTTGATATTGGCCGCTGTCGCCGGATGCGGTCTTTCGTTCGAATCCGGTTTCGACACTGGTGACCTGAATCGCCGCGTTTGGAACCGCGCTTCCGCTGGGGTCTGTGATCGAGCCCCGTATCGCGCCATTGACCTGGCTGATTTGAGCGGTCGCTTCGGCAGCCGCCAATAAAAGAGCGAAGACTAACTGAGTTATGGTTTCTCGTCGCCGCAATAGCATAGGACTTTCCTCCCCGTATCAAAAGGATTTACAGACCCCTTGGGTGATGATAGAGAAGTGAAATGAGAGGGTGATGACGTATGGATGACGGAAGGGTGAAAGGCTAGCGGAGCTCGACCGGCGAATTGGAGGCGGTAAGGCGGTTTCGGACGGCTTCGCGGATAACCTCCCGAATGCGGTACGAGCCTTTGCCGGCAAGAAAAGATGTGACGGCCTTGATGCCCCTGGTTTCCAGATCGGCGCGGGTGGCCGCCGTCAGGGCCATGTCCATCACGGCTTGTTTGCCCTGCAGATAGTTGCCGGCCGCGTCTTCCAGCACGGTCACGAAAGTCAGTTCCTGCAGGCTTCTGCCATTCCTGGCGGTGAAGGGCAGACGCTTGGCGTCCAGCGTGATGTTTACCTCAATCGTGTAGCGGCCGTCTCTGCGATCCACGGCGCCGACTCTGACGGCGGCTGGAACCTGGCTGAGTAACTGTCCGGAAGCGAACACGCGATCGATGCGCTGCTGCGCGGTTTCGCTTCGTTCCGAGGGAAGGGCGGCGAAATAGCCTGGGCGGGCACTCACCCGATAGCCGCCCGGTTTGCTCGTGGTCACTTTGAGCTTGTGATATTTGCCGTCGGGCTTTGCGGATGGAGAGAAGCCGAGCAGGTAGGAAACCTCGGGAGCGGCGGCGAGAGTCCGCAAACCACCGGGCAGGTCGTTGCTGTTGTGGATGAACCGGCCACCGGTGGCGGCGGCCGCGTCGGCGAGAAACCCGGTGACGGCCTGGGTCCTCTGCGCCAGCGTGCGTTCGGCCCAGGCGACTCTGGGACCGCCTTGCGAGCCGAGCGATTCGGGCGAGTCCCGGCCGCCCGACAGCAGGCCCTCATCGTCCAGCGCATTGACCACGATGTGAGCGCGCAGGCAGACGTCGGCCAACCCGCCGAGCTGCCGATCCATGCCGTCGGTGACGAAGCCAGGCGAGACCATGAGCAGAATACGGGTCCCCGGCGCGGCAGCCAAATGGCGGACGACGGGCGCGAGCATGTCGAGCACTTTGGAGGACTGATTCCGGAGCAGGTCCCAGGCGGTTTCGGCGGCGTCCTGCGCCTGCACCTCGGCGACCTCCTCGGGGATTGTCGGTTCGCAGGTTCTGAGGTCGGCCACGGCAACCATTTTCGCCATGCCGTCGAGGTGTTTCGCGATCACGTAGGCCTGGTAAGCGGTCAGGGTGGGGCAGACGCCGTATCCGCGGTTGGAGCCGGCATCCGGATGGCGGCGCATGCCCGCCAGGGTGGCCAGCAGGGTTTTGGTGTCCGCGGTGAAATCGAGCGTGACCGCGCCCGAACCGGTAAAGATGCCGACGCGGTCGCCGGGACCGAGACCATCCGCGATCATCTTCTGGGCGGCGTGCTTGGAGCGGTCGAAACCGGCGAGTCCGGAGTGGGTATCGTCGAAGAAGAGGGCGATGGTGCGAGGCGGGGCGGCGGCGACAACCGCTCCGGCCGGAGGAATGGCGGAAAGCAGCGGGTTGGAAAAGCCCGCCGCGGCCCCCCTGGCAAGCGCCGGCTCGGCACGCCGCTCGGAGAAGGACGTGACGATTTGCGGCTTCAGATTATCGAAGACCTGGAAATCGGAGGCTTGCAAGCCGCCGATCGGCGCGCCTTTGCGGTCCCGCACGGTGACGCCGAGTTCGACGAGGTTGGTTTCGACTGAGATGACAGCCGAGGGAGGGCGATACGGCGCGTAGCGGATGCGCACCTCGCCGGGCTCAGCCGCGCCGGTAGGGTGGTTGAGGGCGCAGACCAATACCGTTGCCGAGAAACCCGCCAGCGACCGCCTGTTCATGGAGTTTGGCATCCGCGAGACTTACTTCATGTATGTGTGATGCTACTAAAAAGCAATACGACCATGCAAACGGCGGTTTCCCGGCTGGAAGGAAAAGACGCGGTTCGGCGCGTCCGCGGCAAGCGGAGAAAGGACTGTACCCAGCCCGCCGGGCATCAGTCGCTCAGAAACAGCGGCCGAATGTGACGCTCGAATAAGTTCTCGGTCACATTCCGGGCGATCGATGGCTCCGCGGCCACCAGCATATCCGTGTAACGGCTGCCCATCTTGGCCGCCACCTTGTAGGCGACGTGCAGCAGTTGGCGGAAATTGGGATTGAACAGCGGATTCGCCGGGTCGTGGCGCAACGCTCCGGCATATTGCTCCCAGCCCCAGACGTCTACCGCGTCCGGGGTGGGCAGACACGCGGGATCGATATCGATCACGCTGGCATACGGGGCACAGAGCTCCCTCTGGTGGGCATGTGCCTGGGCGTAAACCTCTTTGGCCAGCGCCAGCCCTTCCGGACCGGCCTCGGCCAGGCCAATCAGCTCCTCCAGCCAGGTGGTACCCGCCGTCTTCACGTGTACGCCGGCGCCGAAGCGCGCCAGGGAGCGCCGAATCGGCCCGTAAATGGAAAACTTGTCGCTGCCTGAGTGTACGCTCAGCTTCAGGTTGGAGGCCATCCCGTAGCGGCTCACCGCGAAGCCGATCACCGCCAGGTCCGCGCTAAACTCCTTCTCGAATTGCTCCACATTGCCCACGTAATCCACGCCTTTGTTGAAGCGTCCGGTGAACTTGGGGGCGATGGTTTGAATGGGAATCGCGGCATCCGCGATGGCGGCCAGAATGAGCAGCAGTTCGGGCGGGGTTTGGGGCGAATCGGTTTCGTCCATGGAAACTTCGGTGACGAAGCTCCCCGCCGGCTTGTGGGTGGCAATCTTGCGATAAATCCCGGCGGCTTCCGACACCGCGCCCAGGTATTTCGCCGCGGCCCGGCCGGCTTCGTCCGCGGTCACCTGAAACGGCTCGGCGATGCCCGGAATCTCGATCCGTCCCTGCAACTCCGGATGGCGCGCCAGGAACTTTTCGACCGCGCCCGCGGCCGGGGGTTTGCCGATGGCCTCGGCCACGTCGAGAGTAAAGAAATCGCAGAACGCCAGGAACCGGCCGACCGTGCCGAAGGTAATATGATCGGCGTCGAGATAGTAAGAGTGCGCCCAGCCGAGGGCTTCGACCGCGCCGTCCGCCGCCCGCCGCGCGCTCTCCGGCTGCGAGCCGACCGTGGTGTGCTCGCGGTTCGATTTGTTCCAAACCGGTATCACCACGCGCCCGGCTTCGGCCGCGCGCACACACGCCGCTAATTGGGCTTTGGCCTGATGGGCGAAGCGGTCGCCCACTCCAAGGGAATATTTTTCCAAAACGACACTGCCGGGTGTTTTGCTCACAAGCTCCTGACCTGCCTGTGACTATAGGTGGTGACGCAGTTCCCGGTCAAGCAGGCTCTCATTAAACCGCACTTTTAGTAATGCTAAATCCAGGCGCGCCAGACCAATCTCCGAACTGGCGATGTCGTAGAATCGGAGACGGTGGCCATTTCGGGTATCGGAGCGAGCCCGGTTCGGGTATCATGAATCAGACTGAAAAGTCCTCGAATGGAGGCGGATAACCTCGTGGCAAAGATCACGCGTCGTACTCTGCTCCAACTTGCGGCGTTCGCCGGAGTTGGCGGGCGTCTGGCCGGCGGCGCTGCCCGCAACGTGTCCATCGGCGTCACCGACTGGAACCTGAATCTGGGCGCCAACCCGGAGGCGCTGCCGCTGGCGGCGCGAATCGGCTTTGAGGGTGTCCAGGTTTCCTTCGGCAGGCGCCTGGTCAACGACAAAATGCCGCTGGACGATCCGGCGATCGTTGCTCGTTATCTGAGTCTTTCGAGAGAACACAAGATTCCGATCGACGGAACCTGCGTCGATAAGCTTCACGACAACGGGCTGAAGAGCGACCGGCTCGCCATCCAATGGGTGCGCGATTCCATCCGCCTGACCAGCGCGTTGAAGACCAGGGTGCTGCTTCTCCCGTTCTTCGGGAAATGGGCCATTCTGAACCGGGACGAAGGGAATGCGGTGGCCGACGCCCTGGGCGAGGTCGCGCCCGAGGCGGAGAAGGCCGGCGTCATTCTGGGGCTCGAAGACACCATCTCGGCCGAGGACAACGTTCGCATCATGGACCGCGCCAGGTCGAAAAGCGTGTCGGTGTATTACGATATCGGGAATTCGGCGGGCGCCGGCTTCGACGTGGTGAAAGAGATCCGCTGGCTGGGTAAGGACCGGATCTGCCAGTTCCATTTGAAGGACAACCCTCACTACCTGGGGGAGGGGACGATTCCTATCCCGCGAGTAATCGAAGCCATTGGCGATATCGGGTTCCGGGGGGCGGCAAACCTTGAAACCGACACCCATGCCGGATTTACGGTGGAGGCCGATATGCGCAAGAACCTGGCCTACATCCGACAATTAATGGGTTAACTGCTGGCCTTATCGCCGCCGCTAAATGCCCTGCTAAATTGGGCTGGCGATTGCGTCGAGGAGCGGCAGGGCGTATACTTTCGGTGAAACAGATCGTTTATTCTGATAAATAATACCATGGTTAAATCTATAATTGTCGCTTTGGTGTCGCTTGCTCTTGCCGTGCCGGCATTCGCCAAAACCCACCAGGACACCTACCCCGTTCCTTGCAGCGAGTTGTGGGCCGCGGTCAAGGACACCCTCAGGAATTCGGGACACTACGGCATCATTTCGACCGATAACACCGAAATGACCGCTTCCTACAATTTTGCCGGGGCGATCCGCCAGCGAACCAACTCCGTTCTCTTAAACGCCGAGGGGTCCGGCTGTACGATGCAAATCCAGTCGAGCTATCGCGGACCCGCGCACGACGACGCGGGTGATTTCAAGAAGCGCGTGGAAGAGTCCTTGGCCAAGCTGAAAGGGTCGGCGCCTTCCGAGCCCGCTAAACCGGCGGACACAAAAAAGTAATTCCGATCTTGCGCGGGCCAAGGGGGTTTACCGAAAGCCAGGTTCTCACTCCGATCGAGGAAGCGCCGAGACGAATCTCCGAACTGATGTCGTGGAATTTGCGTTGAGCCAGTTTCGGCGGCGAGCCGGTGGGACAGACCATCGTTTTTTGTGGTCTGTCGGCCCCTCGCCAAGCCCTAACAGCCTGACAGGCGACAAAAAACGATCGTCTGTCTCACCCCTGGGTCAGTTCGGAATCTCGGCGCTGCCGGCAGAGCGCCTGCGCCACCAAGGTGGTTCCGCTTATTTTCCGGCCGGGTGAGCCACGTTTTGTGTGGTCTTCGGATCGCCCAACGCCTCGGAGCGAAGCACGTTGACCGACGGCAAGGTGGAGGCGTCCCAACCGCCGCCGAGGGCCTTGACCAGATCCACGGCCGCGCTCATGCGCTGCTGCAGGATGGTGATGGCGGTCTGCTCGTCGCCTAATGCGATGATCTGGGTGGTGATGACATTCAGGTAGGAATCCGTTCCCGCCCTATACCGTGCCATCTCGAGAGTCACCGCCTCTTCGGCGGCGACCACGGCTTCCTGCTCCTGCACCGCCTCTTCGGCCAGATAGCGCAGGTTCGCCAGATCGTCCTCGACCTCCTGAAAGGAGGAGAGAACCGTCTGCCGGTAGCCGGCAACGGTTGCGTCGTAGGATGCTTGGGCGCTCTCGAGCGCGGCGCCACGGCGGCCGAAATCGAACAACGTTTGCGAGACCGAGGGAGACGTGGACCAATAGCGGCTCGCGGCGGTAAACAGGCTCGCCAGACTTGTCGAAAGCAGACCGGGGGTAGCCGACAGAGTCAGCGTGGGGTAGTAAGCGGCCTGGGCAATACCGATGCTCGCGTTGGCCGCGGCCACCTGGCGCTCGGCCGCGGCGATGTCGGGACGCCGCTCCAGAAGCTGCGAGGGAACACCCATGGGAACGGGCGGAGGCGGGCCGGCGATCTTGCCGGCGCCGATATCGAGCGAGGACGGCAACTGGCCGGTCAGCACGGCAATCGCGTGCTCGGCCTCGGCTCGCGCGATGTGCATCTGCGAATACTGAGCCTGCGCGCCGGCGAGCTGGGTTTGGGCCAGGGTAATATCGGACCTCGACGCCACGCCGCCGGTATGGCGGTCGATGGTGAGCTGCAGGTTCTTCTGGTAGGTTTCGATGGTATCGCTCAGCACCTTCATCTGCATGTCCTGCGCCGACAGCAGGAAGTAATCGGTGGCAAGCAGGGCCTGCTGGCTTAGCCGCATATTTTCGAGATCGGCCGCGCTCACTTGCGCGTTATCCACCGCGTTCTCGACCGACAGACGAACCCGGCCCCACAAATCCGGCTCCCAGGTCGCAGCTACAGGCAAGGAAAAGCTCTGGCTGGCTCCGGCCCCTTTCGCATTCCTTCCCACGTAGCTTTGGGTGATGGCGGGGCTGGTTCCAATCGAGGGATAGTAGTTGGCGTGATTGGCCAGCACGGTTGCCCGCGCCTGCCGGAACTGCGCTTCGGCCTGCTTGACGTTCTGGTTATTGACGTTGACCAGCTCTTCCAGCCGGTTCAGTTGCGGATCGCCGAAAATCTCCCACCACTTGCCCTTCATCAGGCCATCGGCGGGAGCGGCCATCTTCCACTGGCCGTTGCCGGCCATTTCCTTGAGTACCGGTGGCGGCGTCTGCGTCACCGGCCGCTGGTATCGCGGGCCGATGGTGCATCCGGAGCAGAGCAGAGAGGCAAGAACCGCAAGTTTCGAGTGTCGGGTCATTAGTCGCCGCTCTCCGCCAGGCCGCCGGGAATCAGAAACCCGGGGCGGTGTTTGTAACTTTCCCGCCGGGTGAAACGCTTTCGAAGACGGTCGAAATAGAGATAAATCACGGGTGTGGTGAACAAAGTCAACATCTGGCTGACCAGGAGGCCGCCAACGATGGAAATTCCGAGAGGCTTGCGCAACTCCGCGCCGGCGCCCCAGCCGAGCGCCATCGGCAGGCCGCCCAGCAGCGCGCACATGGTGGTCATCATGATGGGCCGGAACCGCAACAGGCAGGCCTGGTAGATGGCGTCGCGCGAATTCATGCCTTCGTTGCGTTCGGCCGCCAGGGCGAAATCGATCATCANNACGATGCCGATCAGCAGGATGATTCCGATCATGCCCATCAGGTCCAGGTCGCTCTTGAACAGGACCATGGCTACCAGCGCGCCCACTCCGGCCGACGGGAGCGTCGAGATGATGGTCAGAGGGTGGATCAGGCTCTCGTACAGTATACCCAGCACGATATACACTGCCAGCAGCGCCGTCGCGATGAGGATGGGCTGGTTCTGAAGCGCTTCCTGATAGGCCCGCGCGGTGCCGGCGAACTTGCCGGTGATGTTGGCGGGGAGGCCCATCTCCACTTCCGCCCGGTTGATGGCGGCCACAGCGTCGCTCAGCGGCACGTTCTCGGCGAGGTTGAACGAAAGCGTGGTGGCCGGGAACTGCCCCTGGTGCGGCAGCGAAATGGGCGTCAGCCCTTGGGTGAAGTGGGTGAAGGTCGACAAAGGAACATCGGTGCCTTTGGGCGTCTGAACGTAGATCGTTTTCAGGAAGTCCGGGCTTTCCCACCATTGCTGCTGCAGGGCCAAGACCACGTGGTATTGATTGATCGACTTATACATGACCGAGACCTGGCGCTGGCCGAAAGCGTCATAGAGCGCCGAATCCACGGCTTGCGCCGTGAGACCCAGGCGCGAGGCGGTGTCGCGGTCGATGATGACATTGGAGGACAAGCCGGAATTCTGCTGGTCGGAGCTGACGTCGGCAATCTCGGGAAGCGTCAGGAGCCGGTCCATGACCTTCGGCCCCCATTCCGCCAGCGAGTCGAATGTGGGCCCCTGCAAGGTGTACTGGTATTGCGCGTTGCCTTGCCGGCCGCCGATGCGAACGTCCTGGGAGTTCTGCATGAACATGGTGGCCCCGGGCACGCCCGAAGTCTGCCGGCGAAGACGGGCGATCACCTGGTCCGAAGTGGACTTGCGAACCCCCACCGGCTTAAGCTGGACGTTGATCTGGGCCGAGTTCCCGCCGAATCCGCCCCCGCTGGTCCCCGCCACCATCGTCACGGTTTCGACATCCGGGTCGTTTCGGACCTTTTCCTCGAACCATTTCGCTTTTTCCACCAGCGCCTGGTAGGAAATGTGCTGTTCGCCCAGGACGGCGCCCTGCAGACGCCCCGTGTCCTGCTGCGGGAAAAATCCTTTCGGGATCTTGTCGTAAAGGTAGACGTTGACTCCCAAGGTGAGCAACAGGACGAGAAGGATGGACGCAGGATGATTCAGCACCACGTCGAGCGCCGACCCATAAGTGGAAATGATCCACTTATAGAATTTTTCGCTCAGGTTATAGACCGATCCGTGCCCGCGGTCTTCCTTCAGGAGCCACGCGCACATCATGGGCACCACCGTCAGGGAGACCACCATGGAGATGGCGATGGAGACCGAAAGAACCACCGCGAATTCACGGAACAGGCGCCCCACCACGCCGCTCATCATCAGGATGGGAATGAAGACGGCAATCAGCGAGATGCTCATCGACAAAACCGTGAAGCCGATCTCTTCGGCGCCCTTGAGGGCGGCCTGCATCGGTTTCATACCGTTTTCGAGGTGGCGGGTAATGTTTTCGATCACCACGATCGCATCGTCGACCACGAATCCGGTCGCAATCGTCAGCGCCATCAGCGAGAGATTATCCAGGGTGTATCCGATCAGGTACATGGCGCCGAACGTGGCGATGATCGAAACCGGCACCGATACGCTCGGAATAAACGTGGACCAGGCGCTACGGAGGAAGACGAACACCACCAGAACCACCAGGGCAATGGAGACGATCACGTTGCGCTGCGCATCCCTGAGTGAATCGTGGGTGGTGATGGTGCGGTCGCTGGCGATCTTGAAACGGACCGTGGGCGGAAGCTGGGCCTGGAACTGCGGCATCAGAGCTTTAATCCGCGCGACCGTGTCGATGATATTCGCGTTCGGCTGGCGGTTGATCTGAATTTGAACCATCGGATCGCCGTTTACCACGCCGAGGTTCCGCACATCTTCATTCGCATCGATGACCCGGCCGAGGTCCGACAGGCGGACGGGCGCGCCGTTCCGATAAACCACGACCAGATCCTTGTATTCTTTCGCCAGGAAAAGCTGGTCGGTGGCGTAAATCGGAATTTCCGCCTGGGAGTTCGCCAGCGCGCCCTTCGGTTTATTGGCGTTGGCGCTTTGAAGGAACGTGCCGATCTGATCGAGGCCCACGTTGTAACGGGAGAGCGGCTGCGGGTTCACTTCGACGCGAACCGCCGGAAGCGAGCTTCCGCCTACGGAAACCTGGCCGACGCCCTGTACTTGCGCCAACTTCTGCGCAAACACCGAGGAGGCGATGTCGTACAACTGCGGCCTCGGCACCACATCCGACTCCAGTGTCATCAGCAAAATCGGCTGGTCGGCCGGATTGATTTTCCGGTATCTGGGGAGGGAAGGCAGATTCGCCGGGAGAAACCCGGCGGCGGAGTTGATGGCCGCCTGCACTTCGCGCGCCGCGCCATTGATGTCGCGGCTCAGATCGAATTGAAGCGTGACCTGCGCGGATCCGACCGAGCTTCTGGATGTCATTTCCGTGACGCCCGCGATGCGCGTGAACTGCTTCTCGAGAGGAGTCGCGACCGACGCCGCCATTACGTCGGGGCTCGCTCCCGGCAGGCCGGCGCTGACAAAGATGGTCGGGAAGTCGACCTCCGGCAATGCCGAAACGGGCAATAGCGTATAGCCGATCCCGCCGGCCAGCGTCACCGCCACCAGCAGCAGCGTGGTGGCAACCGGCCTCTGAATGAATGGCGTGGATATGCTCATAGCACCACCGTTAGGTCAGTATGGGCCCAGAGCAAGTTCTTCGCTCTCGCCGGAAGCGCGGGACCGGCCGACCCACGCCGCGAGCCGTCCGAAATACAAGTAGATGACCGGCGTCGTGAAAAGCGTAAGCACCTGGCTGACCAGCAGCCCGCCGATAATGCAGATGCCCAGCGGTTGCCGCAATTCGGAACCGACGCCGCTGCCGAAAGCCAGCGGAACGGCGCCGAGCAGCGCGGCCATGGTGGTCANNGAATGATGCCGATCAGCGCGATCACATCCAGATCTTTGTGGAACACAATCAGGGCCAGGATCGCGCCCACTCCGGCCGATGGCAGGGTGGAAAGAATGGTGATGGGATGGATAAAGCTCTCGTAGAGCACGCCCAGAACCAGGTACACCGTGACCATGGCCGCAATGATCAAGGTCGACTCGTTGGCCAGCGACGATTCAAACGCGTGGGCCGTTCCCTGGAAGCTTGGTTCGATGCTGGCCGGCATGCCCGTGTCCCGGGTAGCCTGCTTGATATGCTCCACCGCCGCACCGAGCGACGCTCCCGGAGCCAGATTGAAGGAAAGCGTGACCACGGGGAACTGGCTCTGGTGGTTGATTGTAATCGGGGATGGAATCATGGACGCTCTTACAAACGCTCTCAACGGAGCCGGCGCCAGCGCCGCCGCGCCGGTGAGAGCGCTATTGGTTCCCGCCAGCGCGATCGTGGTTGCCAGATTGGCCGACGCCGATCCGATGGGCACATACATATCTCCCAAAGCCGCCGTGTCCCGCTGGTAGTGGGGCTCCACTTCCAGAATCACGTGGAACTGATTGGTCTGGGTATAGATCGTCGATACCTGTCTCTGGCCGAAGGAATCGTAGAGCGCATCGTCGATGTTCTGAGGGGTGATGCCCAGCCTGCCCGCCGTGTCGCGATCGATACTGACCAGCAGTCCCAGGCCGTTGTTTTGCTGATCGCTCGCCACGTCCCGCAGTTCGGGCAGCCGTTTCATCCGCTCGACAAGCCGCGGAACCCACCGATCCAGCAGCGCCTTGTCGGGCGCATCGAGCGAGTATTGGTATTGAGTCCGGCTGATCCGGTCTTCGACGGTCAGATCCTGTACCGGCTGCATGTAGAGCTCGATGCCGGGCACCTGTCCGAGCTTCGGCGACAGCCGCCGGATCACGTCCACCGCGGAAACCCCGGCACGCTCCTCGAGCGGCTTCAGCGTGATCTGGATGCGGCCGCTATTCATGGTGGTGTTGACGCCGTCGGCGCCGATGAAAGAGGTGAGATTTTCGACGGCCGGATCCTGGCGGATGACCTGGACCAGCTCCTGCTGCCTCGTGGACATGGCCGGGAACGATACCGTTTCGGGCGCCTGCGAAATGCCGAGGATGGCGCCGGTATCCTGCACCGGGAAGAACCCCTTCGGGACGACGATGTAAAGGTAAATCGTCAGGCCGAGCGTGCCGATGGCCACCAACAGCGTCAGCGGCTGATGACGCAGCACCACCCGAACCATCCTGCCGTACCCCTCGATGGTCTTGACGAAGCACCACTCCGACCAACGGTACAACGCGCCCTGTTCGGCTTCCGGATGGTGGCGCAGAATGCGAGCCGCCATCATGGGCGTCAAGGTAAGCGAGACAAACGCCGAAAAAATGATCGTGACCGCCAGAGTCACCGCGAATTCCCGGAACAGCCGGCCCACGATGTCCGCCATGAACAAAAGCGGAATCAGCACGGCGATCAGCGAGACGGTCAGCGACACGATAGTGAATCCGATCTCCGCCGATCCCTTCAGCGCGGCTTGCATGCCCGACTCGCCCATCTCGATATAGCGCGAGATGTTCTCGATCATTACGATCGCGTCGTCCACCACAAAACCGGTGGAAATGGTGAGCGCCATCAGCGAAAGGTTGTCCAGGCTGTAGCCCAGCAGGTACATGACGGCGAAGGTTCCCACCAGCGAAAGCGGCACGGCGATGCCCGGAATGATGGTGGCCGATGCGCTACGCAGGAAGAGAAAAATGACCATCACGACCAGCACGGTGGTGAGCATCAGTTCGAATTCGACGTCCTTCACCGACGCCCGGATGGTGGTGGTGCGGTCGGTGATGACCTGCACGTGGATCCCTTCCGGCAGCGACGCTTCGATTTGGGGCAGGAGCCCCTGTACCGTATCGACCACGCTGATGATGTTGGTCCCGGGCTGCCGCTGAATATTCAGAACGATAGCCGGTTCGGCGTTCACCCACGCGGCCAGCTTGGTATTCTCCGCGCCGTCGATGACGGTGGCGACGTCTCGAACGCGCACCGGCGCCCCATTGCGGTAAGCGAGGATGATCGGCCCGTACTGGGCCCCGGCCTGAAGCTGGTCGTTGTCGTTGATGGTCCAGGCCTGGTCGGGTCCGTCGAAACTGCCTTTGGCCTGGTTCACGTTGGCGCTGCCCAGCGCCGTTCGCAGCGCCTCGAGACTCAGTCCGTAGCTAGCCAGCGCCGTGGGATTCGCCTGCACCCGCACGGCCGGACGCTGCCCTCCGCTGATGCTCACCAGGCCCACGCCCTGGAGCTGGGAAATTCTCTGCGCCATGCGCGTTTCCGCCAGCTCTTCGACTCTCGGCAGCGGCACCGTCGAAGACGTAATGGCCAGCGTCAGAATCGGCGCGTCGGCGGGATTCGTCTTGCTGTAAATGGGAGGAACCGGAAGATTGGTGGGGAGAAAAGTGGTGGCCGCATTGATGGCGGCCTGCACTTCCTGCTCGGCCACGTCGATGCTGAGTTCGAGCGAAAACTGCAGCGTGATCAGCGAACTGCTGAAAGAGCTGATCGACGTCATCTGCGTCAGCCCGGGCACCTGGCCGAACTGTTTCTCGAGCGGCGCGGTAATCGAAGACGTCACTACCTCCGGGCTCGCGCCGGGATAAAACGTTTGGATCTGAATGGTCGGGTAATCCACCTGCGGCAGCGCCGAAACCGGCAGTTGCCGGAAAGCGGTGACACCGACCAGCACCACGCCGGCCATCAACAGCGATGTCGCCACCGGCCTGAGGATGAACGTTCGGGAGGGACTCACCGACCGGCGCCTCCGCTCTGACCCTTTTTACCGCCTTTCTTGAATCCGCCCCGGCCTCGCCGTCCGTTGCCGCCGGCGTCGAAGCCTGCCGGGTTGTCCAGATCTCCCGCTTTCCGTACCCTGACCTCGGCGCCTTCCACCAGCCGGTCAGTACCATCCACGACTACCCGGTCCCCATCCGAAATGCCGCTGAGAATGTCGGCATCGGTCGCGGTAGTAACTCCCACCTGAACCGTCTTCAGGTGCACCGTGGAATCCTCATCCACAACATAGACGAAGGTGCCCTGCTGGCCATTCTGGACCGCCACGTTGGGAACCACCAGTTGATTGGTCAGCGTATTCACCAGCAGGCGTATGTTGACGAATTGCTGAGGGAAGAGCCCATTGTCCATGTTGGGGAAAACGGCCTTCAGCTTCGAAGTGCCGGTGGTATTGTCGATCTCGTTGTCGAGGGTCACCAGCATCCCGGATGCCAGCTTTTTGGAATTGTCCCGGTTATAGGCATCCGCCGGCAGGTGCGCGCCCGCCCGCAGCTTTTGCGTGACTTCCGGCAGGCTGTCCTCCGGAATGGTAAACAACACGGCTATGGGCTGGAGTTGGGTGATCGTGATCATGCCCTGCGTGTCGGAAGCGTGGACGATGTTGCCGGGATCTATCAGGCGCAGACCTAAGACACCCGTAATCGGGGCCGTGACTTTGGAATAAGTCAATTGCAGCTTGGCGTTGTCGATGTTGGCCTGATCCTGCTTGATGGTGGCCTCATACTGCGCCACCAGCGCCACCTGCGTATCCAGTTGCTGGCTCGGAATGGCGTCCGTCTTAACCAACTGCTTGTAACGGTCGAGATCCAGCTTGGCGTTGGCCAACAGAGCCTGGTCGTGCGCCAGCGTAGCTTGCGCCAGATCGAGTTGAACCTGATACGGCCGCGGGTCGATCTCGATCAGGACCTGCCCCGCTTTGACCAAATCGCCTTCGTTGAAATCCACTTTCATCAACTGGCCATCGACGCGCGACTTGACCGTGACGGTGTAGAAAGGACTCACGTTGCCCAGCCCGTTCAGATAGACCGGGATGCTGGAGCGAGCGACCTTCGTCACCACCACCGGCACCGGGCCCAGAGGCGCGCCCCGCCCGCCGCCAAAGCCCCCCCCGCCCTGCCCTTTACGGGTGTTGCCGGGCCGGCCCGCTTGCCAGACCGCGTACCCCGCGACGCCCGCGACGATCAGCAGGAAAACAACCCAGATCAGTCCACGTCTCTTTGGTTTTCCGGAGCTTGGCGGTGTGGGTCCATGTGGGCCGGGTTGATGCACTTCCGGCAGCGATTCCGAGGTTTTTGGGCTAGTTGTCATTCAAACGCCTGTTGAGAGGGTGCAGACCACCACATTATGACGAAATCGAAAGCCCCCAGGTAACACGTCCCACGGGCGTTTTGCGCGTGGAGAGCAGCCTGTGGGCAGGATACGGGATAGCCCCGCGAACGTGCCCGCCACGGTGGCCTCCTGGACGTCGATCTTGCGCCGTTTGCCGGCGCCGGACAATCGGACCGCCGCTTAATGGGCCTTATCGGCGACGCGGCACCGGTCGTTGTTGATGAAGATGTCCCGCATGGAGCTTCGCCTGAGCCTCACCTGAGTACTGTTCCCCCGGCTGACCCAATTCGCGACCGCCTTCACCGGCGCCCAGCCGTTCCGCTTGGCTTGTTCGCCGTCAGTGCGAGTGACCCAGATGTGCTTGGCGTCATAGCCGATCGGCACGCTGCCGCCAGGCGCGGTCCAGGCGGCCCAGGCGTGGTGAACGCCTGTCAGGTAATTCTTGGAGTCGTCCCGCCAGTTCAAGACCGGAGTTTTTTGATAGCCGACCAGGATCTTATTGTCCGCCTCGAAGCAGTAATAATAGTCGCTCGCTCCGAACAGGCAATTATCGCAAAGAAACTCGGCGCGATCGAGCACTTGCGCTTGGACCTGCTGCCGGTCGGGGGACGCTGCGAACGAACTCGTCGCGGCCAGGAAGGCGGCCACACAAACCGACTTCCGAACGACGGAGCGGAGACAAGAATACAAGGTCATTGTTTCAATCTTACTCTGTTGCCGTGCGCACCGGCAACGTTGGGGGTGTTTAACCGATTTGAGGGAGTTAGTTTTCGGCCAATCGCTCCCTTACGGTCGCGGCTCGGTAAGTGACTGCAAACACGCGGTGTCCGTAACCGAGCCGCGACCGTAAGGGAGCGGTTGCCTCGCCGAAACTGCGAAATCCCAGATCGGCTAAGCACCCCCGAAGTCGGAACATCTGAAGGCTGTGCCGGACCACCCTTTGGACGCCATCGAACGCGACGACAAGGGGGTCCGGCTCATGCCGAAAATCCACTTTCTCAGACTATCGCCCACCACCGGTTGGCGGCCCCGCGGGCACTCCCAGGGGCAATCCCCCCCTGCCTGCGGGACGGGCGGGAGGCACATAGTCTATCATCTCGTCCACCGGCTTCTTCCCGGCCCACGCGATGCCCCGCAGCAATGTCCGCTGAATCTGGTAATTGGCGAAGTTCGCGTAGGTATGGCCTTGCATCCACACGAACGCCCGGGCCGGCTGACCGCCCGGGAGAGTGTGTTCGTAAGTCCAGATCTGCGGCACGATTTCGCCCTTGTGCTCGCCCGCGAACGAGGTTGGCGGGATGGCTACGTTGGCCAGCACGTGGATCTCGGGGTCTTTCGCCCACGTCATCTTAAAGAAGGACTCATCCCAAATCGTGAAGTCGGACATGTCCTTCATGATGGGGTTCGATTTGTCCACGACTCGGTACTGGATGGGCGCCTCCCAACTGTAGTTCACTTCGCCATGCTTCTTTCCGCCGCCGAGCAGCGACGCCATATAGGCCGGATCCGGACCGCACAGGGAGTCATGAAGATTGACGAGGCCGCCGCCGCGTTTGACATACGCCTCGAGCACGGCCTTGTCGCTGTCGCCGATAAAACCTGCATCGCCTTTATAGATTATGACGACGTCGGTATGTTCCAGATCGGCGGCGCGGGGGAAATGCAAAGAGCCATCGACCACGGCCCCGTGCTCGGTCAGAATCTTGCTCCAGTCGGCCAGGAACTGCGGGTAATCGTGCTGGCCCGTCGAGTGGGACTTAAGACCGCCCCAAATATAGATATGCATTCCATTCGGGTTCTGGCCCTGCGGTGGAGGAGCGCCCTGAGGGCCTCTGGATTGCGCCCAGGCCGTACCTCCCAGGAACAATAGGAATGTAGCTCCGAGTACGAGTATAAGATGTAGGACTCTCAATCTTGGAAGTCCGCAATTTCGTCTGCTTGTCACAAGTCACCACCTAGTCTTTGTGTTATTGGTTGTTACAGGCCTTGAGTCACCCTGGTGCCGCATGATTGCCGGCTCAAACCAGGTATCCCGCCGAGGATCGTCCGTGGCGGAAACACCGTCGCTGTTGGCCACCCTGTCCGTCGGATCGTCTTTCGCTTCCGCATTCTTCCGACGCAGGCGGAAAATTTGGCTGATGCGGGTGTTCCGCACCCTTGAGACCGGCAATGGTATCGAAGTGCAAGTGGGGTTGTCAATTGACCTGCCCCATGTGACCTGCCGAATGCCCCGCCATGGCTCATTTCAGTGAGCCCCCGGCCGGGATGGTTGCTTTCAGCCTGATGTCGCGCGACGACGATCCCAGATAGATCGCGCGGCTACCCTCCGGCATCGCCCAATCGTGCGCGGCGGTGGACCAATAGGAGAGCGCCCGCGCGCCGATGTGGATGGCCACCTGTCTGGTTCCACCCGGTTCGATTTCGACGCGCTCGAAACCCGCCAGCGATTGCGGTGCGAACTCTACATCGCCACCGGCTGGCGGACCTATGTATGCCTGCGCCACCTCCGCGCCCCTTCGCGCGCCCGCGTTGCGCAAGGTGAAAGCCACATCGACGCCATCGGTGCCGCGCTTCACCGACAACTGCGAGTACTCAAAGCGTGTATAGGACAGGCCGTGGCCGAACGGAAACAACGGCTGAATATTCCGCCGGTCATACCAGCGATAGCCGACGGCGATGCCTTCCGAGTACGTCGCCGCCCGCGTCTCCCCATTCGTCCCGCCCGGATAGCGCGCCGGCGCCAAACGTTCGGGATGGCCGGCCGCGCGGGCCGGAGCGTCTTCGATCCGCGCGGGAAAGGTGACGGGCAGTTTGCCGCCCGGATTGGCGCGGCCCAGCAGGAGGTCGGCCGTCGCCCAGCCTCCCTCCTGGCCGGGATACCACATCTCGAGGATGGCCCGCACTTCGTCCTTCCACGGCATGGCCACCGGGCCGCCGGTGTTGAGCACGACGATGGTTCGCGGGTTGGCCGCGACCACCCGCCGGATGAGCTCGTCCTGATTTTCGGGCAACTCCATCGTGCCGCCCACCCCGCTCCAGGCGAAGATCACCGCCATCCGCGCGGCCCGGGCGGCCGCCACCGCGGCATCCAGGTTTGTTTGGCGAAGATCGGGCGTCATCCAGGCGAAGCGTATGCTCAGCGGCGCCGTGCCGGTGGAACTGGCCGTCAGCTCGACCAGATGCGCTCCGGCAGTGAGGTGAACGGCGGTGCGCGGATTATCGCGCCCATCGGTGGTGGGAACGATGCTCGACCACTTCTTGGCGGCCGCGCCACCGCCCGCGAAACCGAACCCGCCGGATCTGCCGAGCAGTTGCCCATCGAGCGTAATTGTCCCGCCGCCTTGGGCGCCATTGCCGTTGGCCGCCTGCGCGGCGAAGGCATACTCGCCGTCGCGCGGCACCCTCAGCGTTCCACTCCAGGCGTACTCGGTTCCCGGCGCTAATGCGGCGGGGCCGTGAAAATCGAGTGTTTGATCCACTTCGGTGGCGCCGGTAGCCGGAGTGGTCTGCCGCCGCACGAGGCCCGGCCGGCCGCCATGAGAAAGCGCCAACCCGGGAATCGCCACGCCCGTCAGATCTCCACCGCAAGCGTAGACGATGCGGGCCCGCGGCGCGCTTTTCCGCAGCGCGGCCAGCGGAGAAACCAGCCGAGCCTGGAATCCCGCCGCCCGCTCGCCCAGGAACCCCGCCGCCACTTGCCCGCCGGTGGGGCCGATCACCGCCAGCGACGCCAGATCGGCACCTGTCAGCGGCAGCGCCCCGCCTTCGTTCCGCAGCAACACCGCTCCCTGTTCGGCGATCTCCCGCACCACTTTCGCATCCGCCTCGATATCGATCGAACCTGGCCGCGCGGGCGGTTTCGCGTCCAGTAAGTGAAACCGGTCCATCTGGCCCAGGATGCGCTCCACGGCCTGGTCGATGGCGGAAACCGAAATCGCGCCGCTCTCGATGGTGGCCTTCAGCTCGCCCGCGAAATAAGGCCCGCCCGGAGGGCCCGCGATCTCCCGCCCCGGCATCTCCAAATCCGTCCCGTTGACGATCCCGGTCGGGCTCCGCACCGCGCCCCAGTCCGAGGTGACGAAGCCGGTGAAACCCCACTGCCCGCGCAGCAACCCGTTTTCGAGCTCGGAATTCTCGCACGCCCACGGGCCGTTGATCCGGTTGTAGGCGCACATCACGGAAGCCGCTCCGGCCTTCACCGCGGCCTCGAACGCGGGCAGGTAAATCTCGTGCAGCGTGCGCTCGTCGACAATCACGGCATCCGACCCGTTGTAACCTGCCAGGTGCTTCACCTGCGCCATGATGCCCTGGCTCTCGATGCCCTCGACCTCGGCCGCGGCCAGTTGCGCGTTCAGCCACGGGTCTTCGCTGAAGGTGGTGTGATTGCGGCGGAACAGGGGGTCGCGGACGATATTGACATGGGGCGCGAGCAGAATGTCTTGATCGAGCGCCTTGGCGTCGCGCCCCATCACCACGCCGAACTGCCGCGCCGCCTCCGCGCTGAATGTCGCCGCGAGGTTCACCGGCGCCGGCATGCCGGTAGCGTCTTTATCGACGTTGACCCCCGCCGGCCCATCCGCCAGCCGCAGCGGCGGGATGCCAAGCCGCGCCAATCCCGGCCAGTAACCCGCCTGCCCCAGATCCTTCGGATCGCGCGCGCCGTGAACGAGCGAGACCTTCTCGTCCAGCGTCATCCGCCCGACCAGCGCCCGCACCGAAATACGCGGGGCAGGCGGAACCGCCTGCCCCACCATGGAAGACGATTCGCCTGCCTTGGTGGCGCAGGCGGTTCCGCCTGCGACTTGTGATCTTTTCACAGCTCCCGGCGGTGGAAGCGGACGGAGCACCACCCCCGATTGCCCCGCCGCCTGGCATATCGCCAGAAGTGCCGCCATCCAGGCGTGCTTCACCACTCCCGGTCGGCGCCAACCGTATCCAAATGGAAAGGCGCCGAGGCGATATTGCCACCCCATGCCACCTCCAGCTTCGCCGCCAGTGCCGCGGTCCTGGTCAGCGTCAGTTTGCAGTTGGCCAACGGAGCGGGTGCTTTGGCCATCGTCATGGGTATGCGGCCCAGGTCCGATTTCGGATCGTAAATCGCCGCCTTGGCGCCGGTGGCCTTATTGATGGCAAGCTGCCACTGAGCGCCATCGGCCAGCACGTAGAGGGTGTAGTCTCCCTTGAGAACCTGGAAGCCCTTGAACGCCAGGTCGGCATCGGTGTGGAAGGCCGCGCTCAGCCGGGTCTTCGCCGTGGGCGCCGCGTACTTGATCGCGATGGTCTTACTTTCAATGGTGACGGACGTCTGCTCCGCCTGCTGGGCAAAGGCCGCCGCCGCTATGAAGCCGATCGCAACCGCCCTTGTGAAACCGAATTCCCGCATCGTTTGTTCTCCCCAAACCGAACTTCGAGCCCACGCAGAAATAACTTCACTTCACACTCCCTGACAAGCAAGTGTGGCGCACGCACTTCTGCGTGCCGCGTCGACACTCCTGTCGACGCCCGCTGCCACTGGGCGCAGAGGCCTCGAGTAGAGACTCGACGCGGCACGCAGGAGTGCGTGCGCCACAGTCCTTAACCCCGCACCTACTCCCCGGCCTGAACGGTCTGCTCTTTCTTCTTCGGCACGCCCTTCACGTGGCAATCCTGGCACTTCACCCAGTGGACGTTGTGCCTGCTGTCTTTCGAGGCGAAGCTGGTGTCCATTTTCTCCACGTCCAGGCCGCAATTGGACATTTTGGGATGGCAGGTGGCGCAGGAGGCCCGCGTTTTCTGGCCATGCTGCGCGTGGCACGCCAGGCAACTGATGCCTTCATGCACGCCCAAGCCGGTCCGGTCGTCGCCCGAGCCCACTTGCATGGTAGCCATCGGCGCGTGGCACTGGTAGCAGAGCGCCTGCCGCCGGTCGGGGCTCATCTTCACCGCGCGAGCGCCTTCGAGCATCGCCGGCATGGGCAAATCCGATACCGGGATGTACTGTTCGGTGCGGCGGTCGAACCACGCCAGCGACGGCCGCGCGATTTCCTGCGATGGGCCGGGCACACGCCCTTCCACGCTGGTCTTTTTCAACGGCGGCCCTTCCCGATGCATCTGATGGCAGGTCAGGCACGGCATGGTCGGCTTGTTGGCCAATTCCGGCCGCACCAGGCTCCACGGGCCCTGCCGGTTCACCGGCGTTACCAGGTCCCGAATGCCGCCTTCAAAGTGCATGCCATGGCACCGCAGGCAATCGTCCATCGGCATGTTCTTCGTGTTGTGCGCCTTGTCGAGAAAAACGCGCGCGTAGCTGGCGCCGTGCGGCCCCGTCTGCCAGGCCGCGTATTCCTGGCGATGGCACTCCTGGCACCGCTCCACCATGGTCTGTACGTACTTGTTGGGGAAGCCGATCTGTTCGGGGAGGTCGCCGCGCAGGTGCGAGTATACCCGCGTGACATTGTTCCAATGGAACCGGGCGTCCATGGTGAGCGCTCCGCCGTGGCACTTCTCGCAAGCGATTCCACGGTGGCTCGACGAATGCCAGGTGTCGTAGAGCGTCTGCATCTCGTGGCACTTCAGGCAGCCCGTGCCGCCGCCGGATTCGTAATAGAGGGTCGCCCCCGGAACCGAGAGCAGCACCGCCGCCACAATCAGAGCGGCAGCCGCGAGCGCCCGCCTCACGAGCGCACCCTGGTTCCCTTCCACGCTTGCAAGAGGTTGTTCGATGCGCGGAAGGCGTTGGCCAGAATCGTCAGCCCCGGATTGAACCCGCCGTTGGTCACGTGTACGCTGGCATCGATGACGTAGACGTTATCCACGTCATGCACGCGGCAATCTTTATCCACCACCGAGGTTTTAGGGTCGTTCCCCATGCGGCACGTTCCCGCCTGGTGCTGCCCGCCGCTCAGCGCGTTCGAAACCGGCCGACGCCAGGTTTGCGCCGCTCCGGCCTCCTTCAGCCACGCCTCCGCCTTGCCGGCCATGAACCTGGCGATTTCGAGCGTGTGCGGGTGTTTGTGGCCGGACAGGCGCGCCACCGGAATGCCCCAGTAGTCTTTCACCTTGGGGTCCGCCTGGACGCGCGCGTCGAATACGGGCATCTCCTGCACAGGCCCCATCACCGATATGGTTCGCTTGTAAGCGGTGCGGACGAACTCTTTGTGCTCCGGGCCCCAGCGCGAAACCCAGGCCGGCGTCAGGCTCAGGAACTGGTACGGAAGGCGGATGAATTCGTTGGCCAGCATGCCGCCGCCGGCGAAGCCCGGGTTGCCGTGGTTGTAGTCGCAGATGGCGATGGATGCGCCCGGCCCCACGTCGTCGTAGGTATCGAAATCGAACTGTCCGACGGCCGCCGGATAGGTGTGCGACTGCAGATTCCGTCCCACCCAGTCGTAGCGGTTGCCGAGCCCGTTGGGAAACAGCTTATGTTTGGTGTTCAGCAGCAGCCGCGCCGATTCCACCGCCCCGCCGCACACAATCACCAGGTCGGCGGTCTGTTCCCGCAGGTGGCCGGCGGCGTCGTAATAGGAAACGCCCTTGGCGCGGCCGCTCCCGTCGAGCAGAATCTCGCGGACCATGGCGTTCGTCCGCAGCTCGCAATTCCCGGTGGCCAGGGCCGCCGGAATCACCGTGTTGTGGGTGCCGGTCCGCGCGCTCAACTCGCACGCAAAACCCACGCACCAGCGGCACCGCATGCAACTCCGCCGCCCGTTATAAGGCACGCTGTTGCGCAGCATGGGGATGTAGAACGGGTGCAGACCCAGGCGCCGCGCGGCCGGCTCCAGCGTCAGGTGCTCCTTGTTGGCGGATAGCGGCGGCATGGGCAGCGGCTTCTGTCGCGGCGCCTTAAATATGTTGCCGGTGTCGTCACCCGATACGCCCATCTCCCACTCGGCCTTCTCATAGTACGGCTCCAGATCGGAATAGGATATCGGCCAATCTTCGAGCGTGCTGCCCGCCACGGCGCCGTAGCTGGAGCGCATGCGGAAGTCCTTCTCCAGGTAGCGCCACGCCATGGCGCCGTAGCTGAAGGTTCCGCCCCCCACGCAGGCCGCGTTGTTGCTATAGGCCGCTTCGCTGGCATAGACGATCTGCTCTCCGCGTTCGTCCACGGCCACGCGCGGGTTGCGCTCGTCATCCGGGCCGAAAGCGTTGCCCAGCACCGTGATGCGCTGGTTCCGCAGGTCGTCCTTGCGGCAATCCGCCGCCGAATACCACTTCCCGCGCTCCAGCACCGCTACCGTCAAACCGGCTGTGGACAGCTCCTTGGCCACTACGCCGCCGCCCGCGCCAGCGCCCACGACCACCGCATTCACGTGTTTCAGAGCCATCGCGTCATCCCACCTTGGGCTGGTCTTCGTAGTGCTGCCGGCCGCGCACCGGGGGAAACGGCAGGCCCACCATTTTCCAACTCACCCGGTTGTGGTTGCCGCCGTGGCGCGGATCGCCGTAGAAACCCTGGCGGGTGTGGGCCAGAATCAGGTCGAAGAACTCCCGGGAGTTTTCCTCGACTTCGATCAGCGCCTCGGTCTGCTGTTCGGGCGCCAGTTCCGCGAAACGCTTCCCGAACTTGGCCCGGCTCGCCCGATCCACGCCGGCCAGGCCCTGCCGGTAGGCTTTCTGGTATCGCTTGAAATGGCGCGTCAACTGGATGTCGATGTAGGCCACCACACGGGCCTGGCGCGCGCCGGCATCCCGGTCGGCGGGGACGATCTGCTCCGCGATGGCTTCCACGGTTTCAGCCTCGGCGGCGGTGAAGAAGCGCCAGGCGCCGTTGCGCCCGCCTCCGCCGCAGGCGATGGAAGCCCCCGCCACCGCGGCGGAAAGGCCCGCCCCCAGAAAGGTGCGACGCCGTAACATGGTTTTCTTGCTAGACATGAAATTCAAACCCTAGCCACAGATGAACGCAGATAAATAAGGTCGAAGGTCTTATCCGTGTTTATCCGTGTTCATCCGTGGCTATGCTTCTTTCGGTTTTCTACGAATTGGTCAGAATGCGGTGTACGATCTCGGCGTTCTCCCGAACTTCGTCCTTGACGCGCGGGAACATGCCCACATAAACGGCGTCGATCGGCTTGATGCTGGCAAAAGCCGTGCGGAAGGCGTGCTCGATGCCGCGCTCGGGAATGCGTCCGGCGGCCAGGATCTTGAACGCGAAGCAGGGCTTCTTGGTCTGGCGGATGGCTTTGTACATGCGCGCCGGGTCGCTCTGCATGTAGATGTCGCTGGTCATCTCCATGATTTCGCCGTTCAGCGCCTTTTTCCATTCGTCGGTCGTGCGCGTGCGGTTGTACACGCAGCCGGAATAGAAATCCACGTCCCAGCCTTCCGATTCCACCAGGTCGATGATCTCCGGCTTGTGGGTGCCCACTCCCACCAGCACGCCCAGGTCGCGCGCCCGCTTGCACCATTCCTTCACCGTGTCCATCTCGCCCGTCTGGAAGGCCTTGTCCACCACCTCGCCCTGGCGTTGCAGCGCCAGCGGCTTGAGCGTCTTCACCAGCATGGCCGAATCCACCCCGGCGGTCACCTGGATGATCAGGTGCATCTTGCCGCCTTCGGCTTGAAACCGCGCCCAATCCTGCGGCGCGCGGTCCAGGTGGACGTAGTTGAACGCATTGATTCCGAAGCGGTTGCACTGGTGCATGACCTCGCACACGCGGTCCGCCGTGTACCACTCTTTCATCACCGTGCCCAGGGTGTTGTTATAGTGCGCGAACCCATAAAACGGGTTGACGCCGAGAACCATCCGGCTGATCTCGACGTTGCCGAACTTGATCTTCGGCACCTGGATCTGGGAAGCCGGAACCGCCGGCCCGGCGGCTGGCGCGGGAGCCTGTGGCGCCCCCGGGGGCATATTCTGGGCCTGCGCCGACCCTACGCCGGTCAGACCGGCCGCCAAGGCCGCGCTCGATTGCAGAAAACCTCGACGCGTGTTCGACATCGCACAACCTCCTCGGGGAACTTTCGCCCTTTCGCGCCAGCCGGCCGACCGCCAGCCACGCGCAGCGAAAAGACCAATCAGGTCCTATTATCGTTTGTATCACGATTCACGCCGGCGAATGGGGAATGGGGAGAAGTGCATAAGTGGGGCAGCCAATCATGGCTGCAGCCGCCTTTCCAGGCGGCCCTTCCCCTCACGCACCTGCCCACCTGTTTCGTGGACACTCGTTTCCCCCCGAATCTGCACAATCCTGCACAGATGTTGGGCAGCCAGAAAGAAGTCCCCGGCAAGAGCTGGTTGAGAAACTAAAGGACTTATTTGTTTTTTCACGCCCAGGTGGCGCCCAGGAATGCACAACGATGCACAACCGTTGCACAATCGCCGCCCGTCTTCTCGGACGACGCCTGGAACAAACCGCTCCCCGACGCGGCCTGACAAGGCGCGGGATGAAGAAGCGCGCGGCGCGGACCTTCGGTCTATTTCCTTTGCCCGCGCCCGCCTACGCCTGGATGGCGGAGCGAACCACCATTGCCGTTCTCGGCCCGTTGGCCGCCATCTCTCCCTCGAAATGCGGGCGGCCGTTGACCAGTGCGGTCATGGCCGAATCGGCTGGCAATCCCAGGTCGAGCACGTCGCCGGGTTCCAGGCTCAGCAGGTCGCGCACGCGGATGCTGGCGCCGGAGAGCGCGCATTCGACGCTTAACATCAACTCGCGCGCCAGCTTCTTCCGGATGGCCATGGCCGTCAACTGGCTGCCGACCTTCTGCGACGTTCCCTGTTGATCGAAACGCTGCCGCATGGCTTTCAAAGTGATGGACGGAATGGCGAGGTTCACCACCCCGGCGTTGTCGCCGATGCGCAGCTCCATGGCGATCGCCACCACGGCTTCGTTGCGGGCGACGCGTTTGGAAAGCTGCGGCGTGGTTTCGATCGAATCCACGGTGAAGCGGAGAGGCGCGATGGGCTTCCAGGCCTCGGACAGATCGTTGGCGACGATCCGGTAGAATCCCTCCAGCATGTCCCGCTCGATATCGGTGACCTCGCGGTCGAGCGGCGCTCCCATCTTTCCGTTGCCGCCCAGTACGTGATCCAAAATGATCGCCAGCAGGCCGTGGTTCACCTCGAGCAACGAGCAGCCGTCGTACGGCTGCATGCTCAAACAGGCGATGCAGGTGGGCGAGGAAAGGTTCCCGGCGAACTCTCCGTAGGGGAGTTGCTCCACGCTGACGATATCTCCGGCCACATAAGTGCGCAGATAAAGGGAAAGACTGGCGCTGAGGGTGCGAACGAACGTTTCGTGGAGGAAGTGGATGATACTGAGCTGCGACTGAGGGATGCGATCCAGGCGGCGGAAGTCGAAAGGCACTGCCGCGTCGGCGCCGCGTTCGCCCGCCGGAGCTTGAGAGTTGTCGTCGGCTTCCTCTTGGCTCAACTGCCGTTTCATGTGTCCTCCCCGGGTTTCGCCTTGGCGGTGATCTTGATGCCGTAATTGCCCGCGCACACCACAATTTGGCCCCAGGCCACGACTTGCCCGTTGACTACCACCTGGGCGGGTTCGGCAACGTGCCGTTCCAGATCGAGCACGGATCCGACACTCAACTTCAGCACTTCGGCCAGTTCCAGCGTGACTCGCCCCAGGATCACCTCCACCGGGAGGACAATCGAGGCCAGCGGCGAAAGAGTGAATGGCGGCCCGAGGGAGGCGCGGCCGCTACTGTTCGACGGAGGGCTCATTTCGCGGCCTCGCTTTCCGGCCGCGGAACGGACACGCCGGGTTCGAAATCGGTGATGCGCACAGCCAGGCGGTCCTCGATTGCCACCACCTCCGCCGAGGCCAGGGAAACGTTGCCCACGCGCACTTCCAGCGTCTCGCCCGCCGGCCGGTCCAGCGCGATGACACTGCCGACCTCCAGTTGCAGGAGTTCGTTCAGGGTCAGATCGCGGCCGCCCACGCGCACTTCCACCGTCAACGGCAGACGGCCGAAGGCATCGATTGAAGACAATTCCGGCATTACCAAGCGCCATCAGGCACTTCAAATTCCAATTCGGAACAAGCCAATATCGCCTCTAGGATGGCTCGTAACTTGACGCGTCAAGTGTTTGACACCGGACGCTTGACATCGGTGGGACAGACGATCGTTTTTTGTCGTCTGTCGGGCTGCTGTAACGCGGCGATGGCTCGACAGACCACGACAAACGATGGTCTGTCCCACCGCTGAACTCCGAACGCTTGGCATCAATCTTGCTACCGTTCACGCCGATGGCAACCGGTACCGCCGCTCCCGCTACGATTCCGACGCTCGCCCCGCCCGCGGAGCCGAACCCCGCATTTCCACCGCTTCGAGGGACCAGAAAGGCCGCCATCTTACTGACCCTGGTCGGAGACGAGGCGGGCTCCGAAATCCTTCGCCAATTGTCCGAGGAAGACGCTCACGAGGTGGCGCGCGAAGTGAGCTTGATGGGCAGCGTCTCGGACGACGATCGCAGGCACGTTGTCGACGACTTTATCCGCATCAGCCAGAACATCGACCTGTACCGCGCCGGCGGCCTCGAGTACGCCAAAACGGTAATCTACGGCGCCTTCGGCCCGGAGACCGGTAAACGGATGGTGGAACGGCTGGTAAAATCGATCGGAACCAGCATGCCGGGAATCGAGGCGCTGCAAAAGGCGGATCCGGAGCACATGGCGAAAGTCATCCATCGGGAGCACCCGCAGACCATCGCGCTGGTCCTCTGCCATCTCACCACTTCACAGGCCGCGCGTCTTCTGGCCGCGCTTCCGGCCGAGCTGCGCGCGCCCGTAATTCGCCGCATGGCCTCGCTGGAGCAGATCTCTCCGGAGGTGATCGACAGGCTGGCAAAGTCCATCTGCGCCAAGCTGCGCATCGCCGGCGAGGCCAGCCTGGAATCCTGCGGCGGCGTCCGCGCGGTGGCGCAAGTGCTGAACCATGTCGATTCGGGCGCCAGCACGGAGGTGCTGCAACAGATCGCCACGGACGATCCGGGGCTGGGGCAAAACATCCGCCAACTCATGTTCCTGTTCGCCGATCTGGTGAACGTAAGCACGGAGTCCCTCAAAATGCTGCTTGCCCGGACGGACCGCAAGGTTCTTACGCTGGCCCTGAAGGGCGCCGAACCGAAAATGAAGAAGCACGTGATGAGCCTGATGTCGAACCGCTCCGCCGAGATGCTGGAGGAAGATCTGACGGCCTTGGGACCGGTCCGCGTACGAGACGTCCAGGAGGCGCAGCAACAGGTGATGACGCTGGCGGCGCAGTTACAAGCGGAGGGACTCATCAGTCTGCAACCGGATTCCAACGAGCAGTACGTGGTTTAGTGGAAACCGATGGTCGCGGCGATCACTTGGGAGCCGGACCCCGAACCACCTGGACGAACGATCCGGGACGAATCCACTTTTCGAAAGCGGCCCGGACCTCCGCTGCGGTGAGGGCGTAATAGCGTTCGGCGGCGTGGATAGGTTCATCGAGGGGCAGCCCGGCCAGCGCGCGCGCCACGAAGCCGCCGGCTACGGCATCTTCGCTCGACTCGCTCAAAGTGATCTGGCGCAGCAGCAGGGCTTTGGCCTGCTGCAGTTCCGCGGCAGTTACATCGGTGGTGCGCATGGCGGCAAGGTCCTGTTCCACCAAGGCACGGGCCTTCGAGACGTTCTGGGGATCGCAGCCATAGGTGACTGAATAAGACGCGCGCGTTTCCGTGGCGCGCAAGGCGTTATCGACGTTGTAGACGTAGCCGGCTTTCTGGCGCAGATCGCGATACAGACGGGTAGCGTAAAAGCCGCCCCCCAGCACGTGATCGCCAAGCTGCAGAGCATAGTAGTCGGGATGAAAGCGATCGATCCCGACCTGCTGGGCGAGCTCCACCGAGTCCTGTACCTGAGTGGGATCGGGCACGTTCACGGTGGCGGGCGGGTTGGCCGGCACCGCCGGAAGAGTCACCACGGGCTTCGGCCCCGCGCCCTTCCACGCGCCGAACCATTTCTCGAATACCGGCCGGGCCTGGTCGGCGGTGATATCGCCAATCACCGCGATGGTGGTCATGTCGGGGCGAAAGACTTCGGCGTAATAAGCTTTGACGTCGGGCAGGGTCAAAGCCGAGACCGATTTCGGGGTCACTTCGCGAAGCTCGGGGTCGTTCGCCGGCAGCAGCGCCAGGTCGAGCGCGCGATGAAAACGGTATTCCGGGCTGGCAAGTGTACCGGCAGCGAGTTGCGCGGCCTGGTCGCGCACTACCGGGAACGCATCCGGCGGCAGCGCCGGGTGGAGCTCGTTGTCCGCCAGCAGTTCCACCCCCTCGGCGAAGTACTGCTTCAGCACTTTCAACTCGAAGTTGGTTCCGGCGGTCTCGGAAGCGGCGATATCGTCCAGAGCTTTCTGGAACGCGAGCCGGTCGCGGGTTTCGGTGCCGTAGGAAAACAATTCCGACAATATGTCGTCGGCGCCATCCTTGCCGGGCGGAGTCTCTAAACCAGGCTCGTGTTTGACGGCGCCGACGACGGTGACGGTCGGGCTGGCCTTTTCGGTTCGGACGATCAGGCGGAGGCCGTTCGAGAGAGTTACATCGACTGGACGAGGGGGGGCCTCGGGCACTTTCAAACTCTTCACCGAGGCTTCCGCCCAAGCGGGCAGGGCGACCGGCCTGGTGGGCGCGGCCGTGGTAACCTCCGCGCCGCCGAAACCCTTGTTGGAAACCGGCTCCCCGGAGGACGCCGGCTTCAGGGTGGCGACGACAGCGCTATCAACGGTCAGATAAGTCTTCGCCACCCGGTTCACGTCGGCCAGGGTAACCTTCTTCATGGCGTCCACCAGCTCCGTGGGGGACTGGCGGCTTTCGCCGGCCAACGCCAGCGACCAGGTTGCCGCCAGATCCGGGATGGAGTTCTGTTGAAACTCCGCGTCCGCGATTTCACCCTTTTTAGCCGCTTCGACCAACTCCGCCGGCACGCCCTTGTCGGCATAGCCGGCAAGAATTGTCTTCACTTCCCCCGTGATGGGGGCCGGGTCGGTTCCGGGGGGCACTGCCGCCATGGCATAACCCACACTTGCTCGCGGATAGGTTTCGGCCATGCCAAAGTCCGTTCCCAAGGCTTTGCCCTGAGGCACCAGGCCGTACAGGCCGGCGCGCTGGCTGGCGACGACATCGCCCAGAATCCGGATCGCGGCGTAGTCCGGACTGGACGTGCCGGGCATGCGGAAGGCCACAAATACCAGTTCATAGGGCAGATTGCTGTCGAGCGTGAAGCTGTCCGCCTTGACTGGCGGCAACCGGATCGGCGGCCGCGCCGGAAGCGGCCTTCGCGCGATGGGCCCGTACAATTGCTTGACTTTGGCAAGGGTCGCGGCGGGATCGACATCGCCGGCGATCACCAGAATGGCGTTGTTGGGCGCGTACCAATCCCGATAAAACTTCTTCAGCATGGCGCCGGTGGTTGCATCGAAGGAAGCCTTGGTGCCCAGCGAGTCGTGCGCGTACGGCGTTCCGGAGAAGAGATCCTGGTTGAGCCGGGTGACGAATTTGTAGGTGGGATTGGACAGGTCGCGCGCAACCTCCTGTTCAATCGCTCCCCGCTCCGCGATCCATTCCTCCTGGGAGTCCTCGACATCCTGCATGCAGGCCGAATCGAGGCGCAGGGCAATATCGAGATCCTGTGCCGGCACGGTGGCGAAATACTGAGTGACGCCTTGCTGGGTATCCGCATTGTTGCTGCCGCCCAGTTGCGCATAGATGGCGGCGATCTGGTCCCCGCTAAGCCCGGCGCATCCGCGAAACGCCATGTGTTCCTGAGCGTGGGCCATTCCCGGGAAACCCGCGGGGGTTTCGTTGCCGCCCGCCAGGTAGTTCTCCTCCACGGTGACGACCGGGGCCAGCGGATCCGGCACAATCACCACGCGAAGGCCGTTTTCGAGAGTCGTTCGGACGGCCGTGTCGGGCGGCGGTTGCTGGGGAGCGGCCACTCCAGCGAGCAGGAACACAGTAAGAATCGATACGAATCGGCGCGGCAAGAACACCTCCCACTTCTTCTACTTGACCATGCACAAAGGGATGGACGCAATTGCGACCGATTTCGATCCACTGGGGGCACCATTTATCGGCTGGCCAGGCTAACTTCTTTATTTACTTAATCCGGCCACACCGACATGGGTCGGCTGCACAATTTCCTTAGGGCGAGCGCGGTATGCTCAAAAGATGCGGCAAAGTTTACCCGGCCCGGCCAGGGTAGGTGTATTTGGATGGGGCGTGGTGGCTCCTAAATCCCCCAATATCAGGGCCTTCGAGAAGAACCTGCTGTGCTCGGAGAGCTGGCTGTCGCCATTTAACGGTTTTGGGCCGGACAATTTTCTGGTGGGAGAGCCGGAATTCCGCTTCGAAGAGTATCAGCCGTGGATCAGCCAGCGTTTTGCCCCGCGGCATTATCAAAACCTGAAGGAGAAAATCGATCTGCCGGCGCTATTCGCGGTGGGCGCGTTCCTTCAGGCGCTGGAGCAGAATCCCGGATTGGAACAGGAACTGAAGTCGCTTGGCGAACAGTGTCACGTCTATGTGGGCACGGGTTTGGGAAGCCTGGGCACGATGTACGACACCAGCGTGGCGCTGTATGAGGCGCAAAAGCGGTGGGACCGTTACTGGGCCGGACCGGAAAACAATCGCGCGCTGCGGGAGTATCGGGCGCCGGGGGAAGGCGATGTGCCCCCGGATCCGCGGACAGCTTCCTCCGATGACGAAGACGACCGAGACGCGGCCGTACGGAATTGGAACCGGTATTGGATGGTTCGCTCTCCGGAGCTGGCGGAGTACCTGGCAGAACTGGCCGAGATCGATGGCGGCGGCATCGAGGGCGACATCGCTTCGGGCAAGCTCAACAGTATTCGCGACAAAGAAAAGCGGCGCACCAGGCTGCAGGCAAAGTGGCGGGCGCCGGAACCGCCGTGGAAAGTGTCGGCCAACCTGATCTGGAACATCCATAATATGCCGGCGGCGCAGATTTCCATTCTGGGCGGCATTACCGGAATGGCTTTCGCGCCGGTGGCGGCGTGTTCCACCTTCGGGGTAGCGCTGCAACTGGCCATGCGCGCCATCCAGAGCGGCGACGCCAAAGCAGTGGTGGTGGGGGCCACCGATCCGCCGCCACACCCGTTGACAGTCGGGGCGTTCTACAGCGCGCGGGTAATGGCGGCGGACGGGCGGGTATCCACGCCCCTGACCCAACTGAAGGGCACGCACGTGGCGGGCGGGTCGGTGATCTGGATCGTGGGAGATCTGGAATATATGCGCGGAAAGGGCTTCCAGGCGCTGGGCATGGAACCGGTGGCGGTGGGTGTCACTTCCGACGCGCACCATATCATTACTCCTTCCCTCGACGGCCCCAAGGCAGCGGTGTTGAGCGCGGTAGCCAAGGCTTCGGCGACGGCCGATGGCCTGGGCACCTGGGACCTGCACGCTACCGCGACGCCGGGAGACTATGCCGAGATGGAAACGGTGCGGTCGCTGCTGCCGCGGGACGTACTGGTGACGGCGCGGAAGGGCACATTCGGCCACGGCATGAGCGCCGGGGGCGGGTGGGAACTGACGGCGCAATACCTGGGCTACCAGCGAGGGAAGCTGTTTCCGACGCCGTTGGCCGAAGCGGAAATGCACCCGGCCATCCGCGAATTGCACGACCGGGTAGTTTTCGATCGAGCCTGCACATTTCCCAACGGCTTGGCCGGGAAACTCTCGATGGGTATCGGAGGCATCAACGCCTGCGTGATTTCGCGCCCGCTGGAGTGAGGCTGGCCCATGCCGCCGGCTTCGCGGCAACTAGCTCCCACAAAAAGAAAATGGTTCCAAG
>PLRS01000136.1 GCA_003164035.1 Bryobacterales bacterium | reverse complement strand
GAGGAAAAACGCGCGCACACTCTCATCCCCGGGCTCGTCTCGACTGACGCGAACGGCTACAAGTCCGGCGCCTACGGTGCCTTCACCCGGTTATCATCGATGCCCTGAAGGAACTCAATCTCCGCATCGATGCGTTGCAGGGGAGCACACCAAGGTCACCGTCGCCGACGGCTCGAGTTTGATTGACACCCTCGGCTACACCGGCGGCCCGATCGTCGACGGCGTCGTCCACTTTGGCCACGACGTCGACAAGATCACCGCAAAGCTCGGGACCTTCGATAAGCTCTGTGTCGGCTCGACCTGCGTCACCGAATCCGAACTCGAGGCCCTTCTCGACAAGCACGGAATCGCTCCGGCAGCAATGTCGGCGGCAGGGGAAGGAAAATCACCCTCGGGCAGCACAACGGACGACAACTCCGGCAACTCGTTGCAGAAAGAACAGGCAGGCACGCCAGGGCAGACACGCCCCCGCCGGCAGACTCGCGCCCACCGATGACCAACCTACGGCCGACCCTGCCAGCGGCGCCATAACTTCTCCCGCTACCGAGCCGCCGTTAGCGTCCAGCGAACTCGCGGCAACCACCCACCCCAGAGCCGGCGATACGACGTGATCCTCAACGGCGGCCACGACGCCTCCGGGCTAGTAACCAACGAGCGGAGGACACAAGTACATTGCCGCGCTAAAATGTTTGTAGCCCAACTAGGCAAGCGAGGCACTGCATGGTACGGTATCCGATCTCCGTCCCGCGCGACGGCTACCGCGGGAACGCCCCGCGCCGGAAGCGGAAGCAACAACGGCGCAACGAGGTGGCGAAGGAGTACGAGGAATACCTCAACCGCAAAATCGCCGAAACCCCGGACGAGACCCAGATGTTTAGCTACGCTTCGATAGCGCGCGAGCTGAATTTGTTCCTCGAAGACGTCCGCGACGTGCTCTTCGCGGTCGATTGCGGCCACAACGGGCTGACCGTTCAGAAGACGGCTCAAGCCGTGCCTGCTCTGCGGCGGGAAGTGGGGCAGCGGTGAAGAAGGAAGAATCCCTCCAGGCGATCCTTGACGAGTGGCGCAGGCTCCCCGAGGCGGAAAAGACCGAGAACCACGCGGCTGGGTTCGCGATGCAGATGGCCAATGAGTATCAGTTCCGCTGCAGCGGCGACCGGTACCAGGTCATCATGGGGTTCCTGTCGCGGCACCTCAGTCGGGGGCACCGGCGGTGACCGTCCCGAAGCCGCAGCCGGTTCCTCTGACGCCCGAAGAAAGTGCCCTGTTCGATCGGATAGACTTTGAGCTGTCCGGGGAGTACGCATCGCGGATGGAGTCGCTCGCCGCGGCGGCCGACCTCGCCGAATCGCTTATCGCGCGCGGCGCGATCCCCGAGGTGAGACGCCGGTATCTCACCGACCCGGAGCTCAACGTCGGCGGCAGGAACAAATCCCGCATCGCGGTTTTCGAAGGGAACGGGACGCACAGCAGGGAGATCCTTGAGCATCCTCATTTCCTCAAATACCTCCGATATTTTCTCCTCGGGCCCGACCTGCCCGAGGAGACTATCGAGCGGTTCCGTAAGGTTCTCATCGATAACGCCGGCACGAGCGGCATGATGCTTGACGCCCTTTGCCAGTGTGCCCGCGCAGAGACGCGCCGCCTCACCCTCGAGCGCCGCCACGAGGCCGTCGAAGAGTTCTTTAAGCTCGCTCTGGAATGCGGCGTTGATGACGGAGTGGCCCGTTCGATTCGCGACGCCGTACGCAGTGTCCGGTGACATGCGAACCGGCCCTAAAAATAGGCACGAGGGAATGGAAATCGGAATAGATTGAGTATTGAGAATATCGTGCGACCGCCCAAACAAATCTCATTCGGGGCACCTGGTGGATCGTTATCCACGATGCGCCCCCGTGTCTTCGTGAGTTCTGTCATCGAGGGCTTTGACGCGCATCGACAAGCTGCCCGCGTTGCCATCCACGCCGCCGACGGCGAACCGCTACTCGTCAATGAAGATTTCCCCTCGATCCATGCGTCATCCCGGAATGCGTGCCTTGATGCGGTGGCCAGCTCCGACTATTTCGTGCTTATCATCGGCGCACGGGGAGGTTGGCGAGCTCCTTCAGGGCGCCTCGTAGTTCAAGAGGAGCTCGAGGAGGCCCGCCGTCGGCGGATTCCCGCCCTCGTTTTCATTGAAGACGTTGAACAGGACGAGGACGCGAAGAATCTGTCGAGGACGGTCTCGGATTATGTCGACGGCTACTTTCGGGTCCGCTTCCGAGGACCGGAGGAACTTGGCCGCGAGCTCGAGCGCGCACTTCGACCCTTGATCGAGACCGCCCGGAGGCCAGCCATGAATCCCGACGAACTGTCAGCCTATTTGGAACATCCCTACAAAGTGGGGGATCAGGTCACTCTCCGCTTCGTGCTCGTCCCTGCGCGGCGCGAGGAGATAATCGACCCGATCCGGCTCGGCTCCGGCGAATTTGCCGATCGGCTTCTCGAACTCGGACACTCGAAGCCCATCGGCCTTTTCAGCTATCAGCGGGCGAAGGAGCCGCCATCTTTGTCGAACGACTCATTGATTATCGAACAGCCGGCCGGCAACGACTGGCGCCGGGGGATTCAGGCTGTCCGGATGGAGTTGCACGAATCCGGTACGATGGTCCTCGACTCGAACGTCACCGGTCGGACCGAGCGAGCGAACTCGAGTGATCTGATGAGGATCTTCCGGATCGCGATCGAAGATGTGGAAGCCGCGCTTGCCGCGGACTTCCGGTTCGCGGCAGCGATCTACGATGAGCTCGATCTATACAAAAGGCATCAGCGGTTCTTGTGGAACGCCGCGCTGAGCGGCATGGGGTACCGCACTTTTGCGCGCAATCCGCAACCGTCACAATCGTACACAATGGCAACGACGGAGCGGGCCGAGCCTTTCAGCGCATTTACTGAAGGGCGTCCCATCGATCGGCTCATTCTCTCCCAGCCGGCGAGTGAAATCGAGCGTGCCATCTACACGTGGACGAAGAAGCAAAGCCGAGAAGAGTGAGCCGCTGGCTCTCGCTCTAGCATGGTTATTGAAGCTGCATTCGCTGTATTTATGGACATGAAACTAAAGGACGTCGAGGCCCTCTTGAGGGAAATAGCCGCAAAAGATTCATCCGAAATCAACACAGCGGTCGCAACCGAGCAGTTGGACGTGTGTTTCTGCGTGCTCCGCCGGGAAACAGGATTCAAGCGGATTGCCCCAGGAGAGCCGGTGCCAATGCTCCCGTACGAACTCGTTCAAGCCAAAGACGCCCGTTGAAACTGCAATGGGGGCACTTGCCGATGGAGATGTGCCCGCGGTGCTGGAGCACTGTCGGTCGGCGCTGTCGTATGTTCAGCGCGCCCTTAGACACTAACGCTCATCGGCTCAGCAGGGGAGTGGTGCGCCTCAGCCGCTCCGCAGTAAGCGAGCTACCTCGGCAAGCAGTACATCGAGATCGTTCCCGAAATCCACCTGCCGGGCGGTCGGCAGCGACTCGCTTCGGCGTATCCGGCAGTGGAGGTGCTGATCAGCAATCTTTCGGCTCGAGTTCTCAAGGTTCCGCATAGATTCCTTAAACGACTTCGAGCCGCCCGCGTAGTTGTTCGCCAACTCGACAAAGCTCTGGCAGCCGAACACCGGAGGCACATGATCGATAAGAGCGCGGGTGAGCATCGCAACGGCGAGATAGCATTCCGTAGCGAAGCACAGATTGAGCTTCTCACAGAATCGTACGAGTTTCCTCAGGTCGAATTCAGGATGCGAGATTTCCTTCAACTCGGCGATCCGGTCAGGGTCGACGTAGGCCCGAGCCGTCATCTGCATTCGGATCTCACGCCGTCCACGTTCCCTAGCCGCAGTCTGGGTAAGAGCTGGCACAGCGTTTACATCCTGCACTTTGCCGGGTAGCTGACCAAGCCAGGCTAGGGGCCGTTGAACGGCCCCTCTAAAGTTCGCCCAAGCCGCAGGCTCGTCGTAATAGCCGCTGCCCATCACTAAGTGCGAATGGGGAAGACCGAGCCACTCCGAACTCAGCCCGCTGTCGGGCAAAACACCGTTGAGGCAGCGTGCGACCGAGGATACCCAATCCTCGAACGCGCTGTGCGCTGCACACGGCTCGCCTTCGTCGAGAAGCTCGTGACCGGCTTCGGAATGCTCGTCCAGCCCCGGCAGGTTTACCGTCGCCTCCATATTCGTCTAGCTTCGCTCCGCGATCGACTCCATGGTAACCGAGCTCGTGTCCATCTGGGCCATGGGCCCCCGCTCACAAGTCTCGACTGCCTGCAGAATGCACTTCCACGCCCGCAAATCTCGCGCGAAAAGTGTCCTTTCGCCTTATGTTCATCATGCGCTATTCTTCCGGCGAGGAGGATCATTCAGACATGAGTGGGAACGGGCCTGACCAAAGCCACAAATGGGCCTCGTCAGGGGGAATGTTCTGCGGGTGGCCCTTCCAGATTCTCCTAAACCCGTCGTCTTACGCGTTCTCGAGCGCGTACGCGCTGCTGCACTTGATTGTACAAGCGCGGTTCATCAGCGGCAATCGTTACGGCAAGGCCAAAGTCCTGCGTTGTTATTTCAGCAGGCGCCCAACTCCTTCTAGCCTGGACCATGAGATAGTACGTATCTCCATACTTCTCGTCCGTCCTGCTGAAGGACCACTCGCGCCGCTGCAACGTGCTCGTTTCTATCATACGAGACTTGGGCAGCAGATCACACTGAAACGGAGCTGCCAGTGCTCCTGGAGCGGTACGCCTCTCCTCCCGGGTGACGAATCGGTACGCGGCGACGACCTCTTCGGGTGTTTTCCCGCGAAACAAATTCATACCCATTTCCACTCCCAGGTACTCGGCGCGTCGACGCCTTACCGGCGGGTCGAAGGCAAGCGAGGCAATGATTCTCTTCTTCCCAAGCGCATTGCGGAGAACATCCGGTACCGGCACCTCATATAGGATCAGCGTATCGATGGTAATCCTGCCCTGGGAGATCAGGGTGACGCGACGATCTCCAGATTCGAGCGCGAGTTCGGCATCGGGGAGGCCATAACCACAAACCCGCAGAATCCCTTCGTCGTCGTTGATCGCCGCAATTCGATTCGACGCAGCCTCCGGAACGGAGGCCGAATTGGCCAGAACCGCCCGTACCAAGTTCGGATCAAGGTCGCCCTCGACGGCCGGCTGCAGTTGATTCCATATCAGCGCGCCGATGCGAGCAACTGGCGGAGCTGCCTGACTGGTTCCGACTAGGAATGAAAACAGTCGGTCGAGAGGCTCGTGAGAGAAAGACATCACTCCGGTTCCGGCATCGGGGTTCTCGGTGCGAATCCGCCGGACTTGATTACCGAAACCCTCGAATAGCAGGTTCCCGCCGTAGTGGACGAGGTCTGGCTTGATCGCACCGTTAATGCCGAGACCACTGCGAGTAAAGGGCGACGGCTCATCGACACCGGCAACGGCGCGAACGAAATCGCCAGCGCCGACACCGGCGCGGATCGCGGGCGCCGCAAACTGAGATAACGATCCGACCGTCAGCGCGATCGCGGCGGTTGCCGGATCACTCAATCCGGATTCGGCGTCTAAGAGGTATCGGGGATAGTCCTGGAGGATCTGCTCGGCGTCTGTAGGTGTGTTGGCCTGAACATGGCTGTTGTTGCCCGCCGAGACGACGATCAGTACCTTATGCTTACGCGCCAGCGTATCGAGTGCTTCAGCCCAGAGAGTCTGCCGACGGTTCGTCCCATTCAAAACGACGTCGGGCGAGCCCAGGGACAGGTTGAAAACCCGACACTCGTAAGGCGGCCGGCGAAATACCTCGATGGCGGCCTCCATTTGCGTGTGAATCAGCCGATCGTCGTCGAAGCGATTCTGGTCGTTCAATACGCGTGCGCTGAAGAGCCGAACCGGAGACGAAAATGTTCCATTGCTGTAACAGGCACGGATGTCGCCGAACACTGCTAGGCCGCCGACATGCGTGCCATGTCCATTGGTATCTGCCGGGTCGTTCGTGGCGGTCAGGACAGCTTCTTCACCTCCGACATTTGCTGCCAGGAGCGGATGATTAGAGACGATTCCGCTATCCAGGATGCAGACTCGCGGGCCATCTTCCGAGGGTGCTGGTGGGGCTGGAAAATTCCGTGGGGTGACTTGCGAGGCTGCGACTGCATCGAACACAGGCTGTTCCGGAAGCTCCACTTCTGCCACTATCGACGCATCGAGAAGCTGCTCAAGCTTGGCTCCCGAAACACCGACGCGGGCGACAGCCAGCAGGTCTCCCACGAATTGATCGGAGAACCGCTCGCCATCGGCCCGCCCCTGGTTGACCAAAGCTTGAAGCTCCGCCATCTTGTGTCGCGCCAGTTCGGCGAGACCCGGGTGCCAGAGTTCAACATCCAGGGTGTAGATCCGCACCCGGTCGATCCGCTCCCCATTGACGCCGATCTCGGCGGCTAGCCGCGCCCCGATGCGATCCGCTCGCGACCAACTCCGCATCCGATCGGCTTCGATGAACTCGAACACATCCCACTGCGTTGTCTTTGCTTGTTCTCCGGTCGCGGCGATGATTCTCGGACCAGCCATGTACTGATCAAGCGCACGGCGGAACTCCGCCAGATTCGCGTCGTCCTGAAAAACGACAACCGCCTGGTCCGGCTCGATACTTACAACGGTGAGCCCAGCATCCCGAAGTCTTTCCGCAACTGCGTCGGCCGACGCGCCCGCCGCCAGAGGGACGAGGAAAACGAGATGCGGAGCGAACCCCTGAACAGCGGGAGCCCGACGCGCCTCGGCTTCGATCTCGTCAATTTTGTTTAGAAGGATACCGCCAAACGTGGCACGCTCCCCGCGCGTGGGTCTCGGCGCTCCAAATCCCTGACGTTTTCGGCGGGGCGGGTTTGCCTCCACCCGGACCAACGGCAAGTGCGGATGCCGCTCGTCCTCAGGATGGTGTGGCACTTTATTTCGTGGGATCCTTTCGGCTGCGAACGCGCCGAGAGTCGGGCTTGGCCTTCTCACCGCCGTTGGCGACAGCTGTTCGCTTCCGCTGGCGAGCGCTGCTTCGTTCAAGTGCCATTGGCGTCACTGGCCCCGGTTCAGTTAGAAGCATCTCCTTCGCCGCGTCCCGAGCGATCCGTTCGACGTCGGCGTGCGATAGCCCCACAAGCCCCTCAGCCAAAATGTGCAAGTCCACAGCCGGATGAACTCCGATTTGGCGAAGATTTCGGCGCAGCAGTTCCTCGATTGCAGCCGCGCACGGCATATCGAAAAAGACGATCTCGTCGAACCTGCGCCAAAGCGCCGGGTCAAGCAATCCTTGGTGGTTCGTCGCGGCAATAGCAACCGTGTCGCTTCGGAATCCGTCGAGGATCTGGAGAAACGAGTTGACGACCCGCTTGATCTCGCCGTGTTCTTCGAGCGAGGCTCGATCCTTCCCGATGGCATCAAACTCATCGAACAGCACCACCATCGGGCGGCTGCGAGCAAAATCAAAAACCTTCCTCAGATTGGCGGCCGTTTCGCCTAGGTAGGATGATACGACCGCATCGAATCGCACCAGCGCGAGCGGCAGATAGAGCTCGCCCGCAATCGCCTCAGCAGAGACAGTCTTGCCACAGCCGGGAAAACCGCAGAACAGGATGCGATTCGCCGGTCGGGAGCCATACGTCTTGAGCAGATCGGCCTTCCGGTTTTCGTCTGCGATGCGCTCGAGGGTTTTGCGAGTCGCTTCATCGAGCACCAGATCCGTCAGGCGCCTGGCCGGCTCAAACATCTCGATGAGAGCGACGTCCCGTTCTTTGTCCTTTGGTACGTCACGGGAGCCGCTCGGCAAGGGACTCAAGCCGTTGTTCCCACGGACCACGGAGAGGCCGTTGTAGCTGGCGAGTAAGCGTTCGAGGTCGCGCGCCACCACGTGATGATTTTTGCGGCGCTCTTCCTGAATGTATTCGCGAGCCGCCACGCGAAAACCCTCCGCGTCGCCCTCGAAATGAGCGAGCAGGAGCTTTCGGAAGGACTCGCTCGTAGTCATGAATTTCGCCGGTTCCGTATTCTTCATTGTCGTCCCCTAGCGTATCCTCATGCGGACTTGCGGTGAGCCGTTTCGCGCTCGACAGGCTTCCTCGCGCGAGCGGGCGAAAAGAGCAGTTCCGAGAGCCGCTCGGCTGCGATCGAGCGCGTTTCTTCGAGAACATGCCCATACACTTCGAGCGTGAAGGCGACGCTCGCGTGACCAAGTTGTTCGGAAACAAGCCGCGCCGGCACCCCCTCGCGGAGGGCCAGGACGGCAAAGGTGTGGCGCAGATCGTAAAGCCGGATGTCAGGGAGGCCCGCGCGCCCGATCAAAGGCTTGAATGAGCGCTGGACCAGATTCCGCTCGTGAATGGGGCCGCGAGTCGAACTCTCAAAAAGCAACCGGCTTGGTCCGAGTTCGCCGGTGTCGATGTGTTTCGCGATCCGTCGAGCGACCTCGGCCGGAACGGAGACGGTCCGCCTGCTACGCGGCCGCTTTGTTTCGGCAAACCGCCAAATCCCCTTGGCTCGTTCGAGCGTCCGCGTGATCGTAATCGTCGCCCGGTGCCGATCGAAGTCTTCGGCGCGAATTGCCAGATATTCGCTGGGCCGAAGGCCCGTCGTTAAAGCCACCAGAAGAACGAGCCCCGCCGGATCCTCCGGGCAGCACGAAGCAAAGCGCTGCGCTTCCTCGGGGGTGAGGACACGGAACTCGCGCTTGTCGGCGCGGGGCAGTGGCATGTCCGCAGCCGGATTTTCGACCAGTAGCTTCCAGCGCCTTGCCTGGTCGAAGGCGCTGCGCAGAACCGCATGAGTGTAACGAACCGTGCGAGCCGAAAGCCCCCGGCTCGTGAGGCTCAGCAGCAGCGATTGGAGGTCGAGCGGTTTGAGTCGGCTGAGTTTGACATGACCCAGCTCGGGCCGCACGTAGCGGGCAAGCAGCGTCCGGTAATCGCGGGCAGTTTTAGCGCGAAGCCGACCGTCGACTGCCGCATGCAACCACCAATCGAGGTAAACATCCAAGATCGAGGTCGATTCCGGACGCGCCGGGATTTGGGAGAGGAGGCGCGCCAACTCGGCCTCTGCCGAAGTACGCTCGCCGTGCACGGTCTTATTAAGGTAGCGCCGCTTGCCGGTCGCCGGATCGCGGCCCTGGTAGAGGCGTACCAGCCAGGTATTGGTCGTGCGAGCGATGATTTGGCCGCTGGGCATGAAACGATCTCACACGGATTATGACAGAAAACAGAAGCGCACACAAACGTTTCAATTACCCATGCGGTCAATGAGATAGGCCCCGTCGGATCGGCTGACAGGAACTCAGCCGATCAGGAGAGACGCGATCTGTGCGCCTGGGCATCTCTCTGACGGGCGGGTGACCTCGAAACGACTCTTGGCGCACGACCGGCACACATGTAAGTAAGGGGTCTTCGGGTCGAGCATAGTTGAATTCTGGAGTGTTTATCGGCTGACCACCAGTCAGTCAACCTTCGCAGGACTCCGGCCCCGGTGAAGAGCGTGAATGGCCGGCTCGATCCAGTCGAGCCTCAATCCAGTTGGGATTCCAACGAAACCGGCCGCGAGACACCCTTTCCCAGTTTGGGATTCGCCTGTTACTGTTGACGCAAAGAGGCAGATCACAGTGGTGGCAACAACTCCACCAAGAAACGTGTGTCGAAGCTTTTGCTGAGTTCCGAATCAGTTATTGCTTACAATTCGCCCGGACCGTCGATACAGCGGTGAATTCACGGGCTTGAGAATTCCATAGACCGCTGCCCCCCGTCGCAATGCTTGAATTTTCCAACTGAGGGGAGGCAAGTTCCCATGACCAGATACCTCCCACATTCCCTGGTTTTCCGCCGCCGACCGCTCGAAACCGAGGTTCTCCTGGAAAGCCTGAAACAGTGCCGACTCAGCCGGAACACGCATCGACTTACGAATCCTCAGATTTAGTGGCCTCGCGAGTTCATTAGGAATGAGAGTGTGCACGCGTAGTGCGAATCCGGTTCCATCCGTCTTTGTTGCTTCTTCCGCGGTCAGGAAGACCGCCGGCCCATCCCAGAGGCGGATTGCAGCAAGAGTCGCCGCGTACAAGCTCGCACCGGGAGCCACAGTCCCGCTGGCTGTCTCAATCGCGCCAAAAGTCAGATTTCCGGCGGAGCTATCGAGCAATGCAGGTTTGAAAAGTGGTTCCCAAAATGCCAGCAGGCCGGCAATGTGATCGACCGCCGATTCAAGCGGATCCTTGCGTTTGAGAGCGTCGGTTGGCGCACGCCGAAAACCTTCGAAAATCATCTGCTTCGGTGGACAGAGCAGAAGGTGCGCAACCTCATGCCACGCCGTAAAGTACGCTCGGGCTGCGCGGGATCCGCGCGCGTCGATGATGGCCAGGTAGCGCCGCCCGCCCTTTTTCGGGCTTGGGTTATCAACTAGAAGTCCTTCAATGTCACCGGAAATGAACTCCGTGTCGAGAATCCGCCGAAATCTAACAAAAAAGTGTTGATACTCCGACGCAAGTCGGCTAACGTCCTCATCGCTGCGAATGAACTCGATCTTCAACGACAGTCGGTCCGCTACAAGCCGACGGAGATCCTCGATTGTTTCCAGACTCCATTCCCGCAACATCTCGCGCACGGTCTGGACTGCATGATCTCGAAGGTCGCGCAAACAGTCTTCGCTGTCAGGGATGTGAAGGTTCCGCGCAATTTGCCGCAACTTGGGATGTCGGACCAAATCGATCATTCAAATAGCCTCTTGTGCAAATCGAGCCAATCATCTCTCTTGTAAATTTTCGGCACATCAGTTCCATCCGGACTGCGCCGCGCCTTGATCAAATGCCGAGCCTGAAGAAGAGCAACTGCATCTTGATAGGACCACCCTTGTTCCTGAGCGACCTCGTCGAGCTCCGGCGGAATTTCGACTGGCCGCCGATCCCGCACGGGAGCGTGCTCCCCTCGCATCAAGTAGTCGAGTGAGGCCCCCAATTCATCCGCCAAATGAAGGAGTTTGCCAGAGCTGAGGTTTCGCTTTCCGTTTTCGATTTCGCTCAAGAAGGCTACGCTAAGCCCTGCTTTTTCAGCTAGTTGCTTCTGGGTCCAGCCGCGCTCTTCGCGAAGCTCGGTGAGCCGCTTTCCGAGCCCCGGCGCGATGACTTCGTTGTCCTGTTGACTCATCGTCTATAGTGTAATATACTTAAACTATCGTTGAATGTCTGAGATTGGCCATTAGCCGATCGCAGAAGTAGCATAGCGCATAGTTAATTTGATGTAAAGGAGAAACTCATGGAACATGGCGATGAACTACAGCAGGCTGAGGCGCATCTCAAACATGCCGAAGCTGATCTAGAGGGTGCCCAGACGCTTGAGCATGCTGCGGAGCACGAGGTTGAGGAAGCGCTGCACGAAATACGCGACATTGAGAGCGATCAGCCCGATGCTCATCATGTAGCGGTTGAGGTTGCCACCACATCAGGGTTCTATCCAGACGGCCACCCGGCACGCGTGCCAATAAAACAGCCCGTGGAAGTCGAGTTGGCGAAAGCGGCCAAGGCTTTGAGGTTGACGGATACGACCGGCTGGATCGCAACCGTGGACAAACGAATCATCAACCCTTCGGTCTCATACGAGGCCAACGATCTCACGGGATGCGTGGTCGTCGATTGGGGTCCGCCTGAAGGTGGTGGTGGCGTCTAAATGCACCCGCTCGCGTCGCAGACCCTGTTTCAAGCTCAAGTCGAGCACATCACTGGTAAGCTGGCTTCCTTAAGGGGATGGCTCATACACGGGCTTGAGTACCCTCACGTCGATCTAACTTTTACTGCCGAGAGGCGCACGGCCTTGAGGTTGGTAGCCAACTGCGAAGAGTGGAATTCGGAGCCACCAAGTTTCAAGCTCCTTTCCGCCAATGGTGTGCCGCTCAAATCCAGCCCGGCGCCTGCGGAAATCTCACCGAACCGGACCGGGGTCTTTAACACAAGTGCACATCCTGCGACTGGGTTGCCCTTTATCTGCTCGCCGGGATCTCGCGAATACCATACACATTCGAGCCATACAAACGACCATTGGGATGCTTATCGTAATCAGACGGGCTACGATCTCGGAGGTCTCCTAACGCGTTACTGGAATGCCTGGCTGAAGGGAACAGGCTAATCATGTCGGCTCTCAGGTGCCGTAGCGCCGTTATCGGTGAAACGATAGACCACTTGCGGACCACAGGCCGCGCCGAGCAGGAATGTATCGTGCTGTGGCTCGGACGCCGCAGTGCCGCCGGCGATACGGTGGATATCCAAGAGGTCTGCCGACCGCGGCAAATTGCGCAGCGAGACCGATTCCAGATACCTCCCAACGAAATGGCGGCTTTGAAGGTCTACCTTCGTGAGAACCGCCTCATTATCGCTGCTCAGGTCCACTCCCATGCAGCCTGGAGCGGTGCGTCCAT
>PLRS01000074.1:44654-218038 GCA_003164035.1 Bryobacterales bacterium | reverse complement strand
GGGAAACTTCTCGGAAGTGCCGAAGGAACGGTATGTTTTGCTGAAGCCGTTGCGGCTGTTAGTGACCGTAAATGTGCCGTCGGGCTGGGCCGAAAGCTTGATCCACCTGGCCTGCCCCACAGAGCGGACACGAAAATCGTCGCGGCCAGAGAAGAATCCGAGGAACTGTAATACAATTTGCGCAGGCGGGCGTTGGCTGGAAAAGTATGCGGCATTGGATTGAAGAGTCCGCTCCACGAAACACGAATCGCGCCTAGCCTCCGGCCAGCGACTTGGTAGGGTCGATCTTCAACCAGAGCGAGGAAGCGATAAACAGGGCAATGGCCATCGGCACCAGCGGCAGGTCGTAGCTGTGGAACGCCGTGACCATGTAGCCGAAGACGATCGAGGAGAGGAAGGAACCGGCCTGGCCCGCCATGTTCATGGCCCCGCTGACGGTGCCGGCGTACTTGCGGCCGATGTCGAGGCAGGCGGCCCAGCTTGCCGGCATCATGCAATCCATGAAACCGAAGCCGAGGGCCAGAAAGATCGCCGCCAGGGTGGCACTGTGGGTCAACACGGCTACCAACTCGAGCAGGCCCGCGAGGCCCAACCCCGCCGCGCCCACCGTACGCCGGGCGATCTTGAGCCCGTAGTTTTTGCCGAGAAAGTCGCTGGTGGCGCCGCCGATCAGGTTGCCGCAAGCGCCCAGAATGAACGGCAGCGAGGACCAGACCGCCATCTGATCCTGGCTGAAGCCGCGCCCTTTGACCAGGTACGTGGGCAGCCACGACTGGTAGAAGTAACCGCCGAAGCAGTAGGCGAAATACATGGCCATGAGGTACTGAACGTTGCGGTTGCCGAGCACCAGCGCCCACGGCGCGGCGGCAGCCGTGGCGGTCTTCGGCTCTTTGAGAAGCTCCTCCAGTTCGGCTGGTTTGACGCCACGCTTGTCGGCCGGATTGTCGCGATACCACCCATACCAGAACGCCGCCCACACCAGGCCGGTGCCGGCAAACAGAAAGAACGGCGCCCGCCATCCATGGGCCTTCAGGATCGGAACCACCATGATGGGCGCCACCGCGCCGCCGACGCGCGCCGCCATCCAGACCACGCCTACGGCCCTGGCGCGTTCCGCCTTGGGGAACCAGCGCGAAAGCGCTCCGACCGCGTTCGGATAGGCTCCCGACTCGCCGATCCCGAACAACAGCGAAGTGATCAGAAGCATCCGGTAATCGATCGCCGCTCCGGTGAGGAAAGTGAAGGCCGACCACCAGAGCACGATCAGGGTAAGGACGCGGCGGGCGCCGTACCGGTCGCCCAAAGAAGCCGTCGGCACGGCGAACAACGCGTAGGTGAGAACGAACGAACCGACCACCCATCCCCACTGGGCCGGTTTCAGGTTGAGGGCGGACTGCATGGAGGGCCCCGCCACCGACAGACAGACGCGGTCCAGGTAGCTGATGGTCGAAACCAGAAAAAGGAAAAAAAGGACCTTGTAACGAGTTTTCATCCAGTCGGATTATGACATAAGCCGGTTGTGTGGCGGGCAGTTTTGCCGGGCACGACTACCCACTTGGACGCGCCGCTTAGCCCTCCATTTCGGAATTACGGCCGCATAATGGGCAACCGCTCCCTAACGGTCGCGGCTCGGAGGCGCGCGTTTCCGAGCCGCGACCGTTAGGGAGCGGTTGCCGGGAGATACGTTGGCGAGCTTGTGAGGTTGTGTGCTTAGCGCCCGAAAGCGGACCGGCCCGCGAATCGCGCGCTGGCTCCCAGCCGTTCCTCGATGCGGAGGAACTGGTTGAATTTCGCCACCCGCTCGCTGCGGCAGCCCGAACCGGTCTTGATGTGGCCCGCGCCGGTGGCAACCGTCAGATCCGAAATAAAGGTGTCCTCGGTTTCGCCGGATCGATGAGAGACGAAGCAGCGGTAGGCATTGCGCGCCGCCAGTTCCATGGTTTCCAGCGTTTCCGTCACCGTGCCGATCTGGTTCAACTTGATGAGGACGGCGTTGCCGATGCCTTTTTCGATCCCCTCTTGAAGAATCTTGGGATTGGTGCAGAATACGTCGTCGCCGACCAGCTCGATTTTGCTCCCGAGAGCGACAGTCAGATTCCGCCAGCCATCCCAGTCGTTCTCGCCCATGCCATCCTCGAGAAGCACGATGGGATACTGCTTTGCCCACGACTCCCAGATCTTGATGAGTTCGTCGGAGGTGATGGCCTTCTTGCTGGATTTGAAGAGCACGTACTTGCCGTCGTCCCACATCTCACTGGCGGCCGGATCGAGGCAAATCGAGATATCGGTGGACGGCTGGTAGCCGGCCTTGGAGATCGCTTCCAGAATGAGCTCGACCGCTTCGTCGTTCGATTTCAGATCGGGAGCGAAGCCGCCCTCATCGCCCACCGCGGTGCTGTAACCCTTGCTTTTCAGGACCTGCTTGAGCGTGTGGAAGGTCTCCATGCCCATCCGAATCGACTCGGCAAAAGAGGGCGCGTTGTGCGGCGCGATCATGAATTCCTGGAAATCCACGGTGTTGTCGGCGTGCTTGCCGCCGTTGAGCACATTCATGCAGGGCACGGGAAGAATGCAGGCATTGGCGCCGCCAAGGTATCGGTACAAAGGCAGCCGGTGAGCGTTCGCGGCGGCGCGCGCGGTGGCCATCGAAACGGCGAGAATGGCGTTGGCACCCAGCTTTCCCTTGTTCGGCGTTCCGTCGGCGTCAATCATGGCCTGATCGATGGCCCGCTGGTTGGTGGCATCGTGGCCCAAAACCGCGGTGGCCAGTTCCTTCCCGATATGGCCCGCGGCCTTCTTGACTCCCTTGCCGCCGTAGCGCTTCTTGTCGCCGTCGCGCAGCTCGGCGGCTTCCTTTTCGCCCGTCGAAGCTCCGGAAGGAACGGCCGCGGCGCCTACCGCGCCGCCATCGAGCCCGACTTCGGCTTCAACGGTAGGGTTACCGCGAGAATCGAGTATCTCACGGCCTATCACGCTTACGATCTTGGTCATCTATGACTCCTTGTGCCTTGCGAATGGAAATCAAATCGAGGATCGAAATGAAAACGATGCGATGCGATTTCGAAGCTCGACTATAACTTATGGCGCCAGTTGGGGCAACGAGCGCTATCGCGCGGAGGGAACCCTGCCGTGCCGCAGCACGAATGCCAGATCCTCGAAGACCTGGGGCGACAGAGGGAGGCGGCGCAACTTCGCGACGGTGGCTTCCACTTCATACGGAACCGATTCGAGGCTGATCTTGCCATCCTGCCAAATCGCGTAGCGCGCCTCGGCGCGGCCGTGTTTCGGCTGCCCCACGCTTCCGGGGTTAACCACCAGGCGGTTTTCGAGCGCGCGGCGGAAGGGGATGTGGGTGTGGCCGACCAGCTCTATGCCGATGCCCGGCGCGATTGCGTCGGCCAGCCACAGCGGCGAATCTTCCTCGCGATATTCAAAAAGCGGATCGGGCGGTGCCGCGTGACACATCGAAAACCAGATTCCCTCCGCGGCCACCGTAGCCTTCACGGGAAGATTGCGCAAGTACCGAACTTGTTCTTCGTTCAGCGCCGAACGCGTATAGCGCCCGGTTTCTTCCGCCATGGCGCGAAAGCGCGCCGAACATTGCGGGTCTCGATCGTTGCCTATCGAGTGATCGTGATTGCCGCGCACCGCCATCTCAGCGTTCTCGCGGACGAACTCGACGACTTCGGCGGGATTTGGCCCGTAGTTCACCAGGTCGCCCAGCACCCAGAGGCGGTCGAAGTTGCGCGGCAGGGCAGCCACAGCCTCCAGGTTTGCATGAAGGTCGGAAACGATCAGCACTCTCATGGGCTCGGCTCTGCATATTATTGCAGCCTTCCGCTCTTTGCTGCTATTCTCGGAACAGGCGGTGGAGTTCGCCGAACCGTCGCTCGCAAGCGGCCAATGACTCCTGCAGCGAGAATTGCTGTAGGGGTTCGGGCCGAATCCCTGACAGCTAAATCTTAATATTGGAGACCGGTATGCAACAGGTCTGGTTTTCAGCGGCGTTATGGCTGATCCTTGCGTTGATCGCCACGCTGCTATCGATTTGGTTCAGGATCTCGACGGCGCTCTCGGAGATCGTGGTTGGCACGGTGGCGCAGCTCATCATCGGCGCGCTGATCGGTACCGAGGTACTGGGAGCGAAGTCCGCCTGGGTCGGTTTTCTAGCCGGGACGGGAGCCATCGTGCTGACGTTTCTGGCGGGAGCGGAGCTGGATCCGGCGATATTCCGCACCAAGTGGAAGGAAGCCATGGTGGTGGGGATGGTCGGCTTTTTCGCGCCATTTCTGGGAGCCGCGGCGGTGGCGCACTTCCTGCTGAAGTGGTCCATCCCCGCAAGCTGGCTGGCCGGAGTCGCGCTGTCGACGACGTCCGTTGCCGTCGTATATGCCGTCATGCTGGAGCTCGGTTTGAACCGCACCGATTTTGGCAAAGGGATTCTGGCGGCTTGTTTTGTAAACGATCTCGGCACTGTAATCGCGCTGGGGTTGATCTTTGCCCCGTTCACGGTGCGGACACTGATCTTTGTCGGGACGTGCGTGGTGGTTTTCGCGGCGCTGCCGTTTGTCACCTCCTGGTTCTTTCAGCGGTACGGGGGGCGCGTTTCCGAGCTCGAGGCGAAGTACATACTGTTTCTGCTGTTCGGCATGGGCGGGCTGGCAGCATGGGCCGGCAGCGAGGCCGTGCTTCCGGCCTATATCATCGGCATGGTGCTGGCTGGAACGGTGGGAAAGGATCACGTTCTGATCCGGCGCTTGCGTACTCTGACCTTCGGCCTTCTCACACCTTTCTATTTCATTCGCGCCGGGTCGCTGGTTTCCGTGCCGGCGCTCATCGCCACGCCGCTGGCATTTCTGGCGCTGCTCGCGGCCAAAATGGTAAGCAAAATGGTCCCGCTCGTTCCCACCGTGCGCGCTTTCAATCATGAAGGGCACCAAGGGTTGTACTACTCTCTGATGATGTCCACGGGACTGACCTTCGGGACCATATCCGCACTGTTCGGCTTGAATCACCAGATCATCAGCGAGGCGCAGTATTCCTATCTGGTGGCAACGGTGATCGCCAGCGCCGTCATACCGACGGCGATCGCCAACGCCTGGTTCATGCCCAGGCACCTGCTGCCCAAGTCCGAGGCGGCGGTTCGGCCTGTGTCGGCAATGGTTGAAGATATCGGAGCCGGTGAATAACATGATCGAGCAAATTCTGATTGCCCACGACGGTTCCGACGGCGCCCGCAAGGCCTTCGACGCGGCAGTTGAACTGGCGGCGAAGCTGGGCGCGCGCCTGCGCATGATTTGCGTGGAAGAGGAGATTCCCCGCCACGCCGAGGTGATCGACGAATTCCGCGAAGAGAAAGACCGGGCCGACAGCTATTTCGGGCAGCTTGCCGAGCATTGCCGGACGCGTGCGGCCATGCATGCGGTGGACCTGGAGTCGGTGATTGTGCCCGGCCATGCCGTGAAGGCGATTGGCGATTTCGTTCAGGAAAACCGCATCGATCTGCTGGTCATCGGATTCACCGGACATTCCCGCATCTACCAGCACATTTGGGGCGGGACGGCCCACAACCTGACAGCCACGGTGCACTGCAACGTGCTCGTCATCAAGTAGCGCGGTTTCGATGGAACCGAACCTGCCCTTCGTGGGGAGGGAGAAGGAGCGCGAGCGGCTGAGCCTGGCGTTTGCCTCCGGCGATCCGCTGTTGCTGCTGGGCCCCCAGGGAAGCGGCAAGACCCGGCTCATTCGGGAAGCGCTATCGGGCAATCGCAAGGTGCTGTACATTGCCTGGCAGCCAACCCTGCATGCGCTGCTGACAGCCATGGCTCGCGCTCTGATCGCGGCGCGGCATGCCGGATTCATGGAGCGCGCGAAACCCGCTGCCGATCCGGAGGCATGGCTCGCGGTTCAGACCAGTATGCACCTCAAAGGCCTGCTGTGGACTGCGCTCGAACACTCACCCGCGCCGATGGTCTTCGATGGCATTGCCGGCGCCGGCTTCCCCACCTACCGTTTCCTGCAGCGAATCTACCACGCACCCGGCATGGCTCTCTTCGCCGCTTCGAGGGACGCTCTCGATCTGGGGGCAATGGCCAGGCTCTTCTGGAATCCGGCCAAGGCGCTGAATGTTCCGCCGCTCCACGAGCGTGACGCCGCACAACTGTTCGAAGCCGCCGCCGACCATTTCAGATTGCGTCACTTGGACCTTGGTGAGTTCCGGGAAAAAGTGTTGGAGAGCGCCGGCGGGAACCCGGGGCAGATCGTAGAGATGTGCCGGCTCGCCACCCAACCCCAATACCATGCCGGCCGGTATATCAAGTTCTCTCCGCTGCGCATCGATACGGTAATGAAGTTCGCGCCATAGTTCGCGGCAAGATCACTTCGCTGTTGCCGTCGTGGCGCACGCACTTCGACGTGCCGCGAACTCCGAATTCCCGACGGCGCCTCCTTAGCCCCAACGTGGCGCACGCANNCACGCAGTAGTGCGTGCGCCACGTTAAGTTAGCGCCTACGGGCCGCGGGCCTGCCCCAACACAGCACAGTCGGTTCTGGATGCACCTCACACCGATCGGGGAAGCGCCGAGACGAATCTCGGCGCTGCAGGCGCGGCGCCTGCGCCACGAAGATCGGCCGAGCTATGTGAAGTTGCCCTCTGGAGCATCGCTCTTTGAATCCCGAGCGACGCGGTGAAATCCTCCGCGGCCCGCTGCCAATCTATGCGGCTGTCGCACGCGATCCGAACCTGCCACGCGCAACCGCCGTTCAATTCCACTTGGAGAACCTGTCCGCGCCGGCCTGGTGTCAGTCCGATGCTTCGCACGGCGGCCAACGGAGCGTAGGACGCGATGCTGCCGAATGGGGCATACGCTCCCTTCTCCCGGTCCGTAATCCACAGCAATCGCCGCGCCGTCAGAGCCAGCAGGTCGCCAGCGAACCAGTGCCGGCGTGGAATCAACCAGGTCTTCGATCTGGCTTCCCTCGGCGGCTCGTATGCCTGCGTCAGAACGGCTTCTCCGGAGTCCAGTTCCCGCGCCAACGCGTTGCCGAATTTGATATCGAGGCCGGCGTCGGCATCGGCCGCCGCCGTCTCCGGTTCCGGTGCGCCGCCCAATAGGCTGTCGCGGAACCGGCGCATGAACCGAAAAACCGCTGGAAAACCGCGAGTATTGTAGGGTACCGTGCAGTCGAACCCGCAACCGGTGAAACGCAGCCATCCTTTCAGAAGCATGTGGCCCGATTCGACCGATGCGATCCGCTCGATGGGGAATTGCCGGGGCCCCTCTCCCGTGCTGGAGTGGGAAGCGATATGGAGCGTTGCGTCCTTCACCAGCAGGATCCGCGGCGGATAGAACGACCGCCCGAACCAATCCGGATCGTCGCGCGGCAGGAAGAGCCCCGCATTGAATCCGGCCATGTTGGGTGGGAGTTCAAAATCGGGCGGGCAATCGGCGGTCGAGCCAAGTTCGAAGGCGACGATGTAATCTCTGGAATCCATTGCCGCGCTCCCTCTCACAGAGCCGCGAGATCGTCGTGGACGGCCTGCTCGTCCGCAACGCCCGTCTTGTTTGCGGCCATGCGATCCAAATGCGCCCGATAGGCATCGGCGAAGCTGTCAAACCGCTCCTGCAATTCGGTGAAGGTCTTACGCACCCAGGACTGCAGCAAGCGCGAATAGATCCCAACCGCAGCGGCGATTTGGTCCCCGGCTTGCGCTCCGATCCGCCGTTCCACCCGTGCCAACGCCCACCGTCGCCCCAACAGTGCCGCCGCCCGACTCGGACCGACCTCGATTTCCAGGTTGCCCAAATCGAAACGGGGCATATTTTTCAGCACCCCCAATAGCTCGTCCCGCTCCGGCCCGTTCTCGAGTGCAAGCGCCGAGGCCGCACTCGCCAGCGCGTTTCCGGCGCTCGCCGCCGCCTCCTCGATGGCCGCCACAATCTCCGCCGCCTTTGCCGCCGCGCCCTGTTCCAGCTTGTTCCTGATGAAGCCCTGGCCGGTTACGCCGGCGCCCGCGCCCCACGCGTCGATCAAATGGCTCGCGGCCGTCTCGATCACCCCGTCGGCGCATTCCCGCAGGGCGTCGGCCACTTCGATCGATGCGGTCCGCGCTTCGGCAATTTTCCCGGCGGCCGTTCTGATCTCCGTCTCCAATTCCCGCACCTTGCCCATATCGATTCCGGGCCCCGAGCGCTTCAGGCGCGCCTGGAGCGCCGCTTCCACTCCCAGCCGCAGTGCGCCGATCTTCCGGTTCAACGACTGCCGCGCCAGCTCCGCGTGACGGCCGTAAAGCGGCAGAATCTCGGTGTCGAGCCATTTCTCCAGCAGACCGCTACATTCGGCCTTGATGCTGATCGCATGCACCGGCAGCTCCAAACCCAAATCCGAACGGATATGCCCGCCCACGTATTCGAGCGCCCGATCCCGATCCGCCGGCGTCAATAAATCCGCCTTGCTCAGCAGGACCGACGCCGGGATGCCGGCCGCGTACAAGTTCTGAATGGTGGCCAGATCGTCCCCGGTCAGAGTCGACCCGGCATCGATCAGCACCACGCCCAAATCGCAGCGGGGAAGATACGCCCTGGTCTCCGCCGCGCCGGAGGTGGCCAGCGAGCCAAGCCCCGGCGTGTCGACATAGACCACTCCTTCTCGAAGCCGATCGGCCGGCAGCTCCACCACAATGCGGGTCACGTGCCGCTGGTTCGCTGGATTGTGCCGCTCGCTAACGAACTCCGCCAGTCGCTCCACGCCGAACTGCTCCGGCTTTCGGTCGGCGAACCAGGCGGTGGCGCGCGGCTCGGGGCCGTAAGCCAGGCGCGTCGGCACCGCCGTGACGGGGTTCACCCCCACCGGCAGCAGATCCCGGCCGACAATGTGATTCAGTAGGGAAGATTTCCCGGAACTGACTCTGCCGAAGACGGCGATTTCGAACGCACTGGTTTCCAGCCGCTCGACGATGGTCGCTAGCGCGGGCCGAAACTCCACCAGGCCGTGTTGGTTGATGGCTCGTTCCAGGGCTTGAACAACAGCGATATCGCCGCCTGCTTCCTCCAGTCGCCGCAAGCGCTGCTCCAGGTCGGCCGACTGGCCTTGTGCCAGGTAGGAATCGAGCCTGGAAACGATGCCCCGCATTTCATCCACAATCCCGGCGATTTCGACGGCAGCGTTGTCCGCCAGTTCTCCGTAGCCGGCCATTCGCCTGGGGCGGCACTCGTCGAAGGCAATATCCACAAATCCGAGCGTGACTCGAATGGAATGGACCGACCCGACGTGCGGCGCGGGTATCGGCACGCCCTGACTGTCCAGGATGCGAACCAACCGGGCGCGCATCCTGGCGATGTAGTCTTCGACCACCTTGGCTTGCGCCGGCGAGATGTCCGGCTTGAACTTAGGGAAAGGAGATTTCGACCGCGATGTGGCGAGAGTCGCTTCAATCTCCGCCAGCAGCTTGTCGGCGTACTGACAGCTTGTCAGCAGGTGCAACCGCTGCGACGGATTCAAGTGACCGGGCGTGCTCACAACCGAAAGTCCTCTCTGTAGGAGTCATCTTCCCCCGAGGGGCGGTTGCGGCGAACTCCAACGCCTGAATCCATTATGTCTAAAGCCCGATAGCCGGTCAAACGCGGAATCCATGTGCGGGCGATCCCGCCGCCTACGCGCTACTTCGGGTGAGGAGTGACATCCTCAATGCGGTAGAAGTCGTGGGTGATCGTGAAAAAGAAGCGCCAGGACTTGTTGACACGGGCCTGCCACAGGTCCCCGCCCTCGTCGTACTTCTTGGCGTGGAGCGATGGGTATTGGAGGTTCGCGGCCAGAAGCCGCAATTGCTTTTGAAAAGCCCGCCGCACGTGCGGAGGAGCATCCTTCAAGGCCTCGATGGCGCAGTCGGATAAGACGATCTTCATCGCCTAGGTCGTCTTGCGCGCGGCTCTTTTTCGGCCCCTGATCTCTTTGCCGAGAAAGGCGATCGCTTCGTCGGCAGTCCTGAAAGGCCCGTAGTACGGGCCTTTGCGGGCTTTGGCCAGACGGGCGTCAATTGCACGGCGTTCGGCTGGCGTGTATTCGTCGTCGGCGGCGGGAAGCTCGGGAACGATGTTGATGATTCCGCCGGACACCTTGAACTCCAGTCGGTCTCCGGATTTTATGCCAGCCCGACGACGTACGCTCCGGGGCACGACCAGCTCATCCTTGGATTTAACGACGACGGTCATGGTGTTGATATAGCCTCCAGCCTTCGGGACCTTACTTTCACGATAGCAGGTATGGCGAGGGCGTCAAGTTGTCTTCGCCGCCGCAGCCTCGATGCCCGGAAAGAACGCTATAATAATCGTTCAGACCGCTGGTGATGGAGCCCGCCATCAACCGTCTCGAGGTTGGCTCGGGAATGATGGCTCCTAGTTAAGAGGAGCTATGATCTCGAGGACCCAAGACACCGACTCAGGAACCAACGGTACCGCGCACTCCCCCGAATCCAGCCAGCATACCACCCCCATGCTCGCCAGTTCCCCCCTACGGCCGGCCCTCGATCTGGCCGCCGACGTAGCTGCGCGGTATGGGATTGCCGCGCTATCCGGCCTTCTTCGAAGTGCCCGGGCATCCGCGGCGCAGGACGAGATCAGCGTGGCCGTGCTGGGACGATTCAAGGCCGGCAAGAGCAGCTTCCTGAACCATTTCATTGGACGGGCCATCCTTCCGGTTGGGGTGGTACCGGTTACCGCCGTGGTCACGGAAATCCGTTATGGCGCCCGCGCCGAGGCGCGAGTTCATCACCACGATGGCCGCGATCCCGAGGTTCCGCTGGAGGGGATCGGCGCTTACATCTCCGAAAAGGAGAATCCCGAGAACGCCAAGCAAGTCGACCTGATTACGGTGGAGTGGCCGGAATTACGGCGATTTCGCGGTCTTAAGTTTGTCGATACGCCCGGTCTCGAGAGCGCGCTCTCTCATAACACGCAGACGTCGCTCGACTGGCTGCCGAATGTGGGACTCGCGTTAGTGGCGGTGAGTGTCGACCCGCCTCTTTCGCAGCGTGACATCGAGCTGCTGAAGAGTCTCTACCATTACACACCGAAGGTCGGCGTACTCCTCACCAAGGCCGACCTGCTGAGCCAGGCGGAACTTGACGAAGTCGTCGATTACGTCCGCGCCCAGCTTGCCAGGAATTTTCCCGGAACGCCGCAGGTCTTCCCGTACTCGACAAAGCCCGGCTTTGAGCGCTTCCGTCAGGCGCTGGAGGCGGAACTTGTCAGTGGAACATTGGAGCGTTTCGCCGAGGAACGCGAATCCATTCTCTCCCGCAAAATCGATACCCTTCTCGGGGAGTGTGGCGACTACCTGGCGTTGAGTCTCAAGTCGGCTGAAATGCTTGAGTCCGAGCGCCAGGCAGTGAAGCGACAGGTCATCGGCGAGAAGGAAATCGTGGACGAAGTGGAATCGGCCGTCCGGCTTGTGGTGCAACACGCCGCCGCTGGCACGCGGTCCATGGTCAGCCGCCGGCTGGAGGCGCACCAGAAGGCCCTGGAGCGCACTCTGCTCGAAGCTTTCGAAACGGAGTTTCCGAAATGGACCGAGAGCCTGGCCACCATGCTTGGCTCGTTTGAAGACTGGCTGGCGAGCGCGCTATGCGGCGAACTCACCGAGCTTTCGATCCGCGAGCGCACTGCGTTTCTGGCGCCCCTGAGCAAGGTGCAGAGACAGGCATTCCGCGCGCTGCAGCAGTTTCGAGACCGCTTGTCGGACCGGATCATGCTGGCGTTCGGCGTGCCGCTGCGTACCACCGAAACCGAAATCCATGTCGTCGAGCCCGGCACTCCGGATATCAGGGTCAGACGAGTGTTCGACCGGAGCTGGGAACTGCTGTCGCCCCTTCTTCCAGTGTGGCTCATCAAGGCCGCCGTTCACCGCCATTTTGCCCGCACCATCTCCTACCTGGTTTATCAGAACCTCAGCCGGCTCGCCACCCAATGGGAAGAGAGTATCAACGGCGCGCTATGGGGCGTGGAGAAGGAAGCCAGGCGGCGGCTGGATGAGTTGCTGGCCACTATCGAACAAGTGGTCGAGAGCGGCAGCACTGAGCTGGCGCCGCAACTCCGCGCCGACCTGGAGCGGCTTGAGGAAGCCCGGAAATCCCTGGCCGCCGCGACCGGGAGCTGATCCGGGCTCTATCGCCAGGCCGCGCTGGAGCGCGAAATTCGGTAAAGTATGGAAGTAAGAGCACTCGGGCCCTTAGCTCAGCGGTTAGAGCAGCGGACTCATAATCCGTTGGTCGAAGGTTCAAATCCTTCAGGGCCCACCACCATTTGCTTTCCATTCGCCACGATGCCGAGCTATGGGGCGGAGGGTGACGTTGCCGGCGGCAGCGCAACTCCCAGCTCGTCTAACAGCCGGCGTGCGCCGTAGAGCCTGGACAGCGCTTCCACGATGCCGCGGGCGGAGACATGGACGGCGCGGGCCTGGTCGTCCGAGTACAGAAAACTATTGCCGATGCTTTCCAGGTTGCCATCGAAAGTGACGCCCACCAGTTCGCCTTTGGCAGTCACTACCGGGCCGCCGCTGGGGCCGCCGGTAACATCGCAGGTGCTGGCAAAATCGAGTGGGATGGTCTCGCCAACGGCGGGTTTGCCGGCGGACCAGCGCTCCGGCAATACGTGCGGCGGGAGCTTGGAGGCGAGGTAGTAAAGGCCGCCGTAAGTAGTAGCGAAAGGCACCGGCGCCTGGGTGCGGTCGAGGTAGCCCTTTACCGTGCCGAAGGCGAGGCGGGGCGTGCCGGTGGCATCGGGATAATCGGCCGGGCCGAAAATGGCGTAGCGGTACTGGGCGATCCGCTCCGACGATGAGGTTTCGAGCGCGCCAATCGATTCGTCGCGCTTTTTCGAGATTTTGCGGGCGGCGGAGTCGAGCTCGCGCACGAGCCGGAGCAGGGGATCTTCGGAGCGCTCGACCAGATCCCGGTCGGCGGCCAGGCGCCGGCGCTCGGCGGCATCGCCCAGACGGGTATTCTTTATGACTTCCTGCGCGGCCTGCTGTGGTGTTTTGCTTCCCAGGATGGCTTTAAGCGGCGCTTCCTTTTCCCCCAGCGAGCGCAGCTCCTCGAGGTAGCGCGTCAGCAGCACGGTTTCAACGGCGGGATCGAGCGCGGTTGGCGCGGCGACGACCTGGGTCGCGCCGGGGGCTTGCCGCAGCAGCTCGCGAGCGGCGCGGAACAGCTGCGAACCCTGGGCGGCGGGCGCTTCCAGCACCTGGTAGGCGCGCTCATTGGGCGCCCAGGCTTTGAAGGCCGCGGCCACCTCGTCCCAGACCTTGGCGGCGGTGGCGCCCAGCTTGGGGTCGTGGGTTACGGCGGCGCGTAACTTCCTCTCGAAGTTCAACTTGCGCGCCAGCAGCAGATCGTCTTCCAGGCCGATCATTTTGCCGGCGGTAAGCTTATAGACGGTGGAAAGATCGGCCAGCGAAATCAGGGCCAGGCGCGCATTTTCGGGGTTTTTGTAGGCAAAAGTGCGCAGATCCTCGATGCGCCGCTGGAGGCGTGTCAGGCTGGCAGGGATGGCGGTATCGCGCAGGAAGGTGAGCTCGGCCACGGTATTGGCGCGGGCGGTTCCCACCGGGTTGCCCACGGCGAATACCGGGTCGTTCTCACGAATCGAATCTTCACTCCACTTCAGGAAATGGGGCGTATCGGCCGGCCGGTTCTCGACATATGCGCGCAGGAACGCCACGTCGAGGTCATAGCGCGGGTAGGTGAGGCTCTCGGGTGTACCGCCGAAGAAGGCAATGGCCTGCTCCGGCGCGAACACCAGGCGGAGGTCGGAGTAGACCTGGTACTGGTAAAGGTCGTAGCGCGCGCCCGAATAGAGCTTGACCACCTGGCACAGGCGGCCGGATTTGGCGGCACAATCCCTTTCGATTTGGGCGATGCGGGAATTGCGTTTATCGAGCACTTCGGCGGCGGCTTTGCTGTCCTTGGCCGGCTCTTTGCCGCCGGTTTCTTTGACCTGGCGAGTGACCTCCTCGATGCCGACCAATTCGCGCGCTTCGAAGTTCGGACACTTACGCTCAGCGGCCTGGTCGGCAGCGTAGTAGCCGTCTTTGAGCAGGCCGAGCTTGGCGAGACAGTCGGCCACGACGTGGTGATCGGTAACCAGGAGGCCATGAGCGGAGACGAACGCGCCCGATGCGGAACCGGAACCGAGGCTGAGCGAGGAAAGGCGCAGATCGTCCGCGAACCGGTCCGGCAGATCGATGGAATAGGCTTCTTTCACCTTATCCTTGGGGAAGAGGTTGAACAGCCACAGCCCTTCGTCCGATGCCGCCGGCAGGGCCAGCGCAGCCGCCAACGCCAGAATTCGTAGGTTCATGGTGGGACAGGCCTCCGGGCCTGTCGTGCTCCGCATTCCAATAAGACAGGCCGGGAGGCCTGTCCCACAGGCTAAGTGTACGGAATCCGGCTGGCGGATTTCCAGCACGTTGGCGCCCTGGGGAAGTTCCAAATTGTAGCGGAAGGCACCGGCGGAGCGCGTGGCGCTCGATATACAGTAAAGGTTGGATGCCGATTGAGCCGTATCTCATACCGTATTCTCAGGCGGCGGTGGACGACCTGCGCGGCCGGCTGCGCCGCACCCGCTGGCCGGACCAGATTGGGGCCGCCTGGGAGTACGGCTTCGACAGGAGCTTTCTGAGCGAATTGTACGCCTACTGGAGCGACGAATTCGACTGGAAAGCGCAAGTGGAACGAATGTCGCGGTTCCGGCATTTCCGCTATACCGGGGGCGGCGCGGGAATCCACTTCATCCATGAGCGGGGCCGGGGACCGTCGCCGCTGCCGCTCCTCCTCACCCACGGCTGGCCGGGATCGTTTCTGGAGTTCCGCCGGATCATTCCGCTGTTGACCGATCCGGCCAGCCACGGCGGCGACGCAGCCGACGCGTTCGACGTGGTGGTGCCTTCGATGCCGGGCTACGGATATTCCGACCGGCCCACCGCGCCCGGCATGAACACCTTCGCTATTGCGCAACTATGGACCGAATTGATGAGCGAATTGGGATACGCCCGTTTCGCGGCCCAGGGAGGAGACATCGGCGCCTCGGTGAGCACGATTCTCGGGCTGCGCCACGCGCCGCGAATGATCGGCATCCACCTCAACTACATTCCAGGATCGTACCGGCCGGACCTGGCTGGCCGGCCGATCGAGCCGGCGGAGGAAGAGTTTTTACGGACCGCGGGACGCTGGGCGGAGGAGAAAGGCGCGTACTCTCACATGCAGCGCACCTATCCCCAAACCGCGGCATACGGCTTGAACGATTCGCCGGCCGGATTGGCTGCCTGGATACTGGAGAAGTTTCGCGACTGGTCGGATTGCGAGGGCGATCCGTACCGCCGCTTCACGCGCGATGAGCTGCTCGGCAATGTGACGCTGTATTGGATGACGGAGACGATTTCCTCGTCCTTTCGCCTGTACTATGAAGGCCGGCTGGCGCCGCTTCACTTCGCCGAGGGTGAGCGCGTGAGGGTTCCCTGCGGGATCGCGCATTTTCCCAAGGAGGCGCCGTTTCCGCCGCGGCAATGGGTGGAGCGCGGTTACGATGTGCGGCGCTGGACCGAGATGCCGCGGGGTGGCCATTTCGCGGCCGCCGAAGAGCCGGAACTGCTGGCGGAGGATTTGCGGGGATTCTTTCGAGGTTTGCGGGGCTAGAGTGGTAGAAAGAAGGAAGCAGATGCCCGTGCCGCTCTCAGGCGGTGCCGTCCAGCTCCGCGGCGCTCAATTCGGCGGCCCAATGACGGCGCTTTTCCTTGAGGAGGTCGCCAATGGCGAGGTCGGAGACATCATCCTCCAGCCGCTCCAGGATCTCGTACTGAAATGCCTGTTCGCCGTGAGTGCTCCATTCGCTCTGCAGCGCTTTGTCGGGATGGCTTCCGTTACGCAGGGTGAACCAGACGCGATTCTTCGCGGCGTCCAGATTGCGGGACGAGCCTACCCAAGCGCGGCCGGTCGCCTTACAGCGCACGGCATACGTGCCGCGGGGGGGAGTGTGCTCTTTGTACTTGCGGATGGCTTGTTTTCGTTCCGGGTGCGAAAGCATCGTTCCAGATCTTCGATCGCGCTTCCGGCAACCGCTCCCACAGGCTCGAACAATTCGAGCCCGCGGGAGCGATTACACGTGAACGAATAGTTTACATCACGGACGAAACGCGGCGGCGGCCGGTGCCGTGCTTGGGGCCGAAGCTGCGCACGTGGAGGCGGCGCTGGGCGGTGGTTGGAATGACGATGACCGGAGCTTTGCCATGGTCGTCGAGCAATTCGCCGGATACCGCTCGCGGCACGAGCCGTACTTTCAGGGTGCGCTCGATGCGGGCGATTTCGCCGCGCTCGCCGCGGGTGGCGAAAGTGGAAGCGGTACCGCGGGCGCCGGCGCGGCCGGTGCGTCCCACCCGGTGGATGAAGTCCTCGGGAACCTGCGGCAGGTCGTAGTTCACCACGTGGGCGATGCCTTCGACGTGAATGCCGCGAGAGGCGACGTCGGTGGCCACCAGCACGCGGTAGTAGCTGTCCTGAAAGCCCTTCAGCGCCTGGTTCCGCTGGTTCTGGCTGCGGTCGCCGTGAATGGCGGCGCATTTTACGCCGGCCTGGGAGAGTCTTCTGGAGAGGCGCTCGGCGCCGTGTTTGGTGCGGGCGAAGACCAGGAACGAGCCGTCATTTTCCCGGAGCATGTTTTCCAGCAGCCCGAATTTGCGGTCCTGCTCGACTTCGTAAACGTGCAGGTCGACGCTTTCGACGGGCCGGGTGATCGATCCGACTTCAATGCGGACGGCATTGCGCACGTGATCCTGGACCAGGTGCTGCACGGAGGTTTCGATGGTGGCCGAGAACAGCATCGTCTGGCGGTCGGCGGGGGTTTCGGACAGGATCCGCTTCACGGTGGGAAGGAAGCCCATGTCCAGCATGCGGTCGGCTTCATCCAGAACCAGCATGCGCACGCCGCGCAGGTCGACCAGTTGACGGCTGAGAAAATCGTAGAGGCGGCCGGGAGTCGCAATCAGCACCTGCGCTCCTTTGCGAATGGCCTGCAACTGCACGCGCTCGCTGACGCCGCCCACGACCACGGTGGCGCGGGCGCCGCTGCCGGCGGCCATAGTCACGAATACTTCGTGGATCTGCATGGCCAACTCGCGGGTGGGAGTCAGGACGACGGCGCGCACGCCGGGGCGGCGCGGTTCCGTTTCGAGCAGGTGAAGGAGGGGCAGGACAAACGCCAGCGTCTTGCCAGTGCCGGTTTGCGCGGTGGCAACCAGGTCTTTACCGGCCAGTGCCGGCTCGATCGCCTGGGCCTGAACGGGAGTGGGTTGGACAAATCCGTGCTTGGAGAGATTGCTCTTGAGTTGAGCGGAAATGGAGAGTTCTGAAAAAGTTTTCATTTAACGTCTAAATCGAGGAGGAAAACCGGTGAGCCGACTACCGACTAGGGGAGAGGGAGTAACGATCAACTTCCAACCCCTCGATTATAGCAGGTTCCGCGCGCCAGGTGGTTTGCGGCAATCGCCATAGGCGTCACTCTTCGGCGGCGGTCCGTTCGAACTGGTCGATGCGAACGGTCCCTTGGGGAAAGGTCGCCCGGATTTCCAATTCTCCTCCCATGGCGGCTATGCACCGCCGCAGAGTGCTAACGTACATGTCGGTCCGGTGTTCGAGCTTGGAGACGGCGGATTGGTCCACGTTGAGCGCCCGCGCAAGCTCTTGCTGCGTCATGCGCAGCGCATCGCGTAGTTCTTCCAGCGCCATTGTTCCTTTGAGCTGATTGTAAACCCTGTCGCTGGCCGCAACCGCGTCGGCGGACATTCCTGTTTCGAGTTCCTTGAATTTGCGCGCCATTAGATCTGTCCTTCCCGCCGGAGTTGTTCGAGATGGCGACTCCGTCAGATGCTCCCACCAGTTCCCGAATTCATCGGTGAACTCCACATCACATGCCATCCAGCTCATATTATGCCGTCGATGTCATGTGGCGGTCAAGTAGGAGCCGGGCGAACTCCCTGCCGCCCCTACAACTCAGACCTACTCCACAGCGTCGACCCGTGTTCCGCCAAACTTCCGAAACGGTTGATTCTGTCGTGTGTCAAGCCTCTGCAGAGAACGACGGCGCGAAACAGCTCTTGCATTCGCCCGGGCGCCAGTTCTCCTGCTTTTTGGCGTACCCTGAAAGAAAGACCTGAAGGGAGCTTCTCAATGAACATCGAGATCCACAACCCGGAGCTTGAACGACGCGTCCGGGAGCAGATTCAGCGCGGGCAGTTCCACACCCTCGATGACCTACTCGAAAAGGCCCTTGACGCTCTTGAGGGAAAGGAAACCGTCTCCGCGTCCCCCCTTCGTGAAAGGCCCGCGGGGAGAAAGAGCCTGGTTGAGCTGTTCGCCGAGTCGCCCCTAAAAGGGCTTGACCTCGATTTCAGCCGCAACAAATCCGGCGCGCGCCCGGTTGATCTTTCATGACCGGTGGTTTCCTGCTCGATACCAACGTTCCCTCTGAGCTGACCCGCATTAAGCCCGATCCGCGCGTGGCGCGGTGGCTCCAAACCGCTGACGACAGTCTGCTTTATCTCAGCGTGATTAGCATCGGAGAGTTTTGCAAAGGTTTCACCATTCATCCCGAACAGCATCGCCGCGCCGGCCTGCGGCAGTGGCTCGACAACACGCTCCGCCCGTGGTTCGACGCACGTATCCTGCCCGTGAGCGAAGCGATCGCGGAAAGATGGGGCGTACTCGAGGGTAGGTGCCAGTTGAAGGGGTTGGCGATCAGTGCCCCTGACGGCTTGATTGCGGCAACGGCTCTTGAGCACGACCTCGTCATCGTCACGCGGAACGTGAGGGATTTTGCCGGTTTGGGCGTCGAGATCCTCAATCCTTGGGAGGCGTAAAGCCCAGCCGCCGAACCCGGCGTCCCGGCTCGTCACCGAGGCCAATGTGCGGCAGAGGCGCCCGGGAGGGACGATCGCTTGTCGCCTGTCATGGGGTCTTCCAGCGGGCGGAACCGACAGACGACAAAATACGATCGTCTGTCCCACCGAGCCGCCTCACCGCACTTTGAACTTGCTCGAAAGTGCCGCCAGTTGCTCGTCCATCGACGGCTTTTTGACCTTGGGCGCGGGCTTTGGCGCCGGCGCCGCCAGGGCCTTCATGGACAGCGCCACGCGTTTGGCTTTGGGATCGACGTTGAGCACTTGCACTTTCACGATCTGGCCCGCCTTCACCACTTCGCTGGCGTCCTTTATATAGCGATTCGAAATCTCGCTGATATGCACCAGGCCGTCCTGGTGTACGCCGATATCGACGAAGGCGCCGAAGCGGGTGACGTTGGTGACCACGCCTTCGAGCGTCATGCCGGGTTTCAGGTCGGCGATCTCGCGGACGTCTTCGCGCCAGTGCGGGGCCACAAATTTTTCGCGCGGGTCGCGGCCGGGCTTGCGCAACTCTTCCCGAATATCGCCCAGCGTGTACATGCCCACGGTTTCGCTGGCGAAGCCTTCGAGCTTCACCTTGTCGACCAGCTCCGGACGGGCGATCAACTCGGGCACGTTCATGCCGAGCGATGCCGCCATGCGTTCCACCACGGCGTAGGATTCCGGGTGAACGGCGGTCATGTCGAGCGGGTTTTCGCCGCCGCGAATGCGCAGAAAACCGGCCGCCTGTTCGAAAGTCTTGGGGCCGAATCCGGGCACCGCCATCAGCGATACGCGCGAGCGGAAACGGCCGTGCTCGTTGCGGTATTCGACGATCTTCTGCGCGGTTCGCTCGTTGATGCCGGCCACGTAGCGCATCAGCGCCCAGGAAGCCGTGTTGAGGTCCACGCCCACGCGATTGACGCAGGATTCGACGGTGGCCTCCAGGCTTTGCTTCAGGCGACGCTGGTCCACGTCGTGCTGGTATTGGCCCACGCCGATCGATTTGGGATCGACCTTTACCAGCTCGGAGAGGGGATCCTGCAGGCGCCGGGCGATGGAAATGGCGCCGCGCACGGTCAGATCGAGATCGGGAAATTCCTGGCGGGCGATATCCGAGGCCGAGTAGACGGAAGCGCCGGATTCGCTCACTGAGACGCTGAAAATCTGGGTGAGCTTGGCCTGGCGCAGAAAATCCTCCACCAGCGCGGCGGTTTCGCGCGAAGCCGTGCCGTTGCCGATAGCGATGGCCTGCACGTGGAAGCGCGCCACCAGGCCGGACAGGGTCTTGATGCTGCCGACCAGGTCGTTCTTGGGCTCGAAAGGATAAATGACCGCGTGCTCCAGGAACTTGCCGGTATCGTCCACCACGGCGATTTTGCAGCCGGTGCGGATGCCGGGGTCGATGGCCAGCACGGTGAGCAGGCCGGCGGGCGGCGAGAGCAAAAGGTTCTCCAGGTTCTCGCGAAACACCTTGATGGCTTCTTCGTCGGACCGGTCTTTCAGTTCCAGACGCACTTCGGTCTGGATGGACGGATTCAGCAGGCGATGATAGGAATCTTCCACCGCGGTTTCAAGCTGCGGCACCCATTCGCCCTGGGTGCGAATCACCCGCGCGTTCAGCCAGGCGATGGCCTTGGCGCTATCGAGCTCGATTTCAAACGTGAGCACGCCTTCCTTGGCGCCGCGGCGAATGGCCAGCATGCGATGCGAAGGAATCTTGCCGGCCGGTTCGCTGTAACTGACGTACATCTTGAACTTGCCTTCCGGATCGGGCGCGCCCTCGATGGCGCGGCTGGCGACGATTCCTTCGGCCGCCATCATGGCGCGAATCCCTTTGCGGAACTCGGCATTCTCGTTGACCCATTCGGCCACGATGTGGCGTGCGCCTTCGAGCGCATCGGCCGCGGACGCCACGCCTTTTTCGGGGTCGACAAAGGAGGCCGCGAAGGCTTCGAGAGGCTGCGGATCGTTCTGATCCCACAGCCATTGCGCCAGCGGCTCCAGGCCCTTTTCGCGAGCGATGGACGCTTTGGTGCGGCGCTTGGGCTTGAAGGGCAGATACAGATCCTCGAGCTCGTTCTTTTCGAGGGTGGCTTCGATACGCGCGCGCAGTTCGGGCGTCAGCTTGCCCTGTTCCTGGATGGACTGGAGTACGGTTGCCCGGCGTTCCTCCAGCTCGCGGAAGTAGGCCAGCTTCTCTTCCACCGCGCGAATCTGGACTTCGTCCAGGTTGCCGGTGACTTCCTTGCGATAGCGCGCGATGAACGGCACGGTGCCGCCTTCATCGAGCAGGCCGATGGTGGCGACCACGCTTTTCAGCGGCACATTCAGGATTTGAGCGATATGCAGGAGAACGGCGGTGGGTAACAACTGAGGTTCGGACATGGGGTTTTCCAGATCGGCACACGGGAAACCGGCCGAAGGCGGCGAGCTTCCGTGGCTACTCCATGATGCCATACTGAAGCCGATGGCAACGGCAAGTTTTTTCAAGCGGCCGGGCGTGATGCTGGTGCTCGGACTCGGCCTTGTCGGCGGGCTGGTGAGCCTGGCCGATAAACTGGTTTCGAACCGCGGGTCGGCGGAGAAGCGCAGCGTTCTGGCGGACCCGTCGCAATCGCGAATTTGCCCGGCGTTTTCGCCCGATGGCCGGAAGCTGGCGTATTGCGTCCGGCCGGCATCTGGCGCACAAGGAGAATTCCGCATCTCGGTGAGCGAGGTGTCGCCCGGCACGACCTCCGGAGCCGCGTTCACCCGCGGGGAAGGCGGCGAGACCAGTCCGGCATTTTCACCCGATGGAAAGAAGCTGGCGTTTCTGCGGCTGAACGGCCAGGGTGCGCGGGCCGTGGTGGTGCCAGTGAATGCGATCGGCGACGCAGCGGCGGAACGAGTTCTGCCGCTTGGCTGGGACGATAAGGAACTGGAAGCGGAGCGGAGCAAGGATCGCCCTACGCGCGCGATCGCCTGGAGCCGGGACGGCAAGTCGCTGGTGGTGATCTCGCCGCCCGCATTGGCGCTGCTCGCTCTCGACAGCGGCAAGCTGCAGCGCATCACCAATCCGGAAGAGGAGCAGCCCGACTTGCGCCCGAAGTTTTCTCCCGAAGGCATGTCTATCGACACCGGTAAGCCGCAGCGCATGCCTGGAGAGGAAACGGCCGACCGGAGCCCGGCCGTTTCTCCCGATGGTTACCATGTGGCGTTCGTGCGCGGAACGCTTTCGCGCGACACCGGCGGCGAAGGGGCCGACATTTATACCTGCGAGCCGGGCGGCGGAGGGCTGACGCGGTTGACCTTCGACAACGACGAGATTCGCGGCTTGGATTGGAGCGCCGACGGCCGCGAACTGGTCTACGCGGCGGCGCGCGGCAACGGCTGGCACTTGTGGCGCATTGCCGCGGCCGGCGGCAGCCCGCGCGAAATTCTCTCGGCCGGCAACGCGGCCGGCGATCCCACCATCGCCCGCGCCGGCAATAAGCTGGCGTTCGCCGAAGCGCCCGTGACCGAATCCCTCTGGCGCCAACGGATCGATTTGGAAAAGAACGGCGGCGAAACAGACGCCACCGCCGCCGAGCCTTTTATCCGTACCGAAGCCGCCGAGACGTATCCGTCGTTTTCTCCCGATGGCCGCCAGGTGGCGGACATTTCGAACCAAACCGGCAACGAGGAAGTCTGGCTGACGGAGGTGGAAAGCGGCGCCCGCGCGCAGGTCACCAACTTTCATGGGCCGACGCTGCGCGGCGTGCGCTGGTCCCCCGACGGGAAAACGCTCGCGATCGGCGAACGCGATGGCGGCGGCGCGATTTTCTCGGTGCCGGCCTCCGCGCGCGGCGGGAAACCGGCCCCGGTACACATCACCGGCGGGGCCAACGCTTCCTTTTCGCGCGACGGCAAATCGATTTATTACGACGTGGGCCCCATGATCTACAGTGCCGCGCCGGACGGTTCACGGGCGCGCAGCCTGACCGGGCCTCCCGCCATTAGACCCGAACAGAGCGCCGACGGGCAGTTTATTTATTTCCAGCGAGGGCGCAGCATCTGGCGCGTCCCGTCCGCCGGAGGCAAAGAGGAAGAGGTGATCGAGCCCGAACACATTTTGATCGGGTCGCCGCTGGCGGCCGTGCCCGGCGGCCTTTACTATCTGCAGTTCGATCGAAGCGCCCGCGCCGTGGACCTGGCTTTCTATCGCTTCAGCACTTCGAAGAGCGGCGAAGTGCTGCGATTGAAGGGCGCGGGGGGCTCAATCGGCGGCTTTACCATCTCTCCGGATGGGAAGACCGTTCTCTATGCGAAGACCGATCGCAGCCGGACGAACCTGGTGGTGATCGAGAATTTTCGTTAGGCGCGGTTCTGCGATAACAGAACCAACCGCTCCCTTACGGTCGCGGCTCCGACTCAAGCATTCGGTGCGTCGTGCCGCGATTCCGAGCCGCGACCGTCAGGGAGCGGTTGCCGGCGATTGGAATAGTTATTCCACAACAGACTCACAGGCACACGGTTTCACGAATTCAGTCACGCATCGGGGGCACCATTGAAAACAATGCACCTGCTTTGGTGGCGCAGGCGGTTCCACCTGCGACTTGTGATTTCTTTACAGCTTCTGACGGTCGCGGCTCGGACTCGGTACGCTCTGGCCAGTTGCGAGGCTCCTATTCCGAGGATACCTGTCCGGCGACCTGCCCGCCTAATACCCTCTCCGCGGGCCGCCTTGCGCCAACCGGTCCGGCATATCGGCCAGAATATAACTCATCACCGCCAGCGACGCCATGTTCTTGCGGAAGTCGTTCAGGTCAACTTTATCGAGGGTGTCGGTCACGGTGTGGTGCCAGTCGAAGTAGTGAGTGCCCGTGGTGCGTTCGGCCAGGCCGGGCACGCCGTCGCGCACGACGGGGCCGATATCTTCTCCACCGCCGCCGCCGGTGACTTCGCCGGCGCCGATCCCATCCAGCAGTTTTCCTATTTGCCGCAGCAGCCCCATGGAGGCTTCGTCCACGCTGGCGCCATAGCCGCGCGGCGCCTCGGCGCCTCCGTCCATTTCAATCGCCGCCACCTGGTCTTTGATCTTGTTGCCGATCCACTCGCGGTAGGATTCGCCGCCGCGTCCGCCGTTTTCTTCGTTCACCCAGAAAGCCACGCGCAGGGTGCGTTTGGGCTGCAGTCCCGTTTTCTTGATGAGCGCCACGGCCTGGAGGCAGGCCATGATGGAAGCCCCGTCGTCCTGCGCCCCTTGCCCCACGTCCCAGGAATCGATGTGACCGCCGATGACGACCACCTGCTCGGGATGCTCGCTGCCGGGGATCTCGCCTACCACATCGCCCGAATCGGCGTCCGGCTCCTGGTGGGCGCCCATTTCCAGGTGCACCTTCATCGGCGTGCCGTCGCCATAGAACCGCGCCATCATGATGGCGTCTTCCGGCGAAACCGCGGCGGCGGGGATTTTGGGCTGCGCGGGGTCGTACTCGAGCGTGCCGGTGTGCGGAATCTGCATGGCCAGCGGCGTGACCGAGCGCACTAGCATGGCCACCGCGCCCAGCGCCGCCGCGCGCGAAGGGCCCGACCGCCGGTACATCACGGTTGGGCCATAGCCGCGGTACACCTCGTTGTAGAGCACGATCTTGCCTTGCACCTTTTGGCGGCCCAGCTTTTCCAGTTGGGCGAAATCGTCGGCCACCACCACATCCGCGGTGATGCCGCCGGCGGGCGTGCCCACGCTCATTCCCAGCCCGAGCATGTGCAGCGGCCGATCGATCGGCGCCAACAGCTTCGCCGATTCGGCGCCGCGCACCCAGTAGGGAACCTTCGTCGGGATGATGCGCACGTTGCTCAAGCCGGCGGCCTTCATTTCATCCGCTCCCCAATGGATGGCGCGATCGAGCGAAGCAGAGCCGCTCAGGCGGTTGCCGATCCGGTAGCAGAGAAAAGCGAGCCGATTGTAACCTTCGCTATCGGCCAGCGCGGCGTCGATCAGTTTGTCCGCCGTGTGCCGGTACTGCTCCGTCAAATCCTGTCCGAACGAAAGCTGCGACGCCGCCAGAGCGAAGGCGGCCAAGCCGAGCGTACACCGAGTCATACAGAACACTATCGCACAAGCGGAATATAGGCCGAGACTCGCGCGCGGTAATCCCGGAAACTGCCCGGAAAGCGCGCCGCCAGCATCCGCTCCTCGGCGTGTACGCGGATCTCCGTGCCGGCTATGAACAGCGCCAAAGAGACCAGGGTCCACGGCCAGGCGGTGAATCGCAGCAGCGTGGCCGCCAGCATGGCCAGCAGCGACGCATAGATAGGATGGCGCACCACGCCGTAGGCTCCCGAGCGCACCAGTTCGTGATCTTCCCAGAGCCCCGCCGTGATGCGGAATTGGCGGCCGAGATGAGTGACCGCGCTCCACGCCAGCGCTACCCCCACCGGTCCAGGCAGCAGCGCCAGAATCAACCTCGCCAGCCCCGGCCCCTGATCTTCCGGCAGTCGAAAGAAGAACGCCATGGCGATAGCCCCGCACTCCAGCAGCAGCCCGATCCGCGTGGGCCAGACCGCCGTGATCGAAGCCCGCTTCTGTCCGTGCGGCGCGCGAAAAATGAATGGATACGCCCACAGGACCCAGCAACTCAAGACTTCCCAAGTCGCAACCGTGCGCATGGGGATGAATATAGCAGGTGCCGAGGCCGTGAGGTCGCAGTCTTCCAGTTAGAGGGATCGCGGCGGGCTACACACTGGCGGAGGCGTCGCCGCGCCGGGCCAGCCACCAGCAGCCGCACAGCAGCAGCAACCCGCCCAGGCCGATCATGCCCCATTGCCCCAGCGTCGGTGTCGCCACGGCGGTAACTGGAGCTGAAGCCGTAACCTGAAGCTGAATGTTGTCGAAGACGCCAACCGCCGCCGTGCCTACGTTGTTATCCTGCCCTATGATCATCGCCAGCCGAACCGTTGTGCCTGAGAGACTGGGCACATTTGTCAGCGTCACGCTTTCGTGCGTAAGAGCTGTACTATTGGACGACGGTTCGTACACCGCAAGCGACCCCGACAAAGCGCTGCTAAAGTAGGTTGGCACGCTCGAGGTGGGATAGATCCCCGCGAACAGTGCCGCGTTTCCGTACCATACCCCATCGTAAATAATGCCCCAGTCGAAGGAAAAAGTCGCCGCTGTGGCGTTGGCCGGAATGGCGACATCCTGGTAAAGAACGCAACTGCCCGATCCGCTGGCGTTGTCGTGCGAACTCCCCAACGCGATATTAGACCCGTTGGTCGCCGGAAGGCCCGCCTCGCCGGTGACGGTTTCGGTGCCTGGAGCCACCGCCGCATTGAAGGCGCAGGTTGCGGAGACGCTCCCGGTGCCCAGCGCGGCGGTCCAGCCCGTCAGAGCCGTCGAACTCGATTCAAACGAACCGTTTACGACTACATTTGTCTGTGCCTGCGCCAGCGCGGAAGCCAACAGAATGGAACCAACGAGCGCAAGGGAGCCCCGATTAGCGACCATCTTCATGCCGGAAAGTATAACGCGGGGCATAGATACTGGCAATACTAAATGAAATATTTCTCAGAGCTAATGAACTTACCCCCTGCCTACACGGTGCGTTCACGGTAATTAGGGACAGGCGCCCGCGGCGGCCGTCCCGGCGCCCCGTATTTCTCCCCATTTCTGGTGGCATCTTGCTATGATTTCCAGTGATAAGGCAAGGAGTCGCGGTCCCAATGGCTCCGCCGGTGCGGATCTTACTGGAATGGGTATTTTGCTATCAACCTCGCCTAAGCTGCCACGAGCTTCTCCAACACCGCGCAGGGCCGCGCGTCCGGCCCGGTTTGCCGTCTTATTCGGCGTCTTATTTCTTGCAGGCATAGGTCTGGTGTTACTTCCACCAGTCCAGGTTCTGGACGGGCATTTCTCGCGGGTGCTGGTGAAGGTTTCTCACGGTCTGATCGGTATTTGCGGCGGAACGGCGAAAGTCGAGGGAGCTATTCTTCGCGCTCCCGGCGGGTTCGCGGTCGAAATGAAAGATGGCTGCAACGGCGTCAATGTCACCATTCTGCTCTGGTCGGCGATCCTGGCTTTTCCGGCTGCATGGAGGATGAAGGTCTTAGGGTTGCTGGCGGGCAGCCTGGCAATTCAGCTCATGAACGTGGTGCGGTTCATCAGCCTCTTCTATATAGGCCAATACAGTACTAACTGGTTCGAGTTCGCACACGGGTATCTTTGGGAAACCCTGCTCATGCTGGATACGATGGTGGTGTTCTGGCTGTGGGTTAGTCGCGTATCCCGGGCCGGAACCGTGCCCAATGCCGGCGATTAGCCTCAATCCCCAAACCCGCTTTCTGCTGCTCGGTTCGGCGCTGCTGACCGGTATGTTGATCTTGTGGTGGTTCGTGCTGCTCAACCCTCTGTTATTTCTGCTGAGGGGAGCCGTGCAAGTATGCGGTGGCGCGGTCTTTAGCGGGCGCTCTGAGCTTTCAGTGACGGAGGCTCCGAGCGGCGACTGGACGTTTGAAGTTCCGCTGGAAGCGACCCTCCCACGCTCCCTCGAGAACCCCACGCCGCAACAGATGCACTCCATCGATTTCGACCTGGCGCGGTCGGACGCGGGCGCCTTCACCTTCGGCCTGCCGGTCTACTGGGCGATTATGCTGGCGGCGCCGGGCATCCGCCGGAACTTACGGCCGCTGCTGCTCGGAACGCTGGCGATGGTGGTACTGGAAATCGCTCTGCTCCTGGTCACCGCGGAGATTTACGCACACAAGGCGCTGGCGCAATTGTTGCCTTCGCAAGATCCGCTGGGAAACTGGTTCTTGCATTTCAGCGAATATCTGTCAGTCAGCGCGATTCCTTACGTGATTCCCTTCGCGGTTGCCCTCTGGGTCGATCGCGAACTGAGAGAGCAGATATTTCATTGGGCCAGTGCCGCACCGCTCCCGGCCGAGGCCGCCGCGATCTCCGCTGGGAATAGGCCCGGTAAGCGGCCGAGGCAGATGAAACCAGCGCGCAAGCGGGGTTAGTGGCGCAGGCTGTCAAGCCCGCAATGTCGGACGCTTATGGTTTTGCCCGCCTCGTCCGCATGTTAGCATCGATGCGGATCGAGGATCTTCATGGACTTGAATCGACGCGACTTCATGATGGTGCCGGCAGCCGCGATGGCGACTTCCCTGTTTGCCGCCGAGACTGCGGTTCCCTGGCAACGGAAAATCCGGCGGCTCGGCCAGACCAATATGACCGAGCACGACCCGGCCGTGCTCGACGTCGAGCAATGGGCGGATTACTGGGCCAGCCTGAAGGTGGACGCCACCATGGTGAGCGTCACTGGCATCCTGGCTTTTTACCAGACCAAAGTGCCGTACCACCGCAAAGGCAAGTTTCTCGGCGACCGGGATTTCTTCGGCGAGTGTTGCGCCGCCGCCAGGAAGCGCGGCATCCACGTGATCGCGCGCATGAGTCCGGACCTGAATTGGGAAGATGCCGTCGAAGCCCATCCGGAGTGGTTCGAGCGCGACGCCGAAGGAAAGGCTGTCCACCACACCGAGGACCCGCGCCTGTTCCGCACCTGCATGTTCACTTCCTACATGACCGACTATGTGCCGGCGATCATGCGTGAAATCAACTCGCTCTACGACGTGGACGGCATCTTCACCAACGCCTGGCCGCCGCTGGGAACCTTGCCGGTCTGCCATTGCGAGCAGTGTAAGAAACTGCCCAAGCCGGGAACCATCGACTACTGGGATAAGTTCAACGAACGTACCATCTATCTCTGGAAGCTCTACGATTCCATTGCCAAACAGAAGAAGCCGACCAATTTCTATTTCGCCAATCTCGGCGGCGGCATCCGTTCCACGGCCAACCTGGTGCAATTGGGGGAACTCTGCGAATGGTTCCAGTCCGATAACCAGGGCCGCGGCGGCGACGATACGCCCATCTGGGGATGCGCCCTGCAAGGCCGCGTGTGCAGCGCCGTGCAGAAGGGCAAGATGGCGAACAACGTTACCGGAGCCTGGTCCACCGGCACGCCCCGCTGGCGCAACGTCTATAAGTCGCCGCAGGAAGAACGCATGTGGTTCAACGAGACGCTCGCCTCCGGCATGGTGCCGTATCACCATATCATCGGCGGCGAGAACGGCATGGGGGAGGACCGGCGCTGGCTGGAGCCCGCGCACAAATATTTCGAATGGACGGCGCGCCACGACGCCCACTTCGTCAATAAGCGCTCCATCGCCAATCTGGGCGTGGTGATGGGCCAACGCACGCATCTGTTCTACCAGCCTCCGCCGGGCGCCCTGATGCGGGAGTACATGGACGGGATGTACTACGCGCTGCTCGAGGGCCGGTACCTCTTCGATTTCGTGCATGAGGACAAGCTTGCGCCGGAGGACCTGGCGAAGTACGCCGCGCTGCTGCTGCCGAACACGGCCCTGCTGAGCGACCAACAGTGCCGCCAGTTGCGCGCCTACGTGGATGCCGGCGGCTCGCTGCTGGCCAGCTTCGAGACCAGCCTGTACACCGAGCGCAATGAGCGGCGGCCGGATTTCGGCTTGGCCGATGTTTTCGGCATTCGCAAGGCCGGCGAGATCGTCCCCACGGTGGGCAACGCGTATCTGGCCCGCATTGAAAGACAGCACGCGATTCTCAACGGCTTTTCCAATACTCAGTGGATACCCGGCGCACAGAACCGGGTCCCGGTGGCTCCGATCGATAACCCGGTTCTGACGGTGGTGCCCGGCTTCGTGGCGTACCCTCCCGAACTCTCCTATCCCGTCCAGCAGCGGACAAGTGAGCCGGCGGTCGTGCTGCGGGAGAAAGGCAAGAGCCGTCTGGCCTGGTTCCCCGGCGACATCGAGCGCACCATGTGGCGCTCCGGCCATACCGACCTGGCGCGGTTATTGCAGAATTCCATCCGCTGGGTAGCCGGTGCGAATCCGCCGGTTACCATCGAAGGCGACGGCGTGATCGAGACTTTCGCCTGGGAAACCGAGGCCGGCTTCGCCGTGCACGTCCTCAATTACACCAACCCCGCCATGCACCGCGGTTGGCTGCGGGAGTTCTTCCCCATCGGCCGCCAGAAGGTAAGGATGTTACTGCCCCCGGGCCGGCGGGTGACCCGCGTGGAACTGCTGCGGGCCGAAACCAACATCCCTTTCACCGCCGGCAACGGTGCCATCGAGTTCACCATTCCCAAAGTCGTGGATTACGAAGTAGCGGCATTGTATTCGGCGTAGGACAGGCCCCGGGCTTGTCATTCACAATTCGGCCTAGTAGTTTTTCTTCAGGTCCATGCCGTTGTACAGGCTGGCCACATCGTTGCCGTAACCGTTGAACATCTGGGTCGGGCGCTTGAAAAATTCGCCCAGCCGGCGCTCGCTGGCCTGGCTCCAGCGCGGGTGATCCACCTGCGGGTTGACGTTGGAATAAAACCCGTATTCGCGCGAGTTGGTCAAATTCCAGGTGCTGGCCGGCTGCTTTTCCACCAGCTTGATCTTCACCAGCGACTTGATGCTTTTGAAGCCGTACTTCCAGGGCACCGTCAGCCGCACCGGCGCCCCGTCCTGCGGCGGCAGCGAGTCGCCGTACATGCCGAACGTCAGCATGGCGAGCGGGTGCATGGCTTCATCCAGGCGCAGCCCTTCGACGTAAGGAAACTCGATGCCGGCTTGTTCGGAGGAGAGCATCATGCTGGAGCTGTAGTAGCTTTCGAAGGCCACGTACTGGGCTTTGGCCGTCGGCTGCGCCTGTTTGAGCAGCACGCTCAGCGAATATCCCACCCACGGCACCACGATGGACCAGGCTTCCACGCAGCGATGGCGATAGATGCGCTCTTCCATCGGCGCCAGCGCCACCAGTTCATCCAAGGCGAACTTGCGCGGCTTGGCCACGGCCCCTTCCACCGAAACCCTCCAATCCGGCCCCGGCTTGAACTTCTGCGCCAGTTTGGCCGGTTGGTCCTTGCCGGTGCCGAATTCGTAGAAATTGTTGTAGTGGGTGACGTCGTTCAAGCTGTTCGGCTTTTCGGTGGTGCTGAACGGGCTCTTCACCAGATTGGCGAACCTCCCGCCGGCGGCGCGCGCCCGAATGGGCGAAAGCAGCTCGCGGCCCCCCGCCAAAGCCACCGGCAGGCCGGCCAGAAACCGCCTCCGGTTCAGATAAACCGGGCGCGGCGTGATCTCGGAATAGCGTAAATCCTCGGGCTTCTTGATCAGCATCCTCTTTTGTTCCCTATTATATTCCTTCGCCAGAACCGGAGATTTGGTTACGGATGGAAATTTGGGCGCCCAAACCCTTGTGTGCACCGGCGATTCCTCGTCTTCGTAGCGCCGGCGATCTTGTCGCCGGTGTCCTTGGCCTCGGCAATGACACCCGCCTTCGCCCTCCCTACGCTGGAAGCATTGGAAATACAGCCAACCGCGGACCAATAGCCGTTCATCAAGTACGCCATCGAGAGCGGACGCCTTCACCGCGAGGGAGCGGTTGCCCTAAAAGGATTTCCCCAGATCGGTTAAGCACCCCGTCCCCTTTTCTCAGGCCCGCCTAAAGGCCGAATTCTGGTACCCTAATCGCGTTCGGCCACCACGCCGATTTACCGACTATGAATCGACTCTACTACGGCGACAACCTCACCGTCCTGCGCGGTTGCATCGACGATGAGAGCGTCGATCTCATCTATCTTGACCCTCCGTTCAATAGCCAAGCCACCTACAACGTGCTCTTCAAGAGCACCGCCGGCGAGAAATCCCGCGCGCAGATCGAAGCATTCGAGGACACCTGGCACTGGGGTGACGAGGCGGAATTAGCCTTTGATGGCGTGATGTCCAGCGGCAACAGCGACGCAGCGGAAATGCTGCGAGCCATGAGGTCGTTCCTCAAAGAGAACGATATGATGGCGTACCTGACCATGATGGCTGTACGCCTCCTGGAACTTCGACGGGTACTCAAGGCGACCGGCAGCATCTATCTGCACTGCGATCCGACTGCGAGCCACTATTTGAAGATCCTGATGGACGCAATATTTGGCGCGCTAAACTTCCGGACCGAAATCACCTGGAGGCGAACCAACGTCCACAATGACAGCAAAGGATGGAGCGCCGTCGCAGATACCCTGCTCTACTACGTAAAGGAGCAAGACAGAGATTTTTCCTGGAACCCGATCTACCTTGCGCACACAGAGCAGTATTTATCCAGCAAGTACAGGCATGACGACGGCGATGGAAGACAGTATAGGTTGAGTGACATGAGAAGTCCAAATCCGCGTCCAAACCTGACGTACGAGTGGAAGGGTCATAAACCACACCCAAACGGCTGGGCATATTCAAAGGAAACGATGGAACGCCTGGATCGAGAGGGCCTAATCTGGTACCCAGATAGCACTAGCAAACGGCCTCAATTGAAACGCTATCTCGAAAATACTAAAGGAACCCTGGCAACCAATATCTGGGCAGATATCAATCCCATAAACTCAATGGCCCAAGAGCGCCTCGGATACCCCACACAGAAACCTCAGGCCCTCTTGGAGCGTGTCTTGGCGGCGAGTTCCAACGAAGGTGACGTTGTCCTCGATCCGTTCTGCGGCTGCGGCACCGCCGTCCATGCAGCCCAGAAGCTCAAGCGCGAATGGATCGGCATAGACATCACCCATCTTGCGATATCCCTGATCGAGAAGCGCCTGAAGGACGCCTTTCCCGGAATCAAGTACGAGGTCCACGGCACGCCGAAGGACCTGGACGGCGCACGCGATCTGGCGCTGCGCGACAAGTATCAATTCCAGTGGTGGGCGGTATCCCTGGTGAACGCCGTCCCGTTCGCCGGAAAGAAGAAAGGCGCGGATTCCGGCATAGACGGCCTGATCTACTTCAAGCCGGAAGGAAAGATCACGGAGAAGGCCATCGTCTCGGTCAAAGGTGGTGACCACGTCAACGTGGCCATGGTGCGCGATCTGGCCCACGTCGTGGATCGCGAGAACGCCAAAATTGGCGTGTTCATTACACTCGCGGATTCGACCGGGCCGATGAGAACGGAAGCCGTGAAGGCGGGATTCTACGAGACGCTCTACGGCAAATACCCCAAAATCCAGATCCTCACGATTCAGGAGCTATTCGAAGGGAAGCAGCCGAATATTCCCTTGATAGATGCATCAACCTTCAGGAAAGCGCCGAAGGAATCTAACGGCGATCAGGACCCTCTGCCGTTTTGAAGACCACCCCGTTCTTGGCTGACCGTGTGCACGACATAGTGGAGCGGACTCTCAGTCTGCCACGCCGGGACTCATCCCGGCGCTTTTCTCGCATAGCCCGCAGTGCCCCGCGAACGCGGTGAGGATCTGGAGCACGATCTCGATATCGGTCACAGCTTTTTGAAATATTCCTAACTTCTTTCGCACCATCGTCTTACCGCCAATCCGCAGCCTTCCCCCACCCCGGTTTTTCCCGCTCGCCCGCTATCGTGTAGTCGCGAGCGATTCTTTATGTTCATTCTGACCCCTCCACAACTCCAGGTCGTCGACGCCTTGTCCAATGGCGCCTCCGTGACCGACGCCGCCGCCCAAGCCGGCATCCATCGAAATACCATCGCCAACTGGCGCCTCAACTCGCCCGATTTCCGCGAGGCATTAGCCATCGCCCGTCACGACCGCGCCGTCCTCTACCGCGACCGCGCCGTCGATCTGGCCGACCTCGCCTTTGAAGCCATCCGCACCGTCCTCACCGATCCAAAGTCTTCGCCCTCCATCCGCCTCCGCGCCGCCATCTTCATCATCGATAAAGTCTCCACCCCGCCCAAGTTCGAAAAGGAAGAGCCCGCCAGCATGGTCGACATGTTCGATGCCATGGCGGAAGCCGAGCAGAATCGGTTCGCTCAGCAGCAGCCCCCCGAACCTGCTAGCGATGCACAAAATTGCACAACCGTGCCCAACGCTGCCCAATCCAGCCCCGCCCTCCACGTGCACAATTCTGCACAAAAGCCCCAAACCTACCGCCGTCCCGAACCCAAAACCGGCCGCAACGACCCTTGCCCCTGTGGCAGCACGCGGAAATACAAACACTGCTGCCTCAATAAGTCCGCCGCCGCCCGTGCCGCCTGACGGACCCCCCGTGGCGCAGGCGTTCGTCCCTGCCAGACCCTCCCCCGCAATTTGATTTTTCAATCCCGGAAATCGCCCGCCTCGCCACCCACCAGCCCCGCCTGGCCGAAGCCAAAAAGCTCCTCCGACCGTCCCCAAAGCCCCTCCGGAAGGCCGCTTGACCCGCAACACATTCCAACGAATCGATCACTTGCCCGTCGGTCGTCGAGATTTACCACGCACCTAAATGCGGCCGTCGAAGCGGCGCGGGCTGGAGAGGCCGGCCTGGGTTTTGCGGTGGTCGCCGAGGAGGTCCGCAGTCTGGCAAAGCGCTCCGCCAAAGCGGCCGCGGAAACCGCTGGATTGATTAAAACATCCATCGGCAAATCGCACGACGGCCGAAGCCACTTCGAAACCGTGGCGGCGGCTATCGCCAAAGTTACCGCCAGCGCGGGGGAGATCGGGGCACTGGTGGACCGGATCAAGGCCGGCAGTGAGCAAGAGGCCCAAGAAGTCGAATCTATTGCCCATGCTATCGGCGGCATGGAGACTGCGACCGAGACCTCCACGGCCGCGGCGGAAAAAACCTCCGCCATCGGCGAGGCCATGAACGCCCAGGCGGAAGCTCTGGGCGCCATTGCCCGCCAGTTGCCCGCCATGGTAGGCTGACCACCCCTCGAAAACAGCATCCGCCAACCGGCGTCGCCCCGTGGCTGGTTCCAGCGGGCGACGGGCGTCGTGTTATTCAAAAAGATAGACAGCCATGAATGCGCCACCGATTCCCCAGGTCACGCTGGAAGAATTCGAGAACGGGTACGCCGACCGTCACCTGGTCCACGCCGCCGTGGATTACTGGGCGGCCCGCAAGCCGGACCAGGCCGCCATCGTCAATGCTACCCGCGGCACCCGCCTTACCTGGCGCGAGTTGCAGCGCGGCTCCCTGATGCTGGCCGGGGAACTCGCCCGGATGGGCTTCAGCAAAGGCGACTTTCTGGCGGCTTCGCTGCCGCTCGCGAACGAGCACATCCTGCTGGAATACGCCTGCTTCCGCTTGGGGGTGATCCATGCGCCCCTGGATCTTCGCTTGAGTCCGGCCGAGGTGGTCCGCTCCCTCGGTTTGATCCGCGCGCGTGGGTACGCGTTCCCCGGTAAGACGGCGGCGGCGGATTTCGCCGCACTGGGCGAGGCGGTCCGGCGCCAGTGCGGCTCCGTGGAGCATTTCATTCAGTTATCGCCGCCGGCCGAATGCATCCCCGGCGCGGTCAGTTTCTTCGACCTGCTGGCGCGCGCCGCCGGCAGCCCCGAACCCGTGCGAGCGGAGGTGACCGGGCTCGATGGCGCGCAGGTGATCTTCACCACCGGTTCCACCGCTTCGCCCAAGCCGGCGCTGCTTTCGCACTGCGGCATCGCCTGCCAGAATCTCTGCCTGGGGAAGGCATTCGGCTTCGGTCCCGATCGGAAGACGCTGTGCAACCTGCCGGCCTCTCACGTAGGCGGCCAGGCCGAGATCCTCATCACTTCGCTGTTCATGGGAGGCACGGCGGTGACACTCGAAATCTTCGACCCCCTGAAATCGCTGGAAGCCATCGAACGGCATGGGGTGACCCTGCTCGGGCAGATTCCAGCCATGTTCCAGATGGAATGGCGCACCGCGGAATTCGAAAGGCGCAACCTGGCCAGCCTTGAAACCGCGGTGTATGGGGGGCAAGCCGTGCCGCGGCCGTTTCTCGACCGGATGTTGCGGATGGCGCCCCGGATCGCGACCGGCCTGGGGCTGACCGAAACTTCCGGTTTCTGCACCTACACTCCGGTCACTGCGGATGCCGACCGCGTGGCGCGCGGCATTGGCTGGGCCATGCCGGCCTACCGCATGTCGATTCGGGAGCCCATGAGCGGCGACGGGTCGGCCGGGGCGGAGACGGCGGCGGGGGGGACCGGCCACATCTGTTTTCAGGGCCCACAGACCTTTCTCGGTTACGTGAACGATGCCGTTGCCACCGCCGCCACATTGTCCACCGATGGCTGGCTCTATACCGGCGATATGGGGCACACCGACGGCGACGGACTGCATTTCTCCGGCCGCGCCAAATGGGTGCTGAAGCCCTCCGGCTATCAGGTGTTTCCCGGCGATGTGGAGGATCACTTCAGCGCGCTCTCCGACCGGGTGGCAAACGTAGGGGTGGTGGGACAACCGCACCGCATCTGGACCGAAGGGATCGTCGCCTTCGTGGAAAAACTTCGCGGAGCCGATCTCAGCGAAGCCGAACTGCGCAAGCACGCCCGCTCGCTGACCTCCTATATGCGCCCGCTTCATTACGTGGTCCTGGAGGCGGGGGCGATGCCGCTGAACCGGACGGCGAAAGTGGACGTGGCGCGGCTTCGGGAGATGGCGGCGGAGGAGGTTCGCAAGCTGCGGGAACGGGGCCGCTGGGACAAGCAGCAGGGGTAGCGGCGGCGCTTGAGACGGTGAAATCCGTTATTCTTATGATTCGACCTGCCAGAGCAAATAGGGTGGGGGAAAAAAGGAAAAAAGTCACATGTCGAATATCGGATTTATCGGTCTGGGTATCATGGGAAACGCCATGGCCCGGAACCTGTTGAAGGCGGGCCATACGGTGGTGGCCTATGACATTGTTCCGGCGCTGTTGGACCGGGTGGTGGGTTACGGCGCGGCGCGCGGTGAATCGTGCCGCGATGTAGCGGCGCGGACCGAGATCGTCATCACCATGCTGCCGGACGGCCCCGAAGTGGAGCAGGCCGTGCTCGGACCGGCGGGTGCATTGGAAGGCGCCGTGGAAGGCTCGATCCTGCTGGATATGAGCTCCATCAGCCCGATCGTGGCGCAAAAAGTGGGCGCTGCTTGCGCCGCCAAGGGCGTCGCGTTCCTGGACGCGCCGGTGAGCGGCGGCGAGCCCAAGGCGGTCGACGCCACCCTGGCCATCATGGTGGGCGGCGAGGAAGCCGTGTTCCAGAAGGTGCTTCCGATCCTCAAAATCATGGGATCGAGCGTGACCCTGACCGGCGCGGTGGGCGCCGGCAACGTTACCAAGCTGGCCAACCAGATTATCGTGGCATGCAACATCGCCGCCGTGGGCGAGGCGCTGGTGCTGGCGACTAAGGCCGGTCTCGATCCGGAGGTGGTGTTCAACGCCATCAAGGGCGGCCTGGCGGGCAGCACGGTGCTGAATGCCAAGGCACCAATGGTGATCGCACGCAATTTCAAACCCGGCTTTCGGATTCGCCTCCATCAGAAGGATCTGCGCAACGCCTTGCTGGCGGCCGAATCGATGAAGGTGGCCCTTCCCCTGACCAGCAGCGTGCAACAAATACTGATGGCGCTGATCACCGAAGGCAAAGGCGATCTGGACCACTCCGCCATCGTGACCTTCATCGAAGCGATGGCTGGGATCGAAGTCAAATCCCCGCAGAAGGCCGCCGCGAACTAAGCAACAGCCACGCTTTTAGCAACCGCTCCCTGGCGGTCGCGGCTCGGCTGCGCGTTACCGAGCCGCGACCGTAAGGGAGCGGTCGACACCGTTGTTACAGAACCACTGGAAAGCCAGTTGCTGCCGGCCTTTTCACTGCCCTTTCACCCCAGCTCTTACAACCGCTTTTCGCGCCGAAGAGTAATTCGGAGGCCGGTAGCGGATGAGAAGCGGTTGGTGGATGGTGTGTGCCTTGCTGCTGGCGGCAAGTTCCAATCTGGCGGCCGCGGACGCCGCGAACTTCGTGGCGGACACCCACGTGGTGCCCCACACCGGGGATAGCGGAAAAAAGTGGTTCGTCGCATCGCTCGCCGCCTGGAACGCGGCCAACCTGGCGGACGTAGCCAGCAGCCTGCGCAAGTCCGAACTGAACCCGTTGCTCAGCTCCGGGCAAGGGACTTTCACCGCCTCCAGCGCCGCGCGCAAGCTCGCGATGGAAGGCGTATTGGAACTGGTCGAGTTCCGGCTGGTTCACCAGCGGCCCAAGGCTCTAAAGAAAGTCGCGTTGCTCAACTTCGTGGCGGCGGCCGCGATCTCCGGCGTTGCCGTCCACAATTTCCACGTCCCGCGAGCGTCCGCTCAATAGTGAAATTTCCAACGGACCTCGGCGTATATCTGCCGCGGGTCGTTGAAGTGAAAGCCTCCGAAGGTCAGGCTGTTGTCGAGTAATATGCGACGGTTCGCCACGTTCAGAGCGTTCAACGAGACCTTGTATTTCTCGCCTTCGCCGAAGCTCTTTCCCAGCGAAATGTCGAACGTGGTGTGCTGGGGCAGAGAGTCGCCGGGATACTGCGCATCCGGCGTCCCGTTGGTGAATCCAGAGCCGTAGTACACGTTCGTCGAAACGAACGCCTGCCAGGGAAGACTGGCGTTGACGCCGAAGTTCAGGGTGTTTCTCTGATCGTGGTCCACCGGCGCAAGTCCCGGGGGTGGCTCGCAGCCCGCGGGAATGGGAGTGGGACAGATCAACCCGCCGGTGAAAGGCGGCGCGGCCTGGGCGATCTGGTTCGAATAGGCCAGGTGGGCCTGCGCGCGGCGCCACAGGCGGGGGGAACGGAGCGTGAGTTCCCAACCTTGAATCAGGGCCTCGTCCCAAGTGAGTGGCCAGAATAGGTTCGATTCGCCGATGTTGCTATGGTCCAGCCAATTTGTGGCGCGGGTCTGAAAGGTGTCGGCATCGAGCGCCCAGCCGCGATAAGGAATCGTAACGCCGACCTGGTATTCTTTGTCGCGCTCGCCACGTAGCGGGCTGAAAGCCAGACTCTGGCTGTTGGCTAAGTCGATCAATGGCCCGGTGGCGGTCAACAGTGGAGGTGCCTGATAAAACTCGCCCCAAAAACCACGGAAAACCCAGTTCAGGCGCGGCACCCGGATGGCAACACCAAAGCGCGGGTCCGTTGCGTTTTCCACGAGCGCCGGCTGGGTTCCCCCGCCGGCCGAACCGGAGTCGAAGTGCGAATAGCGAACCCCGGCGATCAACGTCAACCACGACGTCGCCTTAAACCGGTCGCTGACGAACGTTTCGGCCAGGCCGCCGGTGACGGCACCCGAAGATGGGCCGAAGTTCTGACACGTGTCGCCGCAATCGGTAAAGACGTTATTAAAGAAGTTACTCTGGTGTTGAACGAACCCGTACACTCCCGCCTGAACCTCATTGTGCTTCACCACGGTCAGGTTCACGCTGGCCTGCAGACCGGTGTAATTGGCAGTCTGCCTTACATCGGTAATCACGGGCACATCGTTCGGCAAGGCGTTATAACTGGCCTGGTTATAATGATAGAAAGGTGAGACGGTTATCCTTGCGTTTGGATTGAAGGTGTGAATCCAGGAGAAAGTGATATAACCATCAGGTTCACGCTCGCTATCGTGGAGGCCGTAACTGGGATAAACCTGATTTCCTGCCGAGTTAGGATCGGGGTCGACGGGGATCTGGTAATTATCCCGGCGCAAGGACGCGGTCAGGCGAAGCTGGTTGGAGGGATTGGCGTTGAATAAGAGAGATGCGAACCCTCCGTACCCGTTCTCGGCGTCGTGAACGACTTGCCCGATCGGAGGCTGCAAACCGTAATCGCTGCGATTCGCGTTTACACTCGCGTAGTACGCGAACCGCTCGGTGTGCCCTCCGAAATTGAGTTGGTCGTTAGTCTGGAACCAGTTGCCGAAAGAGGCGACCAGTTCCGCCTGGTTGTCGCGCTCGAAACCGCTGCGGGGCACGATATTGAAAACTCCATAGGTGCGGTCTCCGTATTCCGCGTCGTAGCTGCCGCGCTGCACTTCGAGGTAATCGATGTCCTTGGGGTCGATCTGCGGGCCTAGATTGGTGGCGATATTGGTGTTGGGCACGGGTACGCCGTCGATCAGCCAATCGACCTGGTGGCCGCCGCGCATGTGGAGCATGTCGTGGGTCACGTATGCGCCGGGCACGTAGTCGGTGATCATCGCCATACTGTTGGTGCGGTCGGCGCCGGGAGTTTGGGCGATATCCTCGCGATTGACCAGGGTGGTGGGAGTCACCGAATCCACATTGGCCAGGATGGGCTGGCCGGCGACCACGGTGGTTTGATTCAACGCTGCGATCGCCAGTTGAAAGTGAAGAACAAGCGATGAGCCGGACGCAACCGTGACGGTCTGCTCGGAAGCCTCGAACTTAGGCTGAGTGACAGTGACTTTGTAATCGCCGACGGGTACGGTGGGGAAGGAGAACTCACCGTCGTCGCCCGCCTGCGCTGTTTGAGTCCAGTCCGAAGTAATCGCCCGCAGCCTGACCGACGCGCCGGCGATAGGCCGGTGCTGTGGGTCGTGTACGATTCCTTGTATTCTCCCAAAAATGGTGGCGTGCAGCGGGGAGGCAAAGGTCAGAGAAACCGCTAACACCACGAACCTCTTATAAGACGCTTCCATTCAATCTCCTATGAGTGACAATTTGGGACTACCATCGCCGGCAACCGCTCCCTTACGGTCGCGGCTCGGACTCGCGGCATAGCGTGCTGTACGAGGGGACGGGTGTCGAGAAGAGTCTCGACACGGCACGCACGAGTGCGTGCGCCACGAGTCCTTGGTAGAGTTATTAGCGAGTTAGGAGAGAGAAGGAGGCGGTCCGCGCATCTGGTGCGAGGGGCTGAAGGAAAGCCGGTACCCGGCGGCGGTCCGCGCCTGGCCCGCTTGACGGCTGAAGAGCAAGGCGAAAACGGCCGGAGAGATCCCCGGCAAAGCGACATCCGGCTCGCAGGGGACGGTATTGCCGGCCGGGTAATAGGGGCACCTTGGCCGAACGGCTCTAACTGCCGGACCCGGTGCCGGGCTGCCCATCGACATCATCGAACAATGGTGCTTGCCATTGCGGCGGCAGCAGGCGGGCAGGCTGGAATCCGTATTGGCGAGAAGCGGCGCGATCAGCGGAAAGCTGAGTAGCGTGAGTAAGATCGATGCCAGCGCGCGACGCATCCGAGAGAGTGCTGTCAGGCATTATACACCAATTTCGTCCTGTTACCAGTGACAGGCCAAAAGGCTTGGCCGCCCCCACGGTGCTAGCATATGCTGGTTCGTCGCAGTCGAGGAGAAGAATGGCAACGGCCCTTCCAGCCAAACGGCTTCCCAGCAACGCGTACACGCCTCTCGCCGCGGGAGAGACGTACCAACCGCCGGTCGCGGCGTCGGAGAAACTGGCGGAACTCACGCCGCGCTCGATCGGGTGGGGTATTCTGCTGTGCGTGGTGTTCACCATCGCCTCGGCGTATTCGGGGTTGAAGGTGGGACAGGTGATGGACGCGGCGATCCCGATTTCCATTTTGGCGATCGGCCTGGCGCGTCTCTACCCGCGGCGGTCCACGGTGCTTGAAAACGTGATTGTGACCGGCATTGGAGGCCTGGCGGGATCGGTGGTGGCGGGCGCCATTTTTACCCTGCCCGCACTTTACATTCTGAAGCTCGATCCGCACCCGGCCGAGACCATCCTGATCTGCGTAGCCGGCGGTTGCCTGGGCGTGCTGTTCCTGATTCCGCTGCGGCGCTACTTTGTGGCCGACATGCACGGCAAGCTGCCGTACCCGGAAGCGACGGCGATCACCGAAGTGCTGGCGACCGGCGAGAAGGGCGGCTCGCAGGCGAAGCTGCTGCTGCAGGCGACGCTGCTGGCCGGAGTCTACGACTTCCTGGTCACTACCTTCCAGGTGTGGAAGGAATATGTGGATTTCCAGTTTGTTCCGGCGGTGCGGATGATGACGGAGCGCGCCAAGGTGGCGGTGAGCTTCGATGCCATCGGGTTCATTCTGGGGCTGGGGTACGTGATGGGGTTGCGCAGCTCGCTGATTCTGTGCGCGGGCGGGGTGCTGTCGAACCTGGTGCTGGTGCCGCTGGTGTGGATGATCGGCCGCGAGCACACGGCCGCGGTATACCCGGCGACGATCCCCATCGCCAAGATGACGGCCGCGGGGATTTTCCGCGGCTACGTGCGGTTCGTGGGGGTGGGCGCCATCGCCACGGCGGGCATCTTCGGAATCGCCAAATCGATTCGGATTGTGGCAGGTTCGTTCGGTGTGGCGCTACGCGCGTTTCGGGTGGGAGAGAAATCGTCGGGAGAGCGGACGGACCGCGATATCAAGACGACCACCATCCTGATCGGAGTGGTGGTGAGCGCGCTGGCGGTAGGCATGATCTTCGGCAGCCTGTCGCACGACCCGATGGCGATTCTGATGGGGGTAGTGCTGGCGCTGGTGTTTTCGTTCTTCTTCACCAGCGTGGCGGCCAACGCGATTGCCACCGTGGCGCGCAATCCGGTATCGGGGATGACGATGCTGACCATCATCATTTCCTCCCTTGTGCTGCTGCGTTTCGGCCTTTCGGGCACCACGGGGATGTTCTTCGTGATGGCGCTGGCGGGGATGGTGTGCACCGCGCTTTCGGTATCGGGACAGGCGGTGACGGATTTCAAGACGGGCTACTGGCTGGGCTCGACGCCGGCCGCGCAGGAGAAGGTGAAATTCCTGGGAGTGGTCGCGGCGTCGGTGGCGGTGGGGCTGACCATCGTGATGCTGGCGCGCGCGTTTCAGTTCGGGGAAGCGGCGCCGGGCGACGTGCGCGCGGTGCTGCCCTCGCCGCAGGCGTCGATCATGAAGGCTCTGGTGGAAGGGTTCATGAGCCGGCAGCCGGTGGCGTACATATTGTTCGGCGCGGGGGCGGCGATCGCGGTGGTGATGGAGATGCTGGAAGTGCCGGCGCTGATCTTCGCCTTGGGAATGTACCTGCCGCTGGAGCTGAACACGCCGGCTCTGGTGGGCGGATTTCTGGCGCACTATATCGGCAAACGCAGCCGGAAACTGGGCGGCGAGCGCGGCGGCCGGGTGCGCGAACGGGGCGTGATCATCGCCAGCGGGCTGATGGCGGGCGGTGCGCTGGGCGGAGTGGCGGGTGCGGGTTGCCGCCTGATACCGGGCTACACGGAAGGGTGGATCCGCACGCCGTTTTATGGCAACGAGTTGATTTCGCAATTTGTATCGGTGCTGTTATTCGCCGGTCTGTGCGGGTACCTTTGGTTCGGGTCGGTGCGCAAGACAAAGGAGAGCGAGCGATGAGCGCGCGGTTAGAGGAAGTAGTTGGCAACGCCATTCTGGGCATAGACACGCTGTGGGGCGGAGACGTGATGAGCGCATCGGGGACGGGGCGCTTCATCGCCGATTCATGGTTCGGCGACGAGCCTTTGCCGCTGGCGTACACGGCGCCGGAGGCCGTGCCCGTGCGGCAATCGGGCGGGGTTTCGGCGAAATCTCCGGACGTAGCCGCGATCGACGCGTACCTGGCGAAGGTGGATATCCCCGGCGCCATCGAGGGGCTGAACCGCGCGGCCGCGGCGCTTGGCGGCATACGCGGCGAGTACTTCGCGGGACTGGCGCAGTGCTTCGAGACCATGTGGGACCTGGCGATGGAGATTCTAGGCCGCGGCGCGAAGGTTTCCTACGACCGTTGCGTGGAGGCGTCGTGCGCGCAGGCGCCGGAGGCTTCCGACCCGATGGCCAAGCGCGAGCGCGTGGCGGAGCTGCTCGGCGGGCCGGCCGATTTGCAGGCGGCGGTGGACGGATGGCGGGCGAGCCACCGCGTGCCGATGGCATCGATCCGGCTGCTGGGAGCGGCGGCGATCAGCCACTTCGATCGATTGACGGAGGCCAACGTGGCGCCGCACCTGCCGCCGGAATTGCGAACGGTGCCGCGGGCGAACATCGAGTTTCTGGCGATTCGCGACGCGTGGTTTTCCGGCTCGATGAATTACCTGGGACGCAAGCGGCGCGCCGATGGCAGCCCGGAGTATGAAGCGACCTACGAGATCAACGCGTCGCTGGAGATTTCGCTGCCGGAGTTCCTGCAGCTTGTGAGCCATGAAGTGGTGCCGGGGCACGTCACCACATTCGCCTATCTACAGCACCTTTACTGGCGGGGGGCGGTGGGGTTCGAAGCTTCGGTTTTGACGATGAACACGCGCGCGGCGGCGCTGTTCGAAGGCATCGCCAACAACGCGATTCTGATGGCTTATGGGGTGATGGAGGTGGAGGAGTTGCCCGATCCCGATTTGCAGATCGGGGTGCTGCTGGCGTTGTTGCAGGACGATGCCAAGAACCAGTCGTCGTTTCTGACGTGGGGCGAAGGCGCCGTGCAGGCCGAGGTGGCCAAAATCCTGCGGCGCGATTTTCTGGTTTCGCCGGAGCGCGCCGACAAGCTTTCGGGCGCATGGGGGCGGCATCCGCTGTTGGGGCGCATGTACCTGCCGGCGTACCGGGCGGGGACGAGGAAGGTGGCCGCGTTGCGGCGGCGGTATCCGGCGGCGAAGATCTTGCCGGCGCTATACGGGGCAAGCGGGCTGGTGGATATCGCGACGGTGGAGGGCGCGATATAAGCTGCTAGCGTGCCACGTCGGAGACGCACTGGAAGCCGGACAGATAGCCTTTCTGGAAGATGGGCGGGGCGCCCTTCAAATCCAGCAGGAAGGGGAGGGCCAGGGCTTTGCCGCTATCGAGGCGCATGGGTTGACCGGCCTGGCCCTGGCGGGGCACCCACTGGAGGGTGTAGGCGGCGCCCGAGGCCTGGAAGCGGTCGGCATCGCCGAAGAAGCGGAACGCGGCCCACAGGCCGTCATAGGTGATGAATCCCAGCTCGGGACCTCCTAAACTTCCCGAAAGCCTGGCCGCCCTGACACTCGAACCGGGCCAGGTGAAGTCCTTCGACTCACCTCCGGCGCCAGCGGCTTTGAGCATTTGCCCGTCGAGACTCAGCGTTACGCTTTTCAGACCTTCGGCGGAAAGCGCCTTCATGTTGTAAGTGAGACTTGGGTCCCTGGCTCCGCCTTTATAGAGTGCGTCACTCAGGGCGGTGGCGCGGTTGAGAAAACGCAGGAAAGCGTCGCTGACCTGGACGCGGGTGTCGGACTTACGCACCCATTCATTGCCGCGCTGCTCCAGGTAATTGCGCAGGTTAGTTTGGGCGAAGGCGGCGATCTTACCGTCACCCGGGCGGAAGAAAGAATTCAACTCGTCGAGGGTGGCATCGTTCTCCGAAGCCGTATTGAAGGGGTACTTATTGGTAAGTCCGGCGAAGTCGCCGCAGAACCGCTTCGCTTCGGCGTTAATTTGCGACGGTCCCAGGCGTCCCAGCAGGGCTTCGGCCTGGCGGATGGGGTCCTCCATCAGCTTTTCCACCATGCCGTGAACGTTGCCTTCGCGATCGGTGCGAAAGCTCTGGGCGATCTGGCGGGTCACTTTGTAGGCGTTGGTGGCGTCGTCCATGGTGGCGGAGACGACGTCGTCTTTCACCTCGCCGCCGCTTCTGGCGACGCGCTCCATGGAGGATTGCAGGCTGACCAGGGCGCTGGCATAGGGGCTGTTATTGCCCGAAATGTAACGGTCGGTGCAACCCGGCGGAGTGACATACTGCACCGGCTGATAGGGCGCGGCGGTGTCCGGATCGGGAACCGAAGTATTGACGGACGCGACGCAAAACAAGCCCAGCAGGTAAGACTGGTTGCTGGATAACTGGCCGAGTTTCTGGGCCGCGTCGGATACGCTCGCGTAAGGCGCCACTTGAGACTTAGTCAGATAAGTGCGCCAGTTGGCGATGTAATCCTTGTGATAACGCTCGCGCAGGGCGGGACCGATGGCTACAGGGTCCAGGTTGGTGTAAGCCCGGTTGCCGAGCACCCAGCTTTCGCCGCCGAAAAAGCGCCTGACGTTGCCGATGGCGTTTTCGACGAACTTCCAGCCATCCAGGGAAAAGGCGCCCGGCACGCTGAGGTTATTGATCACGTAGGCGGTCGAGCCGGGAAACTGCCGGTTGAAGTTGATGGACGGCTTCTGCCGCGAAGCCTCGGCGATGATGAACTGATAGATACTCTCGATGGCGTTGAATTGGGCCAGGTAAGCGCGCGCCTGCTCCACGGCGTCAGGTTCGTTGGCGGAAGAGAAGGGATTGGAGACGACCAGTTCGTCGGCATAGAAATCGAACTGGCGCTGGGCCAGGGCGGTCAAGCCGGGGTCGATCTGGCGGCCGGCCGTCCAGCGATCGAGCAAGAGAGGGGACAGAAATTCGCGGGTACTCTTGTCGTGATTGGAAGTGGTAATTAAATAGCCCTTAAGAGTGTCGTAAGTGGGCTTATATTCGTCGTTCGGCCCCGGTTTGGGCGGCAACTTACGCAGCGTATCGACCAGCGCGGCCTGGGTGGAACCGAATAGTAACTGGTGGAAGCGGGCGAAGTAGAGGCGGCGGGCGGGCGGATAAAGGTCGCTGCCGACATAGAGCCCCCAACGCAAGCTCCAGGGGGCTCCTTCACGCTCGTACAGGGAAAGACGCTCCAGGGTTTCGCGCAGCGTGTCGAGACGCTCCAGCGCATCACGCGAGGGTAGCTGTTGAGCGGCGCCGCCGGTTTCGAGGCGGGCAATCCCGCGGGCGGCGCCGGAGACCTGGGATTCCAGGGCGCGATTGCGAAAATAGGACACCACCATTCCGATGGACCAGACGAGGAAAAGGCCGGCGGCGGCGGCGGCAGCCAGGCGCCGGACGATCTCGCGGTTCCGGGTTTGGCCGCTGACGCCCAGCGCGGCGCCGTCGCGGAGAATGACGCCGCTGAACAGATGGCCGAGAAACAGCCATTGCGGCACACGGCGGGTGCGAGCGGCGGGGCTGGCGGGGGTGGGCGGTTCCGCCAAGCCCTGCTGGTCGAAGATGCCGGTAGCCTCGCGATTGAGGCTTCCTTCGGGGGCCGCGCGCGCTACCGGTCCCAAATCCTTCACCGTGACGGGACGCGCGCCGGAGAAATAGAAGCCGCGCAGAAACGGGTCGAGGCGCAACTGGCTGGGGCGGCTGAGGTCCACCAGAAAGCGTACGGCGGCGTTGCGGAGTTTGCGGAACTCGCGCGGAAACTCGTAGACGGGTCCCAGTTTGTCGGCCTGATTTTCGCGGCCGAGGAAGGGAAGGCGCTTGCCGCAAAGACTGTGAAAGAGATCCTCGAAGGCGGCGGCCAGGCGGCGGGATTCCTCTTCGGCATAGACGCCGCCCTGCTCCCGGCCGGTGCGCAGGGGGAGGGTGACGCCCAGGACGCGATTGACCTCGTCGTCGGTGAGGTTGCGGACGTAGTCGGTGAACCAGGCCAGGCGGTCGAGCTTGGTGAAGAGAACGTAAATGGGGAGGCGGGCGCCGAGGATCTGGGCGATCTCGCCGATGCGGGTATGCAGGGCGCGGGCCATGGTGGCCAGCTTTTCGTCGGCGCCGGGCTTGAGAAACGTTTCGCAATCGACGCAGACGATGACGGCCCGCGGCGCGGGTTTCGAACCGAACAGGCGGCGTCCCAGGGGTTGAAGCCGCTTAACGAGCCTTGCCCAGCGGGCCGGCTCACCCAGCAACTGGCCGCCGGCCTCGACGAAAATGGATCGCTGCGCCAGCCAGATATTGAGCGGACGGGTGGCCACAATCAGGCTGCCCTGATAGACCTGTCCGGCGAGCAGATCGGGCTCGACGCCGGAGTTGACGAAGACGCTGGTCTTGGCCGAGGCGGTTTCGCCAATCAGAAAGAAGACGGGCAACTGGCTGAGCTTGGCTTCCTTGCCGAGATTGGAGGCGGCCAGGCGGGTTTCGGCGTCGCGGACGAAGAAGCCGATTTCCCGCTCGGAAGTGGCCATGTCCTCCTGGGCCCGTTCGGCATCGGTGGAGGGCCGGGTCTGGCGGCGGGAACGGAAATAGAAGAGGGCGGCGAATCCGGCGCATACTAACCCGACCAGCAGCATCCGCACCATCATTTCCGCCGTGGAAGAAAGGTGAAGCAGGCCCGTGACGACCCACGAGACCCCAAGGAACACGATCATGAAGACCGCGGAAATCAGGTAGGTACCGAAATACCCCATGGAATTGTTATGGCCCCCCCGGGCTCGAGATTTGCCCGATGGCGTTGACTTCCGACGCGAGAGACAGCCTGCAGACGGGGAACAGCAGCAATGCCACAGCGGCGGAAATCGCGGCGCCGACGAGCAAACGGCGCATCCATGGGTCGGATCGCAATTGGCGGGCCGCCTCATCGGGTAAGGCCCACTGCGGCGATAGATCCGGCCCGGACTTTCGGATGCGTTGGATCTTGTCATTGGTCCGCTGCATCAAGGCTTGCAGGTCGCCCTTGGAGCTGATGCTGAAGCGCCCCAGGTAGCCGAGCAGGAGACAGAGATAAAACACTTCCAGAACGTCGGCGACTTCCACCGAATCGCGGCGCTCCAGCAGTTCCTGCAGGTGATCGAAGAAGACTTCGCCGCCGACGTGACGGCCGAACATCTCCTCCTGGAGCGGCCTGCGCACCCAATCGTTGAACACGGCCTGGCGCAGGTTCAGGAGGGATTCGTCGAGAAAAGCGACGACGGCAAACACGGCGAGGCGGATGTCGGCGTCGGTGTAACCGCTGGCCCGGGCCGCCTGCTCGGCGGTCTTGACGGAATTCAGCACCTGGCCGCGGAACAGCTCGGCGTTGCTCACCTGCTGCCGGCGCGCGCGCAGCCGCACGATGGCCGTGAACAACTCCTGAAGCTGCAAGGCGAGGTTATCGGGCGAGGCGGGGGCAAGCGGGCGTCCCTGTTCAGAGTTGGGCACGAGCGAATCCTTATGATTCCAGTATCACCGACAGTTCGATTTCCGGATCGGGCAATTCGCCGGGGACGTAGATGCCGACTTCCCGGGTCTTGACCAGGCGCTCCCAGCAGGGGCCGGCCTTATCGATGGCGAAATACTGGAACTCGAGTTTGGGAGAAAGCGCCGGGGGCGGCACGGGGATATGGGTAAGTTTCAGCCCGGACAGCGCGCGTTCGACCAAGCGGGGAACGAAGTCGCGGGCGCAGAGTTTGACCAGCCGGGCGGTGCTTTCGATCAAGTCGGCTTCTCCCAGGGCGCAGCGAATTCCAAAGATCCAGCGCGAGCGGTTGAGGGTGCGTTCGTCGGTGACGCGGGCTTCCCAAAAGAAACGGGAGGATTGCGTCAGGGCGAGCTGGACGCAGTTGCTGGGGACGATCAGCTCCAGGTGGGTGCGAATGTGCCGGTCGATGGTTTCAAAGCAGTCGGCCAAGTTGCGGTGATCGTACAGGGGGAGGGAGCCGGGTTGGGAGTCGAAACTGAAGGTGCAAAGGGCGCCGGCCAGGCCCGCCAGCTCGACGAAGACTTCCTCCGGATGGGCGCGTTTGGAAACGCAGAGATGGCGGAGCGGCCCCAGGCTGGAGTTCAGGCAGTGGAGGAACCAGGCGTTGGCGATGCCTTCGGCGGAAAAGCCGGAGACGGTGGCGGCTCCCGGCTGCTTGGGACGCGCCACGGTGCGGCATTTTTCCTGCAGCACGTCGATCAGGCGGCGCACCAGGGCCATCAGGGGCGGGCAGGCGCTGATTTGCAGGCAAGGGGGAAAGAAGTGTTCGTCGAAAACAAACTGGCTGGTTCCCTGGCGGCGGACGCGCGCCAGAGGAAGCGTCACCATGGCTTCGGCGCTTTCGGTGCTGAGCAGGAGGCGGACGTTCTTGCGCCCCAACTGAATCATCTTGACATCGCGGCCGGTGTTTTCGTCCGGCAGCGGTTTCTCCTCGGCCAGGTAGCGAATGGGCAGGGATTTCTCGGCGTCGTTGAGGGCGCAGTTAAAGCCATCCGGCCGCAGCTCCGGAATAGCCAGCAGAATATCCACGCTGTCCTCGACGGCGGGAAACAGTTCGGCGATGCGGCGCGGCTCGGGGAGTTCGTCGTGCTCCGGCATGTGAAAGGCGAGGCCGTCGGGGAAGACGCCGCGGGCGTGGGTCAAGTTCACAGTGCCGTTGCGCAGAGCTTCGGCGTCCAGGTGGTAGCCGCAAAATCCGAACGGCTGGTACCAGACGGTGGAAGTGGAGAACTGAATGGTGTCTTCGAAATAGCGGTTCTGGGCCTGAAAATGGTGAGGCCCGACGTACATCCCTTCCGACCAGACGACGCGTGAAAGATTTTTCATCCCCGCCTTTCCAGAGACTCCATCGGCATCGTAACGCTGTTGACCACCTGGATACAAATTGCCATCATCATAATACATCGATCGATGGCTGGAATCGTCTATGAGTTTCTATACGAGATATGAACTGGAGCGGCTGCTGGCGGATGGCGAGGCGAAGACCTTTCGGGCAATCGAGAGCGCCACCGGCCGAATCGTCTTTCTCCACCTGTTCAATCCGCGGGGACAAGCGCTGCTGGCGGAGCTGAAGGCGAAGCTGGTGGGCGCGGGCGGAAAGCCGGCGGCGCCGCTGATCGAAATCGGAGAATTCGCGGGTTCCCAATACGCGGTGACGGAAAGCAGCGAAGGGTTTTCGGGACTGCGGGAATGGTTGAGCCGGCAGGCGGAAGCGGCCAAAGCGCCCAGCCCTCCGGCGCCGGCTCCGGTGGCCGCGGCGCCGGCTGGCGGCCTTTTGAACGAGGAGCCGGGAGAGTTCACCGGGCTGTTCGCGGCATCGGAGCCGGTCGTGCAGCCGGCGGAGCCGGTTCATCCGGTGGCCGTGGCGCCGGCTGGTGGCCTTTTGAACGAGGAGCCGGGAGAGTTCACCAGGCTGTTCGCGGCATCGGAGCCGGTCGTGCAGGCGGCGGAACCGGTCCGTCCGGCAGCGTCCGCGCCTCCGGGCCTGGTGGAAGAGGAACCGGGAGAGTTCACCCGGCTATTTCCGCTTTCCGAGCCGGTTCGTCCACCGGTGGCGTCCGCGCCGCCCAGCCTGCTGGACGATGCGGCGGGAGAGTTCCAGCGGATGTTCCCGCCCTCGCATCAGGTCGAGGCCACGCCCGCGCCGGCGGCGGCCCAGGAACCGGGTGAGTTTACCCGCGCCTTCGGCCCGCCTCCGCCAGCGGTTCAGGGCGGTGCGAATCGGCCGGGTCCGGTGGCGCCGATACCTCCCAGCGGCCCATCCGTTTCGGGGCGGCGCGAAGTGGACTTGCCGAGCGCGCCGGCCGACTGGGCTCCGGCCGATACCGGCGAGTTCACCAAGCTGTTCGGCTCGGGACTCTCGGGCGAGGCGATCGATATTGCCGGCGAGCAGGCCAGGGCGGCGCGCTCCACCGCCAACGAGAGCCGGCCCTTCCAGAAGGCGGGAGAATTCACCAGAATCTTCGGCCCGGGGATGGGCGAAGAGGGTTTGGCCGGGCAGCCGTCCGGGCCCAGTTCGTTGAACACGGCAGCGAGCTTATTCGGCAACTCCGACGAAGCGGCGAAGCTTGCCAAAGAGGCCGTGGACGCGCCCAGGCAGACCGGGCAGCGGTCCGATCCGGGCGAATACACCAGGATTTTCGGCGAGAAGCCCGAAGCGGCCAAACCGCCGGAGGCCGCGAAGCCGGCGGCGGTTGCGATGGCACCCCCAAAGCCCAAGATGCCACCGGCGGCGATCGCCCTCATGGTCGCCGCCGGAGTGGTTCTGGTGGCCCTGATCGTGCTTGCGGTGGTGCTGAGCCAGCGGTGAGGGGGAGCAAGGGCATCTAAGTACCTGGTGGGACAGCCTCCTGGCCTGTCGCTGGCTGGAAGAGCCGCTTCGACGCCGCGACAGGCCGGGAGGCCTGTCCCACTCCGAACGCCTGTACTATCTAAGCCGGCGGCGATTGGCCTTCGGGCAGCAGGATGATCAGTTCGGCTTGCGGGTTCTGAAAATCGGCCGGAATGTAGGCGGCGACGTTGCGGGCGCGAGCGATGGCTTCCCACGCCACACCGGCCTGGCTCAGGCTGAAGTACTGGTGATCGAGCTTGATCGGGATGGTGGTGGGCGGCGACATGACGTGGGTGAGCGGCACGCCGTTGAGAGCCTGCAAAATCAAATGTTCGATGTGGCTGGCGGAGCAGACTTTCACCAGTTGAGGGACCTTCTGGATCAACTCGGCCTCGGGCATATCGGCGCGGATGGCGAGGTACATTTTGGTGTTTTCCAGGAATTGGTCCTCGAAAACGGAAGCGGCGTAGATGGCGGGGCGGATGAGCTTGAGGGGAAGCGAGACGAAGTTGCTGGGGATGACGGTTTCGAGCAGGTCGCGCAGTTGCTTGTCGAGCTCGTCGAACGAGGCTCCCAGGTTTTCGTGATCGTAAAGGGGCAGGTCGCGCGGTTCGACGCGCATGGAAAAAGTAGTGAGGGTGGAAGCCAGCGAAAGCATCACCTGAAACAGCCCTTCGGGGTGGCCGCGGCGGGTTTCGAACAGGTGGCGGAGGCGGGGGAAGTGCCAATTGATGGTATAGAGCAGCCAGAAATTGGCGATGTCGGCGGTGGTGAACTCGGCCAGACTCTGGTTTTTCTGGCGCCGCATTCCGGCCAGGGCGGCGCCGCGGGCGGAGAGGATTTCGATCAGGCGGCGGGTGATGGTGAGGAGGAAATCGCTGGCGGCGAAATCGAGCAGCGGCGGCACGAACTTGGGGTCCAGCTCAAAGGTGTCGCCGGAAATCCGTAGCACCCGGGCCACGGGCATGGACACCGCGCCTCCCCTCGGTTCGCCTTCCACTAAAAGACGAAAGTTCTTGCGGGCGAACTGCACGGGCTTTTCCGAAGCCCCCGAATTCTCGTCGCGGAAGGAGGCGACTTCGGCCAGGTAGCGGGTATCGAGACCGCGCTCGCGCACGGACAGGTTGACGCCGCTGGCGCGAAAATCGGGGATGGCCAGATAGACGTCAAGCGACTTCTGGTCGGGGTCGAAATAGCCGGCCAGAGGCTTGACGGGCGGCGCCGGGTCGGAGCGGGGAATATCGAAGGGCAGGCCGTCGGGAAACAGGCCGGCGGCTTCGTGAATGGCCAACCGGCCGGCCGCCAGGGCGTCCTGGTTGATTTTGAGCCGGCTGAAGCCCCAGGGGCGGAACTGCAGCGCCTCCAGGCGGAACTGCAGGACACTTTCCGCGAAGCGGTCCTGAATCTGCATGTGCTGCGGGCTGAGAAAAGTGCCTTTGGACCAGACGACCGGCTGTAGAATGCGCATGTGAGTCAACGTAGCAAACCGAGTGGCTCACGGCAATCCGTAGACGGCGGGGGCCGTCCGGACCGAACCGCGCGGCCGCCGCGGCAGACTGCGCAATTATCGGGACCCGGCCCGACCGCGAGCGCCGGGACAAAAGGAGAAATCGATGGGTTTCTGGGATTGGGTTCTTGGGACGTATCCCAAGAAGTGGACCTCGCAGCAAAGCGGCGCGTTCAATAAAGCCTACGACTCGATGGTGGCGGGCCAATTCAGTTGGAGCGACTTCATTCCTCCGACCGACTTGCGGGGCGCGGGGACAAGCATGATGCAGTGGTCGCTGAAAGCTCTGGTTCAGTTCGGGAACAAGGGATCCACTGCTTTGGACGTCGAGACAGTTCACGATCTGCTGCTGGCTGGCGACAGGCCGCGCGACATCTACGACACGTACGCGTACACTAAGCTCAAACGGCCGGGTACGGGAATGAATGAGATGCAGGTTCTGTGCGTGATTCTCAAGCTGGAGAGCATCGTATACGGCGGCGCCAGTGGATGGAATAAGCGCGGGCGCTGAACGACTCCGGGCGGCGACGACCTCCAAAAAAAACCGAAATACCGTGACGTGTTCCACACGCTTCTTGCGCCGTCTCTTGTGAGGGGCTGGACAGGCCCGGTTCTTTGCGCGGTTTCTTGTACGAGGCGAAGGCCCGGCGTATACTGATTGGCGCCGGTAGCGGGAACCGAGGCTGGGGCGGCGGGCCGGCCCCGCTGGGGGAGTGAAGCGATGGCAAGCGCCAAGACGTGGTACGACTATTTCAAGGAATCGTGCGATAGTTGCGGCGCACCGGCGCCGACTACCTTTTTCGGGGGATTCGACGGCGCCGTGTCGTTCTTGTCGGCGTGCCTGACCGCGCTCCGGACGTTCGCCTGGAAGGGCGGCGCGACGATGACGGTCGGAGAGATGTTCAGCTACCTCGGGGTTGCCGGCACCGCGGGCACGGGGCTCGCGGCAGGGGCGGCGGCCGAGCTGATGATCGCCTACCAGGCGGCCAAGGCTTCGTGGATGGTCGGAGTTTGGGTGGGAGCCGTGGCCTATGCCACGGGCCAATGCGGGGGTCAAAGGGACATTCCAGGCGTCACCAGCGGTATGAGGAAGGGCTGGGAGTGGTGGTATGGGGTACCGGAAAAAGAGGCGGAGTATGCCCGGCTGCAGGCCCGGCTAAAGGCAATGAAAGCCGACAAGGCGGTGGCGCAAATTCAGCAGCAGGCGGCGAGCCAGGGAATCTCGGTCAGGAACGTCGCCAAATAGGTCCGGCGAAGGTCTGGGACTCGGCCGATGGCGCGCAGGGCCGCGGCCGCGCCGGATACAGTAAGCTTGGCTTTGGGTTGGGGCTCGTTGGGGCGGAAAAAACTGGCATGTTCTTCACTCCTTTCACGCCGCCTCATGTGAAGAGGATGGTCGCCAGTCGGTTACCTCAGGACTTTTTGTCTAGTAGTTTCAGGACGCATATGCTTTTAGGGTCGGCGTAAGTCGGTTCAGCGCGGTCACCCGGCCGGCGTGTGGGCGATAAGAGGTATTAGGGTGTACACTTGGGTGGTTCCAGCGGGGATGGCCCACGCGTTTGGTGAGAAAAGCGCCAAGCCGCAGAGACTAAAGATACGATTCGGGAGGTTTCATGGCTCGGGAAAGCGTTCAGACAAAACTGTCGAGAGTTCGATCCCCTCGCGTCCACGTTACCTACAATGTGGAGATCGGCGACGCGATCGAAATGAAGGAGATCCCATTCGTCATGGGGATTATGGGCGACCTGAGCGGTCAGCCGGCGGAGCCCTTGGCCAAGATCAAGGACCGGCGATTCGTCGAGATCACTCCGGACAACTTCAGCTCGGTGATGGAGAGTATGAAGCCCCGGGTGGCATTCTCGGTGGAGAACAGGCTGTCCGAGGATGCCGGCGCGGGCAACCTGGGCGTGGATTTGACTTTCAAGAGCCTGGAAGACTTCGAGCCCGAGCAGGTAGCTCGCAAGATCGGGCCGTTGCGGGACTTGCTCGAGCTGCGCACCAAGCTCTCCGATCTGGTCGGCAGTCTTCAGGGCAACGAGAAGCTGGACCGGTTGCTGCAAGATGTCATCAACAACACGGACAAGTTGCAACGGGCGGGTAAAGAAATCGCCCAAAACGCGAAAGGACGGTGAACCATATGGCCAAGCGTGAAGCTTCCGAGAATGCTGCCGCGGCGGAGGCGCTGGCCGCGCCGGCTGTGCAGGAGAGCGAGTTCCAACTGCTGGACCAGATCGTCAACGAGGGACGGCTGGCGCGCGATGAGACCATGCGCGAACGGGGAAGAGGGCTGGTTTCGGAATTCGTGAAACAGATCCTCGAAGGACAGATGACGGTCGCGCCGGACACCGAGGCGATGATCCACGCCCGCATCGCGCAGATCGACCACCTGCTGTCGCTGCAGCTCAACGAGGTTCTGCACCACCCGAAATTTCAGAAGCTCGAAGCCACCTGGCGTGGCATCAATTACCTGCTGGAAAACAGCGAAACCGGGGTCAATCTGAAGCTCAAAGTCTTCAATGCCTCCAAGAAGGAAATCCTGCGCGACCTGCAGCGGGTGCCCGAATTCGACCAGAGCCAGATGTTCAAGAAGGTCTACGAGCAGGAGTTCGGGGTGTTCGGCGGCGAACCGTTCGCATGCCTGCTGGGAGACTACGAATTCGGGAAGGGCCCGGAAGATATCGAACTTTTGGAGCGGATGTCGCAGGTGTCGGCGGCGGCGCACGCGCCGTTCCTCTCGGCCGCGGGGGCGGATTTGATGAACCTGGAATCGTTCACGCAACTGGACTCGCCGCGCGACCTGGCGAAGATTTTCGACACCACCGAATACGCGCGCTGGAAAGGCTTCCGCCAGTCGGAGGACTCGCGCTATGTGTGCTTGACGCTGCCGCACGTGCTGATGCGCGTGCCCTACGGAAGAGACACCAAGACGGTGGACGGATTCGACTACGAAGAGGCGGTGAAGGGGGACGACCATTCGCAGTACCTGTGGGGAAACGCGGCCTATGCACTGGGGGCGCGCATCACCGGCGCATTCGCGCGCTACGGCTGGTGCGCGGCGATTCGGGGGGTGGAAGGCGGCGGCCTGGTGGAAGGGCTGCCCTCGCATACGTTCCGGACCGAGGAAGGCGACGTGGCGCTCAAGTGCCCCACCGAAACCATTATTACCGACCGGCGGGAAAAGGAGCTGGCGGACCTGGGATTCGCTTCGCTGGTACATTGCAAAGGCACCGACTACGCCGCCTTTTTCAGCGCGCAGACCTGTCAGAAACCCAAGGTTTACGACAAAGAACAAGCCAACGCCAACGCGCGTCTTTCGGCGCAGTTGCCGTATATGCTGGCGGTTTCGCGCTTCGCCCACTATCTGAAGTCGATGATGCGCGACAAAATCGGCAGCTTCACCTCCCGCAAGGAATGCGAAGTGTTCCTGAATAACTGGATTGTGAACTACGTGACCGAAGACGACACCGCCTCGCACGAAGTGAAAGCGCGGTATCCGCTGCGGGAAGCGCGTATCGAGGTGACCGACGATAAGTCCAAGCCGGGTGTATTCAAAGCAGTCGCATTTTTACGGCCGCACTTCCAGCTCGAAGAGCTTTCGGTATCTTTGCGGCTGGTGGCGGAGTTACCTAAATCGACGCGGTAAGACGGGCAGGAGATGGTGGAATAACGGAGAAAAGAGATGGCTGACGCACAAAAATATTTTTTCCTGAATATGATTGCGGCCGGCGTTCCGGGGGCGAGCCAGAAGGCCGGGCACGTGGGCTGGCTGGAACTGGACAGTTGGGACTTCAGCATGAACCAAACGGCCGATCCGAACATCGGCGGCGGCCGCCCCACTAAGACCGCCGCAAGCGGCAGGTTCGGTTTTTCGATCAAGCACAACGGCCCGTCGATGTTCAAACTCGGGGCCATGGGCCAGTACATCGGCAGCGCGATTACATTCGAAGCGGAACGGAGCGGCTTGGCAGGCGCCGCCACCGGCGCCGCCGCCGGGACCGCCAATCTGGTTTATTTGCAACTGGTATTCACCAAATCGGCGATCTCGCACCGCGGCCTGTCCGGCGACGAGGGTCAGAAGCAGGAGCACATCGAGCTGGTCTTTGAAACAGTCGCTATGACTTACAAGCCGGTGGTGAAAGGCGCGCCTGGCCCGGCGGTGACGAAGAGTTACGACGCCAAGTCGAACAAGGTGGTCTAAGTAAGGAGACACAAAACTTATGGCGATGTATCTGGATATCCCAAACATACCCGGTGAAAGCCAGAGCCCGAACACGAACTGGACTCAGAAAATCGAGGTTCAGAGCGCGGGTTACGACTTGAGCCAGAACGCGTCGGCGCAAGCCGGCAGCGGCATGATTGCATCCCAGGTGACCTTCAGCCCGATGCACATCACCAAGGCCATGGATAAGAGCACTCCCCTGCTGTTCGGGAAGTTGGCCGCGGGCGAGCCGATCGCCACGGTCACGCTTCGCGTCAGCCGTCCGGGCGGGTCCGGTGCCGCGGGCTCGGCGGGCCAGGGCGGTCTTTTCGAGGCGGAAACCTACACCATGTCGAACGTGATCGTAACGTCGTATCACACCACGGGTACTCCGGGCCCCGCCGGCCTTCCCTTGGAATCGTGGACGTTTGCGTTCACGTCCATAACCGAGAGGTTCCAAACGGTCGATGTCTCGGGCAACCTTAATCCGCCCCAGACGGCCGGGTACGATATCGCCGGAGGGGCGGCCACCCCACCCTCCTCTTAGGATCCGTGACGACACCTGCCAGCCGGCAAGCGTAGGCGCAGGGAGGCGCGGGCCCCCAGGGCGCGCCTCCCTGCGAGAGATCCACCAGGCCGATCCACATGCCGATCGATATTGAAGCCTTGCTCCAGCCGATCTCCGACTCCCAGCCTTGCGGCGCCGATCTCCGTAACCACCCCATCTTCATCCAGATTCGCGAAGCCAGGCGGCAGGAAGAGAGCCTGTCCCAAGGCGTCTGGGCGCACGACGTCAAGGAGGCCGACTACGGGCTGGCTCTGAAGCTGTCGGTGGAGGCTCTCACCAAGCGGGGCAAAGAGTTGCAAGTGGCGGCCTGGCTCACCGAAGCCCTGGTGCGGCGCGAGGGATTCGCGGGTCTCGGGCAGGGTCTGAGCCTGATCCATCGTTTGCTCGATACGTACTGGGATTCGGTTTACCCCGAAATCGACGAGGACGGCGACATGGATCTGCGGGCGACGCCCTTGCGCTGGGCGGGTTCGCAGCTCGACTCGGCGATCCGCTCGGTGCCGCTGACCAAGGCCGGACACAACTGGTATCAATACAAGGAATCGCGCGCGATTCCGAGCGAGGACGCGGCCCGGGCCGACCCGTCCAGGCAAATGGCGCGCGAGGAAGCGATCAAGGACGGGCAGACTCCGCCGGAGGAATTCGACAAAGGTTTCGAGAGCACGCCACTGGAGTTTTTCAAGCGGACCTACGACACGCTGGCCGCGCTGATCGAAAACGTAGAGACGCTGGGCGCCTGGTGCGACGAAAAGTTCGGCGACGAGGCTCCGGATTTTTCGCCGCTGAAAAACTCGCTCGGGGAGGTTCATGCCACCGCGCGGGTGCTGTGGAAGGAGAAAGGGGGAACGGAAGCTCCCGCGGCGGAGGCGGAAGAGGCGCCGGCGGAGGAATGGCCGGGTGAGCAGGCTGCGCCGGCCGTTTTCGGGGAACCTCCAAGCGTCTCGAGCGCGCCGGCGGCGGCGCCACGCCGCGCCACCGGCGGCATGGAACCGTCCAGCCAGGAAGATGCCATGGCCCGGCTGCTGGCGGCGGCGCGGTATTTGCGGCGCGAGAACCCGTTGCAGGCCGGTGCCTATCTGATTCCGCGCATGTTGCGATGGGGCGAGCTGCGCGCGGCGGGAGGGTATCCGGATCCGGCGTTGCTGGCGGCTCCGGGTGCGGAGCTTCGCATTTCGCTCAAGCGGCTGGCGGCGGAGGGCTTTTGGGACAAGGTGGGGGAACTGGCCGAGGATGCGGCCGGGCAACCGTGCGGCCGGGCTTGGCTGGACCTGCAGCGCTACGCTTGTTTTGCCTGCCAGTTTGCCGGTGCCAATGCGGTGATCGAGGCTATCCTGGCCGGCTTGAAGTCGCTGTTGGCGGACGTTCCGCAACTGTTGCAGTGGACTCTGGCGGACGATACTCCGGTGGCGAACGCGGAAACCATGGCGTGGCTGAAGGATCGCGGCGTGTTGCCCGGAGCGGCGCCGCCGCCGGCCGAAGTTGCGGTGGCGCCGCCGCCTCCTCCTCCGGTGTGGTATCCGCCGCCGGCGCCCCCGGGTTCCGGCGATGGAAGCTCCGACGCGGCGGCGCCCGACGCTTATGCCCTGGCAATCGCAACGGCGCAAGCGGGCAACATCGAAGAGGGACTGGAGATTCTGTCGCGCGAGATGGCCCAGGAACCCTGCGGGCGCGACCGCTTCCTGCGCAAGGTGCAATTGGCGCAGCTCTGCCTGGCGACTGGAAACGAGGCCATCGCCGAGCCGGTTTTGAACGATCTGGCCGAGGAGATCGATCGCCGCAACCTGAAGGAGTGGGAACTGGCCGACGTGGTGGCGCAGCCGTTGACCATGCTTTACCGCTGCCTGGAGAGCACGCCCGAGGGCGCCAAGGAAAAGCGCGAGCTCTACGCGCGGATCTGCAGATTGTACCCCGCGCGCGCGGTCCGGTTACCGAGGTAACCATGGCCAGGAGACCCCAGGAGCGCAGCCTTAAGCCATCGCTGCTCGACCGGCTGATCGACCACGAGCCGCGCAACCGCACCGAAGCGCCCGACCGCCGTTCGCAGTCGTTGAACGAATTGAAGGACTCGGTGCGCCGGGACCTGGAATGGCTGCTCAATTCCCGGCGCCCGCCCTGGGAACCGGCCCCGGCGGCCAAGGAGCTGTGGCGCTCGGTGTACTGCTACGGGTTGCCGGACACCACCTCACTGGCGATGACTTCCGACGAGGACAGGAACCGGATGGTGCGCATGGTGGCGTCGGCGGTGGCGGCGTTCGAGCCGCGCCTGATGAACGTCCGGGTCAACATGGAGCCTGCCTCCAGCACCAGCCGCGTGCTGCATTTTCAAATCGAGGCGCTGTTGCGGATGGAACCTTCCCCGGCGCGGGTGTTTTTCGATACCACGCTGGAACTGGCCAACGGCGAGTATGCGGTGGCGGGAGACGACCGTGCGCGATGAGCTGCTGACTTACTACGAGCGCGAACTGACCTTTTTGCGTCAGAAGGGCACCGAGTTCGCCGAGCAATATCCCAAGGTGGCGTCGCGGCTGCTGCTCGAGCCCAACCGCTGCGAGGATCCGCACGTGGAGCGGCTGATCGAGGCGGTGGCGCTGCTGGCCGCTCGCGTTCATCTCAGGCTGGACGACGATTTTCCGGAGATCACGCAGGCGCTGTTGAACGTGGTGTACCCGCACTACACGCGGCCGATTCCCTCCATGTCGGTGGCCGAGTTTCATCTGAGGGAAGGGAAGCTGACCACCTCCTACCGGGTGCCGCGGAACTCGAACTTGTACTCGCGGCCGGTCGACAGCCAGCCCTGCACCTTCCGCACCTGCTACGACACCGATGTCTGGCCGATGCGGGTGCGCGAAGCCCAGTGGACGGCGCCCGACCGGCTGGACCCTCCTCTGCGGGCGCCGGGAGCGGTGGCGGCCTTGCGGGTGCGCATCGATTGCTGGCACGACGTGCGTTTCGCCGACCTTCCGCTGGAATCGCTGCGCTTCTATCTGAACGGCGAGCCGGCGCTGGTCCACACGCTGTACGAGCTGCTGTGCAACAATTGCGTTTCGATCGTACTGCGCGACCCGCGGCCGAAATTCCGCCAGCGGCCCATCGAGCTGGTGGCGGACGCGCTGAAGGCGGTGGGCTTCGAGGACGACGAGGCCATGCTGCCGTATTCGGAGCGTTCCTTCGGCGCCTACCGCATTCTGCAGGAGTACTTCGCGTTTCCGGAGCGGTTCTTTTTTCTGGACCTGCGCGGGATGGACGCGCTGCGCGTGGCGGGCTTCGAGGACAGCGTGGAGATCCTGTTTCTGGTGTCGGCGTTCGAGCGTCCGGAGCGCCACGAGGCTCTGGAAGCCGGGGTGGGGGCGCGCACGGTGCGGTTGGGCTGCACGCCCATCATCAATTTATTTCCGCACACGGCCGAGCCCATCCAACTGAATCAGACCACTTACGAGTACGCGGTGAATCCGGATTTCCGGCACAACCGCAGTATGGAAGTATTTTCCATCGACAACGTGGTATGTACCTACGAGCGCACCGGCGAGACGGCGACCTTCGAACCGTTTTTCTCGTTCCGGCACGGCTCCTCGCAAAAGGAGCCCACCTTCTGGCAGGCCACGCGGCGGCAGGCGGGTCCGGAGAAGGGCGGGTTGAGCGAGCTTTCGCTCTCGCTGGTGGACCTTTCGGGGCGGCCGCTCACGCTCGATCTGGATACGCTCACGGTGCGCTGCACCTGTTCCAATGGCGACCTGCCCTCGCGGCTGCCGTTTGGCGAGGAATCGGGCGACTTCGACCTGGAGGGAGGGTCGGCCATCGAACGGGTGGTGGTGCTGCGGAAGCCCACCTCGACGCTGCGGCCGGCGCTGGGCCGCGGGGCGCTCTGGCGGCTGATTTCCCACCTGTCGTTGAATTACCTGTCGCTGGTCGAGGGTGGCCGCGAAGCCTTGCAAGAGATTCTCAGGCTGTACCAGGGTTCCTCGCCCTACCTGGAGCGGCAGATCGAAGGCATTATGGCGGTCGCGAGCGAGCGCCGGTTTGCCAGGGTGGTGGGGGATCACGGCATTTCGTATGTGCGAGGCGTGCGGGTGGAGCTGGATCTCGACGAGGAAAAATTCGTGGGCGGCGGGGTATACCTTTTCTCCAGCGTGCTGGAGCACTTTCTGGCGCAATATGTATCGATGAACAGTTTCAGCCAACTCGCCGTGCGCACGCGCCAGAGAAAGGAGATGCTCAGGGAATGGGAGCCGAGAGCGGGCAACCGGATTCTGCTGTAAACACATCTGTAACGAGGTCCCCGCTGCCTGGCCCATTGCGCGCCAGGCCGTGGGACTACTCGTTCTTCCAGGCCGTGCGCCTGGTGCAGCGAGCCAGGGGCGCGGCCGAGCCGATCGGATCGTTCGTCCACCCGGCGCGGGAACCCTTGCGCCTGGGAACGCACCCGTCGCTGGCCTTCCCCGCGGCGGAAATCCAGTCGCTTGAGGAGAGCCCGGACGCGCCCCCGAAGATGACGGTGAACTTCTTCGGGCTGGACGGACCTTTAGGGGTTCTGCCGACGCGCTACACCGAGCTGATCCTGGAACGGCTGTATGTCAAAGACGCGACCCTTCGCGACTTCCTGGATATTTTCAATCACCGGATGATTTCCCTCCTCTACCGGGCGTGGGAGAAATACCGGTTTCCGGTGGCTTACGAACGCGGCGGCGGGGATCCGTTCACCGAAAGGTATTTGCTCGGGCTGATCGGGCTGGGAACGCGCGGGTTGGAGAACCGGCAGGCGGTTCCCGACCAGGCGTTGATCTGCTATGAAGGGCTGCTGGCGCAGTTTCCCCGTTCAGCGACGGCGTTTCGGGGAATGTTGAGCCACTACTTTGGGGTCCCGGTCGAGGTGCATCCTTTCGCGGGCTCCTGGCGACCGCTCGGGGCGGGGTCGCGAACCCGGTTGCAGGGAGGCTTTTCGAAATCCGAATCGTTGGGAGTGGGCATGGTGCTGGGCGACGAGGTGTGGGACCAGCAGTCGGTGGTGCGGGTGCGTCTGGGGCCCATGAGTATCGACCAGTACCGCCGGTTCCTGCCGGGCGGCAGCGCATACGAGCCGCTGAAGGCCATGGCGCGTTTTTTTTGCGGCGAAGACCTGGACGTGGAAGTCCAATTGATTTTGAAGCGCGAGGAAGCGCCTCGATTCGGCCTCGAAGCTGCGGGCGCCGAGCCGCCGCGGCTGGGCTGGCTGGGTTGGATCTTCACCCGCCCGCTCGACCGCGACCCGGACGAGACGGTGTTCCGCTTGTGGGACGGATAACGGGATAGTTATGGCCGGACTAATCACCCAACACGATCGGCTGTTCAGCTTCGACAGTCCGCTGGGACCGGACAAACTCCTGGTGAACAGCTTCCGCGGCACCGAAGAGCTGTCGGAGATCTATAAATTCGAGTTGGAGCTGGTTTCCGAAGATTTCGGTATCGATTGGGACCAGATCATCGACCGCAACGTGACGGTGGGCATTCGCCAGCGCGACAAGAACGTCTTCCGGTATTTCAACGGCTACATCAACCGCTTCGAACCGCTCCGCCACGAAGGGCGGCTGGCGTACTATTCGGCCGAAATGGTTCCCTGGCTGTGGTATCTCACTCAAACCACCGACAGCCTGATCTACCAGGAGAAGACCATCGTCCAGGTGGTTGAAGCGACGTTCCAGAAATACGGCTTTCGCGATTACGACGTCAAGAGCCTGGGCGACCGGCACGCCAAATGGATCAACTGCTGCCAGTACCAGGAAACCGCCTTCGACTTCGTTTCGCGCCTGATGGAGGTGGAGGGAGTTTACTATTATTTCAAGCACGAGCCGGGAAAGCACACCATGATGCTGGTGGACCACCTCTCGGCGCACCTGCCGTGCCCGTACCAATCGGCCATTCGGGTGGAGCACCAGGAAGGAGCCGGCTTATTCCGCGACGAAGATACGGTCTTCGTCTCCAACATGACCAAGGTCATCAAACCGAATAAGTACGCTCACAAAGACTTTAACTTCGAGATACCGTCGCATAAGTTGTACTACGAAGCTCCCTCGCAGCAGTTCATGGGCAGCAGCCGCACGCTCGAGATCTACGATTATCCGGGCGAGTTCGATTGGGAAAAAGACGCTCCCGACTGGGGGGACCTGCGCCAGGAAGAGCTGGAGTTCGACCGGACCCAGGTCAGCGGCCACGGCAACTGCCGCTCGATGATGCCCGGCTATCGCTTCGATCTGACCCAGCACGAGCGGCCCGAGCAGAACATCAACTATCTCATCACCAAGGTGACTCACAACGGGCATGAAGGGTCGTGGGGCGCCGGCGCGGACACAGGGGAAGCCACTTACGAGAACACCTTCAGTACCATGCCCTCCTCGGTGCAGTTTCGTCCCACCCGAAAGACCGAGACGCCGAATATCGCGAGCATGCAGACCGCCCACGTGGTGGGGCCCAAGGGAGAGGAGATCTACACCGACGACTTCGGCCGGGTGAAGGTTCACTTCCACTGGGACCGCAAGGAACCCGACGAGAACAGCTCGTGCTGGATCCGCGTGATGCAGCCCATCGCCGGCTTCGGATTCGGGCATATCTGGCTGCCGCGGGTGGGACAGGAAGTGATCGTCCAGTTTTTGGAGGGGGACCCCGACCGGCCGGTGATCACCGGGTGTCTCTACAACCACGTCAATCACCCTCCTTACACGCTGCCCGATAACAAGAACTGGAGCGGCGTCAAGACTCACAGCACCAAGAACGGCAAGCCGGCCGAGTTCAACGAATTGCGGTTCGTGGATACCGAGGGCGACGAGCTGTTCGTCATTCACGCCCAAAAAGACATGCAGATCTCGACCGAGAACGACACCGTGGAGGTGGTGGTTCGCGATCGGACGCTGCAGATCCAGCGCAACCAGATCGAGATGGTGGAAGGCGACAAGAACAGCACGGTGAAGGGCAGTTTGAACCAGAGCATTCAGAAGCAGATGTCGCTGAACGTCTCGAGCGACATCAACGAAAAGGCCGGCGGCAATTTCATTTTGCAAGCCGGCGGCGATATCCATCTGAAGGCGGGCGGCAGGATTGTGCTGGAAGCCGCCAACGGGATTACGTTCATCGGCGCGGGCGGCAACAGTTTCATCGATTGTACCCAGTCCGGGGTTGTGATTCAGGGCTCGAAAGTGCAGATCAACTGCGGCTTGCCGACGCCCCAGGGGGCGCAGAGCGCGAATCCCACGCCGCCCAATCCTCCCAACCTGCCGGACCCGGTAAACCTGGCCAATTATTCCACCATCCCCAATCTGGTGAATCCATCGGCCGCCGTGCCGGCCCCATCGAGCGCTACCTCGAGCACCGGGAACGCCGGCGGTTCCAGCCCGTCGAGCGCAGGCGCGCCGGCCGCATCGAGTGGTTCGGGCTCCGGCTCGAACGCGGGCACGGCGGCGCCGACGTCAAGCACGGGCGCATCGGCGGGAACACTGGCCGCTCTGGCGTCCAACCGGTGGGTGTCTCCCAGCAGCCTGACCCCGGCGCCGGATGTGGGCACTCAGGCTGGCGGCAGCCAGTATCCCAATACTTCACCGGGTAGCCCGAACCCGACCTCCACTGGCGACTACGCGGGGTCGAACGCCGCCGTCGACCCGTCCACGGGCAGCCCGTCCGCCACGCCGGATGTAGGCACACAGGCCGGCGGCAGCGATGCCAGCGCTTCGAGTGGTCCTCAAGCCGGCTCGAATACGGCCGATGAGGACAATAGCGGAGGATAATGGTGCTACCCGCCGACCAAAACGTCGTCGCTGCCTTCGACCATCTGTCCAGGGCCGCCACAGTGCTGGTCCCGGTCGCCCAACCGGTGCGCTTCCAGGTTGTTGATGAAGACCGTCGCGCTTCCCTCGGTGGCGATCCAGGTATTTGGTCCGCAGCACCGGGAGTGAACGCCGGTATCGCTGACGCGCAACGCCGGCCGGCCGTTCACTTCCACGTTCGGAGAGCCGGTTTCCGCCGGTCCGATCGCGTTGTGGCTGCAGCACGGCCTGCCGTGGGAGTCCTTAGGCACCTGGGAGCGGTCGCCGAGACGGGACTGTTTTGCCATCGTTTGGTCAGTAATATATCACATTGTTACCGGGGGCATGAACCGTGGCGGTAAAGCGAACCAGTCTGCAGGAGCGCTACGAGCTCAAAGACGTCCTGGGCCGTGGAGGCATGGGGGTAGTGTACAAGGCCTACGACACGCTCATGAAGCGTGAGGTGGCGTTGAAGACCATTCTCGACGTCGATAACCCGGCCACCGTGCAGTTGTTCTATAAGGAGTGGAGCCTGCTGGCCACCATGGTCCACCCCAACGTGGTCAATATTTACGATATTGGCGAATTCGAGCAGGGTGGCGTGAAGCAGCCTTTCTTCGTGATGCCGCTGCTGCCGGGGGTGACGCTGGACCGGTTGATCAAGGAGGGCAATCCGCGCCTCAGCGTGCCGGGAACGCTGGAGATTATCGGACAGGCGTGCCGCGGATTGCACGCCGCCCACGAGCTGGGGCTGGTGCACCGCGACGTGAAGCCGAGCAACATCTTCGTGATGGACGACAACTCGGTCAAGATCATCGATTTCGGAATTGCGCGGCAAGCGGCCGCAGACGCCAAGACCACGGTAAGGGGAACGCTTTATTACCTGGCGCCGGAGCAGGTGCAGCTCCAGCCGCCCACGCCGCTTTCCGACCTTTTCGCCCTGGCCGTGGTGACCTACGAGGCGCTGACGCGGCGGCGGCCATTCACCGGCGCCAACGAGGCCGAGGTGGTGGAGGCGATCCGGCACTACAGTCCCCCGCCGGTTTCCGAGATCAACCACGAAGTTTCCTACCTGATCAGCCAGGTGATTCACAAGGGCATGGCCAAACAGCCCTGGCACCGGTTCTTCAATATGCGCGAGTTCGGCGACTCGCTCGAAAAGGCGTTGCGCAACCAACCCCTGGAGTGCTTCGACAGCTCGAAGATCAAGCCCCGCCTGCAGCGCGCCGCCACCAGTTTCGAAGAAGGCGACTACGGCTTCGCCAGCGAGGTACTTTCGGAGCTGGAGGCGGAGGGCCACCTGGACCAGGAGATCGCCATGCTGCGCCGGCAGGTGGACCAGGCCGTCCGCCAGACGCGCATCCGCCAAATTCTGGGCAGCGCGCGGCGTTTTTTCGAAGCGTCGGAATATCCGCTGGCGCTGCGTAAGATCCAGGAGGCGCTGGAGCTGGACGCCGAAGACCTGGACGCGCTTTCGCTGAAGGAACAGGTGGAGAAAGAGCGCCGTGCGCGCAAGATTTCCGAGTGGATCGCACTGGGCCGGCAGCACCTGGATAACCAGGCGTTCCGGCAGGCGCGCGAAGCCCTGGAAAACGTGGTGAACCTCAAGCCGAACGACACCGAGGCGCTGGGCTTGCTGGCGGAAGTGGGACGCCGGGAGCAGGAAGTGTCGCGCACGCGCGAGGAAAAATCGCGCCTGTACCAGGCCGCCATGACCGCCTGGGAAAAGGGCGAAGTCACCGCCGCCTTCAGCCGGATGGAAGTGTTGATCGCCATGGACCGGGACCTGCCGGAATCCGATTCGGGCCGCAGCAGCACATATCAGAATTTCTATAACCAGGTACACTCCGAGCACAACGCGCTGAAGAATTCCTACGAGGAAGCGCGCCGCAACCTGTCCAAGGATAACTTCGAAGCGGCTTCCGCCACCTGCCGCCAGTACCTGGCCAAGTATCCGAACCACGCTTTGTTTCAGGCCCTGCAGTTCGACGTCGAGGAGCGCCAGCGGCAAAAGCTGTCGGGCGTGATCGCGGAAACCGACCGGCGCGTGGAAGCCGAGCCGGATTTGGACAAACGGGCGGCCATGCTCGAAGAGGCGCTGAAGCTCTATCCCGGCGAATCGCACTTCGAGCGGGCCATGCGCCTGGTGCGCGACAAGCGGGACCTGGTGAATTCGATCGTCGCCAAGGCGCGCTTTTTCGAGGATCGCGGGCAGTTCAACGAAGCCCTGGACCAGTGGCAGATCCTGAAATCGATCCACGACCAGCAGCCCGGCCTGGTGTTCGAGATTCAGCGCCTGATGAAGCGGCGTGACCAGCAGGCGCACGAGAATACGAAGGCGCGCTGGGTGGAGCAGGCGGACAAGTACCTGGAGGGCGGCGACTACGAGCGCGCCATGCAAACGGTGGAGAGCGCGCTGGCCGAATTTCCGGGCGAAGCGGAGCTGCTGGAGCTGCAAAAGCTGGTACGCAAGAATCGGGAACGGGGGTTTCAGGCCCTGGCGTGCCTCGATCACGCCCGCGAACTAGTCGAAAAGGGTTCTCCGGAACAGGCGCTGGACGCGCTCCACGAGGGGTATCAACTGGATCCCCGGAATGTCGTGATCCGAACCGTGCTGATGAACTCTCTGCTGGACAGGGCGCGGCGTCTGGTGGATACCGAATGGGAGGCGGCCGACGGGGCCGTGCGGGAGGTGCTGGAGCTGGAGCCGAAGCACGCGCTGGCGCAAAGCCTGGCCAGCCGCATCGCCGACCGGAAGCGGGACGACTTCATCGCCTGGTGCCTGTCCCAGTCGCGCAGGCTGCAGACCGATGGCGACATCGAGGGCGCGTTGGCTGTGGCCGGGCAAGGGCTCGGCGCTTATCCCAACGAGCCGCGGCTGCAGCAGTTGCAGGCGACCTTGCAGCGCGCCAAGGTGGAAGCCGATCGACAGCTCACCCGTCCGCGCGACCCGCTGGAGGCTACCCAACTGTTGAAGCAGGACGCGGCGGAAAAAGCCCCCTCGCCCGGGGCGCCGCCGCCCGTGCCGCCGACCACGCCGCCGCCGGAGCTGGCGGCGCCGGAGCCTCCACCGGTTGTCAAGGAGAAGCCCGGCCCGCCGGTGGCACCACCGCTTAGCCTCCCGGTGCCCGCGGGCGAGGAGACGATTCCGTTTCCGCCTCCACCGGCGCCGCCGCTGGCAGGGCCACCGCCTTCTCCCCAAGGGCCCGCCCCGGAATGGCGAAGAGCCTTGACGGCCGCCTGGACTCCGGCCCGTCGAAAGACCTTTTTGCAGGGCGCGGTGGCGTTCATGGGGGTTCTGTTGGTGGTGATTGCCGGTGTCGCCATTGCCCGCCGCCACAAGCCGGAAGCCCCGCCGATCGGCGGCAAGTTCAAGGTCAGGGTGACGGCGTCGCCCGCCGCGGCCGAGATCGAAGTGAACGGAAAGCCGTGCGGCGCGTCGGCGTGCGAAGTGGAATTGGGCGCGGGCAGCTACCTGGCCGAGGCCCGCCTGGACGGCTATCGGCCGGCGAGCGCGAACTTCACCGTGCGGACGGACCAGCGCCCGTCGTCGTCCTCCTCGCCCATCGTTTTGACACTGCAGCCGCTGATGCCGCGACTGGCCATTTCCACCGATCTTGCCGATGGCTCCATCCAGTTGGATGGGGCGGCGGCGCATCCCATCCAGGGCGGCGCCGTCGAGATCGCCGACCTTACTGCCGGCACGCACGAGATCGCGGTGAAGGGCGGCAGTTCGGCGGCCTCGTTCACGCTCCAGATCGCCGCCGGCCAGGTGCCCAGCCTGGCCGGCCCGATTCAAGCCACCAACCTGCGCGCATTCGTGCTGGCGGCCGCCGGGTCCGAGGCGCACTTGTACGGCAGCATGACCGGGTTTCAGGCCAAGCTGGATGGAAAGCCGGCCGGCAATCTCGGCGCCGGCAGCCTCGAGTTCAAAGACCTGGCCGCGGGCTCGCACGAGTTGATCCTGGATGGGCCGACCGGACAGCACGACAAAATGGTTTTCGAGTCCCAGCCCACCGGCGCGGTCTATGCGTCGCTGCTGAGCGGCGCGAATATGGGCGTGCTGAACATCGTCGCCAGCGAAGACCATGCCGATGTCTTCATCAATGGCGCCTACCAGCGCGGCACCGAACACGGGCACCTGCTGGTTTATCTGCCGCCGCGGAAGTATACCGTTCGCGTGCAGAAGGACGGCTTCACGCCCATCGAGCGGGCGGTGGAGTTGCACGCGTTTCAGGAACTCAAGGCGGAGTTCGTGCTGGCGGCGCAGAAGGCGATTCTTGTCGTTCAGCACGCCCCGCCGGGCAGTGAAGTGCTGCTGGACGGGAACCGCATCGGGAGCACCGGCGCCGATGGCGAGTTTTCGGCCACCGGTCTCGAAGCCGGCAAACATTCGGTGCAGGTGCGGCACGAGCAGTTCAAGCCGCTCGAGAGCGAGCAGACGTTCGCTCCGGGAAAGACGGTGGCGCTCGAAGCCGCGCTCGAGAGCCTTCTAGGTACCCTGCGGATCGATGTCAATCCCGCCGACGCGCACGTGCGCATCCGGCGCGAGGGAGAAGCCAAGGATCGCGAGGTCGCCGGAGGCAGCGCGAGTGTGCCGGAAGGCAACTACACGGTGACCGGGTCGGCGCCGCGCTACCAGGATGGCACGGCCACGGTGAGGGTAGCCGCTAATCGTACCGTGACCGCGACTCTGGCGCTCAAACCGGTGGCCAACGTTTCCGCGCCGGCTCCGCGCGCGTTCACTTTGGACGACTGGCAGAAGACCGCCGGCTGGACCCTGGACCAGGGCGTGTTGCGGCGGCGGGGCGGAGACATTGTGCCCGTTCCGGTGGAGTTTTCCCAGGCCCACATCCGCTTCACGATTCAGTCGGTGAAGGGAAAGCGCACCGAATGGGTGCTCGGTTTCCGCGACCCGAACCACTACTGGCTGTTCCAACTGGACAATAAGAATTTCATCCGCACGATGGTGGCTGGCGGCTCCCGCAGCGACCAGGTGAAGAAGCCGCACGGCCTGGACCGGAAAGGCGACATCGGCATCAACATCGATATCACCCCGTCCGGCGTCGTACACAGCGTGCTGCGCGGGCGCGAATGGGTGGCGATCGACAAGTGGGATTTCCCCGAGGGAGCGGTGCGCGGGAAGTTTGGCTTCAGCGTTCCGGGCAATGACGAGATTGCCTTGAAAGCCTTCAGTTTGACTTACTGATGCGGGCCGCCTGGGCAACCGCCGTCAGCCGGTGGAAACGGCCTCCCGCGGTGTTACTCGGGCTGGTCGACGAAAGGAACCGGCTCGATGGCCGTCACCGCCTCCGGCAGGGTGTTGTCGTCGATTTCCCCTTGGCCATCCAATACCCGCTTCATGCGGTCCGCGTCGAGTTCCCGCTCCCACCGGGCGACCACGATCGTCGCCACGCCGTTGCCCACCAGGTTGGTCAGCGCGCGCATTTCCGACATGAACCGGTCCACCCCCAGCAGCAAGGTAAGCCCGGCCATGGGAACGGTTCCAACCGCCTGCAAGGTCGCCGCCAGGGTGATGAACCCTCCACCGGTCACCGCCGCCGCCCCTTTGGAGCTGAGCATCAGGATCAGCAGCAGGAAAGCCTCCTCGGCGCCGGTCAAGTGCGTGTTGGTGGCCTGCGCCACAAAAATAGCCGCGATCGTCAGGTAAATCGAAGTGCCGTCCAGGTTGAAGGAATAGCCGGAGGGGATCACCAGGCCGACCACCGATTTCGAGCAGCCCAGCGCCTCCATCTTGACCATGATCCGCGGCAGCACCGATTCCGAGGACGAGGTGCCCAGCACGATGAGAAGCTCCTCCTTGATATACTTGACGAACTTCCAAACGCTGAAGCCGTGCATCCGGGCGATCGCTCCGAGCACGACAAACACGAACGCGACGCTGGTGATATACACGCAAGCCATCAGCTTGGCGAGCGGAATCAGTGTCTTCAGGCCGTAGTGGCCCACCGTAAACGCCATGGCTCCAAACGCCCCGATGGGCGCGGCCTGCATAATCAGTCCGATCACGCCGAACATCAGGTGGGCAATCCGCTCGCAGCCCGCCACCAGCGTCTTCGCTTGTCCGAGCGCGGCCAGCGCCAGCCCGACCAGGATGGCGAGCAACAATACCTGCAGGATTTCGCCGTCCGCAAAAGCCCCGATAAACGTCTTGGGGATGATATTCATCAGGAAATCGACCGAGCTCAGGTGCTGTCCCTGGGCGGCGTAGGACTGGATTGCCCTGGCGTCCAGTTTGCTCGCGTCCACCTTCATCCCGGCGCCCGGTTGGATCACATTGACCACCGCCAGCCCGATCGCGAGCGCCACCGAAGTGACCACTTCAAAGTAGAGCAGGGCCTTCACCCCGACTCGGCCCAGTTTGCGCATATCGCCGATGCTGGCGATCCCCACCACCACGGTAAAAAAGATCACCGGACCGATCATCATGCGAATCAATTTGATAAAGCCGGTGCCGAGCGGCTCCATCTTTCCGGCCGTAGCGGGGGACACCACGCCCAGTACGACGCCCAGAAAAATTCCGGCGATCACACGAAAATAAAGGCTGCGATAAAACCTCCGCGGTGTCGGTTTGTGCGGCGTTGGCATGGCGCTGGCTCTTCTATCGGCGGCGGCGAGGAATAACAATAGTAAGGCAAAACGCCCGCGCCTGCGTCCCGCCCCTTCGCAGCCGCTCTCCCCCTGCCAGGCACCGGGCGTGTTACGATTCTGTCGATGAGAACGGTCCATATCGGATTGCTTTTGCTGGCCGCAGCCGTAACCCTAACGGCGGCCAGGAACCTGGAGATTTATTCGATCGACGTGGAGGGCGGGCAGGCAACCTTATTCGTGACCCCGAACGGCGATTCCATGTTGGTGGACACGGGGTTTCCCGACAATAACCACCGCGATTCGGAGCGTATCGCGGCCGCCGCCAAGGCCGCCGGCGTCAAGAGAATCGACTACCTGGTCGTCACCCACTACCATCTCGACCACGTGGGCGGCGTCTTTCAGCTTTCCCAGGCCCTGCCCGTCGTTCACTTCGTCGACCACGGTCCGCAGTCGGAGAAGGGCAAAGATGCTGAAATCCTGTTTCAGGAGTATCTCAGCGCGGCCCGCAAAGGCGAGCGCATCACCGTCAAGCCGGGCGATACCATCCCCGTGAAGGGCCTCGATGTAAAGGTGCTGTCGGCCAATGGCGACGTCATCGGTTCGCCCGTCGCCGGCGCCGGCCAACCCACGCCGGAGTGTCAGGGCTTCGCCCGCCCCGCCGCCGACGCCACCGAAAACGGCCGTTCGATCGGCATGCTCATCGCCTACGGCGATTTCCGCGCGATCGACATGGGCGACCTCACCAAAGACCATGAATACGACCTGGTCTGCCCCGACAATCGTATCGGCCCGGTGGATTTGTTCCTGGTTTCCCACCACGGCACCAATCCCTCCAACTCGCTGCCTTTCGTGCACTCTATTTCTCCCCGCGTGGCGCTGATGAACAACGGGCCGCACAAAGGCGGAAATCCCGAGGTCTGGCAAACCGTGCGCGATACCCGCGGCCTCATCGATTTCTGGCAACTGCACTACGCCATCGATACCGACAAGCAGCACAACTCGCCCGACACCTTCATCGCCAACGTGGACGCCAGTTGCGAAGGCAAATGGATCCGCGTGAGTGCCCAGAAGGACGGCACCTTCACGGTCTACAACAGTCGCAACAAGTTCGAGAAGACCTACACCAAGCGTTGAGGCGTGGGGCGCTTTCGGCTGTCCGCCTCCCCGGCCGCAGCCGATTATTTTCCTAAACGGCGCCGAGGCGCTATACTCCGGGCCGCCTGCAGCCGATAAGAAAGTTAGACAGGTACGGGCGCCATCCGCTGACGGAGGCGCGGCCGCCTGACGCGGATCGGACGGTCGAGACAGGTGTTTATCAAACTGGGCGGCAACCGCGGATCTAAGCCTGGCGTGGGAGGTTCTGCGCTTTCAGCCGGACGCACCTTGCCGCCAGAGCCCAGGGCGGCGAACGGCGCCGTGCCTGGCGATGTACACGAAGCCGTCGTTTATTGGCTGACGCGTTACGGCGCCGACCCGCCGGTGGCGGCGCGAAACATTCGCGAATTGGCTGCCGCGGCGCCACAGCGGCTGGTGGAGGCCGTGCTGCGCCAGCACGGGGCGGGAGGATGGGGCATGGCCACTCGTTTTCTGGCCGGCTTGTTGCGCCGACACGACGAGACAGCCGCGAAGCTATGCGACCCGGCCGTTTCTCTGGACGATTCGGTCCGCGTTGCCGAAACGCTGTCGCGGCACGAGTCCGGCTTCAATGTGCGTCTCGCCAGGACCCTGCTCCAGGGCGATCAGATGACCGAACCAGAGTGCCAGCGCGGCTTGGCGGTTCTGGAGAAGCTCGGCGGCGGTGACCGCCTGGTTCCGGTGCTGATCCAGTTCCTGCGGCATCCCAACAGCCGCATTCGGTCCAAAGCGGCGCTGATGCTCGGACAAATCATGCCCACGCAGGGCATCATGGACCGGCTGATGGCGGACGGCGACGCCCGGGTCCGGGCCAATTTCGTGGAGGGCCTTTGGAACTGCACCACCAGCGACTATCGCCCCCTGTTCCGGCGGGCATTGGAGGACCCGACCCCCCGCGTAGCCGGCAATGCGCTGCTCGGTTTGCACCGGCTGGGAGAAACGTCCGATGTCGTCCGGCACGCGAGCGAAATGGCTCGCCGGACGGATCCGCTCCATCGCGCCGCCGCCGCGTGGGTGATGGGGCAAACCGGCGATAAGCTCCATACTGTTGCCTTGCGCCAAATGGTCAGCGACCCGGATCCGCTGGTGCGGCGCAACGCCATCCGCTCCTTGCGGCGGATCAATGCCGCCTCCCAAACCGATTCCGGCAGAGACCCACGCGCCCGCGAATCGGGGCGGGGCTAACGAACCCTCCAACCAATTCCGATCAGCACGTCCACCTGTTCCTGTGTGCCGCGATACGACGGCCCGTCGCCGAAGGTCCCGTTAATTGGCGTGCTGGTCCAGTGCGTGTAGCGAACCTCGGGCGACAGCCGTAGACGGCCCATTCCGAACTGGACGCCGCCGCCCGTTACGATTCCAAAGCTGCTGTTCCAGTTGGTTTTTGCAACCGCGCTGAAAGGCGTCCGCTGGTCGGTCATGATGTCGACATCAAAGCCGGATTCCGAAATCGTCCCGGAGATGGTGCGCGGCGCCAACCCCACCTCGACGAAAGGCTTGACCTTGGGCACCGCCAGCTTGTACTTGAACAGCATCGGGAACTCCCAGGAGTTTGCGCGCTCGCTTTCGATGATGGAGCCCGCGAAATTGCCGTATCCGATCAGGTAGCCATTCCGATGGTAGAGCGCGTCCACCTCGATGGCAAAACTCCAGGGAAGGCCCAGCTCCGCCATAGGCCCGACGATGTAGCGTCTCGACTCAGGCGTAGCGCCGATCACGTCGTCGGTGGGGCGCCCCCCGCCAGCGACGCCGATGGAGAGCGGCTGTCCAAGGCAAACACAGCCGCTTAAGATACCGGTTGCCACCCAATAGCTGAAACGCACGAATCGAAGACCTCCATGCTCTAAGACCCGCGGCAACCGTTTTCCACTACAGCCGCCGCTCTTTTCTTGCCGCCGACACCGTACTCCCCGGTTGCTTTTTGTCTTGATTATCGCCGCGAACTAGCGGAGAATACCGCAACAGGATCGTCAATAATGAAAATCATGAGCCAGTCGGCGGACGAGTTGGTGCTCAAGGAGGGCAACGCTTCGGGTATGGCGATTGGTGGCGGTTTGATCGTCGCCGGCGCGCTCGCCGGATATTACCGCCATGCGTCCGGTCCGATGGGCGTTTGGATTGCCTTGGCGCTGGTCGCCGCCGGAGTCGGCCTGATCCTTTTCAGTTCTTCCATCTCGGTGAATGCCAACCGGGCGAGTGGCCAACTCTTCTATCAAAAGAAGCGGTTGATCGGAGCCCGGAGCCGGACGTATCGAACCGCCGACATCCTTCGCATCGAGACGCGCAAGCAATGGCGCACGGAAAACACGGCGAACGCCGGGAATCGGCCGGATGTCTCGACGCCGCAGCAGCTGCTGGTAGCGCAGTCGGTGATTGTCTTCAAAGACGGGCGGGAAGTGCCGCTGGACCACCAAAAGACCTCTTCGAGTATGTCGGTAGGCTCGGTGGTTCTGATGGGAGGCCAGGGCGCGGAAGTCGCCATGGCGGTTCAAGTTGCCAATTTCCTCGGCGTTCCCTTTCAGGAAATCGCGCCGCCCAGCTTCGGCGGCATGCAAATCAATCTTCGGTGACGGCGCTCCCTTGGAGAGCCGATGCATGTTGCGCTGGGCGGAACAGGCCGAGTTCCGAGAGCGAACGGCACACCCGCGGCTGATGAGTCACTCGCAGCCTAAGGCTTCTTCGCCGGCCCCGCGCCCGCGTCTTTGCTCTCTTTGGTCTTATCGTCGGACAGCGGTGCAATCGGCTGGGTATCGAAGGTGATGTCGGAATCGGCCGAGTACTTGCGATATATCCGGAATTCTTCGTCCAGGCGCTGCAGGCTGTCGGAGGCCGTCATGAGGATCTGCGCCTTGAGCGGCAGCAAGAACTGGCGGCCGGCGAGCTCGGTATAATCGTAATCCAGCACGTCGGCCGCTTTGCGCACCGGGAAACTCGGGGGCAGGGAATCGGCTTCGGTGGTGACTCGCAGAATGACGTGGCTCGACGGGTCGATTTCGACCAGGCCGTGATACGCCGCGATCACGTGAGCCTCGTTGCCCTCTACCGTGATCGCGAACTTCGACCGGTCCTGCCGAACCTGGTAACGAAACGCCATCACCCGCTTGCCGCGCAGCGTGCCCCAGTGGTCCCATTCGAAAAAGGTCTCGGTGGAAGGCTCGAAGATCTCTTTCAGCATGGAACCGAATTCGCCGAAAGACTTACTGCCGCCCATCTTGGAATAATCCTTGTTCACCACCGCATTATTGGCCAGCACCACCAGGTATTGCTCTCTCTGGTTGAAGTAGCTCAGGCGAATCTGGAGCGTGTCTTGCGCGTACCAGTGCGGGTCGCTGCCGGGCGGGCCGCCGTTCCTGGTTCCGGGCAGGGGAGCGATCATACGGCGCTGCACTTCGGTGCAGATGAAATCCGGCAGGGTGCCGCTGTAGTTCAGCGCATAATCCCGCACCTCGCTCATGATAGCGGCCTGTTCCTCCGCCGATGGCGGCGGAATCGGCGTCGGCTTGGGCGGCGGCTCCAGCCGGCCCACGGACGCCAGTTCCTGCGAACGGTCGCGCAGTGCCTTCAGCGCGGCCATGGTCCGCGGACCGAGCTCGGTCTGGCTCTGGATATCCTCGATGATGGCGTCGCTCAGCCGCTCTCTCATCTTCACCTTGGCCAGGTAGCCGGCCACCTGCGCGTCGGTGGCCTGCCTCTTCTGGATGAACTCGGCCGACGACTTCAGGAATTCGGCCAACTGCTTCACCGTCAAAGTCTGAGTCTGGCTTACCCCCAATAGCGAGGCGAATACGAACGCGGCCAGAATCCGAAAGCTCACTTCCCTATTTTCCCATGCCGGCTGGGAGGACTGCAGCGAAGGTGCGAAGAAATCATAGCCACAGACGAACACAGATGAACACGGATGAAGAAACCAAGGGGTTTCTGTGTTCATCTGTGGCTCGAATTCGATTTTTTCAGCTCGCCGCGCGGCTGCGGCCGAATGTGCCGGAAATCGCTCTATTCTCTTTCCCGCGCCCTTTTGAGACGCTCGAGCAATGCCGCGGAAAGCCCGCATTCGATCTCCTGCGTGATCAGTCCGGCTTCGTCCAGATCCTTTATGTGCGCTTCGTCCTTGGCGCGGAAGCTCGTGAGTTTCATGCGGACCAGGTCCGCCAGCGGGATCAACCTAACCCCTCCGAGACTGACATACGGCCCGAGATCTGGGACCGCTTCGGCGTATTCGCGCCGAACCTTTTCGCCCGCGAAAACCAAGTGGACGGCTCGCCGGGCGGAAGGCTCCGATGCGCCGACGAGCATATCCACGCCGGCAACGTGGCGATGCTCCAGTCCAAAAGGCTCCGCGGCCAGCGCGATCTTCTCCAGGTCTTCGCGCCGTACCGCGATATCGATGTCTTTGGTCAATCGGCCCGAGTCCGCTTCCACCTGCTCGACGTAAAGGTAGGTTGCCAGGCCGCCGACCACGCGATACTCGAGTCCGGCCGACGCGAAAATCCTCTCCACCAGCTCCGCCAGATCAAAAAGACGCTCCACTCGCTCCTCGAAAAACGAATTGACGAAAGCAGCCACGGCGAATCGTACCCGACTCTTTATGTTAGTACACCGTTTTCAAGTGGCAATCCCTATGGCTGGGGCTGTGCCGCCCGCGTCGCCGCCAGTTGAATCCCTTCGCCCAACGCGGCTTGGCCCGGTATGGTTACCGGCAGATGCCCGCCTATGGCGATCTCGCCCCACAGCGCTTTCACCGCGGCAATCTCCGAAGGCAGCACCGTGCTGAACGTCGCGAGATATGCATTCACGTTGGGAAAGTCGCGCAACAGGTAAGGATTCCCCATCGCGATCAGCACTACCGGACGGCCAGAGGCGGCCAGCGTCTCCATGGCCCGCTCGAGCTCGCCCGCCATTCCCACCGATCCGCGGTAGGCGCCCACGGTGGAAAATGCGGCCACCGTGTAGGCTGGGCACGAGCTGATGCGGTCCATGGCGGCCTCCACGTCGGCCCGCGACATGCCGGGATCGAGAGGGGTGATTCGCGCCTGCGGCGAGCGCTTGCGAACCTCCGCGGCGAAAGCCTGCCCCTCCATTCCGTAGCGGCTCTCCGCCATGGTCACAAAACAGCTCTGGTCGGCTTCGGCCAGCGGCACCAGGTTGTCGCGGTTGCGTACCAGGGTGACCGCCCGCTCGGCGATCTGCTGGGCCCGCTCGGCCGACTCGGGCGAGTCGATGATGTCGCCTAGCCCTTCCAGGTTAACCAGCCGTTTCCGATCGAGCCCCAGCTTTTCTTTGGCGGAGAGAATCTTCACCACGCTTTCCCGAATCCGCTGGCGCTTCAGCCGGCCACTGGCTACGGCCGCCACCACGGCGCGGATGGCCGCCTCCGGATCGGACGGCATGAGCAGCGTATCGGCGCCGGCTTCGAGGGCGCGCACGGCGGCTTCCGCGGTACTGAATCCCTTGGCAATGCCGCCCATTTCGAGCGCGTCGGTAATCACCAGACCGTGGAACCCGAGCTCGTCGCGCAACAGGCCCGTCAGGATCGCCGGCGAGAGGGTCGCCGGCAGTTCGGGCGGCGCCAGTGCCGGCACCGCAACATGCGCCGTCATCACCGCATCCACGCCGGCTTCGATGGCGGCCCGGAACGGCACCAGTTCCACGCTGTCGAGGCGCGCCCGGTCGGCCGCGATGGAGGGCAGATTCAGGTGCGAATCCACCGCCGTATCGCCGTGGCCGGGGAAATGCTTAGCCGTTACCAGCACGTAATTGCGCCGGTCGGAATGTGCACCCTCGATGAAGGCGCGCACCTGGGCCGCGACCGCTTTCGGGTCCTCGCCGAAGGAACGGATATTGATGATCGGGTTGTCCGGATTGTTGTTGACGTCGGCCACCGGATAGTAGACCCAATCCACGCCCAGCGCGCGCGCCTCCCGTGCCGTCACTTCTCCTTCGAAGCGCGAAAGTTCCGGATCGCCCGCCGCGCCGAAGGCCATGGCATGCGGAAACACCGTTACGCCTTCCACCCGCATCGAAGCGCCGCGTTCGAAATCGCCGCCCACCATCAGCGGCACCCTGGCCAGCCGCTGCATGCGGTTCAGGAAAGCCGCCAGTGCATACGGCTCCGCTTTCTGGATCGTGTGACCGTTGGAAACGTTGGTCAGGATCAGGCCGCCCACTTTGACGTCGCGGATCAGGCGCAGGAATCTGAGGTATGCGCGTGAACCCGAGTTAGGAGACTCGCCATGGAATGCGATCAGTACTAACTGGGCCACCTCGTCGCGTAACGTCATGTTACGCATCCAGCGGCGAACCTGGCCCGAAGCCTTTATGGGCGCCAGCTTTTCCGCCGGCTTTGGCGCCTTCCGGGCCGGGCTGGCCAGCGCCTGCCCCGGGAAGGCAGCCAGGATGCACAACGGCGCCCAGACCGCAATGACGGCCGCCGGCGCCCACCGCCGCGCGTACAAGTCTCGCATTATTGTTAGATTGCCGCCGCGCGTGCCTGCCCGACCGCCTTTTGCGAACGCGCTGGCTTGCGCGGTGCCGTGCGGTTCAGCAAACGCTTGACCCATCGCATCAGGTGCGCGGGTTCGTTGGCGGTCTTGGCGATGACGGCGTCCGCCCCGGTGTTCTCTTCCGTCAGACCGAGCGGTTCCACCACGCCCGACAGCAAAATGATGCGCGCTTGTGGCTCCCGCTCGCGGATACAGCGGATCAACTCGATCCCGTTTAGGCGGGGCATGCGGTAGTCCGTCACGACCACGTCGAACAAGGTGGGTTGATAAAGTTCAAAAGCCTCCGCGCCATCCGTCGCGGTCACTACGTGATACCCCTGCTCTTCCAGCAGTAGTTTTCGAACGATCAAACCGTTGCGATTGTCGTCGATCAGCAGAATATTTGGGATGGCTTGAGTAGGAGAGGCTTTCATGAGTGACGTTGGGGAGAGTAACAGAGCGCTCATCAAGCTGTCAACGAATTTTGCATCGTATACATAATCGGGCGGATTCAGTTCTTGACATGCGGCCGCACTTGGTCCTCGTTGCCGTCGTCGCCAATGGCGTCGCGCTGTTAGGATGTTGGGTGGACCATTCATGAAACTTTGCGAACTTGCCGACCGCCTCGGCTGCCGACTGGAAGGCGATGCCGCCATTGAAATCACCGGCGTTGCCGGGATGGAGCGCGCCGGACCGGGCGAGCTTACCTTTCTGGCAAATCCTAAGTACGCGCACAAAGTCAAGCACACCCGAGCCGCGGCCATCCTGGTGACGGAACCTATCGCGGGTATGGATATTTCTTGTGTCGTTTCGGACAATCCCTACCTGGATTTTGCACGCGCTCTTTCATTTTTCTACACTCCGCCTTGTCCTCCTCGGGGGATTCACCGATTGGCCTCGGTGGCTGCGACCGCAGTCGTCGGCGAAGGTTGCTCGATCGGGCCGTTTGCCGTGGTCGGGGAGCACGTCCGGTTGGGGCGCAACGCCGTACTACACCCGCACGCGGTGATTTACGAAGGCGCTGAAATTGGCGACGATTTCCTGGCGCATTCGCATGCGGCGGTGCGGGAATTCTGCCGCATCGGCAATCGCGTCACCCTGCAGAACGGCGTGGTGGTGGGCGGCGATGGATTCGGATTCGCCAAGCGCGCCGACGGCACGCATTTCAAAATCGTGCAGTCCGGAGTCACGGTTTTGGAAGACGACGTCGAGGTGCAGAGCCTGACCTCGGTCGACCGCGCTACTGTGGGAGAAACCCGCATCCGCCGTGGCGCCAAAATCGACAGCCTGGTCCAGATCGGCCACGCCTGCCAGGTGGGCGAAGACAACATCATTTGCGCGCAGACAGGCTTGGCCGGCAGCACGGTTCTGGAAAAGAACGTGCTTCTGGCTGGACAGGTGGGCTCCAGCGGCCATCTCACCGTACACGAAGGCGCCGTGGTGTATGCCCAAAGCGGCATCGGCGGCGACGTCGCGCCGGCATCCCGCATTTCCGGATCGCCCGCCTTCGCCGCCTCCGAGTGGCTGCGCGCGATCACCGCTTTTCCCAAGTTGCCCGATATCCTCAAGAGCTTACGTGATATGAAGAAGCGGTTGGAACAATTGGAGAAGAAATGAGTGAGCTGACGGCTCCGCACGGCGACCGCCGTCCGGTGGCTTATCTGAACGAGAAGTTTCTCAACAGTCCCGATGCGAGGGCGATACGAATCCTGTCGGAGTTTCTCGAACCGCTGGCTCACTTCCGCCGCGAAAACATCCGCGACACGGTGGTATTCTTCGGCTCCGCGCGCATCCGCGAAACCGGCCCCATGGCCAACTACTACCAGGATGCCCGCTCGCTGGCCCGCCTGCTCACCGAATGGGCGGAGCAGTTCGCCAATAGCACGCACCGCTTTGTGGTGTGCTCCGGCGGCGGTCCGGGAATCATGGAAGCCGCCAACCGCGGCGCCTCGGAGGCCGGCGGTAAGACGATCGGGCTCAACATCGGCTTGCCCTTCGAGCAATTTCCCAATGCTTATATTACTCCCGAGCTCAGCTTCGAGTTTCACTACTTCTTCATGCGCAAGTTCTGGTTTGCCTATCTGTCGAAAGCCCTGGTCGTGTTCCCCGGCGGCTTCGGCACGCTGGATGAAATGATGGAGATCCTCACCCTCACGCAAACTCAAAAACTCGCCAAGAAGATCACCATCGTGCTTTACGGCTCGGCCTATTGGAAGGAAATCGTCAACTTCGACGCGCTGGTCCGTCACGGCATGATTTCCTCCCAGGACCTCGAACTGTTTCACTACGCCGATACGCCCGAGGCGGCTTTCGATCTGCTGAAGACCGGCCTGGAAGTGTACGCGCAGCAGACGGAAACGCCCGAAATGCCCGCCATCGCTCATTCCCGCAACCCGCACAAACCGGGCGGCGCGGGCTAATCGGGACCACAAGAAAGTCCGCCCCACGCCGAGGCCGGCTCAACGGGAGTTCGAGAGACTCACCTTACGGTGAGTGTGTAAGGCAGGCTCGCCGCGCCGTCCACCACTACCGCGATCGGCACCGGGGATCCGGCGAAGGATTGATCCAGCACAAACAGAATCTGTCCGCCCGCGACCGATACCAACGGCATGGCAATGCCGGAAACCGTGACCTGCGCGGTGGAATCGACCAGACCGTTTACCTGCACTGCCAGAATATCTCCCGGGCCCGGTGCCGACAAGGTCTGGGTCGTGTCCACGACGCTCACAATGGTGGGCGGCGAGTTGGCGATAATTACGCCGTAATTGACGCTGGTGGACCCGATAACTAGCGTGAGGATGGCCGGCCCGGCCGGGAGATTGGCCGGTACTAGAAAGTTGATTTGCCCGGACCCCGAGTAGAACAGATACCCCGTCGCGCCGCTCACCGTCACTGCCGGGATGCCGGATGCCGGTAACAGGTTAGTGCCGTAAATCGTACCTACCGAGCCAGGCGCTAGCGCAGTCGTGGAAGCCGTGCTCACTACCGCTGCGATGGTAGGCAGCCCGGTATTGGAACCTGCTGCGATGCTGCTAGCGGTACCATTTGCCGGCAGCACCTGGAAGCCTCCGGGCTGGGTGATAACCTGGTATCCGGAAATCACGCTGATCTCGGTGGCGCCGATGGCCGCGCCCGCCGCCACCGAAACGTTCACCCAAAGCTGGGTCGGGCTCACCACCAACACATTACTCACGGTGATGTCGCTCGATCCGAATCCTACCGTCACCTGTCCACTCACAAAGTGCGTGAAGGTCCCGTTAATAGTCAGCATCCCCGAACTGCCGGCGGCAAGCGCGGTGGTCGGACTCACGAACATCGCCGGCGAACCGGAGGCCGGAAGGCTGTAAGTCGGCGGGTTTCCACCGGATTCAAAATAGAATGAGGAGTTCTGTCCGTCGCTGTCGAACACCGTAACCGTGGCAACCTGCCCGCCCGAGCTTACCGGCGGGGTCGCCGTGATCGACCCCGATGCGTAGTTGTTCACCTCGGACACGGCGGGAAGCCCGTCGAAGAATACCCGGCTGTCCGGACCGAAATTCCCGCCCGTCACGGTTACCGATCCGTCCGCGTTGCCGGTTACGGTATTGATGTAGGGCGGACCGTTGTTCACCAGCACCACCGCATCCGGTAGCACGAACATGTCGTTGGCGAAGGTGTACACCAGGTGGCGCGGCCCGGTGCCCGCCGATGGCGGAGGAATGAAGTAGCTGAACGAGCCCACCGTGTTCTGGTAGGGGATAAAGCAAGGCGCGACGCTATTGTCGGCCGCGCACGGCACCGCCGGACTGAAGCCTCCGAGCATCGTTACCGACTGTGGAACCGCCGTGCTGCCGCCGCCCGATGGCGCTCCTTCCGAGTACACCAGCATCTCCGCCTGCGAGACGGTCTCATATGCCGGTGTGACCGAGACATAATTCGCCGGCGGCGAAGAGCTGTACGTGCGCGCAATCGGATCGAGGTAGCTGAGGGTGATGAGATCGTATGCCGTCACCGCCGTCAACGGCTGCACCACGAAGCTCAGGTAGTAAGGGACGGATTGATTGGCCGAAAGCGTCCACGGCGCCGAGCCGATAGGGCTCAGCGACCCGCCGTAAAAACTAGCCGCGAATGGCGCCGAAGCACTGAAGGCAACGCCGTTCAGATCTGTCGGCAGCAACAGTCCTTCCGTGCTGGCCAGTGCATCCGGCGGCAACGGGTGTACGTACAACTGATAGGTGTTGTTGGGCGGAACGCCTTCGATAGTGAAGGTGCCGTCCGGGTTGGTTAGCGTGCTCACCGCCGGTCCTTCCTGCGGGATCGCCACCACCGAGGCCAGGCTCACTCCGGTGCCATTGGCCAACTGAACCTTGCCGGTGATGGAGCCATAGTACTGCTGCCAGTTCGTGGCCCCGTACAGCAGCAGCAGCGAAGCGATGTCGTCGGCGTCGATCGGCCGCGACCGGTCGGTATTTCGAATCACGCCTTGCGACATCGCCGACGCCGTCCAGGTGTGCTGCAGTCCCAGCGCGTGGCCGATCTCGTGCACCGCCGTGGTGAAATACTGCTCGGTCGAACTCGGTCCCGAGCCCAGGTTGGTATTGTTCGAAAGAATCACCACGCCGTGCCTGATCGCGACAAAGGTCTGGCTGCCGGCCGTCGCCAACGTGGGCGTGGCGGGGAGATTGGGCGTGCCCAACCCCAGCAGGCCAGGTGGCAGCTCGCTGAACTCCACCTCGATCCCCGGCGTATTAGCCGTCTGCCCGGCCGTTTCCAACCCTCCGAAAGCCACCCGTAACGCCGAATTCGGCACCGCGTTCCACGCCGCCGCCGCCGCTTTCAGCTCCCCCAGCACCGAACCGAAAGTGTCGTTCGGATAGAAGGTGGAGGGCCCATTATCGTCGACGAAAATCGACACCGTGCTGGAGGGAAGCGCCGCCAGGTTGAACTGCGCCGGAATCGGATTGAACGGCGCCACGCGGCTAACGTAATAGGTATAGTGATAATACGCCTGCGCCGGTACCGCGACCCCGATCAGCGCGGCCATCGCCGCCCAACCCCGCCACTTCATCGATTTGCCCCCGGCGCCGCCAGTGCGGCTGCAATCTGGGAGCGCAACTCGGCGAGCGTCATGCTCAGCGCCGGCGCCGGCACGGGCCGATGCGTCCGCGCATCCAACATGGCTTCCTGGCTGGCCGCGCGCGTCAGCACCGGGTTCGCCGCCCCCGGCGTTCCCACCGTGAACAAGCCCTGCGTCAGGCCGGTCAACTGCGTGCGCCCGCTCGGCCCCGTCCACAGGAAGAACACATACTCATCGCCCGCCTGAAATTGCGGAACTCCGGCGAAGCGTTGCACCACCCCGTTCGCCTTGCCGCCCTGCAGCACCACTTCCACCGTGGCCGCGCTCGTGGCCGGTCCCTTCAGTTGCTCCGATACCCGAATGGTGTAGTGGGTATAGATCGCCGGTCCGTTGACCCACACCGAAGAACCTTCCACCGTGCCCCGCACAATCGCCGTGGATTTGGTAACCAGGTCCGCCAGCGACAATTGCTCCAGCGTCGCCGCCGCCGCTCCCGCCAGCAGGCATATAGCCGCCAAACCGCCGCGAATGGATAACTTCAAGCTCATGCCATCGCTATCGGTTGCACCTGTCGCACCAATTGAATCCGAATGATTACAAATGTGTTAGCTAAGCCTAAACGCACTCGGCTGTATAACCGGGACACGCCCGTTGGGACACCCTGTCCCACTCCAGCCGGGCGAGCGGCATCAGCGCCGGCCGCCCACTACCGCGCCGGGAACTTTGGCGCCTTGGGCGGTCTTGAGCGTGGGTTGCTCGGGAGCGGTCTTTTGGGGGGCTTCGCGCGCCATCGTGCGCTGGCGCATGGCGGCGTAATCGGACGTGGTGACAAGGTATTGCTGGCGCGCCGGCAAGATGGCTTCGATCTCTTTTTCGGTGCGTTGGATCCGGTCGGCGTCCATGGGATGGGTCGAAAACGCGCGCGAAATCGTGCCCGGCGTGCGCCGCTCCAGGGCTTCCATCTTCTCGAAAATGCTGATCGCGCCGGTAGGATCGTAGCCGGCGGCGTACAGGTATTGCACACCCAGATAGTCAGCTTCGGATTCATCCTTGCGGGCGAAACTCAAAAAGCTCATCGGAATCGCCAGACCGGCGCCTTGTCGCGCGGCGTAACCGGTCCATCCACCCAGAAAAATGCCGGCCGGGATGGTCGCCATGTTCGCAAGCTGCGTCTTGGTTGCCTGCCTGGTCATGTGGCGCGCCGCCACGTGCGCGATTTCGTGCGCCATCGCCGCGGCCAGTTCATCCTCTTCATCGGCGATCCGGATCAGCCCGCTGTAAACGAACACGTACCCGCCGGGCAGGGCAAAGGCGTTCACCTCCGGCGATTCGATCACCTTGAAAGTAAACGGCCCCTTCGCATCCGAATTCCGCGCCAGGTTCTGCCCTAGACGATTGATGTACTCGGCGATCAGCGGATCGTCGATGATCTTGGCCTGGCGCTCGACTTCCTGCGCAAGCTGCCGCCCCAGCGCTCTTTCCTTTTCCAGGGAGTAGAAGTTGACGCCCTTCGAGACGTCCCGATTGCCGATCTGGCTGGGGTCGTCCTTCTTCGACTCGCCAGCCGAAACCAGCGCGGCCGCGAGCGTCATGCTCATACCGGCGGCGAAAACGAATTGGCCGAGGCGTCGCATCTTCCCCTCCGGGAGATCCTTTTCGTATTGTAAAGGAAGTGCCTACCGATTCTCAGTTAAGTTTCATAAACTCCGCCCCCCTTTGGGAGCGATACCAGACTAATTTCCCTATCCGGGAGAAATTAATTTACCTCAATCACGCAGCCGTGGCGCCGCTGGTGCTTCCCGCGGCCAGAGCCATGCAGGAACTCGCCCAGGACGCCCTGGTCTTTGGCAGCCTGCACTACGACCGCTGGCTCGCCGCCTACGAGGGGCTGCGCGTGGCGGCGGCCCGTCTGATTCATGCCGACCGCTCCGAGATCGCCCTGGTCAAAAACACCTCCGAGGGCATCGCTACCGTTGCCATGGGGCTTGACTGGAAACCTGGCGATCGAGTTGTAGCGTTTGTCGAGGAATTTCCAGCTAACTATTACCCATGGAAGCGCTTAGAAAGTCGTGGCGTGAACGTTACCTGGCTCCATGTGGATTCCCCGTTGGAGCTGATCGAGCAGGCCGTGCGCGGCGCCCGCCTGTTGGCGATCAGCTTCGTCCAGTTTCTCAGCGGCTACCGGGCCCCAGTTCAGGCAATTGGCGAGATTTGTCATCGTAACTCATGCATTTATCTGCTAGATGCGATCCAGGGACTTGGCGCATTCCCGATCGATGTCGAGGACTGCCATATCGATGCGCTGGCTGCCGACGGCCACAAATGGCTGCTCGGGCCCGAGGGTTGCGGCATTCTCTACCTCCGCCGCGAACTGCAGGACCGCGTCGAGCCGGTGGAATTCGGCTGGACCAACGTAGCCCGCTACGCCGACTACGCCTCTCGCGACATGACCCTCCGTTCGGATGCCGGCCGTTACGAGTGCGGCACTCTAAATACTATTGGCTGCTTTGGCTTAAAGGCGGCAATCGAATTTTTGCTTGAAGTCGGCGTCGAGCGCATTGCGCCGGTAGTGCAGGCGCTCGGCGACCGCATTGCCGCCGGCGTCCGGGCAAAAGGTTACGAAGTGCTAGGAATCCGCACGCCCGAGACCGGCGCCGGCATCGTCAGCTTTCGCAAACCAGGAGTCGAGGCGCGCGACATCGTTCGTACGCTTACGGCCGCCCGAATCTCGGCCGCGCCAAGGGCCGGCTGGGTGCGGACGTCACCCCACTTTTACATACGGCCGGAGGAAATCGATCAGATGGTGGAGGAACTGCCGTAGGGCAGCTTCGGAGCACGGACTCTACTCTCAGGCCGCCCGCCGCGCCACACTATCCAAGCGTGATTCCGAATAACCCCTTCGCGAACTCCCGCCTGTTGGAGTTGCTCGGCCGCGACCCGGCGGCCTGGGATGCCGCGCGAGGGCCTGCCAGGCAAGCAGCGCACCACCCGGCCATTTTCCTCGTCGCCAGAGATCCTCAGGGGCGACCTCGGGATCTCGGAGTCTCGACGCAGCACAGCAGAGCAGGAGCGCGCGCGCCACGGGGGAGCGTGGCGGGAGCCAAAAAGCGCCGGGACGAGCCCCGGCGTGGCAGACCGATTGTCTGCTCCACGTTATTTTCGCGGGTCTCCCGGATTGCGCTCCTCGAGCTGGAGAAAATGCATTCGGCCCCCTTCGTCGCCGGCGACGATCAGCTGGGCGCCAGCGAAAGCGCAGCAGTTCGCGGTCGCATCGCAGTGGAATGTGGTAAGCGGCGGCCAACCGGTCTCCAGGTCCCACACCTTCACTGTTTTGTCCCCTGACGTGGAAACCGCGCGCTTCCCGTCTGGCGTCGCCGCCACGCCATAGACAGGATCGGAGTGGCCTTCCAGCGTGTGCAGGGCGAGGCCGGTCTCCCAGGTCCCACACCTTTAGCGTTTTGTCGTCTGACGCGGAAACTGCGCGCTTCCCGTCCGGCGTCACCGCCACGCTATTGACAGAATAGGGTGGCCTTCCAGCGTGCGCAGGGCGGCGCCGGTCCCAGACGTCGTCGACGACCAGCAGACAGGTGCGCTCCGCCAGCTTCTGGCCAAGCTGAAATGCGGCGTCCTCTATGCTGGCAAAGCCGGGCCGCTCGCCGGTGAGGGCGGCATAAGCGGTGACGAGAGCGCCCAGGACGTCGGGCGTTTGGCCGAGCGTGACCCAGAGGATGCCGTCATCGAAGTTCTCGAGGATATCTTCGTCATGGCACAGCGCCGCCGCGAGGGTGGTCTTGCCGAAGCCGCCGGCGCCGGATAGGGCCGTCGCAATGGCGACGGGTTGGGTGCGGTCCGGAGCCAGGAGCAGGTTCTTCAGGGCTTCGAATTCGGCGGGTCGCTGGACGAAGCGCGGCGGCGGGTCGGGCGCCATGAAGGGGACGCGCGGGGTGTCGCAGCCTTTGCGGAGATGAGCGAGAAAGGTGGGCCATTCTTTTTCGAGGTCGTAGAAGTGCGCCTTGCTCATCCAGCGCGGCATCTTATCGAACCGGAGTTCGTTGTCCGGCGCGGCTTTGACCGGATAGACGCAGACGCCCTGCTGGCGCGCGTAGCGCCACTCTTTCTGAACGTTGCCGGAGGCGATGGCGGCCGGGGTCATTAGTAGGATCAGGAACTCCACCGAATCGATGGCCTCGGCGATCTGTTTCCACCAACCGGCGCCGCCCTCGAGGAGGAGGCGGTCCTGCTTGATGACGATGTCGGCAGCTTCGCACGTGAGGCGTTGCCGGAGGTCAGCGGCCGGAAGCTCGCCATCAGCGCTGGCGTAGGAGAGGAAGGCTCCGGGCATCAGGGGCAGTCTATCGCGGGAGCCGGCGGCTAGCGAGGGCGCGGGGCGTGAGTGAAGGCAAGGCGGCCGGTGGCAAACGTCGCGACGCTTATCCCAAGCTCGAGTGTCGCTTGAAGATCAGCGGGAGGTTCTGCGACAAAGCCGAACGCGCCATCACCATATCGCAGCCGGCTTCCTGCGCCTTTAACTTCAGCTCGCCCTGCACGTGCGAAAGATAGCCGATCAGGCTGATGGGCTTCGTCTCCGAGTTACCCTTCAGCTTGGTAATCAGTTTGAGCGGCTGGACGGCATCGAAATTCAGGTCGAAAATAATCAGCGAAGGACGCCCTTTGGCCTTCTCGATCACTTCCTTGCCGTCTTTCACGAACTCCAGCGCCAGCCCGTTGCGCTTAGCCGCGTCGGTCAATTTGACGGAAAAAAACAAGTCGCTTACAACCGCGAGAACTAGCTTCGGCTCCGGTTTTGGCATATGGATGCGTCGATTGGTGTGCCCGAGTCTTCTACCACGAGGAGGAGGGGGAAACTTCGATCTTAGCACGACACACGAGGAAATCGCTAAACACGGACCAACGCAGATAACCCGAGCAGGTCCTATCGGCGTTTATCGGTGTTCATCGGGGGCTACGATCTTCCGCTCCCTACTGCCCCTGCGCCAGCGAATAGCCTGCCTGTCCGTCGAACGTGCGTAGCGTCTGGGTGGAGGCAATGTCGATGCCGGCCTCCGCCACTCGCCCACACAACCCCAGGATCGGCTTCATCCCCGTAGCGTCCTGAGCCAGGAAGCGGCAGCGGAAACTCTCTGTGCAGAATGTTTCCGCCGAGCCCGCCGGCCACACCTTCACCCCGCGGTTGTCGATCATTTCCAGGCTCAACCCGTCGGCCGCCAATGGCCGCATGGCCGCCGCCAGGGCTTCCGGATTGCGTGACGGCCAAGTCACGAAAAGGTCCACTCCCCGGATCTCGGAACTGACTGCGCGGACCCCCGCGGAAGCTGGCCGCGCCGCCGGGGCAACCCCCGTCCGGTGGACGTAGGCGACCGGCTTCAGACGGTTGGGCCGCTGTCCGATCCGCGCCACCACCGCAGCGGCGAATTCCTTGGTCCCCACTTTCGCCGTGCTGATGCCTTCGGTAAAAATGTCGTAGGTGTGAATGCCATCCTCGATGGTCCGCAGCCAGGCGTTGTGTACCAGCGCCGCGGTCTCCGGCATGTCGATATGCACCAGCATCAGTACCGCGCCCAGCAGCAGACCCGACGGATTGGCCAGGTTCTGCCCGGCGCGCCGCGGCGCCGAGCCGTGAATCGCTTCGAACATCGCGCACTTGTCGCCGATGTTGGCCGACCCCGCCAGCCCCACCGAGCCGGCAATCTGCGCCGCCACGTCCGAAAGTATGTCGCCGTAGAGATTCGGCATCACCAGCACGTCGAAAGCTTCCGGCGTATCGGCCAACTTGGCGGCGCCGATATCCACGATCCAGGCTTCCTTCTGGATATCCGGATATTCGACCGCGATCTCGTCGAAGACTTTGTGAAATAGCCCGTCGGTCATCTTCATGATGTTGTCTTTCATGAAGCAGGTGACCTTCTTGCGGTTGTGACGGCGCGCGTATTCGAACGCGTAGCGGACGATCCGCTCGCTCCCCGGCCGGGTGATGAGCTTGATGCAGGACGTTACGTCCGGGCTCAATTGGTACTCGATGCCGGCGTAGAGATCCTCTTCGTTTTCGCGCACGATCACCACGTCCATCACGGGGTGCTTGGTCTCGATGAACGGGTGATAGGATACGCACGGCCGCACATTGGCGTACTGGCCCAGAGTCTTGCGCGTGGTGACGTTCAAGCTCTTGAATCCGCCACCTTGCGGGGTGGTGATCGGCGCTTTGAGAAAAACCCTGGTTCGCAGCAGGGATTCCCAGGAGCCGGGATCGATACCCGCGGTATTCCCGCGCAGGTACACCTTCTCCCCGATCTCAATGGTTTCAATCTCGAGCGCCGCGCCAGCCGCCTCCAGAATTCGCAGCGTGGCGTTCATGATTTCCGGTCCGATGCCGTCGCCATAAGCGACCGTGATGGGTGTTTTACTGGCCATAGACGAATACCCACAATAAGGGAATACCGGTTGGCAGCGCAAGCGCGCGGAACGACGGCTGCTGAAGCCGCGGCCGAGCCGCGACCGACAACCGTGGTAGATCAACTGGATTTGAGCCGCCGACGAGCATCGGTAAACGCGGATAAGTCTTTTGGGCTCTTGATCGGCGTTCGTCAGTGTTCATTGGCGACTTTAAGTGACGGCTGTGGCACGCGTGCCGACGAATACCGGCCTGCCGGCGCCGGGTCGTGGGACGGCTTATCCGGCCGGGCTGCCCCACCCGCGGGCCGGATCGGCTCGCTGCGCCCTCAAATACCCGCCCATTTGGCGGTCGGTTGTCATTAAGTTCCGGCTGATCCCTCGGTCCACTCTACGATCCCCGGGACTGTCGACATGCCCCAATCAGACGCGGCTGCCGCGGTCGAGCGCCGCCGGCGGGCCCTCCATCCTAAAAGAACTCCACATTCTCCCCCAACCCCCCGTCCGCCTGCGCCGGCAGCGCCGCTTCCTCGACCTGCACGATCGTCTCCGCCCCCCCGGCCGCGGCCCTGACGGCGATGTTGTGTACGTCGCGCTCCGCCTGCATGGTGTAATGCCGCGCGAAATGGTCTAAGCTCTGTTCCGCCGCCTGGCTGCCGGGTAGCGGAGACGCCGGCTGGTTTTGCCTCGCGATCTCCTCGATCGTCCGCCGTGCGCGCCCGACCGCCTCGGCAAAGACCGACCCTGCCGAGAAACTCTCGCGCGTAGTACCTAGGTCTTCGCGGAGGCGCGCGCTGCGCGCCGCGATCTGGGCGATCTGGGCGAAACTGCGCTCGCTCGACGAGTGCAACTCGGCGACCGCCACCCGCGCCGTCTCCTCGCATTGGTTCGAGTCCTCCGCGGCGCGCCCCGCGGCCAGACGCGTACCCGCCTGGCTCATCGAGTCGAGCGCCCGCAGAAGGGATTCGGAGCGTCCCCCGGACTCGAATGCCAGTTGCTGCATCGTACTGGCGAGCACGCCGAGAGCGTCCCCCGGCCTGCCCAGGTGCGCCGCCCGGATGCTCGCGTTCAGCGCCAACCGCTCCATCTGGATCTCGACCGCCTGGATCTTTTCAATCGCCTGTCTCATCCGCCCGATCGTCTCCGCCAGGCCCTTGTGCGTGGTCTCGTTGGCCGCTTCCGCGTCGTCGCAGTGAACCAGTCCGGCCAGTATGGTGGAACAGGCCTGTTCCATCCGTAGAAAGAACGAGTTTTGCTCGCCCTCCGAAAAGCCGGACAAGCTCCGGCTCTCTTCCGCCATCTCCAGCACGTGCGCCCCAATCTCGTCCAGGCTACGCGCAATCGAGGCCGTCGCGGCGGCGAACTTCTCGCCGGCATCGGCGAGCTGCGACGATTGCAGCGTCAGAATCGTAGCAACGCTGCCGTCCTGTCCCCCCGACTGGGACGAGAGGCGCCGCAGAATCTCGATCGCGTGCTCCACCTGCTGCCGGGTAATGTCGTGGAATTGTATGGATACGATCAGCTTTTTAAAAGCTTCCGATATGGCCTCGGACTGGCATCGCATTCGAACCGACGACCCGTGCGCCCGCTTTTGCATTTCGGCGAAGGAGGCAAGCTGCTCCAGCACTCCGGCGATCATCGAGGGCAGGTCGATCGCCTGCCGTTTTTCGAGCGCGGCGGAGCGGATCAGGGCGCTTTCGATCGGCGGAATCAGTTGGCTCGCCGTGTCCAGAGCGTTTTCGACCCGCTCCTGTACACTGCCCGACAGCGCTTTGGCATCGTCGGCCAGAGGACCGAAGTCGGCGCCCGCCGCGCCCAGCCGCGCGGTCTCGATCTGGGTCAGCACTCCGATCGTCGTGAAGGTGGAAACCGCCCCTTTGAATGCCGAAAGCGTCCGCTTTACCTGGCCTGCCTCCCGCAGCATCGAGTCCAGCAAGCCGTTGCCCTCTTCGGCACTTGCCCGTATCTTTGTCAAACGGTCGAGAATCGACGCCAGAGATTGCGATGCGCGTAGGCCTTGTTCCTCCGACATCATCTCGGCCAAGGCTTGTAAATCCGCGGAAATCAGGTTCACCGCCTCGGTGAACTCGGACAGTTTTCCCCCGATTGTCAGAAAATCCCGCTCGGTGTTGCGATTCAAAAGGTCCAGATCCGCAATCACCCGCCCGAGAGCTTCCACCCAGTCCTTCGACGCCGCCTCTTTCACGCCCGGCATCCAGCGGAACGTCCGCAGCCAGCCGGAGAGCGCTGTCCCAGGCGGTGGAACTACCGTCCGGGGCGCCAGTTCGCCGCCTACGAGCATTTGCTTCGATCCAGGCTGTGACACTCCAGCGCATTCAGCACGAGTACCACTCGTCCGTCTCCCATGATGGCCGCGCCTTGAAACTCCTTGCATTGTTCCAAACCGCCGGTCAGTGGTTTCACCAGCACTTCGACCTCGCTGAGAAACTTATCGACCACAAGTCCGTATTTCACCGTGCCGGCTTCGACGATTGCCACCGAAAGTTCCGCCGTCTTCGCGGCTGCCAGACCGAGCAGTTCCGCCAGGCTGAAGATCGAGTAAATATCTCCGCGAACCTGGGCCAGGGTGAGCCCGCGGTAGGCGTGTGCCTCTTCGGCCCGCACCTTCACCATGTCCCGAATGTTCCCGAGCGGCAGGATATACTCCTGGGCGCCGGCTTCGAGCAGGATGCCCTTGGAAACCATCAGACTGGTGGGCAGCCTGATCAGCAAGCTCGTGCCGCGGCCGAGCTTCGAGCGGATCTCGACGCTCCCTTGCAGGTTGCGGACGTTGCTGCGGACGACATCCATCCCCACTCCCCGGCCGGAAACCTCGGTCACTTTCGCCGCCGTCGAAAACCCCGGCAGGAACACCAGTTGAAAGGCGCCCTCCTCGCTCATCCCGGCCGCCGCTTCCGCCGTCACCAATCCCTTTTCGACGGCCTTCCGCTTCAGCACCGCGGCGTCGAGCCCCCGCCCGTCGTCGGCGATTTCAAGCGCCACGCCGCCGGCCTCGTGCAGCGCCCGCAAGCTCAGTACCCCGGACCCATCCTTTCCTTTTGCGCGGCGTTCCTCGGGCGATTCAATCCCATGATCGACGGCGTTGCGGATCACGTGAACCAGTGGATCGCCGATCTGCTCCAGGATGGTCTTGTCCAGCTCGATTCCCTCGCCCTCTACCACCAGCCGCACGTCCTTGCCGAGAGACCGCGCCAGGTCCCGCACCAGGCGCGGGAATTTCTGGAATACGGTCTTGACCGGCAGCATCCGGATCGACATGACGCTGGCCTGCAACTCGTCGGCAATGCGCGAGATGTTGGCGCCCGCGTCCCGCATCTCTTTCACCATCCCCGCGCCCTGGGCGCCGTCGTTCAGCTTCTGCGCCAGCAGCGGAAACGCCCCGCGGGCGACCAGCAGCTCGCCGACAACCCTCATCAAGCGGTCGAGCTTGTTCTGTTCGATTCGAATCGTCGAGGGTGAGGCCGGAGCGCCCGCGCGGTCTCCGGGCGCTTTCACCGCGGGTTGGGCGGGACCGGCGCCCTTGGCAGGTGCGGCGGCGTCCGGTTGGCCCCCGTCCAGAACCGACCGCGCAGCCCGAAAGGCGCCGGCCAGCGCGGCGCGATCTTCCCCGCTCAATGCCGTCCCGGTTCTCACCGCGGCGTCCAGAATCAGGAGTTGTTGCGCCAACGGCGCTTCCAGTTCCGGGCAGTCCCGGTACTGGGCCGCCGCCGACCACGTCTGCAGACCCCGCAAATAGGTTTGGAGGATGCCTGGGTTGGGCGCGCCGCCGTCTTCGATGCGCCGCAGACAACCCTCGATCATCTCGACGCACTGCGAAGTGGTGTTGCGAAACGCCGCCTCCCGCGCTCCCTCGCCGCCGCCGCCGGCGGCGCCGCCGGTCCCGACTCCCAGCCGCTCCAACAGTTCCGGCGACACCGGCCCGCCCGCGCCGTTGTGCGTGAGCCTCCCCAACAGGCTGCGAAGTGCGTCGCACGTTTCCAGAGCGGTCTGGATGATCGCTTCCGGCACCGGTCCGGCGGCCGCTCCCCGGTACGGATCGAGAAGGGTCTCGAGCGCGTGCGCCACCCGCACCAGCAGTTGCAGCGGGTGACCGTCGCCGAGAGCGGCGCCCTCGAAGTGCCCCAACAGCAGGCACGCATTGCCCTTAATGCTGTGTACTCCCCGAAACAGGGAGTTGAGGTCGCCCGTGGCCGCGTGGTCTTCCTCGAGCGCCAGCGCGTCCCTTTCAATTCCCTCCAGCAGGTCCTCGCACTCCGCCGCGAACAGCTCGAACGCCTCCGCCGGCACCGCTCCGAGCAGGGCCACGGTCTCGGCCTGGTCGTCGAGCAGCCGGATACGGATCTCGCTTTCCTCCGCCACGAAAACGAACACGTCCTGGACGGCCGCGCGGTCGCGGCCGGTGACCAGCAGGATCTCCCACCACAGATAGCAGTGCTCCGCCTCCAGCGCCCCCAGCGGAGGCACCTGGTCCGCGTGCGCCGTGACGTGCGCCTGCCCCAGTTCCCGCAAGTCGTCGAGCAGGGTGACCGGGTCCGCGCCGGAATAAAACATCTCCCGGTTCGGCTTGAAAACGATCTCGAATGCCGCTCGAACTTGCGCCGCCGGCTTGGGTTCCTCGATCCGCGCCGCGTCCGGACTCGCGGGCGCAGGCAGCAGCCGCGCCACCGCGGCGCTTACCTCCGCCTCGCCCGGAACCTCCGCCCCTTCCGCGTCCTCCTCGAGCAGCAGCCGGATGACGTCGCAGGCCTTCAGCCCGCAATCGATCAGCTCCGGCGTCAACCCCAGCCGGCCTTCTCGCGCCAGGTCGAAGGCCTCTTCCATTTTGTGAACGAACCTGGTCAGGTGCGCGAAACCCGCCGTCGCGCCCGATCCCTTGATGGTGTGAATGGCCCGGAACACGCGGTGGACCAGGGTGGCGTCGCCCGACTCCGCCTCCAGCGCCAGGAGGGCGGAGTCGAGTTCGATCAACAGATCCAGAGCCTCGGCCCGGAACGCGCCCCGCATTTGCCCCATCACGTCTGTCGACATCGTAATCTTCCCGTTTCGGACCCGGCTTGGGCGCCGGCCGTCAACGAACCACTTTCTTGACTACCGTCAAAAGCCCATCCGGGGTGAACGGTTTCACGATCCAGGCCGTCGCCCCCGCCGCCTTGCCTTCCTGTTTCTTCTCCGGGTGCGATTCGGTGGTCAGCATCACGATGGGCACGAACTTGTAGTCCGGCAGCGCTCGAATCCGGCGGGTGAGCTCGAGTCCGTCCATCCGCGGCATATTGATGTCCGTCAGGAAGAGGGCAATTTCCTGGCCGAGCAGCTTGGCCACCGCCTCGGCGCCGTCCGCGGCCTCGATCGTCGCGTAGCCGCCGCCCCGCAACACCATGCACACCATCTGGCGAAGGCTCGACGAATCGTCCACCACCATCACCGTTTTCACGCGCCCTCCCGCAGCAATTCCCGGCGCAGGCCGCAGCGGTCCACCGCGGCGAGGAAGACATCCGACGGGCGCTTGAACGAAGCTCCCGGCGCCGCCTCGCGCAACGCGTACAGCAGTTGCAGAACGCAGGTGTCGATGTCCTCCAGGGCTTCGGTATCCACCGCCAGCGGCGCGCCGTCTTCCAACCCTTCCCGCAGCGCATTCGCCAGGCGTTGGGCGTCCCGGACCGTGACCTCGCCTTCGAGCTTTAGTATTTGTCCGTCCGGCGTGCCGGCGATCGTAAACGGCATTTGGTTTCCTCCTCTCCCCCGCGCCTCACCTGCCGCGTAGAAGCAGGCGAATGTTTTCGACCATCGTCCCCGGAGAGCTGGGTTTGACAAGGTAGAGGTTCGCCCCCGCCTCGAATCCCTTCATCTTGTCCCGTGCCTCGCTTTCCGTGGACACGATGATGATTGGCAGTGAGTTGTACTTTCCTTCGGCGCGCACCCGCCGGATGAACTCGTAGCCGTCCATGTTGCACATATTGATGTCGGTAAGGACCATGTCGCAGGCGTTGGTGTACAACTGTTCCAGCCCGTCGCTGCCGTCCACCGCCGTGATCACCCGAAAATGAGCCTGTTCCAATATGTAGGAGTGGTAGCTCCTGACAAATTCCGAGTCGTCCACGATTAAGATCGTTTTTCTCGTTTCCACAGCGCTATTCCTTGCCATAGACCAGGTGGTCCTCAAACCGCTTCAGCTTGAAAGCCGTCGTCACGCGTCCGATCGATTCCGAATGCCCCAGGAAGACGTAGCCTCCCCGATTCAGGGCGTTATAAAAATGATCGACAACCGCCTTGCGCGAAAGGTCGTCGAAATAAATCAGCACGTTCCGGCAGAAGATGAAATCGAAGCCCCGCATCGCCCGCATCGCCATCCGGTCGTGCAGGTTCAGATGAACCGTTTCGACTAGGCAAGCGGTCCGCCGCCGCACCACGTACTCGTCGCCGTCCTCAAGGAGGTACTTCGCCCGGTATTCCCCGGGAACGTCATGCACCGACCGGCTTCCGTAGCGCGCCGCCGCCGCTTTCCGCAGCATGTTCTCATCGATGTCGGTCGCCACGATCCCGCAGTCCCAGGACTGAGCCTGAGGGAAAACTTCCTGCACGATCATCGCCAGCGTGTAAGGCTCTTCTCCCGAAGAGCAGCCCGCCGACCAGATCCGCAGCGTCTTCTCTCCGCGGGCCTGCTTGGCCGACAGCACTTCCGGCAGGCAGTGATTGGCGAACGCCTGCAACTGGTCGTACTCGCGGAACATGTAAGTCTCGTTGGTGGTGACCAGGTTGGCCAGCGCCTGCATCTCCTGGCCCTGCGGGTCGGCGTAGTTCAGCAGGAACAGGTACTCGCGGGGGTCCGAAAGGTCCAATGCCGCCATGCGCTTGGCAACCCGGGTTTTCAGAAAATAGATCTTCTTGTCGTCGAAATGCAACCCCAGTTTCTGGTAGATGACCTGGCTCAAGCTCTGAAATTGCTCGACAGTAAGGTCTGGCATGTTGGGTTAGCAGCTCAGGGCCTGCAAGACCTCCTCATCGGATTCCTGGCGGGCGCGCGCGGCGAGGACCGGCTTGAGGTCCGGCCGTCCGTTCTCCCGAAGGGTTTCCACCGCCCCCAGGCGAACCATCCGCTCCGTGCTGGACAGGCAGGAGACGAGGAACTCGTATACGTCGTCGCGAGCGGTCCAGAAGCCCAGAACCCGCACCGCCCGATAGCGGCACAAGGCCGGATCTCCATCGTCCACCATCGCGCGTAAAGCCGGCGGCAAATCCGCGCCGGGGCCGGGTGGCGAGCCACGCGAGCCAATCGCCAGCAGCGCGCTCAGAATCGCCGGGCGAAGGTGAGGGCCGCGCACAGGCAACAGGCTCGCCACTTCGGCGAATTCCCCGGCCGATCCCAGCGCCGCCATCGCTTTCAGGCAAGACGCCAGCAGGAAGTCCGGCAGCGCCGCCAGATCTGGGAAACACCGCCGGATGGCCCCTAACGACGACTCGTCGCCAATCCCAACCAGGGCTTCCAGGCAGGCGCCGATTAGCATCGGGTGCGCATCGGCCTGCAGCAGATCCTCTATCCGGTTGCGAAACTCCCTTGCCCGTAACCGGCCCAGATTCTCCACCGCCGTGATCGCCACGTTGACGTCCGCGTCGGACAGCGCGGCAGCGTAGGTTTCCCCTACGCCGTCGGCCTGAATGCCGCTCAAAACGTCCAGCACCAGCTTTCTTATGTCCTTGTCGCCGTCCCGCATCGCCGCGGCCAGCAAGGGGATCGAACGCGCGCCTTTGCGGCGCAGCACATCCACGGCCTGGTTGCGCACCTGCGGGTCGTCGCTCGCGAGTAAACCGATCGAGCCCTCGGTGGCCGCGTCGGCATCGATCCGGATCAGGGCTTGGAAGATGGCGTCTCGAACCGCCCGCGAAGGCTCCTTGCCTAACCGGTCCAGCAGAACCGCCACGCCTTCCGGCGCGTTCCCATACCCGATGTCCTCGGCGGCGTAGATGCGCTCGGCTTCGTCCGCGTCATGCAACTTCTCCGCGTACTCGTTCAGGCTCATGACGTCGTCCTCCGGACCGCTTTTACGATCTCTCCGGCTACTTCGTGACTGGGCGCCACCACCGACGCGCCTCCTCGTTCGACGGCTTCGCGCGGCATGCCGTAAACCACCGCGGTCTGCTCGCTTTCGGCGATGGTGTGCCCGCCGGCTTGCTTGATCGCGACCATTTGATCGGCGCCATCGTCGCCGATGCCGGTCATCAGCACGCCGATCGTGTCCGCCCCGTAGATCTTCAGAACCGAATCCATCATGACCCCCACCGAGGGCACGAACAGCGTGGCCGGCGTGGTGGGCGTGCGGAGCACCACCTCGCCGGTCATCTTGCGGTGCAGGCACAGGTGCATCCCCCCCGGCGCCACATAGCAGACGCTCGGCTCGACCGGCATGCCCGAACGGCCCTCCACAACCTTGAGCGCGGCGTGCTCGTCGAGCCGCTTGGCAAAGGCCGCGATGAAGGCCGGCGGCATGTGCTGCACCAGGAAGATACTGGCCGGCAAATCGGCCGGAATCAGGGGCAGCACCTCCTGCAGTGTTGCCGGGCCCCCGGTGGAAATCCCGATGGCTACGGCCCTTTTCCGGGTGACGTTTTCAAACGCGGAGCGCGCCTCCGGCCGCCACGGCTTCCGCCGCTCGCGGCCGCGCTGCAGCCGATCGACGATGCCGCGAGAGGCGGCGGCTTTGAGTTTGGAAATCAACTCCTCCGCCACCGCGCCCATATTGGACGAAACCGTGCCATCCGGCTTGGCGACAAAATCGAAGGCCCCCAACTCCAGACACTCGAAGGTGGTCGCGGTACCCTCCTGGGTGAGCGACGAGACCATCACTACCGGGCAAATCTTCTCCTGCAAGATCATCTGCAACGCGGTGATCCCGTCCAGCTTCGGCATGTTGATGTCCATCGAGACGACGTCGGGCCGCAGTTCCCGCGCTTTCGCTACCGCGTCCTCGCCATCCCGTGCGAGCCCAACCAAATCGAGGTCGCCCGACGCCGCGAGGATTCGTTTGAAGGTCTGCCGCATTAAGGCGGAGTCGTCCGCCACCAGTACGCGTATTCTGCTCATGGCCTTGGAAAGTGCCGGGGCCGCGGTCCGGCCCCGGCTCGGAGTTTGAGTTACGAGGTAACCTCGGACAGATCCGCCTGCTCCTGCCGGGAGAGAATCCTCTCCACATCGAGCAGCACGATCATGCGCTTGCCCGCGTCCACCTTGCCGATTCCCGAAATGAACTGCTGATCGATTCCGGATCCGATCGCCTCCGGGGGCGGGGCGATGTCCTTCCTGGCTAGATTCAACACCTCGCGCACCGAGTCCACCACCAGACCCGTTTTGACGCCGCCCAGATCCACGATGATGATGCGGGTGCGGTCGTCGGACGGTTTGACTTCGAGATCGAAGCGTTTCCGCGTGTCCAGCACGGGGATCACTTCCCCACGCAGGTTCGTGATGCCCTCGATGAATGCAGCGGCCTTAGGCACTTTGGTGATCTTGGCGAGGCGGTCGATCTCCTGAATCTGCGAAATCGGAACCCCGTATTCCTCCGCGCCCAGCATGAACGTCACCAGTTGGACTTCGCTTAGTTCTTGCGCGCCGGCGCCGGTTTTTTGGATTTCCCCGATCTTCCCCTCCTCGACGTTCTGGGCGGAGGAGTCCTGAACGTCCCGCAGTTTCTGGTCTTTCATCAGGCTGGCCACATCCAGCAACATGATCAACCGGGCGCCGTCTTCCAGTTTGGCGACCCCCGACAGTTCCATCCCGCCGCTCGAAGTGATTCGCGGCGGCGGTTCCACCAGGTTCTTGGGCACGTTCAGCACTTCGTGAACGTGATCCACCACCAAACCCAGTACAAAGCCCTCGGCGTCCACCACGATGATGCGCTGATCTTCCTGGATGTTTTGAGCGATCTGTTCTTCAAACTTGCGCAAGGCTGCCACCGTCTTCCGGCCGCCGGAGAGCACCTCCTCGCCGCAGGCGGTCGCAGCTTCGCTGTCGCCGTGCTCCTGGTGCTTCACCCGGAGCTGAAGCTGCTTGATGACCATTTCGTTCAGCCCGCGCGCCTGCGCCAGCGTCTCCATCAGCACCTGGCTGGAGCTGTTGGTTTCGGCGAGCCACTTGCGGAGGCGCTCACTTGCCTTGGATTCCACCTTTTGCTGGCTGCCCTCGGCAAAGATCTTCTCGACCTGGTCCAGCGCGCGCTCGTACTCTTCCCGCAAGGGCCGGCAGTTGCCCGCGAACTCATCTGCCAAGGACCGCTGCTGTAACAATCGCCGCAAATCGATGACCGGAAGAATCTGGCCTCGAACCGTCAGCACTCCCAGCACGTATTCGGGAACGTCGGGAACCTGGCTGGGAGTCTGCACCCGCAGGATCTCCCGGACGTGTTCCATGTGAAAGGCGAATTCTTCTTTCGCGATGCGAAAGGTGACCACCTTTTGGACTTCGGATTCGGAGCCCGTGGATTTGTGCGACGACTCGCCGCTCCCGGTTTCCGAATTCGAATGCGCCCGGACGGCGGAATTCGCCTTGCACGTCACGCCGATCTCGCAGACGTGGGCCGCGTTCAGCGCCATCACGATCCGCTGCCCCTTGTCGAGCTTCACCACCCCTTCGAGGTAGTCCGAAGAGGTGCCGCGGATGGCCGCCGGAGGCGGTTCGATTTCGCTGCGCAATACGCGAGTCACCTGTTTGACCCGGTCCACCCGCAAACCGGTCTTGACCCCGCCGATATCGACGACCAATACCCGGGTGCGGTCGGTTTCTTCGGCCCGCTCCATGCCGAAACGGGTGCGCATGTCGATGACCGGCAGCACCACGCCGCGCAAGTTGGCGATGCCGTCCACGTAGGCCGGCGTGCGGGGGACTTTCGCCATCTTGGGAAGGCGAATGATTTCCTGTACCGTCATGATGTCGAAGCCGAACTCCTCGTCCTTCAACAGGAACGTGACCAGTTGGCTTTCGTCTTTCATGCCGGCGGATGATTGTAGAGTGCCTGTTTCCATCAAGAATCTCCTTAAACGAGAACGCTCTACCGGCTATCCGTTTTGCAATTCGTCGGCCTGAGAAGCGATGTCCTCGATGGCCTGGGCGATTTCCTGGGCGGCCTTCAACCCCTGCTCGGAGGCGCCGGCGGCTTCGGTCGAGGCGCGCGCGGTTTCCTCGGCGGCGGCGGCAATCTGCTGGCTGGCTTTGCCGGCTTGTTCGAGTCCGGCGGCAGCCTCACCGGAGGCTTTCGAAATTTCCCGGATGTCGGCCACCACCACGTCGGAATCTTTCGCGATCCGATCGAGGTTCGCCGTGGAGACTTTGGCCCGTTCCACTTCGGCCCGCCCTTTGCTCCCGGCCAGTTCGATATCCCCGGCAACTTTGGTGATCTGGGTCTGCACGTTCTTGACCAGGTCTTTGATTTTGTCCGCGTTCTCGCTGCTTTCATTGGCTAGAGAGCGGATGTCGCCGGCCACTACCGAGAAGCCCCGGCCGTATTCACCGGCTCGCGCGGCTTCCACGTTGCCGTTGACGGCGAGCATCTTGGTCTGCACCGTCACCATGACAATGGCATCGACGATCTTGTCGATCCGGCGCGTCCGTTCCTCCAGTTCCAGGATGTTCCTGGCGGATTCGGTGGATGCATCGGCGCCTTTTCCAACGTTGACAATCAGCGCATCCACATTTGCCTTGTTGCTGGCGAGAAGTTTTTGCGTTCCAAGGGCTTTCTCCACGCTCAATTCGGAACGGTCTCCCATACCTTTCGCGGCATGCCGCATTTGAACACCCAGGGCATTGGATGTCTCGGCCGCCTTGGCTTGGGCGCCGGCCGCCTTGTTGATCTGTTCGATGGCGGTGGAAATCTGCTGCGAGGAGGACTTCAGTTCCTCGGCGTTGGTGGATAGTTGTTCGGCGGTAGCGGCCAGTTCCTCGGCCGACTTTTGCGCATTGGTCGAAGTCTTCAACGACTCCGCCATTTCGGCCAGCGAGCGGGCCGCGTCGCTCATCTCCGAGTATGCTTTGGACTGCTCCTGAGTCGATTTCTGGGCTTCCTGGCAGGCCGAGGTGGATTCTTCGGCGGCGGCGGCAATTTCCTCGGAGCCCTTCAAATACGTCTTGGCGCCCGCCAGCGCTTCCGCCGCGTTCTTCCGGATTTCGGCGCAATTCAGCTGAATCTCTTCGAAATCGGCGGCTATCTTGACCAGGTCCTGGGTAATGACCCTGGCCTTCTCCACTTCCTCGCGGCCCTTCTTGCCGGCCGCTTCCGTGTCTCCGGCAACCACCTTCACCTGGTTCTGAATCTCGTTTACGACTTCCTGGATGCCGCGGGCGCTCTTCTCGCTGATCTCGGCCAGATTGCGCACTTCGTCGGCTACCACGGCGAATCCCTTGCCATGTTCCCCGGCCCGGGCGGCTTCGATTGCCGCGTTCAGCGCCAGCAGGTTGGTCTGGTCGGCAATCCGCGTCACGGCATGAACGATCTTGCCGATCTCCTCGGACTGGCGCTCCAATTCACCAATCATTTTTGCCGATTCGAGATTCGCGTCGGCGGCGTCTCCCACTCCCTTGATGAGGGCCTCGATGTCCGCCGTCGTCGACCTGGCGAGGGCCTGCAACTCGTTCACCTTCCGTAGGGATACTTCCGCACGGCCGTTGGCCGTGTCCGATGCCTTCTCGATCTGATTGATCGCGGCCCGGGACTCTTCCGCCGCGGCCGACGCTTCTTCGGCGCCCGCCGCGATGGTATGCATCGTCTTTTCCAGTTCTTCCACCGCGCCGGTGGCTTCAGCGATGGCGCTCGATACCTGATCGGTCGCGGTAGACAGTTTCTCCGCCACGGCCTGCGCGCGGGCAACGGTCCGGGCGCGAGCTTTCTCCTCCGCCAGTTTCTTGGCGGTGAGGCGATTTTGGGCGATATCGTCACCTTGCCCGTTGGGCTCCGCCGTCTTCTTCAAGGGCGGCGCCGAGGCCTTTTGCGGTCCAAGACGGTTCATAGCGAGGCGGCTCGGAACAGCGGGCGCGCCGTTGGTGGGCACTTCTGCGTTTTGTCTGATCACGTTGACTCCGGATATCGGCTGAGGCGGCACGCCGCAACGGGGTGCAAGAGAGCCTCAGCGACCTGAGGCACGACCTACCCGATGCTCTCTTTCACTCAGTATGTTTATCGGGAGAACGTCGCAGAAGCTTTTGTAGGTATTTGTCCTACGCGAGGGGAATTACTCCGCCAGCCGGTTCTTGAGAGCATAGCGAATCAGTTCAGCCGTGCTCTTCAAGTGGAGCTTGGTCAGGATTCGGCTCCGGTAGGTGCTGACGGTCTTCTCGCTGAGCGCAAGCCCAGCGGCGATTTCCTTCCCGGTCCTACCCAAGCCGATGAGCCGCGTTACCTCAAGTTCGCGCTTGGAGAGGGCTGGTTTTCCCGGCCCGGCCTCTCCGGCCGCCGCAAGTTCCCGACCGGCCGGCCGATCGAGCCCGGCCAGTTCTTCCACCATTGCCGCCAGATATTCGACGGACCCGTCCTCATCCCGGTGGCACTTCACCGACACGTTGGTGTGAACCACTTCGCCGTTCTTGCGGACCCACCGTTTCGGCGTCAGAAAACCGTCCACCTCTCCGGCGACGATGCGGTCGTAGTTATGCCTGATATCGCCGGCCAGGTCGTCCGGATGGACCAATGCCGCCCAAGTCATCCCCATGAGTTCCTGCCGTTCGTACCCCAGGATTTCGCAAAGGCGGTCGTTTACCTCGACGCATCCGTTGGCTGGCGACACAATCGCCATGCCGATAAGCCCGAGTTCGAAGTAGCACCGGTAACGTTCCTCGCTCGCGCGCAGTGCCCCCTCGGCTCGATCGAGCGCCGCGGCCTGTTGTCTCGCGGCGCTCTCGGCCAGAGCGCGTTCCGCCGTCCGTTCGATCGCACGCCGTTCCAGTTCCGCGTGGAGCCGCTCCACCTCGGCCCGAGCCTGCGCCAATTCCGAGGGTTCCACTACCTGCCACCTTCCACTTCGCCTGGCAATTACAAGCCAGTCACCAACAAACGAAATTAAATTTCCCTTTGTTCCGAACGGCTTAGCGGGAACCCCCGGCGGAATGGCCAGGTCGCGGGATTAACTTGAGGTCGGAAGAGGAGCCCGGTCCTGCCAGTTACCTTCCAATATTCCTCGATTGACTTCCATACTACCCTTCCCGCTCTAATTCAGGAGCGTTCCTTCCAATCCCGTGCTCCTCTTCCCTAAGAACCCGGCAGCGCGCCGTTTCCGGCCTGCGCGCGCGGGAAGGACCGTCCTAATCCCCCAGCAGCGCCAGCAACTGCTCTTCGTTCATGATGGCGATCTTTAATTGCTTTGCCTTGGCCAGCTTCGACCCCGCATCCTCGCCGGCAACCACGTAGTGCGTTTTCTTGCTCACCGACCCGGCCACCTTGCCGCCGGCTTCTTCGATGCGCCGCTTGGCCTCCTCGCGGCTCAAGTTCGGCAGGCTCCCGGTCAACACGAACGTGAGTCCGTGGAACGGTCCCACGATGGAACGCTTGATCTCCTGGCTAAACACTAGGCCAGCCTGGCGCAGCCCTTCCACCAGGCTCTGGTTGCGCGGCTCGCGGAAAAATCGATAAATACTTTCAGCCACTTTAGGACCAACTTCCTCGGCTTCCTGAAGCTCTTCCACTGTGGCCCCCGCAATGGCATCCAACTCGCCGAACGAGTCCCCCAGAAAATTGGCCGTTCGCTCTCCCACGAAACGAATCCCCAGCGCCGCCAGAACCCGCGGTAGCGGATTCCGTTTCGACTTCCCGATGTTCTCCACCAGCTTGGCGGCCGATTTGGCGCCCATCCGGTCAAGATTCTCCAACTGCTCCACGGTGAGCGAATACAGGTCGGCCACATTCGTGATCAGGCCCTTGTCCACCAGTTGCTCCACCAGCGCCTCGCCCAGCCCGTCGATATTCATCACCCCCCGCGAAGCGAAGTGCAGAATCGATTGCTTCAGCCGCGCCGAGCAGTTGGTGTTGATGCAGCGGCTGGCCGATTCGCCTTCCTCCCGCACCACCGTGCCCCCGCACACCGGGCACCGCGCCGGCATCCGGAACGGCTTGCGCGGCGACCCCTGCACGCTCACCCGCACCACCTTGGGTATCACGTCGCCGCTGCGCTCGATCACCACTTCGTCGCCGATCTCTAGCCCCAGCCTGCCAATTTCGTCCTCGTTGTGCAGCGTCGCCCGCGAAACCGTAACCCCGCCCACCTCCTTCGGCTCCAGCACCGCCACCGGCGTCAGCGTTCCCGTACGCCCCACCTGCACTTCGATTCCCACCACCCGCGTCTTCGCCTGCCGCGCCGGGTATTTGTACGCGATCGCCCAGCGCGGCGCCTTGGCCGTAAACCCCAGCGCCCGCTGCTGCGCCACCGCGTCCACCTTTACCACCACCCCGTCGATCTCATAGGGAAGCGTGTCGCGTTCCGCCTCCCAGCGCGCGCAAAACTCCAGCACTTCCTCCACCCCGCCGCACAGCCGCCGCTGGCGGCTCACCTTGAAACCCAGCCGCTCCAGCGTCTCCAGCGCCTCCGATTGGCTGCCGAGCGCCGGCTCGCCCTCCACCAGCAGGAAATACGGATGGAAATCCAGCCGCCGCGAAGCCGTCACCCTCGGTTCCAGCACCCGCAACGACCCCGCCGCCGCGTTGCGCGGATTGGCGAACCGCGCCTGTCCATTGGCGTCGCGCTCCGCGTTCAGCCGCTCGAATGCGCGCCGGTTCATCACCGTTTCGCCGCGCGCTTCGAATCCGTCCCGCAACCCCTCGTCGGCTTCCACCCGCAGCGGCAGCGAACGGATGGTGCGCGCGTTCTCGGTCACGTCCTCTCCAATCTCCCCGTCCCCGCGCGTCACCGCCTGCACAAACCGGCCGTTTCGATAACGCATGGCCGTCGACAGCCCGTCCATCTTCAGCTCCGCCATGTAGCGGTAGCTTTCCCCGCGCAGCAATTCCCGCACCCGCCGGTCGAAATCCCGAAGCTCCGCTTCGTTCAGCGCGTTGTCCAGGCTGAGCATGGGCGAGCTGTGGCGAACCTTGACGAAGCCTTCCCGCGCCTTGCCGCCCACCCGCCCGGTCGGCGAATCGGGCGATGCCAGCTCGGGATGCTCCTTTTCCAGTTCCATCAGCCGGCGCATCAGCGCATCATACTCGGCGTCGGAGATCTCCGGGCTGTCGGCAACGTAATAAAGGTGCTCGTGGCGGCGCAGTTCGGCACGCAGCCGCTCCACTTCCCGCGCGGCATTGGTCATGGGGCTACTCATGTACCTATTAACGAGTTTATAACGCCATCACCCTGGTGTCGGTGTTCGGGGTGCTTAACCGGTCTTGGGGGAAGTCTCGAGAGCAACCGCTCCCTTAACGGTCGCGGCTCGGACTCGCGCATTTCCGAGCCGCAACCGTAAGTGAGCGGTTGCCGCGCCAATCCCAGCCCTCGACATCCCGAGTCCTCGGGTGACGATTCGCGATGTGGTTTATAATCGAACCAGCCTATAATCGAAACAGAAAACTGTGGAGTTTACCATCTTTGCGTTACGGCAATAGCCTGCTCGTCTACAATCCCTGCGCGGGAAAATTTGGAAATGGCGGATCGGCACAGATAGAGCGCGCGGTCGATATCCTGAAGCGCCAGGGCCACAACGTCACGGTTGCCCTCACCACCGGTCCCGGCACGGCTGGATCCATCGCTCGCGAGGGCATCGTCCGCGGCGCCGACCTGGTGCTGGCCGCCGGCGGCGACGGCACCGTCAACGAGGTGGTGGAGGGGATGGTGCATTCGAACGTGCCCCTGGCCGTTCTGCCCGGCGGCACCGCCAACGTGCTGGCCACCGAAATGAAGCTGGGTTCGCGGCTGGAACGCGTCGCCGCCCGCCTGCCCGATTGCCGCCCGCGCCGGGTTTCGGTGGGCCAGGTGACCTGCGCCGGCGGCGTCGCCCGCTACTTTCTGCTGATGGCCGGCGTCGGCCTCGATGCCCAAATCGTCGGCCGCGTCGATCCGCGCCTCAAAGCCCGTACAGGCAAGTTCGCTTACTGGGTGGCCGGCTGGAGCCTGCTCGGCCGCCGTCTCCGCGAATTCGACGTCGCCTACGAAGTGGATGGCCTGCCCGCCCACCGCCGCTGCTCCTTCGCCCTGTTGAGCAAAGTGCGTAACTACGGCGGCGATTTCGAAATCGCCCGCAGCGTCCGTCTGTTCGACGACCGCTTCGAAATGGTGCTCTTCGAGGGCGATTCCACCCTGCGCTACGTCAAGTATTTCGCCGGCCTGCTCTTGAACCGGGTCGAAAATATGAAAGGCGTGGCCGTGGTCCGCACCCGCGAAGCTACCCTGGACGCGGCCGGCGATCACCCCGTATACGTCCAGATCGACGGCGAACTGGCCGGACGCCTCCCCGCCACCATCCGCATCGTGCCCGACGCCCTCACCTTGATGGCCCCGCCCGATTACGGCAACTGAGTTCTCGTGGCGCGGGCACTCGTGCCTGCAGCGTCCCGACTCATCGGGACGCGTTTTCTGGCGGGCGAGAACCTACTCGGCCGCCCAACGGATTGCTACGATGCGAAAACGTGTCGGGATAATCCCCGACATCCCCCCGACATCCCGAAGTGGACATCCCGAAGTGGACAGCCTGACGTGAGCCCTTGGGGAAAACATCCAACACGTCGGAGCGCTCCCGCATGTTGGCGAGTTTCACCATCTCGCAGCCACTCCTTCCTCAGAATGCGGACCAATCCGCGTTGTAGTCGTTGCGCTAATGGCCTATCGCGTCACCGGGCTTGGGACTAACCGCCAGAGGGTTTTCCTCTCCGCCAGCGATCGAGTCACCTCCATGCGGCTGCCTCGCCCAACCCTAGCGCCCGTCAAAGCCCAAGTGTTGGCTTGGCCCCCAGCGGATGGCACCGCTGGGGGTTCGGAAACCAGCAGGGCGGGCTTAATGCCCGATGGCCCGGCAAGTACACTCGTTCATCCCGGAAATGCGAGAATCGTGAACATGTCGGAGCGCTCTGACAGGTTGGCCATTTTCGCCAAGGGCTCACGTCAGGCTGACCCATTCGAGCCCCGACCCTTTCGGGCCCCGTGACCCAAATGCCCTGTATCGACGCACAGACGGGCAACCCACACAGCGCTCCTACTCGCCTTTTCCGTTCTGCCCGATCTTGCCGCCGCTGCAAGGCAAGCCCATTGCATTTGACGTTTCGCCCAATTATACTTCGGGAGGTTACGGTCTGAAATTAGCACACCACTCGACCGTTGGATTTGGACAATCCACGCAATGAAAACGCCTGCCCCGTTTCCCATCACAATCGGTCTGGTGCTCTCGTTTGCCGCTTGCAACAGCGGACACCTGAGCCGTGCCAATGCGAAAGCCCAAGCGGAAGCGCTGGCGAGGCAAAACCAAGATCCAACCGGATCGCATTCTGTGTCTGTTCGTGTGGGAACGGTTTCTGGCGCCTGTTACGGGACGCCCGACCGGGACCCGGTTCAATTTGACACCGATGACGCCATGCTGTCGGTTACGGGGTATCTCGCTTTGGGGCAATGGGAAAGTACGCCCACAAACAAGACATTGACTGTGATTCATGGCAAGTGACATTCTCGTTATCGCAGTATGACCATCTCGATGTCACCGGCATCGTAGAAGATGGGGTTCACGCCAAAGTTGACACTACGCTGACGTTTCGTATCACACCAGTTGGAATGGCGGCCAGGAAGGTTGCTTCAGCAATTGCATTTGAAATATTTTTGAGTAACAGTGGGGTATCTCGAATTGTAATAGTATGAGGCTCTTTCTTTCCCTTCTATCTGTCGTCAAGGGTGGCCTAACGGAAACGGCTAGCTTCGAGCACTCATGACCATTAGTAGCCGATCGTGAAGACGACACGCGGCTTGCCGGTCGCCTTTTCCCAGACCTTCTCCACGTTTGCAAGCGGCTCGACCCGGGTGGCAATCTGCAATCCGGCCGGTCCTACGGCGTGGAAGACGTGTGCGATGGCCTGGACAAGTCCCTTTCGGCTGACGCTTCCCACGCCACTGCCCATCAGGTTGATCGCCGCAGAACGAAGGACAGCGCCGGGGAGTTCGATTTTCACTTCGCCGCTTGAGCCACCGACCTGCACGAAGCGTACCGGATTATCTTCCACTGTCTTTGCGAGAGCGACGAGGACGGTCTCTGCCGTTTTGCCCCAAAGATAGTCCACAACAATATCTATCCCCTCGGTGAACGTCTGCTTTAGAGCCTCTTCATAATCGTGGGCACCTGACGGATGGTCTGTGTTGATGGTGAACGGGATGACGCAGTTGGCTCCAAGCGCCTTCATCTCCTCAAGCTCTTTCAAATTGCGGCCAGTGGCAATGACCTTCGCCGCCCCAAGATGTTTCGCTAGTTGCACCGCGATCCTTCCGGCTGTTCCCGTCGCTCCATTCACAAGCACGGTTTCACCGGGCGCCACATGCGCGCGTTCTACAAGAGCCGCCCATGCGGACATACCCGGATTGGCGATGGCTGCGGCGGTCATGTCATCCACTGAATCAGGAATATCCACGCAGCGCCTTGCGGGGAAAGCCGGGACGGGAAAGCCGGGACGGGAAAGCCGGGGGAAAGCCGGGACAGACGGGGAAAGCCGGGACAGACGGCGCTTTTCCTAATTTTCGGAGGAGGGAAAGCCGGGACGGGAAAGCCGGGGAAAGCCGGGGGGAAAGCCGGGACGGGGGAAAGCCGGGACGGGAAAGCCGGGACAGACGGCGCTTTTCCTAATTTTCGGGAAAGCCGGGACGGGAAAGCCGGGACGGGAAAGCCGGGACAGACGGCGCTTTTCCTAATTTTCGGAGGAAGGCCGGGACGGACGGAAAGCCGGGACAGACGATGCTTTTCCCCGGGAACACGGATCGGGAAATCAGCGCCGGTCTATGTGTTTCCACCTTTCCTGCCGGCCGGTCGATCGGAGCTGGGAAACCTCCGCGGCCAAGTTTTGGCTCAGGGCACCCGCCGGTGTACATAAATGTTGGCTCGTCCCCAGCCAAGCGCTTTGTCCTGAATCGGTTAGCGGGGTCCGCTCCCTCCGCTCACCGCCCTCAAAAACCCGGTCACGCCCCATTTATCCCCGTAACCAATTGAAAACAAAACACCGGCCAGAAACAGCCCCCTCCCGCCGTTCTATCATGGTGGAGGGAGGAACTCGCCAGTCAGAGGGGAACAAGGTGGTTCCGGGACCCATCCCGGCAACTTTGTTGCGCCACCAACCCAAAAAAGGCCAGGAAATGCACAAAATTGCACAAACCAAATCGGGGCGGGTTCCCCCTAAAAGGGGGCCTAGCCGACAGATACCACTGGTCTTATCGATACTGCCGTAATTCGTGCCCCCATGCTGCCGCGCGGCCCGTCCTTGTGCATCCCTAGCCTCGGATCGGCGTGGAGCGGGGTTGACACGTGGCGGTGGATCGCGACAGACCGGATCTCACCATAAAATGCACAAAATTGCACAAGAGCACACCCCCCGCCAATCGGCCGACACTGCTCCTAACAAACAGAAATCACTATGTTTACCCATGTCGAAATTTTGTTTTTTCAATTCGCGAACCCAACCCGCCGGCCGCACAAATACCCCACGCCTACTCATGTCGGAATCCGGGGAATCCGGGACAGACGTGGACATTTATCATATTTCTCCAATGCGGGAATCCGGGATGATCGCTTTTCGTCGTCTGTGAGGCCGCCCACGGCGAGGAACGACAGGCCAGGAGGCCTGTCCCACTTACCGGAACAGCTTCAGGTCGATCGCTTCGCCCATCGCTTTATAGCCGGCGTCGCCGGGGTGAAGATGGTCGCCGCTGTCGTAGGCCGGCAGGATCCGGTCGGAATGCTGGGGGTCGCGCACCGCTTTGTCGAAATCGACCACGCCGTCAAACGCTTTTCCGTTGCGGATCCATTCGTTGATGGCCTTGCGCCGGATTTCTTTTTCCGGCGTGAAGTAGCCTGGGAAGACCGTCCCCTCGAAGGGCGTCAGGGTGGCGCCAAAAATCCGAATCCCTTTTTCGTGGGCCCGTTCGATCAATTGCTTCAAGCCTCCGATAACGTCCTCGGCGCTGACTGCTTCCGATGCCGGCGCGGAGCTGCCGGCGTGCCCCAGATCGTTGATGCCCTCCATGACGATGGCGAATTTCACGTTCGGCTGCGCCAGCACGTCGCGGTCGAAACGCGCCAGCGCGTTCACGCCGAAGCGAATGTTGGCCGCCGGACCGTTCAGCACGCGGTTGCCGCCGATGCCGGCATTGAGCACGCCTAGCTTCATTCCGGCCGTTTCCAGGCGCGCCGCCAGCGTATCCGGCCAGCGGTGGTTGGCGTCCGCCGTTGAATTGGCGCCGTCGGTGATCGAGTCGCCGAAAGCTACCACCGTCGCCGCCGCCGCCGGTTCCTGCGCGTCCACCGCGGCCAGAAATACCCACGAAGAGATTTTCGCCGCCTCGCCGATAGCCGCCGCGCCGGTAGCGTCGCCCGGCCCGACGTAGGAAGTCTGCTGCGCTCCGTAGTGAATCCCCGCGCCGGTCGTGGCTTTGGGCAGATAGAGGCTGATCGCCAAATCGCTCCCGGCCGGCACCTGTAGCTTCACCGGGTCGCTTACCACCTCGGCATCCGGCGGAATGGCGATCGAGTCGCGGCCGCCGAACGTCAACTTCCGGTCCGTGCCGCCCACGATCTCCGCCTCCCGGCTCCGCCGCGCCAGGTGCGCGCCGCCGATCTCGACGGTGGTTTTGCCGTACGCGTTCGAGAGCCGTACCCGAACCGTGTCGCTCCCCACGCTGGTGTGTACGATCTCCCGCAGCGTCTGGTTTTCGAATACCAGACCGGCGCCGCGCATCTCCGCCTCGCCGGCGAGTTGCGGCGCGGGGCTGGCCCCCCAGGTCACCACCCACTGCCTCTGCGCTATCGCCGCCGAAGCCAGCAGCGGAATCAGCGCGGCCAACCTGACCATTCGCATCGTGTTCACCTGCATATCCTATCGCAACTCATATCGTGGCGCAGTCTGTCGTTACCGGTTGCGCGACACCCTGCTCCGGGTGCTTAACCGCTTCAGGGGAAATCCGTTCCGGAGACCGTCGCTGGCGCGGCTCGGTAAGTGACTGAAGACACGCGGCCCTCGCTTACCGAGCCGGAGACCGCGAGGGAGCGGTTGCCGGGGAACGGACTTCCACAAAGCAGATTCGCGGCCGGGTTTATACTGAACAAGACCAAGGAGTCCAAAATAAAGGTTTCGAATGAATCGTATGCGCATTTATAGCCCGACTCTCATCCCGTTGGCGTTGCTGGCCGCCGCGCGTCTCCCGGCGGCGGAAACCACGGTTTGGCGAATCGGCGCCTTCGACCACGCCTCGGCGGAGTTCCATGGGCGCGAAGCAGATACGCCGCCCGTGATCGAAGCCGGCGCGCCGGATGCGGCGGAGCGCTGGCCCGCCAGCCAGGCCGGGTCGCGCAACGCAAAGGCGGGGTCGAAGCCGCACCCGCGGATTGTGCGCTTCACTTTGCAGGAGCCGCCGGCCGGAGCGTACACGCTGATCTTGGGCGTGCTGGCGGGCAATCCACGCGTACCGCGGCTGGAACTGGAGTGGAATGGCACGGCCGGCTCCGTGTACCTCGACCGGCGGATCTCGTATTTCGCCGAGGGCAGGATGGATTCGCCCATCAACGGCGAAGCGCGGGCGCGAGTCGCGGTGCCGGCCTCGCTGCTGCGGCTGGGGCCAAACGAGCTGAAGATCACGGCGGTGGACGACGAGCCGGACGCGACCGGAGATTCGTCGATTGAATGGGACGCGCTCGAACTGGCGCGCGACGCGGATTTGACGGCGCCGGCCGTGGGCATCGACGCCGAGCCATCGTACTTATATACGCGGACGAAAGACGGCGTGCGCGAACTGGTGAGTGTCACGGTCTCGCTGGCCGAGGTCTCGGCGCCCGGGGAACTCCGCTTCACCATGGCGGGCGCGGACGCTCGCGCCACGCTTGCACCCGGCCGCTTCGGCCAGCAGCGCTTCGATTTTCCGGTGGCGGAATTTGCCGCGGGAACACCAGCCACGGTGGCGCTGACCGTGGGGCGGAGCAAAATCGATCGCACCGTGCCTCTGACGCCGAAACGGAAGTTCACGGTCTACATCGTGCCGCACAACCATCTGGATATCGGCTTTACCGATTATCAGCCGAAGATCGAAGAACTGCAGAACCGCAACTTCGACCGTCTGCTGGCGGAGATGCGCACGGACGCTTCGCTGCGGTTCTCGGCCGATGGCGTGTGGCCGGTGGAGCAGTTCTTGAATACGCGCAGCCCGGCGGCGCAAAAGGAGTTCCTCGACCGCGTACGCGAAGGGCGGATGGGCATTCCGGCGCAGTATGCCAACCTGATGGCGGGCGGGGCCGGCCTGGAGACGCTGGTGCGCTCTCTCTATGCCGGCAAGGCGTTGAACCGCGCGGCGGGGCGCGATGCCGACTATGCCAACATCACCGATGTGCCCGCGTACCCGTGGGGCTATGCGTCGGTGCTGCACGCCGCCGGCGTGAAGTACTTTGCCGCCGGAGCGAACGACGATCGCGGTCCGCAGCCGCTGCACGGGCGCTGGCAGACGCATTCGCCGTTCTGGTGGCAGGGGCCCGACGGCGAGAAGGTGCTGATGGCGTACACGCGGCAGTATTCGCAGGTCTGGTTTGTCTGCGGACTACCCCCGCAGGAGGCCGGATGCCGCGAGAGTTTGCCGACGCTGTTTCAAACCTACGACACGCCGGGCAACCTTCCGGACAAGCTGCTGATGTTCGGCAGCCAGCTCGAGAACACCGATGTGGTTCCCGGCGAGGGCGAGTTCGTCGCGCGTTGGAACGGGAAATACGCTTGGCCGAAGCTGCAACTCGCCACCTTTCGCGACTACTTTCAGGCCATCGAGCGCGAGTACGGCGATAAGCTCGAAACCGTGCGCGGCGACTTCGGGCCGTACTGGGAGGACGGCATCGGCACGGATGCGCGGTTCGCCGCCGAGTATCGCGAGACCGAGAGCCGCGCCGCCGCGGTGGAGACCCTGGCATCGGTCGCGGCGGCACTGGAGCCGCGGTTTGCCCCGCCGCGGGATCGCTTGCGGCGGCTGTGGCAGGACCTCGTCCTCTATGCCGAACATACTTATACCTCCTGGGGCGGCTACTCGCGGCCGGATAGCGAGGAGAGCGTTCAACAGATCGGCACCAAGCATTTCTACGTTACCGACGGGCGCGAACAAGCCCACTGGATTTCCAAGGAGTCGATGAGCCGCTTGCTGGACCGGATCGGCATCGAGCCGCCGACGCTGGTGGTTTTCAATTCGCTCGCGGAGGAACGCAACGCTCTGGTCGAAGCCGATCTGGATAACGGAACGGGGCTGGTGGAGGCGGCGAGTGGAAAGCCGGTGGCGTTCGAGCCGGTGCGGATCGGCGAGGGTTATCGGCGCGTCCGCTTTCTGGCGGAACATGTGCCGTCGTTGGGCTATCGCATCTACCGAATGGTGTCGGCGGCCTCGGCGGCGGAGCCGGGCTCCAAGGCCGGCAATACCATCGAAAACGATTTCTATCGGGTCACGGTGGATCCGGCGCGCGGCGGGGTCGCCAGCATTTTCGACAAGCAGATCCGCAAAGAAATCGTCGATACCGCGAGTCCGTACCTTTTGAGCCAGTATCTGTACGTCTCCGGCGGCGACGGCACGCGGCTGGTTTATATGCGCGACCATCTGCCCAACGCCGAATTGAAGATCGGCCCGGCGAGCGGCGGCGTCGGCGCCACCGTGCGCGCCACCCCGTGGGGTCAGTCCATAAGCTACACCCTTGCCGGACCGAACGCGCCCGAGATTTCGACCGAGATTCGCCTGTTCGACGCGGAGAAGAAAATCGAGTTTGTGAACCACGTGCGCAAGGATCCGGTGAACGTCAAGGAGGCCATCTACTTCGCTTTCCCGCTGGCCGCGCCGGACCCGCAATTCGAGTACGAGGGGAAGGTGGGCACGGTGAACCCGGCCCGCGACGCGCTGGCCGGAGCCAATCGCGAGTGGTTCACGGTCGGCCATTGGGCCCGCGTGAGCGGCGGCGGGCTGAGCGCAGCGGTGATTCCGGTGGATGGGCCGCTGGCCACATTCGGCGACATCGACCGCGGCCGCTGGCCACAGAAGTTCGAGCCGCCATCGGCAACCATCTTCGCCTATGCCTTGAACAACTATTGGCACACCAATTTCCCGCGCGTCCAGAGCGGCGACTTCACCTTCCGCTACGTCCTGACCAGCGGCGCCGAACTGACTCCGGCGGCGCTGAGCCGGCTGGGCCGGGAAGCGCTGACGCCGCTTGAAACCGGGCAACTGACGGCGTCGGACAAGGTGGGCCCGCGCGGTTCCTTGCCCGCCGCCGAAGCCAGTTTCCTGACCGTAGCGGGCGACGCTGTCGAGGTCGAAACACTCAAGCCCGCCGAGGACGGCCGCGGTTACATCCTGCGGCTGATCGAGACCTCCGGCCGGGCTCACCCGGTGCGCATCGCCTCGCGCCTGTTCGAAATCTCGCGCGCCTGGGAGACCAGCGCGGTGGAGGACGACCGGCGCGAAATCCCCGTCGCCAAGGATGGGGTTGAGGTCGCGCTGCCCGCCAGCGGCATCGTGACACTGCGGATGTCGCTGCGGCTGGCGGCGCGATGAAGCGATCCGGGGATTTCGTGGTTTAGGCGCGGCAACCGCTCCCTCACGGTCGCGGCTCGGTTACGGGCACGCGTGTTTGCAGTAACTTACCGAGCCGCGACCGTCAGGGAGCGGTCGACTGAAACGGATTTCCCCAGATCGGTTAAGGATCGTCTGTCCCACCCCTCCACTTGGAGGATAATGTTAATCGCCACTTATGACGCCGCTACCACGCATTTCCCGAAGGTCGTTCGTCGCCGCCAGCGCGATGGCGCCCCTGGCTTTCGCCGCCGCCGGCGGTAAGAAAATTCCGGTGGGCCTGGAGCTTTATTCCGTCCGTGGCGAACTGGCCAAAGACCTGCCGGCCACCGTCACCGCAGTCGCCAAAATGGGCTACCAGGTGGTGGAGTTCTTCGCGCCCTACTATCAGTGGACCGAAGATTATGCCAAACAGGTCCGAAAGCTGATGGACGACCTGGGCGTCCGCTGCAATTCCACGCATAACAGTCCAGCCTCGTTTTCCGCCTCCGGTATGCAAAGGGCCATCGATCTGAATAAGATCCTCGGCACCAAATTCATCGTCATGGCCAGCGCCGGCCGGGTGGAGGGGATCGATGGCTGGAAAACCCTCGCCGATACGCTCACTCAGGCTTCGGATAAGTTCCGGACCGCGGGTTTGCGCGCCGGCTATCACAATCACCAGGCGGAATTTCAGATGGTGGAAGGCAAGCGGCCCATCGAAGTTCTGGCGGCCCATACGCCCAAAGAATTCATGCTGCAGTTCGATGTGGGAACCGCGGTCGAGGTGGGATATGACCCGGTTGCCTGGATCGAATCCAATCCCGGACGGATCAACAGCATTCACTGCAAGGATTGGGCTCCGGGAACGCCGGAGGACAACAAGAGCTACCGGGTGGTATTCGGCGAGGGCGTTTGCCCTTGGGCGAAAATATTCGCCGCCGCCGAAAGCGTGGGCGGAGTGGAGTATTATCTGATCGAGCAGGAAGGCAGCCGGTACCCGGAGCTCGAAACGGCGCAACGCTCGCTGGATAACTGGAAGAAGATGCGAGCCTGACCCGGCTTCCATCACAGAGTGAAACCGGAAAGGTGAGGAGAAGTTTATGGCAATCGGATCGAACCGCCAGGTCGCGGTGCTGGCGCTGGTAGCGGGGCTGGCCATGCCGGTGGCAATGCACGCCCAGCCGGGGATTTTTGAAGGCAGCGGCGACGTCGGTACGGTGCTGCATAAGGGGTCGGTGGATTATGACGCGACCCGGAAGAGTTACAAAATCACCGCCAGCGGCGAGAACGTCTGGGGCACTTCGGACGCTTTCTACTTCGTGTGGAAGAAAGTGTCCGGCGACGTGTCGATCAGCGCCGATATCTCCTTCGCCAATGCCAGCGGCGAGGCGCACAAGAAAGCCATGCTCATGATTCGCCAGAGCCTGGATGCGGATTCGGCTTATGCCGACGTCGCCGCCCATGCCGTCGGGTTGACCTCGCTGCAATCGCGCGACGAGAAGGGAGGCGCCACCCACGAAGTGCAAGCCAACGTTTCGGCAGTCCCGAAGCACCTCCAGATCACCAAGCGGGGCGCGTATTTTTACCTGTCTCTCGCCGGCGATGGCGAGACACTGCATTTCGCCGGGCCCGCCATGAAAGTGGTCTTGCAGGAACCGTTCTATGTGGGCATCGGAGTAAGTGCGCACAATAAGGATGCCATCGAAACCGCGGCATTCTCGAACCTGGTGATAACGCCGCTCGGGCCCGCCACCGGTAAGGGGACACTCTACAGCACCATGGAAACCATCCCCGTGGCATCCACCGACCGGCGCGTCGTCTTCACCGCCGCCGAGCGTTTCGAAGCTCCCAATTGGCTCAAGGACAATACTCTGCTTTATAACAGCGGCGGCCACTTATTAAGAGTCCCGGTGGATGGCGGCAAGCCGGTAACTATAGATACTGGCACCATCAACCGAATCAACAACGACCACGTGGTCTCGCCCGATGGCACTATGATCGGCCTCAGCGACTCATCCGCGCCGCCGCGGCAGTCTCTCATTTACCTGGTGCCCATCACCGGGGGAACGCCGAAGAAGATGACCGGCCAGGCGCCTTCCTACCTGCATGGCTGGTCGCCCGACGGCAAGACGCTGGCCTTCTGCGGTGCGCGCAACGGCAATTTCGACGTCTATACCGTTCCCGCGGCCGGCGGCGAAGAGACGCGCCTGACCACGGCTGAGGGGCTGGACGACGGTCCGGAATATTCGCCCGACGGCCAGTATATCTACTTCAACTCGGTGCGCTCCGGCAGCATGCAAATCTGGCGCATGAAGGCCGATGGCAGCGAGCCGGAGCAGTTGACCGACGACGAATACAACAACTGGTTCCCGCACGTTTCGCCGGACGGGCAGCGCATTGCGTTCATCAGCTTCGACAAGACCGTTCCCGCCGGTCAGCATCCGCCCGACAAAGAAGTGGTGCTGCGCATGATGACTCTCAACAACAAGCGGATCACCGTGCTGACCAAACTGTTCGGCGGCCAGGGCACCATCAACGTGAACTCCTGGGCGCCCGATAGCCGGAGGCTGGCGTTTGTGAGCTATCAATATGTACAATAAGGACCATGCGTTTTGGGATGCTGGTTTTCCTGGGATGGATTGCCGCGGGCGGGTTGGCGGCACAAACGCCGCCGCAGACTCCTTTACCGGCGAACGATCCCGGACGTAAGTCGTTTGAAGCCCGCTGCGGCCCGTGCCATGGAGGCGACGGCAACGGCGGAGAAATGGGCCCGGCTATCACCGGGCGTCTGGTCTCGCGCGACGATACGCAGTTGACCGCGCTCATCCACACCGGCATACCGGCCAGCGGCATGCCGGGCAATAAGGTGGAAGGGCCGGAACTGGCCGCGCTGGTCCGCTTCCTGCGTTCCATTCAGTCGCGGCGCGGCGACCGTCCGCTGGTGCGAATGACGGTCGAGACCACCGACGGCAAAAAGCTCGACGGCCTGGCTCTCAACGAGGGCTTCGACGATCTGCAATTGCGTACCGATGACAATCGCATTCACCTGCTGCGCCGCGCCGGCGGCCGGTTCCGCGAAGTCACTTCCGAATCGGACTGGCCGGAATATAATGGCGATCCGCGCGGCAATCGCTACACCACGCTATCGGGAATCACGAAGAGCAACGTGGCCCGGCTGGCGCCACGCTGGGTCTTCTCATTGCCCAATGCCAACCGCCTGGAAGTGACGCCGGTGGTGGTGCAAGGCCTGATGTACGTGACCAACGTGAACGAATGCTACGCGCTCGATGCCGGCACCGGCCGCCTGGTGTGGCGTTTCAACCGGCCGCGCTCGCCCCACACGCTCCGCGACGCCGGCGTGAACCGCGGCGTGGCCGTGGCCGGCGACAAAGTCTTCATGGAAACCGCCGACGCCCACGTGATCGCGCTCAACCGCTTCACCGGCCGCCAGGTGTGGGATTCCCAGATCGCCGATACAGCTCAGAATTACTTTGCCACCTCCGCGCCGCTGACGGCGGGAAACCTGGTGGTAACCGGCGTGGGCGGCGGCGAGCACGGCGCCAACGGCCTGGTGGTGGCCTTCGACCAGGCTACCGGCAAAGAAACCTGGCGCTTCCACGTAATCCCCAGGCGCGGCGAGCCGGGCTCGGAAACCTGGATGGGCACCGAACTCGACCATGGAGGCGGCCCTACCTGGTTCACCGGCAGCTACGACCCAGAGCTCGACACCGTCTACTGGCCCACCGGCAATCCCAGCCAGGAGTACAACGGGGATGCGCGGCCCGGCGACAATCTGTATTCCGATTGTATTCTGGCGCTCGACCGCAAGACCGGCAAACTCAAGTGGTATTACCAATTCACCCCCCACGATCTTTGGGATTGGGATTCCACCGAAACCTCCATCCTGGTGGATGCACCCTGGCAGGGGCAGCCGCGTAAGCTGATGCTGCATGCCGACCGCAACGGTTTTTATTACGTCTTCGACCGCAGCGATGGAAAACTGCTGCTGGCGAAGCAATTTCTGAGGAATGTCACTTGGGCCAGCGGCATCGCACCCGACGGCCGTCCCATCAAGCTGCCTAACCAGGTGCCGACTGAGACCGGCACGCGCGTGTGCCCTTCGCAGGATGGCGCCACCAACTGGTATTCGCCGTCGTTCAATCCGCTGACCGGGATGTATTACTTCCAGACCAATGAAAAATGCAGCGTATATAGCAAGCGCGACCAGCCGGAATGGGAAGCCGGTAAATCGTACCTGGGAGGTTCCGAGCGCGGCGCGCCCGATCCGAAGCCGCAGCGGATCCTGAAGGCCATCGATTTCGAGACCGGCGAAACGAAGTGGGAAATTCCCCAGCCCGGTCCCGACCAATCCTGGGGCGGCACGCTTTCCACCGCGACCGGCCTGGTGATCTTCGGTGCGGAAACCGGCGAGTTAGTGGCCGCCGACGCCGCCACGGGCGAGGTGCTGTGGAGATTCCAGGCTAACACCGGCTGGAAGGCGTCCCCCATGACGTATTCGTTCGATGGCAAGCAATATATCGCCGTGGCTGCCGGAGGCGGCATCATCGCCCTGGCGGTCACCGAATAGGCAAGTCAGAGCCGCGACCAGCCGTATCATGGAGATGGAGGGCATGACTCCCAAAGCGCCGGAGACGCACCAGCCCGAACCCTGGCTGCGCGGGCCCATTGCGGGGCTGAACCCGCTGCTCGCCCCGCTGGTTTATTCCTTCCAGCAGGCGCGTGAGGACCTGGCGGAGCATACCCGCGCGCTGTCGCCTTCCCAGCTCTACGCCACCCCTTACGGCTTCGGTTCGGTGGCCTTTCATCTGCGCCACATCGCCGGCAGCGTGGAGCGGCTCATGACCTACGTGATGGGCGGAGATCTCAGCGCCGCGCAGATCGCCGCCATCTCCGTGGAAAAGGAATCCCACGGCCCCACGCGAGATGAATTGCTGGCGGCGCTGGACAGCGCGTTCTCAAACGCCGAAGCGGTGTTGCGCGGCATCGACCCGGCCACTTTGGCGGAACCGCGCGGGGTCGGGCGTAAGCATTTGCCCGCCACCGTGATCGGCCTTCTCACCCACATCGCCGAGCACACCCAACGGCACGTCGGCCAGGCCATCGCGGCCGCCAGGTTGGCCAAAGCCACCGGCGCATAGTTTTCCCCGCGGGCAAGGACCCTGCACAAGTGGGGCGGGCAATTCTGCCCGCGGCTCTTTCGAGGCGTGGCGGGTCTTCCATCCCGGCGAGAGCCGGCTGGAAGCCGGCTGCAGCCAGAATTGGCTGCCCCACGATTTGTGCGGAACGGCGCCAAAGTGAAAACTATCTTGCATTAGGCTTGACAGCCTGCGCCACCGGTTAAGTGAACAGCATTGACCCTTATGGGGAAGACCAGCGCCCGGGACGTGGCGCATCCACGACTTTGAAATCCGCGGGCAATTGGAACAGCGACGCGGGCGGTTCCGCGCGCACGAGGTTGCTCATGCGCGAGACCGTTTCGCCGCTGCGCGGATCGCTGCGGCGGGTGAGAATCGCCGTATCGAGGTCGGCGGAATACCAGGTTTCGGTCACCACCACGAGGGGCAGCTCGTTGCCGATCCTGCCGGCCGGAATGGTGGTGGTGGTTCGGGTACCCCGCACGGCGACGCCTTCCATGGTTTCGGCGCCCAGCGATTCCACTTTGTCGTCGCCATGGCGCGGCAACCGAGGCGGGAGGCCGCGGCCGTAAGCCGGGTGCATCCAGGCTGACCTGCTGGCGGTGTGGTCCTCCGGATTCAGCGCGTAATTGACGCCGGCCACCGGATCGTTGATGAAGACCACCCTCGGCAGGCGCGCGCGGCCGGTCAACGCTCCCAGACCGCTGAGCGATTGCTCGCGGCGGGTGCGACCCTGGCTATCGCGGTAGACCCGGGCGGTGGTGGTCTGGTGCAGGCGATTGCCGTCCGCCAGCATTTGGGTGGTTTCGGTGATCAGATCGGCGGAATAGGGCGCGTTCTTGACAACCCGTGCCGGCACGCCCGCTTCGGCACCGAGGAAGCGAACGCCGCGCCCGCCCGGAAACCCGCCTTCGGGCGCAGGGCCGTTCTGCGCAGCCGCCAAAGCCGTGGCTCCGAGCAGCATCGTGATAGGCAACCAACTCCGCATCGTCTTCCTCTAAATCACTCCGACGTTCCCGACTTCTAACTTCTAACTTCTAACTTCACCTTCAGTTTGCCAGCCGAATCGCCCGCGCCAATCCATCGGATCCCAACATCACGTCCGCCTTCACCATTTCCGATGCGCGATCGTCGGCCAGCAAGATCCCGGCCGCCACTACCGCCGACCGCGGCACTTCCACGCTCACCACGTTGACGTCGCCGTTTGGCTCCAAAGCCTCGGCGTTGGGCAGCGGAATGAACCCGTTGGCGTCTTCCGCGTCATCCACGTCGGCGGTCTGAACAGCCGGCCCAGTCACTGCTGTTACGAAACGCGAATTCCGGCCGGGTATCTGCCACAATGCCGATGCCATCAGCACCAGGCCCGCGGCCGCCGCCCAAAGCGCGGGCATACGCCAAGTGGCGACCGGTTTGGATAGCGGAACCGGCCGGCGCCGGAACTCGGCCATCAGGAACGCTTCCACCCGCGACGGCGCCTCGCGTTTTCGCTCTTGAGCCGCCAGCGCACGGAGGTCTTCGGCCATCTTCCAACGATTCGCGCACGCCGGGCATTCGCTCCCATGCGTGAGGCGCTCGCCACTCAAGGGCCCGGTCGCAGCCGGGTCCGCCATGCTTTTCAAGAATTGCCGGCAATTCATCGATGCACCTGGTTAAATCCAGCACCTGGCTGGGTCTAGATCCTTAATTTCCCCCCTCGCGGCCCTCTCCTGGCTGAGTTTTTCAAACAACAATGCCCGGGCTCGATGCAGCCGCGACCGCACCGTTCCGATCGGACATCCCAAGATGGCGGCCGCATCCGCATAATCCACTTCTTCCAAATCGCACAACACCACCACTTCGCGATAGCGCCGCGGCAGCCGATGCACGGCCAGGCGCAAAGCTTCCAGCCGTTCGCGGTCGGCCATCGCCATGGCCGGGTCGTCATGAATCGCCAACTGCGGCGCGGTGCCCTCATCGCCGGCGCCATCCAGCGCCACGTCCATGCGTGCCCGCTCCAGATGGCGCAATACCAGCTTCCGCGCGATGCCAAACAGATACCCGTTCAGCGTGCCGCGCTCCGGGTCGTAACGGCAAGCGGCGCGGATCAAGGTCAGAAAAACCTCTTGGGTAATGTCCTCCGCCGCCGCCGAGGAGCCGGTGACGTGCATGGCAAACCGATAAATTGCCCCTTGACGCCGGCGATATAACACCTGGAAGGCGTCGTCGTCACCCGCTCGCAGACGCTCCAACAGTACATCGTCCGTGTCCGGTGGACGCATTGACGTTAAACTTTCTATATCTTCTATTGTGGCCGAATCCCACAAAGTTCCACAATCCGCACCCCGGCCCGGTCTTCACCCTAGAGCGTTACCCTAAATTACTAGAAATTGGTACTTTACGTCCAGTACCAATGGTTCTATGATTAACAGTGATGACTGCTTTCGGACCGGCGAACAGTTACGGTTTCGAGGAATCTCTGGCGCTGCAGCGGAAGGTTTCCGAGTTGGAGGCGCAACTCTCCTTTTATCAACAGGAAGCCGATGTGGCCGAGAATCGGTTCCGGACTTTAGCGGACGCCATCCCGGTGATGATCTGGATGTCGGGTACGGATGCATTATTCACCTACTTGAGCCGTGCCTGGCTCGACTTTCGCGGCCGAGGTCACAGTCTGGAAGTGGGAAAGGGTTGGACCGAAGGGCTTCATCCCGACGATCGCGACCTGTGCGTGGAAACCTATTTGAAGGCCTTCACGGCCCGCCAGCCTTTCCGCCTGGAACACCGCCTCCTTGGCGCATCCGGCGGCTATTGCTGGGTCGAAAACACCGGAATTCCACGGTTTGACGGGGACAGCCGGTTTGCCGGTTTCATGGGCGCCGCGGTGGATGTCTCCGAGCGGAAGCGGGAGTTCTTCACCCCCGACGCGGAGTCCGTGCGCATGGTGTTCTCGCTCACCGAAAGAGAACGTCAAGTGCTGGTGCTGATTGCCAGCGGCAAATCCACCAAGCAGGCCGCCACCGATCTCGGCATCAGCTATAAGACCGCCGATTCGCACCGCAGCCGGATTCTGGAAAAACTGGGCGTACACGAAACCGCCAGTATGGTGCGCTATGCTATCCGTGCGGGGTTGATCGAACCATAGCCGGCTGGTGCGGCTGGATCGCCCGGCGAAACCCTGCATGAATCCAGCTTTCCTCAAACAAGCCATCGAACTCGCGATTGCGAGCGTCGGCCGCGGCGGCGGCCCTTTCGGCGCGCTGGTGGCGAAGGACGGAGCCGTCGTCGCTACCGGCGCTAACCAGGTGACTAGCGCTAACGACCCCACCGCCCATGCCGAGGTCGTCGTCATTCGCGAGGCCTGCAAGGCGCTGGGGAGTTTTCAGCTTTCCGGCTGCGACCTGTACTCCTCCTGCGAGCCGTGCCCCATGTGCCTTGGCGCAATTTATTGGGCGCGCCCGGCCCGCGTCTTCTTCGCCGCTACCCATGAGCAGGCGTCCCAGGCCGGATTCGACGACACTTTCATCTACCGCCAGATCGAAATGCCGGCCGCATCCCGCACCATCCCCATGTTTTGCGTGCAGGAACCGGACGCCGGCGCCCCATTCGCCGCCTGGCTTCGCAAGACCGACCGGACCGGTTATTAGGCGCGTGTTAGCCTCCACTTTCCTGTCGCGCACCCGCAAGAGCCGCGCCACCATGCCCTCTGGCTGAAAGCTGTTACGCTTGTGAATAGGTTGGTTCGCTGCGTGTGCGCAAATAACCGATAACGGATAACTGCGAACTGAGAACGAATCGTTTGGAGGAAACGCGTTTGGCAAAGGAACTCTTCGGCACCGACGGGATCCGCGGTGTCGCCGGCTCGCCGCCGCTCGACCAGGCGACGGTTTACGCGTTTGGAGTGGCTTTGGGCCGGGAAGCGGCGGCCGGCCGGCCGGCCCCGGAGATCGTCATCGGCGCCGACACGCGGGAGTCGGGCGCATGGCTGGCCGGGTTGGTCGCCGGCGGCCTTGCCGCTGCTGGTGTTGGCGCGCGTTTTGCCGGTGTGACCACCACGCCCGCCGTGGCGTACCTGACGCGCAGCGGACCGTTCGCCGCGGGCGTCATGATCTCCGCCTCGCACAACCCTTACCGCGATAACGGGATCAAGGTTTTCGACCATAGTGGTTTCAAGCTCCCCGATGCGGAGGAACACCGCATCGAACAGGAGATCTTCCGCTTGCGCGGGAGCCTCTCCCCCCGGTCCTCGGCGCTCGATGCCGACCCCGCCCTCGACGGCCAGTATCTCGCCTGGCTGGAATCCATCCCGAAGGTTCGTTTTGAGGGGCTTCACGTGGCGCTCGACTGCGGCAACGGCGCGGCTTACCGGCTCGGTCCGGAGCTTTTCACCCGCCTGGGCGCCCGCGTCACGGCCTTCGCCGCCGAACCCAACGGCCGGAACATAAACCTGAATTGCGGCGCCACCTGCGTCGAGCCCCTCCGCCAGGTGGTGCTGGAAGCTGGCGCCGATTGCGGGGTGGCTTTCGACGGCGATGCCGACCGCGCCATTTTCGTTTCCTCCCGAGGCAAGATTCTGAACGGCGACACCGTGCTGCTGGCTGCCGCCCGCGCCCTGCGCGCGCAGGGAAAACTGCCCGGCGACCTGGTGGTGGCAACCGTGATGTCCAACCTCGGCTTGGAACGGGCACTGGCAGCCGACGGCATTCGCATGCTTCGCACGCCGGTCGGCGATAAATACGTCCTGGAAGAAATGGTAGTTATAGGTGCCATCCTGGGCGGCGAGCAATCCGGCCACATCATCTTTCGCGATTGCGCTACCACCGGGGATGGCCTTCTCACGGCCCTGAAACTGTTAGAAATATCCCAATCGTTTGAATACGATTTGGAACGAATGACAGCGGATCTGGTAATCTACCCACAGAAGCTCATTAACGTTAGAGTTAGGGAAAAGAAGGAATTGACCGAACTTCCCGCGGTGGCGCGGGAGATCCGTGCCGTGGAGGCTGCATTTGCTGGTGCGGGACGCGTGCTGGTCCGTTTTTCAGGCACCGAACCGCTCGCTAGAGTCATGGTAGAGGGACCGGATCTCGAACGGGTGGAACAGTTTACGGAATCGATAGCAGCCGCCATCCGCCAAGAGATGGGAGCCTGAACGAGCGGCCGTTGGGATATTTTTTCCACGGACTTTGGCAGAACACAGTTTTTGGGGCCTCGGTAGAAACCTTAGTACCTGTCACATCGTCTTAATACTTGAGAGCGTTTCTGACGATTGGCCTCCCGGAACAGTAATGTTCCGTGGGCCCACCGGCGGCTGTTATCCTCCGAGCGGCCGCCGGATTTTTTTTGGGGCGATTCCGCCCTTGTGCCACACTGGAATTCTATGCGCCTGGCGTGGGCGATACTCCTCGTGGTCGCGCCGCTGACCCTCAACCCGCAAACCGCTCCTCCTGCCGCGTCACCCTGCGACCAGATCCCGGCCTATTCCACCTGCGACGTGGTTCTGGAACTTGCCGGTCCCGATGCCGCCTCGCATCCCGATCCGTATACCTCGGTCGACCTCAAGGCCGAGTTGCGCTCGCCCAATATGCGCACCTACGCGATCCCGGCATTTTGGGACGGCGGGCGCCGCATGGTGCTCCGCTTCGCGCCCACCGAAGCCGGGCGTTGGGAATATCGCCTGACCAGCAATATTGCCGCCTGGAATGGCCAGACCGGCGCATTCATGGCCGCGGCTTCCGATTCCCCCGGCTTCGTCACGCCGGCCAACGTCCATCACTGGGCCTACCGGGCCCGCAACCTGCCGCATCTGTGGATGGCCGTCACCGAACCGCGCTTCGCCTTCTGGAGCGACGAAGAATTCCGCCTCGTGGCCGACGCCCGCCTGGCGCAGAAATTCAACCACCTGCGCGGCCTGGTGCTGGGGGACAGCCCGGACGCGGCTCTCTCTTCCGCCGGCCTTCCCGATCTTCGCCATTTCGCCCGCCTGGACGCCCGCGTGCGTTACTGGAATCAAAAGGGCGGCATGGTCGACCTGGTGCTGGCATCGAGCGCCGGTGCGCTGGCCCGCGCCCTGCCTACCGCCGACGCGCGCCGACGTTTTCTGCTATTCCTCACCGGCCGCTACGCCACCATGAATGTCACCTGGGAGCTGGCCGCGACTTTCGAGAACGACAAACTCTCTCGCGCCATCCTGGACGATACCGGCAACACCCTCAAACAGCTCGACAGCTATCATCACCCCCTTACCACCGGCGCCGAGATTACCTCCGGTCCGCTACTCGACGGCGGCTGGATGGATTTCCTCAGCTACGGCACCGCCGACTCTTCTATCGGCGCAATCGAGCACCAACTTTACCAGCAGCCCGCCGTGGCCCGCCTGGGGCGCGAGAACAGCGGGGCGGGGAAGTCCTCCCCCTCCGACGCCGACCCCGCCGAATTCCGCCATCGCCTTTGGAACGCCGCCATGAACGGCCAATACCCGGTATATCAGAACTCCGGCGAAGGACCGGACTACGCCGCCTCGCCCGGCGCCAGGGCCATGACCGTCTGGTTCGATTTCCTGCTCGGCACCCGCCACTGGGACCTGGAACCGTACTTCGAGCTTGACGGCGGCCGCGCGCTGGCGTTGCCCGACGTCGAATATATCGTCTATGTGGATAAGCCCGGACCGGTGGAGCTCACCGTCGCCCACCATTCTTACGATGTCGTCTGGATGGACCCCGCCGATGGCAGTACCCAGAAACGCAAATACAGCGGCGAACACTTCGTCGGCGAGCCGCCCGACCGCTTTCACGATTGGGTGCTCCACCTGGTGCGCGAAGGCACGCTCGAAAGCATGAACCGTTCCTACAAGTTCGAATCCCGCGATGTGCCGGTGCAGGAAATCCAGATCAATCCGGAAAAGGTGCCCTTCGAAATCGATGCGCCCGCCGGCGACCTCACCCTCGGCAAGCCCGCCTACTTCTCCGTTAAGCTGAAGCACGCCAGTCGCGGCACCCGCAACATGCTTTGGCTCTGGACCTGCGAAGTGACCGAAGCTCACCAGGGCTATCGGGTCCTCGGTACCACCCAGCAGGGCACCTTTTATCCGCCCGTCGGCTTGGCCCTCGAATACCCGGCCAACCTGCTGCTCCGCGTCTACGGCATCAACGGCTACGGCACGGTCTATATGTCACCCAAGGGATTCGGACTGAATCGATGAGAACAAGCTGTCCGCCATCAGCACTCAGCTTTCAGCCAAGACCGTGGAGTATGCGCGCGAGGGAGCTGAAAGCGGATCGCTGAATGCTGAAAGCTTCTCCCCTGATTCTCGCACTCGACACCACCCGCGACGATGCCAGCATGGCGTTGGCCCGCGGCGGCCGGATACTGGAGGAGATCGGCCTCGCTTCTCCCGCCGGATTCGCCCACGTCATCCACAACGCCATCGGTGCGCTTCTGTCGCGCCACGGATTGAGTATCGCCGCCGTGGATTGTTTTGCGGCGGCTTCCGGGCCCGGTTCGTTCACCGGCGTCCGCGTCGGTTTGGCCTGCGTGAAGGGCCTGGCGGAGGCTCTGGCGAAGCCCGCCGTGGGAGTCTCCAGCTTGGCAGCCCTGGCCACGTTTGGTCAGGCCCCGCTGCGCGCTCCCGTGCTCGACGCCCGCCGCGGCCAGATCTACGGCGCCGTCTACGATTCCTCCGGCCGCCTGATTGCGGAGGAGGTGGTGATTGCGCTCGCAGCCTGGCTGCCCACGCTTCCCACTGGCGTCCAGTTTATTCGCATCGAAGGCCAGGAGCCGGCGCTTCCCCTGCCGCCGCACGCCACCGTGGCGACCGCGCCCCGCGCTCAGGCCGCCGCCATTGCCATGCTCGCTCTCGCCCGTCTCGAGGCCGGCACGGCTTCCGACCCGGCGGCCCTGGACGCCAACTACGTCCGGCGCTCCGACGCCGAGCTCTTCTGGACCGAGCCGCGACCGTAGGGAGCGATATTTCTCCCTCGTTCCCGCCGCCCGCAAAGCAGCGCTGATTACGATCTGCCGCATTCTCACGTCCCAGGATCCTGAGGTCAGCCCGAGATTTTGGGCGGCCAAGGGAAAATGACCTGACCCAGAGTGTGGGACGGACGCGTCTGTCCCACAATCGATTTTGCGCCGGGAGGCAGATAAAGACATCGGCGACAAAGATCGCCGGCGCTACGGGGAAAACCAACGTCGGCTCGAAAGCCGACGCTGCGGACTAGACAGTCCGCGCCACGAAGATCGTCACGGCGGCATTTTCCTTATCGTCAGAGGGAAGACAGACTTAGGGCAGAGTCCGCTCCACGGCGCTCTAGACGAAGGGCTTTTTTGCGGTCCGGCGGCCTTAAGCGGCCTTGCGGAGGGGTTTTTGGGAGGCTTGGAGGAGCCTTTTGGCTTCGGCGAGGCGGGTCAGGTGGGTGGCTAGGCGGGCGATTTCTGGGATTGAAAAATCAAATCGCGGGGGGAGGGCCTGGCGCCGGTAGTCGCGCTCGATGTCGTAGGCTTCTCCTTTGCTGGCAGCGAGTTGGGTGAGGAGGGCGACCTCTTCGGCGGCACGCTGGAGGGCGGCCTAGCGCCGCTGCTGCAGGTCGTCCCCCGAGGCGGTGGAATATAGCGGCGAGGCGCGTCGCGTTACCGCGTTGCATAACAGCCGATGCGAGACGAGCGCCGGGAAGGAGTCCCGGCGTGGCAGACTCAGAGTCCGCTCCACGGGAGTTCCGTGGTTCGTACGATGCGGGCGGGGGGTGGAGGAGAGGTGAGGGCTGTAAGTGGTTTCAGGGATTGGGAGAATATTGTTGCGCGAGTTGTGGCCGGGAAATCGGTGGGGACCGTAATTCCGAAATCGAGTGCGCATAGGAAACCGGCACATTGGGCTCATTGTGCGCTGATGTCTGGTGGGGCCCCAGTATCTGTCAATACCAGTAGCGGCCACAGAAAGCGTTTGACTGAGTTCGGCTGCCGCCGCACAATACAAGTTGAGGCTGCAATCAAAGGACCGGAAATTGAACAGACGAGACTCGATCAAGCTCATGGTTGCGGCGGCGGGCGGCGTCCTGCTCCCGGCCGGAGAGGTTGCATCGGCACAGTCCGAGTCCTCCGGATCACAACCCACGGCGCCATCCGAACTCTATCGAATCCAGCCCACCTTCAGCCAACTGAAGTTCGGTGACATCAAGCCCACGGGCTGGATTCTGGCGCAAATGCGCCGCGATCTTAGAACGGGCTTCGCGGGACACCTCGATGAACTTTGCCGGGAGGCTTCGAGCGATATCTTCGCTTCCGGGCGGAACAGTCCCGGGAAGCCGAACAGGGGAAACGCCGCCAGTGAAGCCTGGTGGAACGGGGAAACCGAAGGCAATTGGCGCTCGGGACACATCATGCTCTCGTGCCTGACGCAGGATCCTGCGTCTATGACGAAGGCCAAGGCCTATGTGGACCATATTCTGGCTTCGCAGGACCGGGATGGCTACATCGGGATTTTTTCTCCGGAACTTCGTTACGGCGGCAATGGTGAATTGTGGACCCAAACCTGCTTGTTCCGCGGCTTACTGGCGTACGCCGACGCGGCGGCCGACCTAAGGGTGTACGAGGCAGTCAATCGCGCCGTGGATCGCACCATCGAGGGTTGTGCCGGGGGGAAAAACTTTCACTTCACTCAGCATGACGCCCTCTACACCGACGTTCTCGAACCGCTGTACGCCAGGACGGGCGACAAGAAGTATTTGGACTTTGGCCTGCGGATTTATCACGAACGCCCCCATCTCATGGAGTTCCATCAAAGGCCCCTGGCGGGTGGGAAGTTTCAGAATTGCTATGAAACGGGGCACGGCGCCACCGTGGCGGAATCCTTGCGCATGCCGTTCTGGTTCTGGGGGGCAACCGGCAACGAGGAATACTTGAAACTTGGAGTGGGCGCCATTTCAGCCATGAACGGCTTCACCATGCCGAGCGGCGCATTGGTGAGCGAGGAAAGCGTGGACGCTCCTCCGAAACCATGGGGGATCGGCTATGAGTATTGCACCATTTTCGAGCGGCAGTTTTCGCTCATCAACGCGGGGCAGAAGGTTGGCGATGCCGCATATTTTCAAGCGGCCGAGCATCTTTGGTTCAACGCCGCCCAGGGTTCGCGTGAACCCGACGGGTCGGCGATTGTCTATTGTTCCTTTGAAAACCGATTGTCCATCCATGACGAGTTGGACAAAAGGCAGCGCTTCTCTCCCACACACCAGCACGTCGCGGTGTGTTGCAATCCCAATGCGACCCGCGTGGCGGCGTATTTCATCAGTAATGCCTGGATGCGCCCGGAAGGTCCCGAGCCGGCCCTTGCCGCAACGCTCTACGGCCCATGCGAGGTGAAGACGAAGTTGGCGGGAGTTCCTCTGCGGATCGAAGAAAGGACAAATTACCCGTATTCGGGAGATGTCGAAATCATATTGCGCCCGGCGAAGCCGCTCTCTTTTTGCCTATGGTTGCGCAATCCCGAATGGTCCAGGGAAACGAAGATTGCCTGCTCCGGCGCAACCATCAGCCTGGTGGGTTCTTTCTGGCAGGTACGCAAAGAGTGGAAAGACGGCGACTCGATCGCCATTCATTTCGACCGGACCGTCCGGGAAGTTCCCGCGCTAGGCAATGAGTTTGCGCTTCAATACGGCCCCCTGCTTTATGTCCTGCCGGTGGAGGGCAAAGTGGAAGCGGTCAAGACCTACCCTGGGTCGGACCTGCAGGATTACTTCGTCACCAAATCCGATCATGTGGAGACCGACCTCGGCCTGGCCGCCGCCACGCGCGACGACGGGTTTGGTTTTGCGCCGAGAACCGCCGCGGATGCGAACTTCGATTATCCGCTCGACAACCCGGTCGATGTCCTGGACGGAAAAATGCTTCGCAAGGATGGCACGCCCGCATCCGTCACGCTTGTCCCAATGGGTGCCAGGAGCGCCCGGTTGCGGCGGGTCACCTTCCCGATCGCAAGTGACGAGAACCCAATCAAGGCGGGAGCATAAGAGCAGGGACGGCTGGGCGCCGAGTGGGACAGGCCTCCTGGCCTGTCGCTGGCTGGAAGAGCCGATTCGCGGCTACGACAGGCCGGGAGGCCTGTCCCACAACAACTCTTCTCGACAGCCGCACGAGTGCGTGCGCCACGCTGAAAGCGAGGCCTCAGCGAATCGCGGGCAACTTGACCGGTTTGCCGCCATCCTGCATGCTGCGCAGGGCGGCGTCCATGAATGCAAATATCTCGAGTGTTTCCTCGTGCGGCACGGGAGGTTTTCCGGTGCTAAAGAATTTGACGATTTCGGCGACCAGCTCGCGATAGCCCACCGATTTCAAGGGAGGGCTCTGCACGAATACCTGATTGGGACGAAACACCACACCGCCATACCCGCCATAAGGCCGAAGAGTCCGCACCGTGCCGGTTCGGCCGCCGCTCCACTTACCGGTGATGACATCGCCATCGGCGGTGTAGAGGCGCGTCACCTCCTCGCAACCGGTTCCCAGCAATGCGTAGAGCATCTCGATGGGATGGATGGCGTACCAGGAAAGGTCCAGGTGGTGGTGTTCCTCAAGCGGGCCGGGCCCCCAGGTGAATACGGCCTGCGCGTCCGGGGATTTCAGGGCGGCGACCACATCGCTGAAGCGCAGACTGGAACTGGTGAACCACGCCACGCCGGCCGCGGCCGCCAGCCGATCGATCTCGCGCGCGTCCTCGAGGGTGGCAGCCAGCGGCTTGTCGATGAACATCGGCTTGTGAGCGGCGAAGGCCAGTTTCGCCTGCTCCAGGTGGACGCGGCCGTCCACGCTCAGCAGCAGGATGGCGTCCACCTTGCCGCACAAGCTGGGAATGTCGGGCACGATCTCCACACCCCATTTGGTCTGTAGGTCCCGGGCGTAACCTTCGACGCGGGTGGCGCTTTGAGCGATGTCCGGGCTGCCGCCTTTGTAGGCAGCCACCACCCGGGCGCCGGCAACGCGATCGGCTGACGCAGGATCGTTGAGCAACTGGGTGAACGCGGTGGCATGGGACGTATCGGTCCCGATAATGCCCAATCTTAGCTCGGCGCCGGCTGCCGGCAGGCAGGCGCCCACAACGAGAGTCGCAACCAGGTTGATTTCACGCATTGTCATGGCTAAGAACATCATAGCCGGACGGCGACAGGGCGTTTTGCGGGCTGCGATATCATGAACCCATGCTGAATCGCAGACACCTGCTTCTGTCGGCGCTCGCCCCCGCCATTCCCGTGTCCGCGGCGCCGGGCTCGATGCAGCTTTGCATGCACCAAACCACCTCCGCGGCCGCCAGCTTTCGCCAATCCCTGGAAGGGTACGCGCGCGCCGGTATCAAGTATGTGGAACTGATTTCCCCTCAACTGGAACCGTTCGTGAAGACCGACGGCATGCCCGCCGCGCGGAAGCTTCTATCCGATCTCGGGCTGACCGCGGTATCGTTCGGCAGCGGAGCACGCGGACTTTGGGAGCCCAACCCCGACCGTGCCAAAGCGATCGAAACCATGAAGCGGGCCGGCGCGGTGGCCGCCGAACTCGGTATCGATCGCCTGATCTGCCCCAGCGCCGCTACCGAGAAATATACCCCGGACGATTACAAGCGCGGCGTGGACAACATGCGCGAAGCGGGCGAGATCGCCAGGCAAATCCCCATCACCCTCATGGTCGAGTTCATGCGCGGATCCACCTTTCTCGGAACCCTGCCTACCTCTCTGCGCCTGACCCGTGAAGCCGCCCACCCCAACGTGAGGCCGATGTTCGATTGCTATCACTTCTGGGCCGGCCTCAGCAAGTTCGAGGATCTGGAGTCGATTCGCCCCGGCGAAATCCGGCACGTTCACTTTCAGGACGTGCCGGACATCCCGCGCGAAATGCTGGACAACACGACGCGCGAAGTGCCGGGAGAAGGCGTCTCTCCGCTACCCGGCATCCTGCGCGCCCTGGCCGGGAAAGGGTATTCCGGCCCGCTGTCGGTCGAACTTTTCTACCCCCGCTATCAAAACGCGGACCCATACGAAATGGCCAGGCGGATTCGCCAGAAAGCCGAGCCGGTGATGCGGGCGGCGGGCGTGGCTTAGAGGCGTGGCGCACGCGGGTGGGTGCCGCATCGGCACGAACCTGCACAAGTGGGGCGGGCAAGTTTGCCCGCAGCCGCCTTTTTAGGCGGCTCTTTCGAGGCGTGGCGAGTCTACCATCCCGGCGAGAGCCGGCTAAAAAGCCGGCTGCAGCCAGAATTGGCTGCCCCACGCCGGCCGCCAGGGTTGGCATGGTTATTTCTTGGTGTCCCACGGTGATAAGCTTGTCACTCGAAGGAGACATTCGAGTGAATACGACGCGACGATCCTTCCTCGCCACGGCTGCCGCGACGGCAGCGGCTTCCAGCGTACGCGCCGCCGGAACTCCGATCCGCCTGGGCGGACCCATCTTTCTTAAATCCGACGATCCGGCCGCCTTGGCCCACGAGCATCGCCGGCTGGACTACAGCGCCGCCTACTGTCCGGAGATCGCCACGCTAAAGTCCCCGGAACTCATCCGGGCCATCCGGAAAGCCTACGCGGCGGAGAACGTTTGCATTGCCGAGGTCGGCGCCTGGAAGAACATGCTCGATCCGGGCGCGGAAAAGCGCCGGCGGAATCTGGATTATGTGGTCGACCGCTGCGCCCTGGCCGAAGCTGTCGGTGCGCGCTGCTGCGTGGATATTGCCGGTTCCTACAATCCCGATTCCTGGTATGGCCCGCACCCCGGGAATCTGTCAAAGGAGTTCTTTGACGCCACCGTGGCCAATTGCCGCCACGTGATCGACTCGGTAAAGCCCACCCGGACGCGTTTCACCATCGAGATGATGGGCTGGAACATTCCCGACGGTCCGGACTCCTACCTGGAACTGATTCGCGCCGTCGACCGCAAAGCCTTCGGCGTCCATCTGGACGTTTGCAACGGCATTAATTCCCCGCGCCGGTTTTACGAGAACACCGCTTATATCGAGGAGTGCTTTCGGAAACTCGGCCCGTGGATCGTCTCATGCCACGCCAAGGACCTCGAGTGGGTCGTCGAGCTGAACGTACATTTCCGCGAAGTGATCCCGGGCCGCGGCCAGATCGACTACAAAGCTTATCTGAAAGGTCTCTCGAATCTCAGCCAGGACGCTCCGCTCATGCTGGAGCACCTGACAACGGCTGAGGAATATGACGAAGGCCGCCAGTACATCCGCACAGTCGGCAACGCGACGGGGGTCGCGTTTGCGTGATCGATGCGTTTCCCTTGAATACGGTAGATTGGAGTATGCGCAATTTCGAGTGGGGTAAGCAACACGAGGTTTTCCTGACGCAGATCGATGCGGAACATCGTGACTTGTTCCGGATTGCGGATGGACTGGAGAAGGCGGTTGCCAGCCAGGCTACGGCGGAGGTGAAGGACCATCTGTCCACCTTAATCGCTCACGCGGAGGAGCATTTTTTGCATGAGGAGTGGCTGATGGAGTCTGTCAAGTACTCCGCCTATGGTTGGCACAAACAGCAGCACAATACCGCCCGAAAGCGCCTGAAGCTATTCGCTCCTCTCGTCGAAAGCGGTGAATCCGAGGCCGCGGAACTACTTTTGGAGTTCCTGGACGGATGGCTGCAGGATCATATCTGCGTCACCGACCGAATGATGGGCGCATACGTACGAAATTACGAGCGGGCCACCGCCACCAATGCCCTGGAACGCTGGGGAGAGCCTTTGCCGGTAAAGTCCTCACGCGGGCGGACGACCACCGCCCGGAACGGCTGAATTGAAATCGAATGGTACTCGCCAGCTTGGGCTGCCTAGCCCGCCCCGTTTGCTCCCACGGAGAGCGTCAGGGCGCGCCGAAGCCAACGCCCGTCGCCTGTTATCGCGCGTTCGTGGATCTCCGCCTACGACCATCGCACTGACGGCGTCGGGGGAGACGGGACAGCCTGAACTGCAGCAATTTTTCCACCTTCAAGTGCGGCCAGCAATCAGGGGCCGAGCAACAGCAAAATCTCTTCCGCCATCCTAACAGTGCTATACATCTTGCGAGTCAACTCGGGAACGGCGTCGTCGTAATCCGCGGCCGCGCGATATTCGAGGATTTCCTTTCCCTGGTTTCCGGCCTTGCGCCAATTCTTATTCCCGCTTGCCCTCAGCTCCCTCCAGACATCCCCGTGGGAGCCGCTCTTCGTCGCCATGGCCCCCTTCGCTCCCCGATGGCGCCTAGCGGCGTGATAGGCCGCGTAGTAGGCGCGGCTGATGCTGGATCTCGATGCCGCTTCGCCGCCTCTTTGGGAGAGTTCCTTGGCAAGGACGAGATATTCTTCCGATTGGAAGCTCACCGCACAGGCTCTCCGGCATATTCGACCCCAACGTATAGGGGCCAGGATTCCCGGCGCCCGGATGCGTCGCCCCACCACTCATCCCAGAACCTGTCAAACCCGTCAAGAGCCGCGTCGGCATCGAGGTGAGATTGGATCATCGCCAGCAGTTCCCCCTCATGATCGCCGTCGTAGTCGCGCGGAAAGCGCAGTTCCACGACGGCGTCGGGGCCGAACTGCAACTCGATGTGTGGACGCGCTTCCAGTAGGATATCGATCAATTCCGGGCGGGCGGACAAACATGAGCTGATTTTCTCCCCTTCTGGCATCCGGTAAAGCTTCTGCAATTCGTCCGCCTTAGCGCCAATCGTGGAATCCACCATGTGCTCAGTGTAACATCGGCCTCGCTGACCGATTCACCCTCTACGGCTCCAGGAACGTAGCCGCCAGCGCCGCGTCCCAATCCGCTTTGGGCATGGCGTCCATCAGGCCGCTCACCAGGATGCCGCCATCGGCCAGGCTCGGAGACGAATCGGGTTGCGTCAACTGGAGCTGTAGGCGGTCGAGCTCGCCGGCCAACCAGCCGGGAACTTCGGCGCCGCGAAGCAGGTGGCGCAGGTTGGCCTGTCCGCGCGGGCGCAGCTTCAGATACCATCCCTGCCCGGCGCCGCCAGTAGCGACCACCGTGCCTTCCAGCGGCGCCCGCACGCGGATCGTCTGGCGGTTCTTCGACATCTTCCAGGCCGGGCCCTGCAGCTCGATCTCGGTGCCGGCGGCGGGCAACTCGACCGTGTCGGGTTTGCCGACAATGCGCTCCGCCATGTCGTCCAAGCCCACGGCGAAGGTGCCGTCGGTCTCCGGCCGTACCCAGGTGTGGCCGCGATGATAGAAGCGGTCGCCGGGATAGTTCATTCCATAGGTGCGCGGCTCGACAGTAGGCGCCAGGTCCGCGAACCTGGCATAGTCGGGGCAGCTTCGGCAATCGAACGCATTGGGACAGGTGCGGTGCTCCACCCGGCCCGCCAGTTCGTGCCGGCAGCGGCGCTCCGCCTCAGGCAATTCGCCGAAGTCGGCGTGCCAGCAGATGCCGGCCGCCTTGCCGGTTCGCAGGTCGCGGGCCGTTCGGAGGGTTGCCAGTGCCAGCGTAACCAGGATGGTCAGCGCCACCGCGACGAATACCGACAGGAAGAAAATGTGCCCGAAAGTCCAGTGAAATCCGTCAACGCCCGGAAACATGAGTCTGCTCCTTTGATTGTGGGAACAACGGCAGGTATCGATAAGACAGCGAATACAGGATCACGCCATACGCCACCACGCCGCCGAAGCTCGCCACCTCCTGCCAGCTCGGCGTGTAACTGAGGAACGGATCGAACGAGAGGGTGGGCAGCGCCAGGGTCTGCACCGTGAGCACGAACCGGTTCAACAAAATGCCGCAACAGGCCAGTGCGGCGCCCGGCAGCAGCCATCTGCCCTGAACCAAAAGCACCGCCGGCAGCAAGCCGAAGACCACGATTTCGGCGAACAGCAGCGTGGTGCCAAACGGTTTGTAGGCATAGTATTCCCAGGGAGCGAAGCCCACCGCGGGCGAGGTCACGTTCAGCCAGATGAGAGTGTCGACGGCTTTGAGCGCCACGTAGGCCGCCAGCAGCACTCCGGAGATGAACCCCAGCCGCGGGAACACGTTCGACGGCACCAGCTTGCGCCCGGTCAACTTCCGCGCCGCCGCGGTGACCAGCATCAGAAAGCTGGGCCCCACCGCAACCGCCGAGAGAATGAAGAGGAAGAAGGTGGAAGGCCAGATGGCAAAACCCTGGCGGAAGGCGAAGGGCCGGCCGCGCAGCACGCCATACAGGCCGCCCAGCGAACCCTGGTGAAAGAAGGACAGCAGGGTTCCGATTCCCGCCAGCACCGGCATCAGCAAGTGCATCCGGTGCTCGAACACCACAAACGGCGGCAGCTTCCGCAACTGCCGGTTGCGCAGCACCACGGGGATGTATTCGAGCGTCAGCACCAGCAGATAACAGGTAATGCAGAAGGTCACCTCGGTCAGCATGGAATGGACGTTGGGGTGCCAGAAGGTGAACCAGGCGCGCAGCGGCTGGCCCACGTCGATCATCAGCACCGCCATGGCACCGCTGTAACAGATGAACCCCAGCACCACGGCGCTGTTCAACACCGGCTTCAACTCCGTGCGGCCCAGAATATAAACCAGGAAGCCGGTGAAAAAGGCTCCCGCTCCCAGCGCGATGATGCCCAGGTCGAGAAAGATCCACAACCCGAAGGCAAAGCGGTTATTCATGTTGGTCTGGTTCAGCCCGTAATAAAGGCACAGACCGCCGGCGTAGATTCCGAGCGCCAGCAGGAGCACCCAGGGCGCCAGCCAGAGCGCGAAGCGGGCCGTGGAGCTGCGCGCTTCGCCCCGCACTTGCAGCCGCCGATCCGCCATTACGACGCCCGTTGCAGCGCTGGTCACTTAGCGCCTCCCCGCGAAGAAAAGCCGAGATAACTCTCGGCTCTGCAGGCTTGACAGCCCGCGCCACGACTTACGCTAGCCATGTTTCACCTCCCCGCCGCCGGCGGCCACCGGAGCAGCCGGTTGGGAGGGTTCGCCCGCCGGATGGCGCTCCGCCAGCGCCCGCACCCAGGCCCGCTTGGACGTGTAGTAGATCTTCGGTTCCGTGCCCAGCCGAGCCAGCAGCCGGAAGGCTTCCGGCGTCCGCGAAGCTTTGGCAACTTCGCTGGCGCCATCGTTCAGATCTCCGAACCGGATCGCACCGGTGGGGCAGGACTCCACGCAGGCCGGAACGTAATCGGCCGCCTCGATCTGCCGCTTTCCGGCCTCGGCGGCTTTATCTTCGGCGGCGTGCAGCCGCGCATGGCACATATTGCACTTCTCCACTACGCCGCGCATGCGCACGGCCACCCCCGGATTCAGCGTTCTTTCCATGCCGGCCGGCCAGGCCGGGTCCCACCAGTTGAAGTAGCGGGAGTGATACGGGCACGCCGTCATGCAGTAGCGGCAGCCCAGACAGCGCTGCGGCATCTGCATGACGATTCCGGTGGCCCGGTCCAGTTCCACCGCCTGCTGCGGGCACACCTTCACGCAGGGCGTCTCGTCCTCGCACTGCATGCACGGCATGGGAATGAACGCCACCCCCGTCTTGCCATCCGACACCGGGTGTACCAGCATGGGGGTGATGCCGGTGCGCTCGGTCGCCTTCGGCAGGCGCGGCACGTTGTTCTCCGACGCGCACGCCACCATGCAAGCGCCGCAACCGGTGCAGCGGTCGAGGTCGATGGCCATTCCGTAACGGGCTTTCATACATCGCTCCTGGCCGGCGCCTGGCGCAGGTCGGATTCGCGGTAGAGCTTGGCCGCGAGCGGCGGTAGCACCGGCGCGGTCCAACCGTCCGTCCAACCGGCCGGCGATTCCATGGCGCTGGGGCCGGGCCATTCTTTCAGGTCGCAGCGCAGGCCGCCAGGCGTTCCCGCCTCGCCGGTCCACACCGCGCCATTTCCTAACGCTTCGTAGAGCTTGTCGGCGGACGCGAGACCTTTCACGGGTTGCGGCTCGGGGCCAATGAGACCCCCTTTGCCGGCGTGATAAATGGCTTCACAGCGCGCTTTGATGGCATCTTCCAGCGACCCGGCGGCGGGATCGATTTCCGCCAGGAAGCGGGCGGCGTCCTTGCTGCCTTCGGCCGCCATCAGGGGTGTGGCTACGGCGTAGGTTTCGATGGCCGATGCCGGAGGCGTGGGCACATCCGTCAGCGCTTCGAGGAACCCGGGCGCGGGCAGCAGCCAGTCGGCGGTGGTCGTGCCGCCATGCCAGGCGGCGAAGCGGAACACTTCCGCATCGACGTTGGGTCTCACTTCCCACGGCACGGTGGAGTCGATCAGGACGGCGCGCATCCGGCCGCTGAGCGCCTCGACCGGAACCGGCGATTTGGTGCCGCCGCCGCGCCGCAGGATTCCTCCTCGCGCGCCCACCGCGCCGAGAACCACGTTCAATGCCGCCACCGAGGGATTGTCGCCGGCCGAAATTGCAACCACCGGGCCCCGCTCCACCAGCGCGCGCGCCAGGCTTTGAATCGTCTCCGCCGCGAGACCCGTCTTCCCCGCCAGCTCGTTCACGCTCTCTGAAGGCATCGGGCCGCGCGCGGTCACCAGGCGTTCTTCCATCAACACCCGGGCCAGCGCCGAAGCCAGCGCCGATTCGCTTCCCATGCGCACGTTCACCCAGCGCCAGGCGAAGGCCGCGGTTCTCGACTGCACCGGTTCCACCTGGATCAAGCGCAGAGCGGGATTTGACGAGCCGGCGGCTCGCTCGCTCCACAGCCGCGTGAACCGCCCCGGCGTCGCCCACCCGTCCAGCAGCGGAGCGCCGAAACTGACGATCGTGCGCGCGTTCTCCAGGTCGTAGCCCAGCGAAGAAGTGGGAACTCCGGTCCAGCGTTGATACGGCCCCAGCGCCTTCTCTTCCGCCGTGCGGGCGGCCGCGTAAGTGGCGCCGTGCGCCGCCGCGAATCGCTCGAGCACGGTGGACGCCGCGCGTCCCGTGCGCCCATCGATAATCGCAATCGGGCCCTCCCCAAGCGCCTTGCGGAAAGCCGCCGTCGCCTCTTCCCAGCTTGTCTTACGCCCGCGATGAAGGGGGTTGCGCAGCCGGCTGGGATGCCAATTCAACTGATGCGCGCCGAAGCCCAGCGGGCATAGCGCGCCCCGGCTCACCGGGTGGCCGGCCATCCCGGACAGACCCACCGGCGAGCCCGCCGCCATTCGGACGCGCATACCGCAGGCGTTGGGGCAGAGCGTGCATGACGAAAGCTTCTCTTCCACCGGACCGCGCGCCGGTTGGGGGATCCACGGCCAGTTCTGGCTCCAGATGGAAACGTCGTCCAGCACCTTCCAAGGCACGGGCGTGAACAGCATGCCGCCAGCCAGGCCGCCGCCCCATGCAAAAAGATCACGTCTGGTGGGTATCATCTTCCGTCTCCCTATTCGTGGCAGCCCAGGCATCCGGCATCGACGCCGTGCCGGCGATGGCAGTTCTCGCAATCGCTCATCTTCATGCCGTCGCCCGGTGCGCGCCGCAGCCGCGAAATCGAGTGGCCCCAGATGTCCCGGCTATATCCGCTGATGCGATTCTGCTCGTAAACCGGCACGGCGTCGGATTCGCCCTCGGCGCCGTGGCAGTCGCGGCACGTCATGCCCGCCAGGCGGGTGTGAATGGCGTGCGAAAAACGGACATTGGCCGGCTGGCGCGAATAGACCAGCCACGGGGTTTCGCGTCCCCGCTTCACGTAGTTATCCACCAGCAGAGCTTCGGCCGGGCTCGACCCCATGCGGTCCGCGTGACAGGTGGCACAGTCTTTGGTTTTCGGAATTCCCGCGAACTCACCGTCTTTGCCCAATGTATGGCAATCGTTGCAGGCGGAGGTGCCGGACTTCTCCGCATGCGTCTTGTGCGGGAAGCGAAAGGGCTGCTCACGGCGCTCATAAAGCGCGCGCGGGAATACCAGCCATCCCGCCGCCAGCGCCGTCAGCACTCCGAATCCGAAAAATATCGAGGTTCTTGGCATCTTCATCGGTCCGCCGTCATTCGTCCGCCAGCCAGCCGGCATTCGAAAAGAATTGTTGGAATACCCGCACCACATCGGCGCGGGGCAGCAACCGCGCCACGCCCCGTACCGGAACGCCGCCGTCCGCGCACAGTTCTTCCTGGCCGGCGTGGATGGCGCGCGCCAGCCGCTCGCGTTCCTCGGCCTGCCACGCCTTCGCCTGTTCGCCCCCAATCAGCCCGGCGCGCGTTTTGCCGGGGATCTCCCAGCCTTCGAACAGCCACCCGGAGCCGTAGGGATCCGCCGTCAGCCGCGCCGGATCGCTGCGTATGTGGCTGTTCACCGCCTGGATGAGCAGCGAATTCGGGAACAGCAGCGGCCACTCCACCTCGTTCACGCTGAGCGAAACCGCCGGGCGGTGCCTGCCGCGTTCGGTGGCGAAGGTGACTCGATCCACCGTCCCGGCCAGATCGGCCAGAAACCCGTCCACCCCGATATGGCAAAGCCCCTGCTCGTCCACTTCGAGCCACAAATGATTGGAAGTGTAGAGCAGCTCGCGCGGCGCAAGGCCAGCGCCGTGAGGGCGCGCCCGGGTCAGGTAGGAATCGCAGTACTTGTACCCGCCACCGGTGCAAGGGGAGGTTTGCGACTCGCTGAACGGAACCAGCTTGGTGACCGGGGAGGCGCCGCAGTATTGCACGTGGACTTCCTCCAGGTGCGGGCACCGGTCGGCCGCTCCCTCCTCCTGTTCGACCACGCCGCACCGCCGATACTCCGCCGTGGTGCAAAGCCCGCCCCCCGCCGCTCCCGGTCCTTCCAGGATCAGCTTACGGACAGGAACCGCGTGGCAGTAGCGCGCGCGGCCTTCTCTGAGAAAGGGGCACGGCATGGGGTCACTTTCCGGTTTGGTCCTTGCCGTTTGTTTTTTCAGACGGCGCGATCGGCTCGCCGCCGTCCGCCATCGTCAATCCGAGCTCGGGCACCCCCAGAACGTGGGGAGAGCCGGCAAGCATCGTGCGCATGTCCGCATCCATGTGGCCGAATTCGTGCGCTTTGCGCCGCTTCAGAACCAGTTCCCAGGCAACCGCGCCGGCGACTACCAGAAGCGCCGTCAACGTGACCAATCCGAGAGCCAGGTTCGTCAGGTTCAGCCAAAGCGTTTGCGGATCGTTCCAGTTAGCTCCAAACATGTTAGTGATTCCTTCCTGGCGGCGGAATTTCCGCCGTTCACGCCCATATACTAGCAAATCGGAGTCCATTATCCGAAATCAACAGCTTACGAAGGTTTCGGCAGCAGTCGTGTAGGGGATTCGGACGGATCGGTCGGGAATCCCGACGCGCGATCGTTCGGCTCCACCTCCGCAGCTTCGGCGTGACGCGTCAAACCGGCTGACGCTGTTGGCTCCCTATTGCACAGGATCGGGATGCAGGAAACTCCAGTCGTGCGTACCGCCAACTCTGTATCCATGACTATGCAGGAAGGCTCCAATTTCCAATACTTCATCCCTGTCTGCGGCCGTGAAATCCCAGGCGAAACCAAATGTCGATCCAACGGGGAATTGTAGGATCTTCTCTTTGAGAGCCTTCATATCGTTGCAGCGGTATTGGTTGATGGTGTAGTGGAGCCGCTCGGGCGGGTTCAGATACTCCATCGGAGGCTGCCTTCGTTCGGACTGCTGATTGACCCGGCCATAGATTCCATAGTTGCCTGGCGCTCCGTCGGTTCCGAGCGAGGCGGCGCAATTGAAGATGCAGCTTATTCCCCCCGTCGTCTCGCTTCCCAGCAGAGCTTGCAAGTCGGCGGATTCTTTCGGAGAAAGCAACCACGCCTGCGCTCTCCCGAAGGTGTCGGCCAACACCTGCGCCAGGCCGCGCAACGCATTGTCGTCGTTCGTGGCTACACGATCTTTCCGCCGTTGCTCCGCGCCGCTGTCCACATAGCTTTGATGCCACTTCACCAGCCGCTGGCGCAGGAGAGGCTTCATCGCCGTTGAGCCATGCTGCCGCAGATACGCCGCCGCATCGATTGCAAGGGACTTCGGTCCCTTGTCGATCTCATCCAGCGCCAGCCGTTCCAGCACCGGGCTGGGTTCCAGCAAGCCCATATCGGTGAAGAATGTGCCCGTTCGGCACGCTCCCTGGTTCGCCTCGCCGAGGGACTGCCGCAGGCGAGGTTCGGCGTCCGCGGGCGACACCTTCAGCAAATAAGCGAGCACCGGAACCTGGATGGAACAGGGCCATGCGGCGCGCTTCGCGTCGATGAAAGGCAGGACGGTCCCCAGCACAGCTCCCGAGGCATAGCGGTGCACGAGCGTGGCGGCCCGCGCCAGTTCTTCTGACTCGCGAAGCGCCACGAAGTTGGTGGCGATTCGGGCCTCCAGGTCCGGCAGCGACTCGTCCGGCAAGCGCAAGTAATAGGACGAGAAGCGCGGCCTGGTACGCACCACCTCTTCTCGAATGAACGCCGTGGCAGCCGGCGGATCCAGTTCCAGCCAGCGCAGCAGAGCCTGTCCATCGCCAGCCACGGCGTGCCCGCGCACCACCGGCAGCATCAGTGGAGAGCGCACCCGATCCCAGCCCTCGTCCAGCAGCCACTCTTGCGATTGCGGCGGGAAAAGTTCGAAGTTGTCAACGGCCGCTGAAATCACGGGTGGCGCGAACGGGAGAGTATAGCCAAATTCAAAGGCGTTTCCCTTTGCGTGCGCGGGGCACGCAAGCACCGTCAACAGAGAGGAAATCTGCGCGTCGCCGCGCTTCCGCGGTATTGCGGCAAACAGTTTTTCGCGCTCGGTATCCATGTACTGCTGCGAGAGCATGGGAATGCCGCCCTTCCTGGATTCATCCATGTTGAGCAACAGTACCAGCACTCTGAAGAAGCCGGCATTGATGGCGGAGTCCGGGTCGACCAGCAGGCGTTCCATCTCTTCGATCGCCGCCGTGGGACTGGCGGTGTGTTCTAAACAGCCTTCTTCCTCCTGGTGATTTGCATCGTTCCGCAGGAGTAGCCTGGCCAGTGCGCGCGCCGCTTCCGGCGTACCCAGATTGCACAGCGCTTTCCTGGCGTTCTGGTTCAGCTTGGGGTCCGGGGAGGACGGGGTGATAACGCTCAGCACGGGTGCGGAGAATGCCTCAATGCCCTTGCGAATGATCTCCGCCTGCCAATCCGGAGCCGCCGGAACAATCTCCAGCGAGATCTCGCGTATCACGCTGACCGTGTGCGGCCGGACCTTTGCGTCTGGAACCGGTCTGCGCTGCGTAGTCTCGTCATCGAATCCCACGTCCATCGCGAGGCGCACACGGTATTCGCCAGGCGCATCGAAACGGAACCGATGCGTCAGGAGATAGGAAAAGGTCACTGGCTGCGCCGAAAGATCGCGACTGGGCACTTCGAACATCGGCCCGCCGCCCATGAGGGGGCCGGAGGGAAACTCCTGTGTCAGGTCCATCCAGCCGCTGCCGGACCTGATGGAGAAGGACCAATGATTGAAGAATCGGCACTGCGGGAACCCGAAATGACTCTCATTGAATAAACTGCAGGGTTCGAGGTAGCGCTTCGGAGTGGCGCTGGAGAGAACCACCTGCAAGGGAATCTCCGCGCCCATTTGGAAACGGTTGGACCCGGTCCCGGACCGCAGTTCCACCTTCAAATCGGCCGTATTCTCCTCAGCAGTCTTGACCGGCGTCAGCATCCGCACGGCGTTGGCGGCGGTGTCCGAAACGTAGATTCGGCCCGCCCGGTCGATGGCGATGCCCGCTATATTGGCGAAGCGTGCGTCCGAGGCCGAGCCGCCATCGCCGGAGGATCCAAACTCGCCAGTCCCTGCGATGGCCTCCGGGGCTCCCGTAGGCGAGAGCCTGACGATTGCCGAGCCGGTCTCAAAGTAAAGAACGCCCGCCGCGTCGATTGCCATGCCGGCGCCCGGGGCGCTCGCTACGGTCGAGATGATTCCCGCAGGCGACACCCTGCGCACCGACAGCGACCATTGGCCATCGAGGAAATATAGGCTGCCTTCGGAATCCACCGCCAGATTCCGGGGATAAGTAAGCGGCGCCTGCACGGCCGGGCGGCCATCGCCGCCACGCCCAATGTTTCCGTTCCCGGCAACGGTGCTGATCGTGCCGTCGGTCGCAATCTTGCGGACACGCTGGTTGCCGACGTCCGCAATGTAGAGATTCCCGGCCGAATCCAGCGCCATCCCTCCGGGCCCACTCAACTCCGCCTTGGCCGCAGGGCCTCCGTCACCCGTGAAACCCGGTTTCCCGTTACCGGCGATGGTGGTGATGATCCCTTTCCGCGAGACCCTCCGTACACGGTCAAGACCCGAGATATACAGGTTCCCCTTTGCGTCCAACGGCCAAGCCGCAGCACGTTCCGCCTCCACCTCCAACCACGGTTGTGATGCGTCCCCGTCGATCCATCTTGCGGATCCGCGAATTCCACGGTTCCGCAATATAGAGGTTACCGGCGGCATCGAGCGCTATCTCGCCGGGCCCATGGGGCTGGGGACGCTTCGGATCGTCGGAATAGGCGGAGTCACTCCCGGTGACGGTCGAAATCAGGCCGTTCGGCAAATCTTGCGCAGGCTCCATCCGACCGGCCTAGGTTCCACGAAGTAAACGGTCCCGTGGGCATCCACGGCCAGAAGCATTGGGTTCACCGAGGCACTGATAGCCGGTCCTCCATCGCCCGATGAGCCCTGCTTGCCATTGCCCGCGATTGCGGCGATCACGCCGCTCGCGGAGACCTTAAGGATATGGAAGTCCCGCCGGTCCGTGATGTACAGATTTCCATCGTGATCCGTAGCAAGTTCGGCAGGCGGTGGCAACGGCGGGCCGGGGGCGGGAACGATATCGCCCACCTTCCCGGTGCCTGTCACCGCGCCGATCATGCCGGAGGGAGATATCCGGCCCACACCACTACTAAACAAGTTCGAGAAGTAAAGATTTCCTCCACTATCGACGGCAATAGAGCTCGCGCCAGGGAACTGAATTTTGATCGCGGTACCTCCATCAACCGAGATGCCTGGCACCCCATTCCCGACCAGGTTCGTTATCGTCCCGTCTTCCGAGACCCGCCGTATGCCGTTGTTTTCGACAATATAGACACTGCCGGCGGAATCGACCGCAACACCGTGCGGATTCGTGATGGAGGCCTTGATCGCAGGACCGCCGTCGCCCGTTGTACCCGTCCAGCCGTTCCCTGCAATCGTGGTGATGGTGCCGTCCGGAAGCACCTTGCGAATCACTTGCGCGTCGGCGTCCGCGATATACAGGCCTCCGTTCGCATCTACCGCCATCCCAGTCGGACGGCGCAACTGGGCGTTCACCGCCGGTCCGCCATCGCCGGTGTAACCCGGCCGGCAGGTTCCCGCGAAGCGCGTCAAGATGCCGGCCGGATCGATCTTGAAAACGCAATGCAGATCGGTGCTCAGGTAGACGTTGCCGGCTGAGTCGACTGTCATGCCGGAAATGGAGCCGATGGCCGCATTCCGAGCCGCTACGGGCGTGACTGGCGCAACGCCTCCGGCAATCGTCGAAACGACATATTCCCTGTTCGACTCGGCTGCGGCGGACCCGACGAACCCTGCAAGCACAGCCAGGGCGACCCCGACGAGTGACTTTTTGCACCAGGGCATCTCAGACGTCATTATCCGGAAACAGATCGAAAAGGGCAACCAGAGCCACCTCCGCGATTACGTACCCTAAGGGACCGCGCGAGAATTATTTCCCATTTGAAGGAGCAATGGTGTAGTTCCACTTGGGGAGAATCGTGTGTCGGGTGATTCGGAGCTGGCGTAACCGTTGCGCGGACGGTTTGACTTTGAGTGGATACTCCTTCGGGTCCAGGTAGGCTCGGACTTTGAGCCCGGTCGTGGTCGTGGTCCCGCGGATCAAGCTGAGGATCGTGTTGTAGTCGGTAAGAGGCTCGGCGGCCCAGTTCCTGCTGATCTGACTGAATAGCCGGCGTTCAATCGGGTTGTACTTGGAGGCCCCGGTGGGATAGTGGGCCACGGTAACCGTGAGGCCCAAGCGATCGCAGAGGTGCTGCTGGAGCTGGTCTTTCCATGCGCCGCGGGTAGCGGAATTACTGCCGCCGGTATCGGCCAGGATCAGCAAGTGGCGGGCGTTCGGATAGCGCCGGTGCCCTTCCTGGGCCCACCACCGGGAAATGGACGTGACGGCAAAAGCGGAGGTCTCGTGGCTGACGCCGACGAACACAGATCCCCGGTTGGCTTGGGGATCGTAAATGCCAAAAGGCAGTGCGATGCCCGTGGCGAGGGAGCGGAAGTCGTGGTCGTTGACGGAGGTGGGAACACGCTCCCACTTGCGGCCGGGATTCTTGAAGTTCCCCACCAGTTCCCGCTTCTTGGCATCGACACTGATGATGGGATTGCCGTGACGGCAAAAGCGACGGCGCAGCCGGGTAATCTGTCGGAACTGTCGGTCGCGTGAGGAACGGTCTCCGGCGGTGATCTTCTTGCAGTTGACGCGGAGCGAGAAATGCAACTTGTCGAGCAATCGGGCGACGGTGCGTGCGCCAACCCGGATGCCCAACCGTCGTAATTGCCCGGCGATCTTGGCCGTGGTTTGGTGCGTCCACCTCAGGCTGCTCATCGGATCGCCGGCCGTATGGTGCTCGAGCAGCTTCTCAATTTGAAAGATTACTTGGGGCGTTTTTTTTCCAAGGGCCTGCAGCCCGCCCCGGGTTTGCGCACCCGCTCCCACTCCACGTCCTGTGCCAGGAGTTGCTTTCGTCCGCGGGCCACGGTGCCTGGATCCAGTTGCAGCAACTGGGCCAACCGCCGATCGCCCTCGCGGCCTAACTTCAGCGATTCCAGGCCGGCATACAAACGGCGCTGGCGCTCGTCCAGCAGGCTGGAGAATAGCACCAGGGATGCCTTTAACTCCTCCGCGGAGACCTCGGCGGAAGCGCTCCCCGGGATCTCCGAGAGAGCCTGTCGTGCCAGCAATTGGCGCCGACGCACGGCCGGATCAGGGGAACCGTATAGAAACAATCCGGTGACCTGCTGGCGGGCTATGCGACCCTGCTGGACCAACTGCAGCAGTGCGTCTTTGACCTCGACGTGCAGAAGCTGCTGCAACTCGCTGGCGAGGCGGCCTTGGGGGGCGTCGCCGACGAGGGTTTCGAGGGTGGTAACCAGATTGCCCCACCGAGAGAACCCGACCTGGCGAAAGAACCAAAGGCCATGAGCGTCAAACCGTGGGATCTCGTCGAGGGTGTAGAAGCGACCGCGGTGGGAGTAGCTGGAGCGATAGGAAAGCTCTTTCAACTTGCGAAACACGGTGATGTCGACGCTGGTTCCCAGGGCTTGTTTCAACTCAGGCAGGGTGGCGATTCTCTGCGAGCGCAGGAACTCGCGCAAGCGATCGGAGAGGAAAGAAGGAGTTCTCATAATGCTAAAGTTCCGCCTTTCATGGGGATGTCAAGCGGAACTATAGCAGAATGGAGGATGCTTCGTCCAGCTGCTCCAGAGGGATCGGACGGTTTATTTACAGGCTCAGAACGGTATTCGACTCGCGTGACTCAATACGGGGATCGCACAGCCACTTGATTGAGTGACGCCCATAATCATGTTTTTATTATTGCGCGGCTACTAAGGAGCGGCTTCACATCCCCTGGCGCCCGCTGGCTCAGGCGGGGAATAATAATCCTATGCCCGAACTACCCGATGTGGTGGTCTACGTAGAGGCGCTGGCCGAGCGCGTCACCGGCCATCGTCTGGAGCGCACCATCGTCCGCGGGCCGTTTCTGCTGCGTTCGGTGGCTCCTCCGGTCGAGGCCGCCATCGGGCGAACGGCCACCCAGGTCCGGCGCGTGGGCAAGCGCGTCGCCATCGGCTTCGATAACGGCGTGTGGCTGGCGCTCCATCTCATGATCGCCGGCCGCCTGCACTGGCGCTCTTCGGGCGCGAAGAGCGCTCTGGCCGAGTTCCACTTCGATTCCGGCATCCTCACCCTCACCGAAGCTGGCAGTCGTCACCGCGCGGCTCTCCACATGGCGGCCGGCGAGGACGGTCTGGGCGCGCTCGATCCCGGCGGCCTCGAAGTGCTGGAGGCCACCGCCCAGGAATTTACCGCCGCGCTCGCCTCCGCCAACCACACGCTCAAGCGCGCCCTTAGCGACCCACGCATCTTCAGCGGCATCGGCAATGCGTATTCGGATGAAATTCTGCATCGCGCCGGCTTGTCTCCGGTGGCCCTGACGCAGCGTTTGAAGCCGGGCGAGGCCGAGCGCCTGTTCGACGCCACGCGGCAGACCCTGGACTACTGGGTCGCCCGTCTCCGCACGGAGGCGAGAGGAAAGTTTCCCGAAAAGGTCGCCGCGTTTCGCGAAGGCATGGCCGTCCACGGACGCTACGGCCTGCCATGCCCGCGCTGCGGCCAAAAAGTCCAGCGCATCCGCTACGCCTCGAATGAAACCAACTACTGCCCGGGCTGCCAGACCGGCGGACGCCTTCTGGCCGACCGCGCCCTCTCCCGCCTGCTGCGCGAAGACTGGCCGCGTACGCCGGAAGAGCTGGAAGCCATGAAGCGAGGCGGGAATTGAGTTCGACCGATCGACCTTTCGTGTGAGATTGGGAACGGGGGCCCCTCCCGGTTCTCAGACGCGGGCGGCCGGGCCGGTCTGGCTTACGCCAGAAGCCGGAGCCAGCGTTGTTAGCCCTGGGTTAGACACCGCTCCGGGGATGACCGATATACGCTTGAGATCAGTCAGGGTCGTTAGCTACCGGCGACGCCGGCCATTTCCCCCAGCTCGTTTACTATCTCGTGCAGCGCTTCTGCCTGACTGCCCAATTCCTCCCCAGCCGCGGCGGACTGCTGGGCATGCGCCGCGATGCCCTGGGTAGTCTGCTCCATCTGCGCAATCCCGCGGGTGATCTGTTCCAGGCCGGCGGCCTGCTCGTTACTGCCGGCCGCAACCTCCGCCACCAGCGACGCCAGGCGCGACGAACCGTCGGCGATGGTGCGCACCGCGGTGGCGACGTCGTCGGCGTCGCTACGGCCGCGATTCGAAGAAGCCACGGAAACATCGATCAGCTCCGCCGTCTCCCGGGCGGCCGTCGCGCATCGCTGCGCCAGGTTTCGGACCTCGTCGGCCACCACCGCAAAACCCATCCCCGCTTCGCCTGCCCTCGCCGCCTCCACCGCCGCGTTCAGGGCCAGAATGTTCGTTTGGAATGCAATGCCGTCGATGACCTTGATTATGCCGGATACTTTGTGGCTGGACTGTACCGTATCCGCCATCGAGTGCGCCATCTTGTCCAGCAACGCGGTTGCCGAAGACAGTATCGACGAATTGGACTGGACCAGTTTGGCGGCGTCCTCGGACCGCTGCCGGTTTTGTTGCGACATCGCGTTAATCTCGTGTGTCGCGGCAGATGTCTCTTGGAGAGACGCCGCCTGTTCCGACGAGGTCTGGGCCAGCGTCTGACTGGAGCTGGAAATCTGGCCCGCGGCCGAGTTGAGGTGCGACGATCCGGCGGCGATGCGTTCCGCCGCCGACCGCAGTTGCCGCGCGATCCGCAAGGAAACGCCTAATCCCACGATAACCGCCACTAGTGTCGCCAACCCGAACAGCATGCTCAGCACGGTGGTCCGCGCGCTGGCGGTCGCCGCCTGTTCCATACACTCCGCAAAGCGACGACGCTGGAGTTCGACCAACTGTTGCTCCGCATCCTGCATCGACACCATGATCGGCCGCAGCCGATTGGCGGCTATGGCTCGAGCGGCCAGCGATTTGCCCTGTTTGCACGTCGCCACCACGTCGTCGAACACCGCCAGCCAGTCGCGCAGTCCGGCTTGGATCGTATCGATGCGCGCCCGCTCCTCCCGGCTCGCCGTGCCGTCGAAGCGGCGGCAGGCCGTGGACAGGTTCGCCGCCTGCGCCCGAAATGCCGCCTCGCTCTTATCGAACTGGCCCGAATCCGTGTGGAGTTCCCGGTCCTCCCCCGCAAGCAGCAGGCCCCGCAGTTCGGACCGCATCAGCGCGCTACTAACCGCCATGTCGGACGACCATTCCGATTGCTGCGCGGCCGAATGGAGCCGCACGGTCGTGAGGTCCTTGAGGCCGCGTACGGCCCAGATACATAGGCCGGACGATAGGACCGCCAAAGCGATTGTCGCAGCGAAGCTGGCGATTAGCTTGCCGCGAACGGACAAACGTGCCATAACCCTCTTATCGTCAATACTGGCTTGTTTCATTAGGGTTTCCCGATGAAACATCCTGTTGGATTGCAAAATAGGCCGGCTCCGGGCCTTGCGCCTTAGTTCGACCCGCCCTCCCCGGCTCCCACTCCGACGCGCTTTCGCGTTCGCTATTCACGGGAACGGCCGACCGGGACGCCCAGTTCGAACCAGATCCCATTCCCGACGGGCCTGTTTAACGTCAGAAGATCCTTTTGATATTTCATGATCAGGACGAGATGGTGGGTGTGATAGCGGATTTCCGGCCCGACCGCCAGGTTGCGTCCCCGATTTCCATCCAGGTACATCGACCCGTTCTGCAGATCGTTGGTGGTCTGTTTATAGAAGTAGCCATTCCCACCGATCGCGAGGTTTCTGGTCACGTTCTGCATGCCGTCGTACTCCCACACGAATTCGTTGCCGGAGCGGTAGTGCGTGGCACTGTCGGAGTAGTTGACGATGTACTGAAACTTGGAGCTCAGTTCGGTTTTTCCATGATTGGGCAGATACGAAAAGGCGCCCTCGGGAGCCGTCCCGTAGTTATGCTGTCCAATGTTTACCGCATCGGTCTTGCTATAGGAGAAGCCGGGAGTGTAAACCGCGAACCCGTACCACCAGTGCAGCGCACCCATGTTGTAGGCAACCGCGGTCTCCAGGTCGGCGTTGGAAAAACCGACTTTGTGCGCCTGCCCGCCGGGCGTGGTCAGGTGAACGTATTCGAGCGGTTCCGCCGCTGCGCTGACCAGCCTGCCCCCGAGCACGTGGACGCCCCAATTGTGGGTGACCTTGAGGGCCGCCCCGCTTACTCTCAGATGAAAGCCAGGAAGCGCGGCGCGCCCGCTCGAACCTGCCAACTCATTGGCATCGTAAAAGAGAGTGAATTCGGCGATCACGGTTCCCCCCGCACCGGGCATGTTGCCCGGCAGGACCGTCTCGGCTCCCAGGGGGTAGACGCTGCCGCCGCCTTCCACGGCGCCGGCCACACCGGCCGCTGCCATCGCCAGGGCGAGACACATTGAAAAGCGGCGCCCGGCCGTCCGCAGTTTCAGAACTTTCCTGCTACCGTTCGATTGCATGCACATGGTGAACTCCTGCTGTGTAGATGAGACTTCTTACGGACGACTTCCGCGTGAGAACCCGGTTGGAAACCGCTCAACCGCGTTCCACAGTCTTATCGGCAGGCAGGTCAAAAGCTTTGGTAAATAGGTCGAGACGGTGTCGAGTTACGTAGGTCCGTGAGGAAGATGGGAACGAGCGAAGCGGGATGCAGCAGCCGACTATCAACCAGTCGGCTGAAGGGGAGGGCCTAAAACGAGCCCACGGTGAGAATCGCGAACCTGTCAAACACGAAGACTGGCCGCGAATTCCGGAGGAGACTCCCCGAAGCGAAGCGGAAATTGAAGACCTTCAGGCAGTTGGTGCAGCACCGCGCACTGGCCGCGGCAGCGCCCTCGACAACTCCGTTCCGCCAGCACGGCAGCGATATGCCGGCGGCCTTACGCCAACCGCTTCCGCCATTGCCACCGGTATAAGATTAGGGCGAGGAGGCCGGTACTCAGTAGCGCAACGGTCCCGGGCTCGGGGGTGGTGCCGGCAAATCCGTTGCTGCCGAAATCGGTGGGGCCGGTCGGCGAGTAGCCGCCCGGCGTGTTGTCGACACTGCAATTGTCGGAAATGAAGTTCGTGCCGTCCATGGTCACCGAACCCGTCTGCGCCAATGCTCTGCCGCACGCGATTTCGGCGCTGGTGCCGAGCCCTATGCTGGCGTATGCGAGGATGTTCCCGGCGAAGGTCGTGCCGGAGCCCAGAGTCGCGGAGCTGCCAACCACCCAATAGATGGCGTCGGTGGAATTGGCGTTGATCACATCAATGGACGCGTCGGCTCCAGTTGTCAGAGTGCTTCCGATCTGGAACACGAACACTGCATCGGACTCGCCGTTGAAATTGAGAGTGAGCGTTCCATCCACCTGCGCGGACGGCGTCCCCCCCGAGAACGTATAGACCCCAGGGAGAAGCGAAGCGACGGTGCCGCCCGTTCCAAGAACGATGTTGCTCTCGTCGGCGGTGGAGGGCAGGGCAACCAGGTAGTTGTAGGCCGCAATTTCATCGGTCTGAGCCTGCTGCGCGGTTGCTTCCCCTTGGTCCGCGGCGTAAGTGGATCCATTTACGACCACGCCCGGAGGAAAGCCGGTAATCGAAGCAAGGGCCGACGGATAGTCGCCCAGGTTACCGCTGATGGTGGTGATTCCGCCGCCGGCAACAGTGACTCCGGCCCCGCCCAGGACGGCGAAACTCTGCGCGGTCTCCAGTATTGTGTTTGCGAATGTCGCGGACGGGCAAAGAAGCGCTCCAGCCATCACCCACCGAATCAATCTGTGTCGCATTTATTCCTCCCCTTGAGGTCCCCAAGGATGAGTAGATCTTTTAGCTAGTTGGCAGTCAGTATACACCCGATTTCCGCCAGTCGATGGCGAAAACAGTACTGGTACCCAGGAGGCCGGAGCCGGGACGGCAACCCCTGCGCCTGGTTCCTGGCCACTCATCCGGACTTGCGCCGTCCCAGGACTCCGGCCAGGGGACAAGGCGTGAACCCGGGAAGAGCTGGAATTCTTCGTCAGTCAGCTCGCCGCGCCCGTAGCCGTTGTCTCACCATATGGATCGGCAAGCGCGCCTCGAAAGACAGGTCAGGCCCGGCGCGCCGGCCATGCCGCCAATTCCGCCCTGGCGGTGGTTTCCCCATCGGCGCCGACCAGGGCGTAGAGGCGCTCCACGATATTTTCAAGCACCTTCGCCTGCTCGTCGAGCTGCGCGGTCGCCCCGGCGGTTTCCTCCGCGCTGGCCGCCGTCTGCTGGGTCACCTGGTCCATCTGCGCGATGGATTTGGCGATCTGTTCAGCCCCTCGCGCCTGTTCCTGGCTGCCGAGGTTCACTTCGTCGACGAGTGTCTTGCCCTTGGCCCCATCCTCGGTGATCGCTCGGATCGCCATGGCCACCTGATCCACTTTGAGCTTGCCGTCGTTGGACCTGGCGATCGAGCCCTCGATCAGATCCGATGTATCCTTTGCCGCCTGCGCGGCCCGCTGCGCCAGGTTGCGGACTTCGTCGGCCACCACCGCGAAGCCCATGCCCGCTTCGCCGGCCCGCGCCGCTTCCACGGCCGCGTTCAACGCCAGAATGTTGGTCTGAAAGGCAATTCCGTCGATGACCTTGATAATGGCGGAGATCTTGCCGCTCTGCGCGTTGATCTCGCCCATGGCCACCACCGCCTGCTCCAGGGATTGGTTGGTCTGAGCGACCTTCGCTTGCGACTGTGCCATCAATTCCGCCGCCGCGCGGCCATGATCGGCGTTGTTTCGCGCCAGCGAGCTAATCTCTTCGCTGGCAGCCGAAGTCTCCTCGAGCGAAGCCGCCTGCTCGGAGCAGCCCTTGGCCAACGACTGGCTGGAAGAAGAAACCTGCGAAGCCGCGCTATCCACCTGGTGGGCCGCACGCTTTAGTTCGGCGGCGGTTATCTGCAGCGTGCGGGTGGTGCGGCGCATGGTGAACGCCACCACGGCTCCCATCGCCGCGCAAACCACCAATCCCATCAGCCCGAACGCGAACACAGTCTTGGTGGTCGCTCTCAGTTGGAGAGCCTCCTCGTCCGCCTGCGCGTTCAGCGAGTGCAGCTGTTCGCTTAACTCGTCAAGACCAGCCACTATCCTGGCGCCGATCGGGACCACGTCTTTACTATCCCACTCGGTAGCCTGGTCGAGTTGACCAGCCGCCACCAGCCTTCGGACTTCCAGTTGCGTCGTCCGATACTCCCGGATCGCCGCCTCAATTCGATCCATCGTCCGGCGGCCGCGGTCCGTGGCGAGAAGAGGCCGGACGGCACCAACCTCATCGAGCGACGCGTCGATGGCCTTTTCGTATTTGCGCAGGCAATCGCTAACCTGCTCGGCCGACTTGATGTAGGAGAAGAGCAGCAAGCCGCGTTCCTGCAAGCGGAAGGTGAGCACGTTGGCTCGCAGTTGCCCCGCCAACTCGATTTTTCGAGTGGTGACGGTGATGGATTCATCGAGCCGGCGGGTGAGTTGCGCGACCGACCACCAGCCGACAGCCGTTATCGCGGCGCACAGGGCAACCGTCCCCACAAGGGGGATTCCAACCTTCGTTCCGATCGTCATTCATCCTCTTTATCTTAAGAATCCCAGGCGGGACCGATGCAGAGGCTGGCAGCTCCAAGCGCCCCGCGCGGCCGATCCGGCACGCGATGCAGGTTCTTGCGATGGGGCGATGCCGCACACCGCTCATTTCCCGTATCGGCAGGATTGTGGCCAACTTTAGCCGCCCGGCGGCGGTCAGGCGCTGCGAAGCCGTCCCTCTTGATAGCCTCGGCTCGGAGAAGCCTGTGCGGTCTCGGCCGGTGGAGGGCACTCGCGCGGTCCGCGGCGATTCGCCCAATACCTCTTCATTCGGTCGGAAACCTCCCGGCGCTCTTGAGGCTCCATCGATTTCCGGCCAGGACGTCTTAGCCGCGCCATGCCACGGCCGGCACTTTGCAATTGTTCCAGTTCCGCAATCGCTCTTTCCACGGCTTTCTTGCGGAGCCACAATTCCCGCAACGCCTCAATCAGTTCCATCGGCATCCGCCTTAGGGCTCCTCGACGATTGGCGACCGGCACCCGCGAATGCGGATCTCGAGCGGCTCCGTTTGCCTCGCCTGGTTATCGCTCTCGATAGTAGCGAGTGTAGCCAAATCCGCCACGTTCGTCTGGTCAAAACTGACCACTCTGAGACAGGCCGTAAGGCTCTGTGTGGTTCTTGCCCTCGACAAACCGCCGGCCGGCCAAAGGAGAGTAGCATAGTGCCATGGACCGCTTCCCGCTCGGATTCAACACCTATTCGGTTCGCGCCATGCGCTGGCACGACCTTCGCCTGCTGGAGTATGCGGCCGAGCTCAAGCTGGATGCGGTCTATCTGCAGGATTCGGTCGATCCGGGCAACGACGATCCGGCCCACTGGACCGAAATCAAGGAAGCGGCGGCGCGGCTGGCGCTGGAAGTACACGGGGGCGACGCCGGCGCGCTTCCCCGCAATGCCGACGGCAGGAACGCCACCTTCGCGCGGATGCGCCAGGGGATCCGGCACGCGACGGGCATCGGCTCCAAGCTGGTGCGTTTCCGGGTGGCCGGGGACCGCGCCAGCCTGCCGCCCGGTCCGGTGGAAAAAGCCATGGAGACCATGGTCGCCACGCTCCGCGCCATGCGCACCGAGGCCATGGATGCCGGTGTGAAGTTCGCGATCGAGAATCACAAAGACCTGTTCTGCTGGCAGACGCGGCAGGTCATCGACGCCGCCGGGAAGGAATTCGTGGGATCGTATCTCGATACCGGCAATCCGGTCTTTGTGATGGAAGCCCCGCTCGCCACCATGGAAACCCTGGGCCCGGTGGCGGTCATGCTGCACTTGCGGGATTCGGTGGTGTACGAGACGCCGGAGGGCGTGGCGGTCGAGTGGGTGCCGCTCGGCGAGGGCGTGGTGGACTTCCGGCAAATCGTGGCCAAAGCGCGGGAAGTATGCCCGCCGATCGCCATTTATAATAAGCCGATTACCGGCCGTCCGCCGCAGATCCTGCCGATTTACTCGTCCGAGTTTATGAAGCAGTGGGAGGACATGCGGGCCTCCGACCTGGCGCGCTTTCTGGCCCTGGCCAAGCGGGGGCGTCCGTATGAAAAGACCATGGTGATCGAAGATGTGCCGGGCAAGATGGCGGAGCCGATTGCGGCCGCGCTTGCCTATCAACAGCGCGACCACATGGAGCGCGGCGTGGAGTACGCGCGCAAGGTCCTGGGTCTGGGCGTGAAGGCATGATCGGCCTGCAAGTTTCCGAGCCGCGACCGTTAAGGGAGCGGTTGCACGATACGTGACCGTAATTCCGAAATCCAATACTTAGCTCGCATGCATTGCGCGGACGTCTCCCAACCTTTCGGATGGCTCGCCGCTGCGCCGTGTCCGAAACTCGTGCCGGGAAACCGTAACTTCGACTTCGTTAGACACGGATCGCTCGACTCGCCCAAAGATCGAGAGACTCAGGCCGGTACCGTCCGATAACTGGGCGGGCCAGGATATCCTCAACCAGATATCGAGACCGACCGGGAGATCCTGGTCGCTGGTAAAACGAACCTTTTTTGTATTGATCGCGAGCGTCCGGCCGCAACCTTTCACCGAACCGGCCGACGGGCCCTCATACCGAATGGGAAGAGCTATGGCATACCAGGTGTGTTTCAGCGGGAGCCTCGCCAGCCCGCGTAGCGTTGCCGCGGACGTCGCGTGACCGGCTCGACGGTGAAAACTGCCCTGCCGCGGGGATTTCGTTCGCCGGTTCCGGTCATCAAGCGAGAATAGCGGATTTCCGCATCGCCGTCTGGTCAAAATTGACCGCTCCGAGCCGATGGCGCCTTATCTTCAGCGGCGTAAGCGTGAATATATAGTTGACTTTATCAACTATTCCGGGCAGAATCGAAGCATGTCCACCGCCGCCGTCCGCCGCTTCAACCGTTTCTATACCGGCCAGATCGGAGTGCTGCGCAAGAGCTACCTGAACAGCGACCTTTCGCTCGCCGAAGCCCGCGTCGTTTATGAGCTCGGCTCGCGGCAAACCCCCACCGCCAGCGAAATCGCCCGCGACCTGGGGCTCGACGCCGGCTACCTGAGCCGTCTGCTGGACAGCTTTCGGGCGCGCGGGCTGATTACCCGTAAAGCCAGCGCCACCGACAAGCGGCAGGTGCACCTGAAACTGAGCGCCCGTGGCCGCAAAGCGTTCGAGGAGCTCGACCGGAACTCGGATCGCCAGGCGGCGGGCCTGCTCGAGCGGTTGCATCCGCCGGACCGCGAGCGCCTGGTGGAATCGATGCGGAACATCGAAACGCTGCTGGGCGGGAAGCCGGAAAGTCCTCCGGATCTCACGATTCGTACCCACCGGGCCGGTGATATCGGCTGGGTGATTCACCGCCACGGCGTGTTGTACGCGCGGGAGTACGGATGGGGCTCGCTGTTCGAGGCGCTGGTGGGAGACGTTTGCATCCGGTTTTTGCGCCATTTCGACCCCGAGCGGGAACGCTGCTGGATCGCCGAGCGGGGCGGCTTACCGGTCGGCTCGATTTTCCTGGTGAAGCACTCGCCGCGGATTGCCCTGCTGCGCATGCTGCTGGTCGAGCCGGAAGCGCGGGGCCTCGGCGTGGGCCGCCGCCTGGTGGAGGAGTGCATCGCGTTCGCGCGCCAGGCCGGGTATCGCAAAATGCGTCTGTGGACACAGGCGGAGTTGAAGACGGCGCAACATATTTATAGCGCGCACGGCTTTAAGCTAGCCGGGGAAAAACCGCACTCGCATTTCGGCGTGGAGGTGATGGGGCAGACGTGGGAGTTGGAGCTGTAGGAGGAAGCGTTCAGCGGTCAGCTTTCAGCTAACTCCCAGTCGCCCCATGGTGTAGCTGAAAGCTGACCGCCGATGGCTGACAGCTTCTCACCCCGGCAGGTCTCGCAGCAGCCCGAAATCCTTCTGCAGCACCAGCGCGACGGTGCCGCGCAGGCGGGCCATGCCATCCTCGTAGGCGGGCACCAGGTGCGGCATCGAGGCGCCGGGCAGCACTTGCTGTTGCAGTTCGGCTTCGATCACCGGACCGAAGCGCTGCCAGGAGCGCGTCAGGTCGCCGACGATAATGATGCGCTCCGGCGCCAGCCCGGCGGCGAGCATGCGCATGCCCCGGCCCAGGTGTCGCGCCATGGTTTCGAGGGCGGCGACGGCGCGGGCGTCGCCAGTGTCGGCGCGGGAAAGCAACTGGCGGAAGTTGAGATTATCGGGTGTCGCGCCGGCCTCGTGGTAATAGCGAAGCGCGGCGCTATTGGAGCCGTAGACTTCCCAGCAGCCGTGTCCGCCGCAACTGCATAGCGGGCCTTCGGGATTGAGCGGCACGTGGCCGAATTCGCCGGCCATTCCGTTCAGGCCGCGGACAAGTTGGCCGTTGGCCCAGATCCCGGTGCCGATCCCTTCGGAAACCGTCACCACCACCAGGCTGCCGCACTCCTCCAGATGGCCGAACCAGACGGCCGCCAGCACGCAGGCATTGGCCGCGTTTTCGACCGCCACTTCGAGGCCGGTGGCTTTGGCGATGGGGCCGCGGATATCCACGTCGCGCCACTTCAGGTTGGGAGCGAAAACCAGCCGGTCGAAAGCGTGATGATAGCGGCCGGGAACGCTGATGCCGACGCCTTCGATTTTCTTGCGGCGGCTGGTGTGGGTGATTCGCTGGATGGACTGGATGAGCGCCGCGATGGCCAATTTGGGATCGGCGGCCGTATTGATGACTTCCTGCGAAATGAATTTTCCGTTGGCGTCGGCCAAGGCCACGGTGGTTTCGATGGGACGCAGATCGACGGCGATGATCACGCGTTCGTCGTTGAGGCGCAGGAAGGTGGGCCGGCGCCCGCGCGGCAACCGGCCGGTGGCGCCTTCCACCACCCAGTGCTCGCCGATCAGTTGCTCCACGATGAGCGAAACCGTGCTCCGCTGCAGACCGGAGACGCGGGCCAGGTCGGCGCGGGAGATGGGATGGCGGGTACGCACCAGGTTCAGCACCAGGCGGCGGTTGATGTCGCGCGCCACCTCGCTAGAGGCGCCCTGATTGCGCTTCGCCGCTTGCATCATTCGACTGGCCTGGCCGCTCCCTGCAGGGTAAGGGCGGCGGAAACCACGCCGGTGGTCGAGGCATCGGCCGCACCGGTGAAGCCCGGCTGCTTGCCGCCCACCGCGATCTCGAACGTCCCGGGCTCGATGGCGCGCCGGCCATCGGCGCCGGCCAGGGCAAACTGGCGCGGGGCAATGGTGAACTCGACGATCCGGCTCTGTCCGGGCGCCAACGCCACCCGCCCGAAGCCCTCGAGCGAGCGCAGCGGAGCGCCCTCGGCGCCGGATTTCAGATACAGCTCGACCACCTCTTCGCCGGGCAGCTTGCCGGTGTTCCGCACTTCCACCGACACTTTGACAGGGTCGCCTATGGCCGCCGCTTTCGGTACAGTGAGATTCCCGTAGGAAAAAGTCGTGTAGCTGAGACCGTAGCCGAAGGGGTAGAGGGGCTCGCCGCGGAAGTAGCGGTAGGTGCGGCCGACCATATTGTAATCGGTGAAGGGCGGCAACTGATCGGCCGATTTATAGAAGGTTACGGGCAGACGGCCGCCCGGGTTGTAATCGCCGAACAGAACGTCGGCCAGCGCGTCGCCGCCGGCTTCGCCCGGATACCACGCTTCGACGATGGCGGGCACATGATCGCGCGCCCAGTTGACGGCCAAGGCGCTGCCGTTGAGCAGCACCAGCACGACCGGCTTGCCCAGGGTGGCGACCTGCTGCATCAACTCCTCCTGCTCCCGGGGAATGCCCAGATCGACGCGATCGCCGCCTTTGAAGCCGGCCACCGGCACGCTCATCTCTTCACCCTCCAGGCGCGGCGAAAGTCCGGTGACCAGCACCACGGCGTCGGCCTGGCGGGCGGCGGCGAGGGCTTTTCCCACGTCGTCCGCGCCGGACGGATGGGCCCAGACCAGGCGGATGTCGGCTTCGCCGGCGAATTCGTGATAGTCCAGGCGAATGGCGTAGGGCTTGCCGGCTTCCAGGTCGAGGGTCGCGTAGGCGTAGGCGCGCTCGTGGATGTTGGTGGTGTTGACCACCTGCTTGCCATCGATATAGACCTCGTAGGCGTTCATGCCGGTGGCGCCGATTTGATACTTGCCGGAAGCGGGCACGCGCAGGAAGCCGGTCCAGCGGACGCCGAAATCGTCGTCGTTCAGATCCGGGCGCGGCGCGCCATCCCGCCACATGAAGTTGACTTCGGGGTCGACGCGAGTGAAGACGGGTTTGGCGTCGGGAGCGGGCTGGCCCGCCATTTTGCCCGAGCCCGGATAGGTAAGCTCGCGTGGGCGATGCTGTTTGCCGTCGAAGTTGGCGGAGGCGAAATACTCGCCGCGCAGGCCGTGGGCCGCGTTGGGAGCGTCGGAGGCGGCGAGGGCGGAGGCGGGAATGGTTTCGAAGCCCGGCAGATTGGCGGCCAGGTCGCCGCCGCGGGCGTAGAGCACGCGGGCGCTGCCGGCCAGCTTGCGGCGAATGCCGGCGAGCGGCGTGACCGGGGCGGAGGGTTCGCCGTTGTAGTTGCCCACCAGAACGTCCGGGTCGTCGGCATTGGGGCCGATCACGGCGATGGTTTTGAGATGCTTCGAAAGCGGCAGGGTATGGGCGTCGTTCTTGAGCAGGACGATGGATTTGCGCGCGGCGTCGAGAGCCAACTGGCGATGCTCGGGACTGTCGTTCACGCTATAGGGAATTTTCGCGTATGGCACCATCTCGGGCGGATCGAACATGCCCAGCTTGAAGCGCGCCGTGAACAGGCGCTTGACGGAGCGGTCGATATCGGATTCGGCGATGAGACCGGCGTGGACGGCGGGCACCAGCGCGGCGTACTCGGTGCCGCAATCGAGATCGGTGCCGGCCAGCACGGCTTTGGCGGCGGCCTCTTCCACGGTGGCGACGAATTTGTGCCCGCGATAGATATCGGAGATGGCGCCGCAATCGGAAACCACGTAACCCTGGAAACCCCATTGCTTGCGCAGCGTGTCTTCGAGCAGGCGCGGATTGGCGCAGGCGGGCTTGCCGTCCACGCTGTTATAGGCGCACATGACCGAGTACGCCCCGCCTTCGGTGACGGCGGCTTCGAAATGCGGCAGGTAGGAATCGACAAGGTCGCGCTCGTCGGGCAAGGCGTCGAAGGTGTGTCGCTCCGATTCCGGACCGCTATGCACGGCGTAGTGTTTGGCGGTGGCGATGGTTTTGAAATACTTCGGGTCGTCGCCCTGTAAGCCGTGGATAAACGTGACCGCCATGCGGCCGGTGAGGTACGGGTCTTCGCCGTAGGTTTCCATGCCGCGACCCCAGCGCGGATCTCTGAATAGGTTGATATTCGGCGTCCAGAAGGTGAGGCCCTGATAGATGTTCCGTTTTCCCCGGCGGAGGAACTCGTGATACTTGGCGCGGGCTTCGTCGGAGATGGCGGTGGAAACGCGGCCGAGCAAAGCGGTGTCCCAGGTGGCGGCCAGACCGATGGTCTCCGGGAAAACGGTGGCGCGGCCGGCGCGCGCCACCCCGTGCAGACATTCGTTCCACCAGTTATAGGCGGGCACGTCCAGCCGATCGATGGCTGGCGCATCGTTCATGAGCTGGCCGACTTTCTCTTCGGGCGTCATGCGGGAAACCAGGTCGTCGACACGGCGGTCGACGGGCGCCGCCGGATCGAGATAGAGCGGCTTGGTCTGGGCGCAGGCGGGGGTGCAGGCGATCAGGGCGAGCAGCAAGACGGAGGCCAGCCCGGCGAGCCCACGGCCGGGCCTCACCTGCCGCCCCAAGGCGTACAGGCGCCGAGTAGAGGTGGGACAGACCATCGTTTTTTGTGGTCTGTCGCCACTGACCGGACCGTAGCAGCCTGACAGACGACGAAAAACGATGGTCTGTCCCACCCTCTGGGTCGCGCCATCCCTTGGCAACTGCGAGTCACTAACATTCACGGTTTCCTTCCTTCCGCTTCGGAATGAATTTCGATATAGTCCAAGGCGGCCGCTTCCCCACCATCCGGACGGCCCTCGATGCGAATGGTATCGCCGGGCCGCAACGCTATGCCGCCAATCGTGTGGCGCGTGGACGAGGTGGAATCGAGAAGCGCGGTGGGCAGATCGAGGGCGGCATCCCACGCGTCGATCTTCTGCCGGTTCACCAACAGGGCATAATGCGAGACACCGTTGTTCTGGTCGAAGTACTCCACATTCAAGGTATACCAGCCGGCAGCCCCTTTGAAGGAGTAGGAAGCCGAGCAGACCGCGATGCCCTCGGGACAGGCGACAGCTTGGCCGCCGGAAGCGTCTTCGGCCGGCTCGACGTCGCGCACCAGGTAGCCCTCCAGTTGCATCGCCTCGGCTTCCACCCGGCCGGGATAGCGACCCACGCGGCCGTGCGCATCGGCAATTCCCGAGGCTCGCTGGAACCAGTTGGTAACCGCGTCGCGCCACACCACGGCCTGTCCCGCCTGGTATTCGAGCTGCGCCAATATGCCGTGGAAGCGCTCGGGGTCGAGCTTGCCGCGCAAGGTTTGCCAGCGGCGCGCGTAGTCGGCTACGGCGTCGGCGCCGGCGTAATGCGAATCGTAGAGATATTGAATCACCGTTCGGCCATCGTGCAGGCGATAAGTATAGGGAACGTGGTGGAAAAACAGCAGCAGGTCGTCCGGGCAGGTGGCAAGGGATTCGAAGACGCGCGCCACGGCGGGGCGATATTGGCCGATAAAGCCCGTGCCGGCGGCGACTGTGCGGTCCATGCCGACGCCGTCATGATCGGCGCGGTGCCACTGCCCCCAGCCGTTGCTCTCGCTGGCTTCCACGTTCACGCCGAAATGGTCGCCGGTAATATCGGTGAGGGTCTGCAAGCCGAGCGGGCCGGTATAGTTCTCGTAATTTCGCCAGGAAGTGAGCTGAATCGCATCGACCGTGTCGAGCACGGCGGGGTCGGCGCCGAAGGTGAGCTGGCTCCACTCGCGCTCGATGCGCTCGCTGGCGAGATCCGGATTCCAGGCCAGACGGCCAAAGGCGTAGAGATTGGCCTGCGAGAGATGATTGCCGAACCAGTTGTCGTCGAGACCCACGTTGACCACGCCTACGAATCCGCCAGTCGGCCGATGGAAGACGCGGCCGGCGACCAGCGCCTTAACCGGAGTCGGAACACCGCCGGAAGCGTGCATATCGAAATCCAGCGTCCGCTTCCATTGGGGCGCCAGAAATACGGTATGGCGAGCCTGGCCCATGTACTCCTGGGTGACTTGCAGCTCGATCGCCTGGTTGGTTTTTTCGAGAGCGCCGAACAGCGGCGAGGCGGGCTCGCGGACCTGAAAATCGATGGGGCCGTTCTTGATCTGGATCACGACGTTGTCGTCGAAGCTGCCATCCAAAGGTTGGAAGTTATCCCAGGCGGCGCGGGCGCGGTCGTTTTTCGGGTTGCGCCAATCCATGTGGTGGTCGTAGACGAAACCGCGATAGAACAGCAGGCCGCCATGGGGAGCCAGGGCGCGGGCCACCACGTTGGCGGCATCGGCATGGGTGCGGTGGTAGGCGGAAGGACCGACCCGGCCTTCGGAATCGGCTTTGAGCACGAAGCCGGCCAGATCCGGGATGGCGCGATATAGATCGCCGGCGCGGGCCTGCCACCAGGCGGCCACACGCGCGTCGAGCGGATCGTAGGTATCGAGCTCTCCCACCGATTGCGGACTGCCGAAATCCACCGAGAGAGCCACGCGGACGCCCCACGGGCGCAGGCGGCCGGCAATGCGGGCAACTTCGGCCACGAATTCCGGAGCCAGCACGCGCGGGTTGGCATTGACGTTATTGAGGGCGCAGGCATTGATGCCGAGCGAGGCCAGCAGGCGGCCGTAGGCATCCACGCGAGCCAGATCGGCGCGCGCGCGGTTGTTTTCCCAGAAGATCGAACGGCCGCCATAGCCGCGCTCGATCGAGCTATCCAGGTTGTCCCACTCGTTGGTCCAGCGGACCGGTGCGTAGGGCGATTCGGACAGGTTCAACCCGGCGATGGATTCTCCCAGCGCCAGCGCGCGCAACAGGGCGAAGGTTCCGTACAGCACGCCGCGGGAAGAACCTGAGCCGACCACCAGGTACCGCGCGCCCTCCGCCACGGTTCGGATGGCGAAGCCTTCCCCGTTGGCAGGAGGGTTCAGGCGCCAGCCAGGAGCGGCGCGGCGAAGCTGATCGGCGGTGGCGAGCACGATAGCGTCCTCCCCGGCCAGACTGCTCCCTTCGCGCAAAGTCCGGCCCAGCATGCCGCGGACTCCGCGCACCAGCTCAGCCCGCGCGGTAGCCTCCAGGCCACCGTCTTCGAAGATGACGACAGTAGCGGGCAGCTCGGCGCGGGCGTGGGCGAGCGCCGTGCCATCGAGCGGCGCGTAGCGGAGCCAGGCATCGGCTCCGGTTTCGGCGGGAAGGGGCAGGGAAGCGAGGAAAAGGGCGAGGGCAAGGTGGGACAGGCCTCCTGGCCTGTCACCGGAGTATCTGCACTTGCCATGGACAGGCCAGGAGGCCTGTCCCACTTTGCTCTTCACGTATTCACCCCGCTGGCCAGGTAGCCCCCGTCTACCACGATCGATTGGCCGGTCAGGAAGCTGGCGCCATCGGAGGCCAGCAGCACGGCCGTACCCACTAGTTCCTCGGGGTTGCCGAAGCGGCGCATGGGCGTGCGCAGCAGGATCTCCTCGCCGCGCGGCGTTCCGGAAATAATCTGGCCGTTCATCTCGGTGGGAAAGACGCCGGGGGCGATGGCGTTCACCGAAATCCCGTCTTTGGCCCATTCACAAGCCAGGTTGCGGGTCAGCGACACCACGGCGGCCTTGGAGGCGCAGTAGGCCGCCACTTCGTGAAACGCCACGAACGATCCCAGCGAAGCGATATTAATGACCCGCCCGCGCCCGCTGGCAGCCAGCGCGTCGTGAAACGCCACCGAGGCGCGCAGCACGCCGCCGACATTGGTATCCATGACGCTTTGCCAGGCTTCGTCGCCGACCTCCACGGTGGGCTGCTTGAAAGTGAACCCGGCGGCGTTTACCAGGATATCCACGGTGCCGAACTCTTCCAGCACGGCGTCGCGAAGCTCATCGATGGAAACGCGGCTGGTGACATCGGTGAGCTGCATCAGGGTGCGGCGATCGAGCCTGAGAACGTCGTTGCAGACGCATTCCACCCATTCCGGGCGCCTGCCGGTGGGCACTACGTGGGCTCCATGGCGCGCGAAACCGAGGGCGATGGCGCGGCCGATGCCGGAAGTAGCGCCGATTACCACGGCCACGCGATCGGTCAAGTCCAGGCAGTTTCGCATCGTGTCCACAGCCGCTACCAGGGGATTTTCACGGGATGGTCGTCCTCCGGATCGGCCCAGCGGTCGTTGGGAACCAGCGGAACCCAGCCGGGGCGGCCCGGGTCCTGGTCGTAGGGGTAATTTCCAAGGCGCAGATACAGTTCGTGATATTCGGCCAGCTTGTCGCGGTTGAGGCGCACGCCCAGGCCGGGGCCTTCCGGCACCCGGATGGCGCCCCCCCGATATGGTAACAACCCCCCTTCGACGATGTCGTCTTTCAAATGATGATAGTGAGCGTCGGCGGCGAAGCTCAGGTAGGGGAGCACGGCGCCCAGGTGCAGCATGGTCGCCAGTTGGATGCCGAGCTCGCCGGACGAGTGTACGGCCACGTCCAGGCGAAACGTTTCGCAGATGCCGGCGGCCTTGATACAGGGCCGGATGCCGCCCCAGAAAGTGGTATCGAGCAGAATGACGTCCACGGCTGGGGCCAGCGCATTGGTGGCAAGCTGTTCGAAATCCACCACCACGGTATTGGTGGCCAGCGGCACCCGCACCATCTGGCGGGTGCGGCGCATGCCGTCCAGGCCGAAGACGGGATCCTCCAGGTAATCGTTGCGCAGCCCTTCGATGGCCTGTCCGAAACGAATGGCCTGGCCGGTGGACCAGACAGCGTTGGGGTCGAAGCGCAGGGAATCCTGCGGGAACGCCGCGGCCACGGCGCGGTACACCTCCAGTTCGTAATCGGGAGGAAAGACGCCGCCCTTGATTTTGTGGGTGGTAAAGCCGAAGCGCTCTTTCGTGTCGGCGATATAGCGGATCACCTGGTCGATAGTGCGGACTTCGCCCTGGCCCGATCGCGAGTCGGGATAGCGGAAAAAGGAGTAAGTCGCAAAGCGCACGCTGTCGCGCACGCGCCCGCCCAGGATTTCCGATACCGGCACACCCCACGCCTGGCCCAGAATGTCCAGGCAGGCGAACTCCAGGGCCGCCGCCACCTGGGTGCGGTTGTTATAAAGAGAAGCGGTCGGATTGGCGATCTTGAAGCGCATCTCCTCCAGGCGGGCCGGATCGTGCCCCACCAGGTAAGACTTCATGGAGCGGAAAACGGCCTCGGCCGACTCGCCTCCTCCTCCCATTTCCCCCAGCCCGATCAGGCCGTTGTCGGTCTCCACTTCCACGATGGTGCGGACGAAACGCCCCCAATGGCACCCGTTGGCGTGGCGCAACGGGGCCTCCAGCGGCACGGTTACGGTCGTCGCCCGGACGTCCTGAATACGCATTTGTTTCAGCTTACAACAATAATTTCTCGGCGAGACCGAAAAATTTTAGTGGAGTCAAAGCCCGGGTACAAAAGTGGGCGTCGGCGTTGAAAAACGCCTCATGACGCGTGCGGCTCGATCGGCTCCGGCCAGGCAAAAGCCCGGGGTGAAAAATGTGCTTGACTTTTGAGCTGTGTCGAGTATATATAGTTTGAGACTGCAACGAATCGGGGCACGTGTGTAGCCTCGCTGGGGAGGTTGGCTAAGCACAATGAAAAGACTACGTCGTTTTTTGGTTGCGGCCGCCGCGCTGGTTCTCGCGATCGGCGGTATGGCGAATTTGGCTCGGGCGCAGGTTCTTTACGGGTCGCTCACCGGAAACGTGATCGATCCGACGGGCGCTGCCGTGCCCGGAGTTCATGTGGAAGCGGTCAATCAGGCCACGAACGTCAAGAGCGAGGCGAACACCGATGAACGTGGCGTTTTCCGCTTCACCGACCTGCAAGTCGGACTGTACAGGGTGACGGTAACCGCCAAATCGTTCTCCACCTTTATCGAAACGGGTGTGCAGGTGCAAGTGAACGAAGTGCGGCGCGTGGACGTCTCCCTGCAGATCGCGCAAACCACTGCAACCGTGCAGGTTGCGGCCGATGCGGTGGCGCTGCAGACCGACAAAGCCGATATCCACGCCGAAGTGACGCAGCAGGAAGTGGAAGAACTCCCGTACATGGGTTCAGAAGGCAAGAACTTCCAGGCGTTGCTGCTGATTCAGCCGGGCTCGAACACCACGTCCGGCACTGGCGAAGCCAATTCGCAAGCTGGCAATCCGCAACGCGCCATCACGGTCTCCATGAACGGCGTTTCATCCCAAGCCAACATGACCAAAATCGATGGCGTGACCGATTCTTATCCGTGGCTGCCCGTGAACGTCGCTTATGTACCGTCACCCGAAGCCATCCAGACGGTGAACGTCAGTACCAACTCGTTCGATGCCGAACAGGGCTCGGCCGCCGGTGCGGCCATCAGCGTCATCACCAAATCGGGGACCAACGAGTTGCATGGCTCGGCTTTCGAGCGCAACTACAACAATGACTTTTACGCGGTCAACAACTATTTCAGCCACCCCGGCCGCGAGGCGAAGAACATTTTCAACCAATACGGATTCGCGGTCGGCGGCCCGATTTGGATTCCCAAGATCGTGCACGGCAAGAACAAGCTGTTCTGGTTCATGGATTGGGAAAACACCAAGAACGTGCAATATGGCTCGGACGTCAACCTAACTCTGCCAAACGCGGCTTTTCGCACCGGCAGTTTCAGCGCCACTGGCACGCCTGTCTACGATCCTCTGACGGGCAACGCCGACGGCACCGGCCGCGCGCAGTTCCCGAACAACACGATTCCCTCGAGCCGCATCGTCTCGCAAGCGCAGACGTTGACCGCCCTGCTGCCCGCCAATCTGACCCGGCCGAATCAGTTCCTCAACAACTACGACGCCTACGGCGACACCAGCTACACAGTCGGACGCTGGGATTGGAAGGTCAATTACAATCCCACCGAGAAGGCCATGGTTTGGGGCCGGTACAGCCTTTCGCCCATGGATATCGTGGCCCCGTTCGTGTTGGGCCCGGCTGCTGGTGACGTCTTTAATGGCGGCAACCCGGGTCATGCCGGCGGCCGCGCGCAAGTAGTCGGTTCCGGCTTGACGTATGCCATTACGCCTACCCTCCTGGTGGATGGCAACGCCGGCTACACGCGGCAGAACATCGGCGCCACCGGCGACCCGCAGGACGGCGATTATGGCAGTAGCGTGCTGCACATTCCCGGCACCAATGGCGTCGGTCCGAACTACGAAGGCATCCCCGGCTTCCAGATCACCGGCATTGCCAACATTGGCAACACCAATACCGGCAGCCCCTTCAAGTTCCGCGATAACCAGTATACCGGCGCCTGGAATGTGACCAAGATCCAGGGCGCGCACAATATTCGTTTCGGCTTCGAATACGACAAGTTCGCGCTGAACCACTTCCAGCCGCAGGGCGGCACGTTCGGCACGGCGCGCGGCACGTTCGGCTTCGATGGCTCGATTACCGCGCTCAAAGGCGGATCCGCCAACGTCAATTCGGATCCCGCCGGCGCGGCCCTGCCCGCCAGCCCTGCGAACTCCTGGGCGCAGTTCCTCCTTGGATATCCGTCCGAGACGGGCAAAGTCACCCAGTTCAACGATCCCAACTCGCTGCGCTTTTCCACCTGGGCCATATACCTGCGGGATATGTGGCAGGCAACTCCTAAACTAACCATCGATTACGGTCTGCGCTGGGAATACTACCCGATCTATTCGCACGATTATTATGGCGCCACGCGGTTCGACCCCTCCACCGATAACATCTACATCGGCGGGGAGGGCGGCGAGCCCTGGAATGCCGGCGCCACCGCGAAAAAGACCGACTTCGCTCCCCGCCTGGGTCTTGCTTACCGGTTGAACGAGAAAACCGTAATCCGCGGCGGTTACGGCATTAGCGTGGATCCCGATAACATGCGCAACCAGCGGAACCAATACCCCTCGGTTGTGAACAACTACTACGGCTCGATGAGCGACACCTATCAGTTCATCGATTATGCCGGCGTTCCAGGTTCCGATGGAGCCACCCAGGCCCAGTTGTCGGACGGGATTCCCGTTGCCGTCTTCCCCTCGATCACGCAAGGCGTCATCAAGCCGTCGACGGCCTCGTCGCCGACCACCTACTTGCCCAGTCTCAGCACGTCTACTTTCCCGGCCAATTTCAATCGGGGCTACTACCAGAGTTGGAATGTCTTCGTGCAGCACGAATTCTCACCCACTTTAGTGGCGCAAGCGGGATACGTGGGCGAGCACGGAACCCACATCGATATGGGCGTGAACATCAACGGCTCGGCGCCCGGCAGCGGCACCAGCATCAGCCGGCAGCTCGCTCCTTACGTCGAGCAGGACATGAATATGTATGAGCCGTTCGGATTCATGACCTATAACGCCTTGCAGATGACGGTGAGAAAGCGCATCGGGGCGTCGCTGATCGGCGCCAGTTACACCTTCTCCAAAGCGCTCGACGACATCAATGGCGACAACAACGACGGTACGTTGTGGCGCGCCTACCCGGTGTCGTTCACGCTGGATAAGGCGATCTCCGGCATCAACCGCCAGCAAACCCTGCAGATTTATTACGTCTACAACCTGCCGTTCGGCAAAGGGCATACGCTGCTGAATCATGGACCGGTTGGATGGGTCGTGGGCGACTGGCAGCTCAGCGGTATCCTCAGCCGGTTCAGCGGCCTGCCATTCACCGTCGGCACCAGTTCCGCCATCAACGCCGGCGGGCAGGGCACCAGCGCCACCCAGATCAACCCCAGCGTGAAGATCCTGGGCGGCCACGACTCAGCCGATCCGTACTTCGACGACAGTGCGTTCGCCAATCCGCCGGGTGGGGTCCTGGGTACGACCGGCCGAGACCTGCTGATCGGGCCCGGTTTGTTCCAACTGAACGCGAGCGTCTCCCGCATTTTCCTGTTGAAGGGAGAGAAGCTCAAGTTCCAGTTGACCGGTGAGGCGTTCAACCTGACCAACACCGTCACCTTCTCCAACCCCGGTGGGAGCTGCTGCGCGACAACCCTGTCGAGCGGCGCCATTAACTACAATGGCTTCGGCGTAATCACCGGCACCGCATCCACCCAGCGGTATTTGCAGGTGGGCGGGTATCTGCGGTTCTAACCGCCGCCCCCCGCGCCACGACACAACAACTCTCCCCGAGCCGCCGGCACCGCTCCGGCGGCTCTATCCTTCGCGTATCCGCCCACTTCTCCCCCATCCCTATCCCCCCAGTCACAGTCTTTCGAACTTTTTCCTGACCGGTCTTACCTCTTTCTTTCCAACGCCTCCCACCCATCGCGCCTCTTCCCCCTCGCCTCGTCCGCACCCGCTCGCCTGTTACCGTGGTGGCCGGAAGAGCTTCTCATGACCGATCCCGCGACGACAAAGCTTCCCCCAGCGTCCAGTTCAAAGCCGCCCGATTCATCATCGAGCAAGCTACCGCTCCCACCCCGTCCGAAGTCGAGGAACGCCGCGCTTGCCGACAAACTGCCGCAAAATGCACAAAAATGCACAAA
>PLRS01000074.1:0-44629 GCA_003164035.1 Bryobacterales bacterium | reverse complement strand
GCTTTGGTGGCGCAGGCGGTTCCGCCTGCGATTTGTGATCTCTTGCAGCTCCCCAGGGAGCGGTCACCCGGAAACGGATTTCCCCAAGCCGGTTAAGTTAATAAGTTCAACACCCCGTATTACTCGTAGTGCAGCGCCTCCGTCGGGTCCACCCGGCTGGCCCGCCGCGCCGGAATCGCGGCGGCGACCAGCGCCACGGTTAGCATCCCGGCCGCCGCCAGGGCCATCGAGAGGGGATCGCGCGGGGCCACGCCGTACAACATCCCGGCCACCAGCCGCGCCAGCGCCAGCGCGCCGCCCAGGCCGGCGATAACCCCGGCCAGCACCGGCCCCAGCGAACCGCCCACGATCATGCGAACCACATCGCCCGCCTGCGCGCCCAGCGCCATCCGGATCCCGATCTCCCTGGTTCGCTGCGTCACCGCATACGCCACTACCCCGTAGAGGCCCACCGACGCCAGCGCCACCGCCAGCAACCCGAAGAAACCGGCCAGCCAGGCGATTAGCCGTTCCCGGCTCATATTGCTATCAACGTACTCGCGCAGCATGCGGAATTGCAGCAGCGGGACGTTCGGGTCCAGGTCGCGCAGCTCGCGCCGAATGGCCGCGATCACCGGCGCCGCGTCTCCCGCCATGCGCACCTCCAACCAGCGGGCTTCGGCGCCCCTGCTCCAGCTTGGCACGTAGATGCTGCCCATGCGGTCGGCCTTGCGGATCGCCATGTGGCGAACGTCCTTCACCACGCCAACGATTTCGAGCGCGCCGGCCGCCTTGTACTTGTCGTCGAAACTGATGTGCCGGCCGAGCGGATTACCGTCGCCGAACAGTTTCCGCGCAATCGACTCGTCCACCACGCAAGTGCCTGGCGCCTCCAGCGGTTCCTCCTGGACGCTGCCGCTCTGGCGCCCAATGGCTGCGAATGGATTGTCTTTGGGCGTGACCGCGGGCTCGTCTCGCGCCCCAAAGTCGCGGCCGAGCAGCATGGGAATTCCGAGAGTGGTAAAGTAACCTTCCGTTACGGAGTTGGTTAAGGCATAGAGGTTTTCACCGGCTTTGGGCTGATAACCCTCCACCGAGAACCCGCTGGCCATTGCGAACTCGCCCATAGGGGTTGCCAAAGACAACGAAGCGGACTGCACGCCGCGGATGCGCCGCGTGCGCTCCAGCAAAGTGTCGTAGAACTCGCGCAGCCGCTGCCCGCGATAGCCAAGCTTGGTGGGGTCGATGTCGACGATCGCCGCTTTATCGGCCGCGAAGCCGATATCCACGTTTCGCAGATTGCGTAAGGTGCGGACGAAGAGGCCGGCCTCCACCAGCAGCGCCAGCGACAGCGCCACCTGCGCGGCGATAAGCGCCTTACCCAGCAGCAGCCGGCGCGCGCTGCGCCCGGCCGATCCGCCGTCCTTCACCGCATCCGCCAGTCCGATACCGGTGGCGCGCAGCGCTGGCGCGAGTCCGAAAAGAATGCCGGTGACCAGCGTGGCGGCGGCCGAAAAGCCGGCCACCGCGAGGCTCGGGTGGAAGCGCAGATTGGAATTGACCAGCTCCAGCCTGGCCAGCGCCCCCACTCCCCACCACGCCAGCCCGAGCCCCAACGCCCCGCCGATGGCCGCCAACAGCAGGCTTTCGGTGAGAAGTTGGCGCACCAGCCGCCCGCGCGTGGCGCCCAATGCCAGCCGTACCGCGATTTCCCTCCGGCGGCCGGTGGCCCGCGTCAGCAGCAGGTTGGCCACGTTGGCGCAGGCGATCAACAGCACCAGGCCGGTAGCCACGCCCAGCACCCGCAGCGGATCGGCCATCTCCGTGCGGCCGCCGCGCGCCCCTGGCGTCAGGGTGATGGTTTCCTCGTCGGATCTCCGGCGCCGCCCAACCGCATCGGCCACCTGGGGCCATAGAACCCGCATCTGGGCCTGCGCCTCGGTCAGCGACACGCCCGCCTTCAGCCGGGCTATGGGAGTAAGCCAGAACATATTGGCGCCGTTCCAGGCGGTCGCCGCGGCCGGGTTGGTGACCGGGTACATGGTAATGGGAACGAACGCAGCCGATGGCAGCCCGTTGAAGATTCCGCTGAAGCCCTTTTCCGCCACGCCGGCTATGGTGAACGGCACGCCGCTGATCGCGAGCTTGCGCCCCACCACGCGTGGATCGCCCGCCAAGCGCCTCTGCCAGTAAGAATAAGAGAGCACCGCGACCGGCGATCCGCCGGGCCGAAGGTCGTCCGCGACGGTGATCGTGCGCCCCGTCGCCGCCCCCACCCCGAGAGTCGCAAAGTAGTTGCCGCTCACGTAGGCGACGCTTCCCACTTCCACCGCCGCCGCGCCTTCCGGCCGTATGCCGCCGATCTGCGGGTGGCTGGTCGCCGCCAGGCCGCTGAAAACGCGATTGCGATCGCGATATTCGCGATAGAACGCGTATGCCCCGGCGCGCCCGCCTTCGATGTTGACCAGAGCGGCCGGATTGCGCGCCGGTACCGACCATAGCAGCATCTGCTCCACCAGGTTGAAGATGACCGTATTGACGCCGATGCCCAGCGCGAGCGAAGTCACCGCGACCGCGGTAAAGGAGCGGTTCCCCCGCAAAGTACGAAAAGCGTAGCGAAGATCCCCAACGAAAGTCGCCATGTTCCGTTAGTACCGCGTTGCGCCGCGCCAGGCAAGCCTGGGCCTTCGTGGCGAATGCAGCATACTTTTCCATTAGGGCGACGTGCTGAGCAGATCGTGGGGCAGCCAATTCTGGCTGCAGCCGGCTTTCTAGCCGGCTCTCGCCTGGCAGAGAGACTGGCTGCACCTCGAAAGAGCCGCCTAAAAAGGCGGCTGCGGGCAAAATTGCCCGCCCCACTATTTACGCAGGCGAGCTTGACTGAAAAACTATGCGGCATTGGACTGTCAGCCTGCGGCGTCGGTTTTCGCGCTGGCGTTGTTCTCCTCCGCAGCGCCGGTGTTTTTGGCTGCCGATGCCAGTATCTTTTGTGGCGGCTTTGGGTGAGCCATGTGCTTCCACCTAATGCCGCATACCTTTATGGATTTCCGAAGATATTGCGATAATGGGGGGCGGACGTCCTCGTCCTGCGCGGGTTCCCTGGACCCGCTCTTTGCCGCAAACGGTCATCCCTTTCCCGCCAGCCATCGGCGACCAGGGGCCGCGCGCGGGCGAGGGCGTCCGCCAGGCGTCGGCCCCACTAAACCGACGTTGGTGCCTCTTGGGGCATTCTGGAACCGCACTCGGCGCTCTAAAATGGATATTCCCGAATCGCATCGGTACCCGACATGAACCGCCCTTTGAAGTTCGTCATCGCCGCCGCGGGCCTTTGCGCCGCCGCGGTTTTCGCGGACCAGGCCGCCCGGTGGCAGATCGATCCCTTCGCGCGTCCGTCCGCCACGCTCGTGATCGCGCCGAACCCGGATTCGGTGTTTCGGGACCCGGTGGATGGCAAGCGCGTCCACTGGGAGGCCCTGCACACATTCAACCCGGCGGCCATCGTGCGCAACGGCAGGATTTACGTGCTCTACCGCGCCGAGGACGACTCCGGCGAAATGCGCATTGGCATGCACACTTCCCGGCTGGGACTCGCCGAAAGCGGCGATGGCATTCACTTCACTCGCCGTCCGGAGCCGGTTCTCTACCCCGATAACGATAGCCAGAAGGATCGGGAATGGCCGGGAGGCTGCGAAGACCCGCGCATCGTCGAAAGCGACGACGGCACTTACGTGCTGACCTACACCCAGTGGAACCGAAAGAAAACCGACGCTGCCGTCGCCACGTCCAGGGATCTGATTCACTGGACGAAGCACGGTCCCGCACTGGGCGTTTCCCCCAAGTACGAGGCGCTATCCTACAAATCGGCCGGGATTGTGACCCGTGTCGAAGGCGCCCGCCTCATCGCGGCCAAAATCGGCGGCAGGTATTGGATGTATTGGGGGGAAGGCGTCATACGCCTGGCCACCTCGGACGATCTCATTCATTGGCGGGCCGTCGAGGATGGCAGCGGCGAACCGGTCGCCGTGCTGGCGAAACGCGCCGGGCGCTTCGACAGTTCGTTCCCCGAAACCGGCCCGCCGCCGGTGCTGACTGCCGATGGCATCGTAGTGCTGTACAACGGCAAGAACGCCCCGGACGGCGGCGACACGGCGCTCGGCCCGAACGCCTACGCGGCGGGCGAGGCGCTGTTTGCGGCCGATGCCCCGGCTACGCTGGTCGCGCGCCTGGACCAGCCCGTCTTCAAGCCGGAGCTGCCGTTCGAAAAGACCGGCCAGTACGCCGCCGGAGACACGTTCGCCGAGGGCCTGGTCTGGTTCCGGAATCGCTGGTTCCTGTATTACGGCTGCGCCGATTCGATGGTGGGAGTCGCCATCGCCCAACCGGCCTCCCCTTAGGAATCGTCATGAAATAACCGTGCCAAATCCTTGGACGCCGACGTGGCGCGCGCACTCATGCGTGCCGTGTCGAGACTTTCTCGACACCCGCCCGCCCATGGTACGCCGAGCGTCGGCACGAATGCCGACGCGGCACGCACGAGTGCGTGCGCCACGTTGAAATGGCACGGTTATTTTCTGACAGGGCTTTATTGGAAAAGCCGCGGAGCGAAATCGTTCAGGCACCGGCGCCAAGTCAGCCATTCATGAGCCGTTCCCGGCGATTCGAAGTAGACGTTATGGACGCCAGCCTTGGTGAGACTCTCGCTGAAAGTCCTGGTGCCGGGGCCTTCCACCGAGCCAATTCCCAAAAAGAGCACTTTGACCTTCTTATTGAAGGCGGCGGCGTCCGCGAACACGCCGTTGCTGGACGTCTTCGGATCGAATCCGCCCCGGCCGCCGCTACTGCCGCTGAATCCGCCGATGTAAGCGAACTTGTCCAGGTTGGCGAGCGCGGTCGTAAACGTCTGCATCCCGCCCATCGACAGTCCGGCCATGGCGCGGTTTTCCCGCCCGGGAGCCACCCTGTAGGTCCGCTCGATCATGGGAATCAGATCGGTGAGCATCATCTCGGTGAACGTCGCGCCGAAATTGGCGGGAAATGCTCCCCGCCCAGCGGGCACCGGCGCCCGGCCTCCCCGCCCGGCTTCGGCACTCGCCGGCGCCACCAGCCCCCGAGCCGCAAACAGCGACGCATCCTCGCCCGGCTTCACCGCGTTGAGGTTGTCCATCACGATCAGCATCGGCTTGGCCTTCCTGGCCGCGATCAGGTTGTCCATGATGAAATCCACGTGCCCCTGAACGTGCCAGCCTTCCTCGTTCTCTCCCCAGCCGTGCAGCAGATACAGAACCGGATAGCGCGTCTTGGCGTTCCGGTCGTAGCCCGGCGGCGCGTAGACGTAGCACCGCCGCCACTTGCCGGTGACCTTTGAGAAATACCACCGCTGGCGCACGTCCCCGCGCGGTACGTCTTTGGCGGAGTAATAGTCCGCATCCTGCTCGGGAATCTCGATCCCGCTGTTTTCCCATCCCGATCCGAAAAACGTCCTGGTTGCCGGGTCGGCCACCGGCGCGCCATCCACGATCAACGTGTAGTAGTGGAAGCCCACCACCTGCGGCGGAATGGTGACGCTCCAGATTCCGTCGGCGCCGCGGGTCATATCGTAGGGCTTGCCCAATCGGATCTGCACCTTTTGGGCATCGGGCGCCGCCGCGCGGAACGTCACCCGATTATCGGAATAGACACAGGGGTATTTCGCCTCCGGGACATTTAGCGCCGAAGGCTTGCAGTCGTCCGCGGCTTGTCCCCAGCACAACCCGCAACCGAGCACCGCCAGGATGAACGTTAGTTTCATCGGTCCTCCTTCAAGGGGTACTTCTCCTTGCGCCGCCCGTCGGAGGTGGCTGTCTCCGGCACGAGTTTTCGGGGAAACCGGGCGTCTGGCTATAGGGCCGGCGGCTCGACAAGAGAGCGCCTCGGACTCCTCCGCGCCGTTCCCGGCCGCGTTGGAGTTGCGCCGTCCGCCCACTCCTTTATACGAAATTGCGTTCCGCCGGGCAACCTTCCCCGGCTGCGTGGAACAGGTTGCCAATCGCGATGACGGAAATCGGCCATTAAGAGATGCCCAGTGAGAATGTCGGCTCAGGGGCATCGATTCAGCAGGCTGACCACGGCGAAGCCATCCACCAGGTCGATGCGGTTGATGGCGCCGTGGTCCTGGGCCAGGTGAAAGATATCTTCCCCGGCCATGCCGAGCGTCCGGGCCACAATGGCGCGAATGGCTCCGCCGTGGCTGACCACCACCGCGGTTTCGCCTGCGTGCGCGGCCGAGAGGGCGTCGAAGGCCCGCAGCACGCGCAGCCGCATGGTGGCGAAGCTTTCGCCACCGGGGAATTGAACCGTTGTGGACGCCTCCATCCACTGGCGGTACAGGTCGGGGTAGCGGGCGGCGATCTCGTCGTATGCCATGCCTTCGAAATCGCCGAAATCGATCTCGCGAAAATCGGGCACCACGCGCGCGCAGGGGTCCCTTGCGCCCAAGCCCTCGCTCAGGATGCGGGCGCTCTCGACGGCGCGCAGGCGGGGGCTCGAGTAGATCGCCGCCACCGGCTCCGCCGCCAACTCGCGGGCCGCGCGCATCATCTGCCGCCGGCCGGCATCCGACAGGCCCACGTCGAGCGACCCATAGCAAAGCCGCCGTACGCTCTCATCGGGCTCGCCGTGGCGAAGCAGCCAGATTCGCGTGGTCATCGAATGCCGCCCGCTTTCAGCACTACACTTCCCGCACGTTGCGCAGCGCTCGGTCCAGATCGGTCCAAAGGTCCTCGACGGCTTCGATACCCACGCTCAGGCGCAGCAGCCCCGGAGGCAGGTGCTCCTGCCCGGGAATGCTGGCCCGCCGTTCGATGGTGGACTCGACCGCGCCCAGGCTGGTGGCGTGTTGGATGAGGTGCAGTGCGGCGCAAACGGCGTCGGCGGCGGGGGCGTCGCCACGCACGTCGAACGAGATAATCGTGCCGAAACCCTTGAGTAGGCGTCGCGCGGCGTCGTGAGTTGGGTGGCTCGCCAGGCCGGGATAGCGCGTCAGCGTAACGTTTGGATGGCGCGCGAGGCGCTCGGCGAGTATCATCGCGTTGCTCTGCGCCCGCTCCAGACGCACTGCAAGCGTCCGAACCCCGCGGACGGCGAGGAATGTCTCGAGCGTTCCGGGCGTTGCGCCCATGAGCTCCCGGGCCTGCCGCAGCGATGCCAACAGATTCGCGTCGCGCACGGTGACAACGCCTCCGAGCAGGTCTGAGTGTCCGCCGATGAACTTGGTCACCGATTGCACGGCGACATCGGCGCCGAGCGCCAAAGGGCGCTGATTGAGCGGCGTTGCGAAGGTATTGTCCACGCCGAGGATGGCGCCCGGTTTGCGCTGCGCTGCGCAGATAAGGTCCAGGTCGGCCACGGCCAGTAGTGGGTTCGAGGGTGACTCCAGCCAGATCAGGTCGGCCACGCCGCACATCTCGACCCAGCGCGCGGTGTCGGCCACATCGATGCGATCGACCCTCCAGCGGCCACGGGCTTGGCCGGCGGCGGCGAGACCCGCGACACCCTGGTAGCAGTCGTCCGGTAGTGCCACGACCGATCCGGTGGGGAGTTGATCGAAAATCGCCGCGATCCCCGCCATGCCGGAGGCGAAGGAGACCGAAGAGCCACCCTCGAGGCCGCCGACGATCTCTTCCAGTGCCTCCCAGCCCGGCGTACCGTCGTCGCGAGAGTACGCACGGCGCTCGCCCAGCACGAAGTTCGACGCCGGGCATGGCGGCACGTTTAGCGGCGAGCCCGGGCGCCGGTCCCGTCCTGCCGAGACCAGCCACGATTCGACCGAACCTGAATCACCCGCGCTGTTCCCTGTCGTATCCCGCGATGTCATCGCTCGATTTTAGCGAATGGCCCGTTGCTGCAGGGATCGCGTTTATCCCACCCTCCACAAAAACACCAGCAATACGGCGATCTCGCCGAGTTCCGCGGCGGCGCCTAACGTGTCGCCGGTGATGCCGCCGATCCTGCGCCGGCAATAGAGGCCCAGCAGCGCGGCCACCAGCACCACCACTACGGCGGCGAACCAGAGGCGCGGATCGCGGCCGGCGGCCAGTGCCAGCGCCGTGAGCAAGGTTCCCCACGCGAGCGCTTTCCGGCCCATGCCCACTACCACCGACGCGGTAGCGCGCGCGTAGGGGAGGGCCGCGCTCAGCAGCAGAATCGCCCAACGTCCTAACAGCGGCGCCGCAATGACGGCCCGCGGCCAAGCCGAGCCGCCGAGCAGTGCTGTCAGGGCCGCGATTTTCATTCCGACCGCCAGCGCCAGCGCCACGCCGCCATAGCTGCCTATGCAATGGTCGCGCATGATGCGCAGAATGTCGTCGCGATCCTTGCCGCCACCGAAACCATCGGCGGAATCGGCCAGCCCGTCGTAGTGCAGCGCGCCAGTGAGCAGCACGTCCAGCGCAACCAATAAAACCGCCGTCACCGCCGCCGGAAGCTGGGGACGGAGCAGCCATGCCGCCAGGCACTCGATTCCGCCCAGCAGCGCGCCCACAAACGGAAACCACGCAGCGGACCGGGCGACGTCCTCGCGTCCGCAATCGACCCAGCGGCCCACCGGAATGCGGGTGAGAAACGCCACGGCCGCCACCAGAGACCGCATCGCCGCTATCATATCGCCGAGTAGCGCTGGCGGCGGCGCAGCAGCCACAGAAACAGCGGGCCGCCCAGCAGGCCGGTGATGGCGCCCACCGGAAGCTCGGTCGAGGGCAGCACCGTTCGCGCCAGCGTATCGGCCAGCACCAGGAACGCGGCGCCCGCCACCAGCGAGGCGGGCAGCACCACGCGCACATCTTCACCGAAGACGGCGCGCACGCCGTGCGGTACGATCAGCCCCACAAACCCGATGGCGCCGCCGTTGGCCACCGCCAGCCCAACCACTAACGAGCACAGCGTGTGTACGGCCAGTTCGGTGCGGTGCGTATTCACCCCCAGCGTGGCCGCCGTATCTTCGTCGATGGCCATCAGGTGCAGCGGGCGCGCGAACCACACCAGCGCCGCCAGCGCGGGCAGCAGAATCGCCGCCATGCGCCAGACGCCGTCCAGCCCCACCACGTCCAGGCTGCCGGTCATGAAACGCAGCATGCGCAGAGCGCTGTTCGGGTCCACCACATACTGAACGGTGAGCATGGCCGCGCCGGAGGTGAGGTTCACCACCACGCCGGCCAGCAACAACGCTCCGGGCAGGGTGATCACGCCGGTGCGGGCGATCGCCCGGACTACCGCCATCGCCAGCATGGCGCCTCCGAAGGCCGCTACGTAGACGAACGGAATGCCCAGCACCGGCGCGCTCCAGCCCAGCGCCAGCGCCACGCTCGCACCCAATGCGCCGCCGCCCGAAACGCCCAGCGCATAAGGATCGGCCAGCGGATTCCGAAACAGCGCCTGCAGCGCCGCGCCGGTGGCGGCCAGAGCCGCGCCGATCAGCGCTCCGGTGAGTACCCGCGGCAAACGAAGCTGGAAGAACAGCGCCCGCGCGATGGGGTTCGAGAAAATCTTGGTCAAGTCGAGTCTCTCGGTACCCTGCCACAAGCCAAGAGCGACCGCGCCTGCCAGCAGCACCGTCAGTACCGCCAGCGCGCGCGCCAGGCGGGCGGTAACCGGCGGGGGAAGGTTCGGAGTAGGACAGGCCTCCTGGCCTGTCACCCGCCCGGCATTCTTGATCGGCCCGTTCATAGTTTCTCAACGACAGGCCAGGAGGCCTGTCCTACTCATGCCTCCACCCATACCACCGCGCGCCCGTCGATACGGCCGGCGCGCACGTTTGGCTCATCGTAGATGCGGGCCAGCAGGGCGGTTTCCAGCACCCGGTCGGGCGCGTCCTCGGCCGCCACTTCGCCACAGCGCATCGCCAGCACGCGGTCGAAGGTCGAGCCCACCATGCCCAGGTCGTGCGTCACCAGGATGGCCGTAAGCCCCCGCTCGTCGCGCAGCCGCGCCAGCGCGCGCACCAGCCCGGCGCGGTGTTTCAAATCGAGGGCGGCGGAGGGCTCGTCGAGCAGCAGCAGGCGCGGCTCCTGCGCCAGGGCGCGGGCCAGCACCACCATCTGCCGTTCCCCGCCGGAGAGATCCGTGACCCGCCGCGCGGCCAGGTGGGCGGCGCCGATGGCTTCCAGAGCCTCCAGCGCCTTTTCGCGATCGCGTGGGCCCTCGAAGCCGAAGGCCCCCAGATGCGGCGAGCGCCCGCTCAACACCACCTCCAGGGCCGCGAATGGAAATACCGGCAGCGCCGCTTGCGGCACGTAGGCGATCTCACGGGCGCGCGCCCGCGCCGGCATCGCCGCCAGCGCCCGCCCGTCCAGGCGCATCTCGCCCCCGAGCGGCCGCAGCAACCCCGCCATCATCCGCAGCAGCGTCGACTTGCCGCTACCGTTGGCGCCAATCACCGCCATCAACCGACCCCGCTCCAGGCCGAAACTCACGCCCCGCACCACCAGCGGACCCTGCCCGTAGCGGTAGTCCAGACCGCGAGTTTCAAACCACGCCATCAGCGCGCCTCCGGATGGATGGTACGCGCAAATAGCTCGGCCGTGTTCACGATGCGCTGCGAAGCGTGCAGTACGAAGTCCTGGGAAAGGGCGTAGACGCGCCCGTTGCGCACGGCCCGGAGTTGCGGCAGCGCCTTCCAGGCCTCGGTTGGATTGGCGGCGAAGCGGCCGTTTTCGCTGTGTATGAAATCCAGGATAATCTCCGGGTCGGCCGTCAGCAGGGTCTCCTGGCTCAATTTGGCGTAGCCGATGGGTACCGCGCCCAGCGCCATCCTTCCGCCCGCGATGTCCACCGCTTCGGCCAGGTAGGTGCCACCCGTGGCGGCATACATATCGCGCAGCGTGCCCGGCGTGCGGTCCACTACGATCGCCACCGTTGGCCGCCTCAGCCCCGCCGTCCGGCGGCGTACCGCCTCCAGGCCCGCGCGCGTCCGTTCGATCAGCTCCGCCGCCTGCTTTTCCACCCCCAGCGCCCGCCCCAATTCCGTGGCCGCGGTATAGATGTCCGCGATGGTTTTGCCCGGCAGCGCCAGCATCGGCAGGCCCAGTTTGCGCAGGTTGCTTTCCACCAGCGCCGCTTGGTCCGCTTCGGTGACGATGAGATCGGGATGGAGCGCCACGATTTTTTCCAGGCTGGGATCCGTCCACCCTCCCACGTGGGCCATTTTGGCGACTTCCGGAGGGTAGGAATCGAAACCCGATACGCCCACCACGCGATCCAGCACGCCCAGCCCGTAGAGCAGTTCCGTATCGTTGGGCGATAGACAGACGATGCGCCTGGCCGGCCCGGCTGCGTGGGCAACGGCCGCAAGGAGGAGGAGAAGTACAAGTGGAGCGGGCACTCGTGCCTGCCACGTCCCGACTCGTCGGGACGCGTTCTTCCACCCGCCTGCCTGGCTCCGCGACAACGTGCCGGGACGAGTCCCGACATGGCAGGCACGAGTGCCCGCTCCACGAGGATTCTTCATTTCAGCTTTACCGGCAAACCGGCCACCACCAGCAGCACTTCGTCGGCATGCCGCGCGGCGTGTTGATTCGCGATTCCCTGCAGATCGCGAAACGCGCGCGCCACCGGCGATTCCGGCACGGTGGCCGAGCCCACTTCGTTCGATACCAGAATCACCTGCCGCCCGCCGGTCCGCGCTGCAGCCGCGATGCGGTCGATCTCGGCCAATGCCGCGGCTTCGGTTTCCGCGGCCGGCGCCTGGCGATGCTCAAACATGAAATTGCTCAGCCAAATCGTCAGACAATCCACCAGCACCACGGCGGATTGTTGGGATGCCTGCTCGACGGCCTCCCCCAGCCGCAGCGGCGCTTCCACCGTCTGCCACTCCGCCGGCCGGTCGGCCTGGTGCCTGGCGATGCGCGCATCGATCTCGGCATCGTCTCCGGCCCGCGCCGTGGCGATGTAGCACACCTTGCCATGGGAAACCTGGCTATGGAAGATATGACCGGAGCCCGCCGCGCGGTCGCGCGCGAACCGCGATTTCCCACTTCTCGCCCCGCCCAGAATCAGAGTCAGCATATCCGATCATGGCACAGCGGGTGCGGCCGTCTGCTTGGCCTGGCTAACGGCGGCTTCTTCGAAAGTGGCCCCGTCGCTAAGAAGCCGCGCGGCCGCCTCCACCAGGCTCATTGCCAGCGTAGCGCCGGTGCCTTCGCCCAGCCGCATCCCCAGGTCTAGCAGGGGCAGTTTGCCCAGCTTCGCCAGCGCCGCGCGATGGCCGGGTTCCACGCTTTGATGCGCGGCAATCATGGCATCGGCCGAATCCGGCGCCAGCGCCTGCGCGATCAATGCCGCCGCGGTGGAGATGAATCCATCGATCAGGACCGGCTTACGCCGCGCAGCCGCGCCCAGAATCAGGCCCGCCAGGCCCGCGATCTCAAAACCGCCCACCCGCGCCACCACATCCAGACCATCGTTCGGATCGGGCCGGTTAACGGCCAGGGCGCGTTCGATCACGGCGATCTTGTGTTGCCGCTGGGGTTCGTCGATGCCGGTGCCGGCGCCGGTTACTTCCGCCGGTGACGAGCCGCACAAGGCGGCCACGATGGCGCTCGAAGGGGTGGTATTGGCGATCCCCATCTCGCCGGTGGCGAAAAGGTCGGTAGTGGAGTCCAGATCGGCCGCGATGCCGATGCCGGCTTCCAAAGCCTGAATCGCTTGTTCGCGGGTCATGGCCGGCCCTTGCGCGATGTTGCCGGTTCCCGCCGCCACCCGGCGATGGAGCACCGCCGCCGCCGCTTCCGCCGGGAGCTCGGCCGCCACGCCCATATCCACCACCACCACGCGCGCGCCTACCACCCGCGCCATGGCGTTCGCCGCCGCGCCGCCGCGCACGAAGTTCAACACCATTTGCACGGTGACTTCCACCGGATACTTGCTGACGCCTTCCGCCGCCACGCCGTGGTCGCCCGCCATCACCACCACGGTTCGCCGCGCGGTCGCCGGTTGCGCCACGCCCGTGATGCCAGCTAGGTCCTCCGCCAGATCCATCAGCCGCCCCAGCGCCCAATACGGCATGGTGAGCTGTTCCAGCCGGGCGCGCGCACGCCGCCGCGCTTGTTCATCCCGCGGCCGGATGGCGCGTAAAGTCTCCTCGAGTAATTTCACAATGAATATGAAAACACATTGCGGGTGGGAGGCGGGGGGGCAATCTTCTGCCTCGGCGTCCGGCCATGGCTCGTGTGCGCTAGCATGGGGGGCGTGAACCGGAAGGACCTGCAACTCCTCGCCCGCACCAGGCTCGCGGAGGCAAAAGCGTTAATGGGTGCCGGCTTTCCAGACGGCGCTTATTACCTGGCCGGCTACGCGGTCGAGTGTGCCCTGAAGGCGTGCATCGCAAGGGGAACCGAGCGTCACGACTTCCCCGATAAGAAGAGCGTGGATGCAAGTTACACGCACAATTTGAAAGATCTTGTCAAAGTCGCTAACCTAGAGATGGCGCGTTCGCAAGAGGCGGGCAGCGATCCGGTCTTTGGCAGGTATTGGGATCTAGTGCAGCAATGGTCGGAGCAGAGCCGCTACCGGAGGCACAGTTCAGGCCTGGCGCAGGCGCTCGTGGAGGCGGTCGGTGACCGGAAACATGAGGTGATTGCTTGGATAAGACGGCATTGGTAGCAGCGGATTTTGCGGCCGGAGCGGAGTTGGTCCAGGCGCTGGACCGCTCGACCCTGTCGATCAGCGTAGTGCTATGGGTCTACTTGTCGGAGTACGAAGACTGGCGATTTGCGCTCGCATCGCGCCGGCTGGACTCAGCCGCGCCCGCGGAAGCTTATGGTCTGGTCCATGACGCGCTCGGAGCGGCGGGGATATCCGCGGATCGAACTCCCACGCTGCTCATTTTGAGGATGTCCGATCCGTTCATTCGCGCACTTCGCCGGATCTTCGCGAAAGCAGAGAGCGTCGAAGGCATGCGTTTGGGCGGCCAACTCATCGGCGACCGATTTGTCGAGGACGCACTCGTGTACCGCATTCGCTAGGCACGAGCGTTGGCCTGGCCGCGCGCGATGTTGCCGGTTCCCGCCGCCACCAGGCGATGGAGCACCGCTGCCGCCCCGACGGCCGCGGCTTCGTAACTCGGGCTGGAGGCGATCATAAGAGCGGGGACGATCGCAAGGCGACCCGTGCATAGTTGTGCCAAACTGGGACTGGAAGACATGCCGGAAGCGATCTCTCAGACGTTCGCTCCGCCGTCGGCGGGCGATCCGATTCTGGCCGCAGCTGTCCAGCGGCTTCGAGACCTGTATCGCCCTGAACGGATTTATTTGTTTGGTTCCGCGGCGCGTGGAGATGCAGGCCCGGATAGCGATTACGATCTGATGGTAGTGGTGCCCGACGATACTCCCGTGCCTCTTCGCGATAGCGGCAGAGCCTACAAGGCGATTTGGCGGCTCGGCGTGGCGAGTGACGTATTGGTGTGGACCCGTTCGGATTTTGAGGATCGCGTCTGCTTAAAGGCGTCTCTGCCGGCAACCATAATGCGAGAGGGAAAGCTGCTGTGTGGAGGCTGATGCGCGGCGCCGTGCGGACGCCCGCTCCTGGTTTGAAAAGGCGGATAAGGACCTCCGGTGCGCACAGATCGACTTGGCCGCCGAGCCGCCGGCGTCCGAAGATGCCCTATTCCACTGCCAGCAAGCGGCAGAGAAGGCGCTGAAAGGCTTTTTGACTGGCGGGACCAACCTTTCCCAAAGACGCACGACTTGGGGAGGCTCGGCAAGCAAGCGGTCGACCTCGACCCGACACTGGAGCAGCGTATCGATGAGGTGGTGGAATTCACAAAATACGCCTGGCTGTTCCGTTATCCCGGCGATGTTGACGAGCCATCCCTGGCCGATGCCGCCGCCGCGCTGAACAAGGTGCGTGGATTCGTCGGCGCGCTCCTGGCACAATTGCCCGATGAGGCGCGTTGACGGATCTGCCGGCGACTAAACCCCCACCCCCAGCCGCGGGCGCTCTTTGCGGATCTGGTCCATATCCTGGTTCGGCTCGCCGTCGCACTCGATGGCGATGGTGGTCACCGGTTCGTCGGGCGCGTTCTCGGGCAGGCCGGTGAAACGCACGCGGAATCTCTCCTGCTCGAATTTCACCGGTTTGCCGGACGCCACCAGGCGAGCCGATTTCACCTGGCTCGTCAACCCGCCCAGCGCCACCGTGGAACCCGGCCAGTAGTGCACGTGCATGTACAGCGTGTTCCCCTTGCGCGAAAAGCTGGCAAACTCGGAGCGGCGCGGCTGGCAGGTCTCCGACTGGTAGATCGTCTCGCCGTTCTTCTCCATCCACTTTCCCACCGCGGTCAAAACCCGCACGGACTCCTCCGGAATCGATCCGTCCGCCTTGGGGCCGATATTCAGCAGGTAATTGCCCGTATCGTGGGCGCAGGTCACCAGGTTGCGCACGATCGTCTTGGGCGATTTCCAGTTGTCGTCGGCGCGCTGATAGCCCCAGCTATCGTTCATCGTCATGCAGGATTCCCAGGCCCCCTTGGCGGCTTGGATGCGCTGCTCGGGGGTGGCGAAATCGCCATCGAGCGCGTTGCGGTTGTTGACGATGATCTCGGGCTGCAGCTCGAACACCATCTTGTTCATCTTCTCCGATTCCCAGCCGGCGGCATCGAGCGGCCAGGAAACGTCGTACCACAGCACGTCGATCTTGCCGTAGTTCGTCATCAGCTCGTGAATCAGCCCGTGGGTATAATCGACGAAGCGGCGCCGGGCGGCCTCGTCGGTGGCGCAGCGGGCGCCGTCGGGATGGTGCCAGTCCATCAGCGAGTAATAGAATCCCACCCGCATTCCCTCGGCGCGCGCCGCTTCGACGTACTCCGCCACCAGGTCGCGGCCGGGCCCCTGCTGGGCGGCGTTGTAGTTGGTCAGTTTGCTCGCGAAGTTGCAAAACCCTTCATGGTGCTTGGTGGTCATCACCATGTACTTCTGGCCGGCGGATTTGGCCAGTTTGGCCCAGTCGCGCGCGGCATTCGGTTTGGGCCGGAATTGCTTGGCGTATGCCTGGTACTCCGCCACCGGGATGCCTTCCTGTTCCATCGCCCATTCGTGCCGGCCGATCACGCTGTACAGGCCCCAGTGAATAAACATGCCGAAACGCGCCTCGTGCCACCATTTCATGCGCCGGGCTCGGTCCTCGTCTCCGCCGGCGGCCGAAACCGTGCGTACGGCGGCGGTGGCCGCGGCTGCGGCCGTCATCCATTCCAGGTAATCTCGTCGCGTCATAGGGGGGAAACTCCAGCAGGCAGCATACCACGTTCAGTTATCGATAACTATGGGAGTGCTGCGACTTGTTCCGTACGTAGCGATAGGTGATACGTGCGATCAGCAGGTATTCAACGCCGTTCGAGTCGAGCAACTTCAAAAACTCTTTGAAGTCGTCCGGAAGCGACGGTGTCGCCATAAGAAATCCTTCGCAGGCGTTCCAGCGCCCGCAGCCGCTCTTCGACCGGACGGGACAACCAATACTCGAGCGAGTCGTCCGGATCGGTCAGCCGCGCGACGGAAAATTGCGTGCGGTCCCGCCGGAACTCGTCGATGGGCTTCTCGGGTGCCGGGTCCATAGCCTCAGTTTACCGCCGAATCGGGGCGCGACCTCGTGTGATTGTGACGGCCGCTAAGGGCGTTATCGTGTGCGTTGCCAGGGATAAGTTGTTCCCGCTCATGGCCATTGCCGCGTTGACGGCGGTGCGCGCTGACTCGCGGGATATTGCTCTTGTTCGCCATCGTTCCAGATGGTTGGATTGACTCTTTCGTGGAGCGGACCCTCGGTCTGCCACGCCGGGACTCATCCCGGCGCTTTTGGTTGCGGTTATGCTGCGCCGTGGGGCAGCCAATCGTGGCTGCTGCCGCCTTTCCAGGCGGCTCTTCCCTTCGCGCACCTGCCCACCTTTCTCTTGGACACTCCACTAGCTCAGAAATGCAGGCTTCAAAATTTCCTCGCACCATTGCCGGAAAGTCGTTGGAGTCGTGTTTTCCGGCGTTCGCGGTTCTGCGTTGTCGAGGCCGCTGTCCTTGGCGGCATACATGTCCATCAGGCCCTGGGCGAACGCTTCGGTCGCGCCGAACCGGATCAGTTGGGTCTTATACTCGTCACCGGGCACAGAGTGGAAACGGATCGGTTTGCCCAGCACGTCCGTCAGAATCCTCGCCATGTCGTTGCAGGAGAGGTCCTCTGGGCCGAGCACCGCAACCCCGCCCTGGCCTGTCCACGATCTGTCGAGAAGGAGTTTGGCGCCGCTGGCGGCAATATCCCGCGTCGCCACCAAAGGAGCCCTCAAATCCGGGAGAATTGGGGCGAAGAAAGCGGCCTGATGGTTGAGCGCATCGACTTGTCTCAACAGATTCTCCATGAAACCGGGGCACCATAGAGCGCGGAGATCCACGCCCGTACGCTCGATCTCCACGTCCTTCGCAAAGGAAGCAGTTACCGGACCGGCATTCACGGCGATTCGCCGGCCCACGCCGGAAACCGTAACGACCCGCTTCACTCTCTTACTCTCGATGGCGCGGCAGACGGGACGGGTGAACCGGAGATAATACTCTCCGACATCGTTCGTCGCAAACGAAGGCGGCACGACCAGGAACAAGCATTCCGCGCCTTCGAGAGCGCGCATCAGGACGCTCTCGTCATCGCTCGATCCCTGTACGACTTCCACCTTGGCCCGGACCTCGGCGGCGAGTCGGTCTGGATCGCGCGCAATCACGCGCACAGGCTCGTTGGCGGCAAGAAGGTTCGCGACGACCTGCGATCCGATCTGCCCCGTTGGAGTGGTCACGACGATCATCTCTTCTCCTTTCATGACATCACCACGGGAGCGGACCATCCTCGTTCGAGTACGTGCCCGTCGGACCGTTCGCGTCGAGGAGGGCGAGGCGCACGGGCTCTCGCGCGCCCTGTTGGACGGTGCGCGTGCCCTCGAAGTTGTTGAGGTCCGTCGCGGTGAAGCCCGGGCACGCAGCGTTGACCTTGATGCGTGTCGACTCGAGTTCCAGGGCGAAGGCGAGCGTGATCGCGTTGAGGGCAGTCTTCGACGGGCTGTAGCCGGCAACGGGCATGTGGCGATAGGGAGAGGCCGGGTCCGCATTCAACGTCAGCGAGCCGAGGCCGCTCGATACGTTGACGATGCGTCCGGCCGGCGCTTCGCGAAGCAGGGGAAGCATCGCTTGCGTGACGGCGATGACGCCGAACACGTTCGTTTCGAACACCGCGCGCACCTCGTCGAGAGACGCGACGCTCGGGCGGCCCGATTTCATCAGCTCCGCGAGCGGCGTACCCGGCTTTCCCGTATGTGCGATGCCCGCGTTGTTCACCAGCACGTCGAGACGGCCGAACTCATTCCGGATGCGCTCCGCGGCGGCGCCGATGGAGGCCTGATTCGTGACGTCGAGCTGGAGGGCGCGGGCATCCGCTCCGACGCTCTTAGCGGCCGCCTCCCCATGCTCGAGGTTGCGCGACCCGACGAGCACGGTAAAGCCATGGGCCGCGAGATCCTTCGCGATTTGAAGACCGATTCCTTTGTTAGCCCCGGTGACCAGGGCGACGGGTTTGTCCTGCATAGTAATCTCCTTTAGTTTTTCAGGGCTGGGAAGTAGCGCATGTTCTCGAGATCGGAGATAAGTCCGGGCCCAGTGGGGTTCCATCCCAGCTTTTCCCGCGTTTGCGCGCTGGAAGCAGGCATATTCCAAGCAGCGAACATCCCGAGCCAGCCGAAATGTGCAGCGGCTTCTTCCGGTGCGATGGAGATTGCGGGCACTTTCAGGCCTCGGCCGATCACCTCCGCAATCTCTCGGGCGGACACTCCCTCTTCCGCGACTGCATGATACCGGGCGCCTGCTTCCGCTTTCTCCAGCGCGAGTCGGTACAGGTGGGCAGTATCGAGGCGATGAGCCGCGGGCCAGCGGTTGAGCCCATCGCCGACGTAGGCCGCAACACCCTTTTCGCGGGCGACGTGGATTGCATAAGTAACAAGACCTTGCTTCACCGTGTCATGGACCTGCGGAAGGCGCACGACGGCCACGCGGACGCCGCGAGCCGCGACCGAAGCGGCCGCCTCTTCCGAAGCGGCGCGAGGAACTGCTTTGGAACTGGCCGGCGGTTGGTCTTCGGTGGCGAGAATGCCTGGCCCCGCATTCGCCATCCCGGTCCCGGAGGTGACAATCAGGAGTTTGCCGGAGCCGGCAAGAGCGTCGCCCAACGCCTCGATGACGCGCCGATCGGCTTCACAGTTTGCCAGGTACTTCGAGAAGTCGTGATTGAAGGCGGTGTGGATTACCGCATCCGCATTGGCTGCTCCGCTGCGCAGACTCTCCAGGTTTTCGAGATCGCCGCGGTGCACCTGGGCGCCGGCGGCGATCAGCGACTCCGCGCCCGCATCGGAGCGCGTAAGACCGAGCACTTGGTGGCCCGAATGAATGAGCTCCTGAACGATAGCGGAGCCGATGAAGCCTGTTGCTCCCGTGACAAAGACACGCATGTTCTTTTCCTCCTCGTGGCTCGCAACCGATGTTGACGGGCCATCGCGATTCTGATAAAACGGAGATAGTCTCCGCATGAATAGATTACCGGAGAATGTCTCCGGTTGCAAGTATTTTGCCGATGGCAACGAAGCGTTCACAATCCGCGGCGCGAAAGCCGCGCACGGATGCGCAGCGGAATCGCGAGCGCGTCTTGGAAGCTGCGAAGGAGGCGTTTACCCGCCTGGGCGCGAACGCCAGTCTGGACGACATCGCCAAACAGGCGGGCGTCGGACCCGGAACTCTGTATCGCCACTTTCCTACCCGGGATGCATTGATCGAGGCGGTCTATCGGGCCGAGGTGGAAAAACTGGCGGCGGCAGCGCGCGACTTCGCCGAGGTCATGCCTCCGCTCGAAGCCTTGCGAGCCTGGATGCTGTTGTTCGTCGACCACATCGCGGCCAAGCAGATCATCGCCCCCGCGCTGAATACGCTGGTCGGAGGCCCCTCGAAGCTGTATGAAGGTTCCCGCGGCCAGATCGGGGGAGCGATTGATACGCTGGTAAAGCGCGCCATCGAGAGCGGCGAGATACGTAAAGATCTCGACCCATTCGATCTGCTTCGGGCGCTCATCGGCGTCTCCTATGTGGCGTCCAGCCCTGACTGGCAGCAAAGTGCCAAGCGACTGGTGGACATCCTCATCACCGGCTCTCGCCCAGCCAAATAGGCCCGAGGACTCAGCCCTGGATCACGCGCCAGCCGGAAGTGAGCGGGGCGGTCAAGTTGACGGGAAACGCCCAAATCGCGGAGGCCCTGCCTTTTCGCTCAAACCAGAAACGCGTTTCCGATCACGGCCAGCCCCGCCACGGCGGCGGTTTCCGCGCGCAAAATGCCGGCGCCCAATCCGGCCGGGAGCCAACCGGCCTGGCGGGCCAGTTCGCGTTCGGCATCCGTCCAGCCGCCCTCCGGGCCTACTGCCAGCGAGACCTGGGGCTGTGAACGGTCGAGTACGGAAACAAGCGCCGGCGCGCCGGCTTCGTCCAGAAAGTAGCGCGCGCCGGCGGCGGTTTCGAAAGCCCGCGCCAGCGGAAGGGCATCGGCAATCTCCGGAAGGCGCAGGCGGCGGGATTGCTGGCTGGCCTCGCGGGCGATGCGGCGCCAGCGCTCGGCGCGCTTGCGGGAAGCTTCGAACAGGCCTTTATCGCTGCGCGCCGCTTCCACCGGCTGGATGCGCTCCACGCCGAGTTCGGTGGCCTTTTCCACCATCCACTCGAAACGGTCGAACTTGAACAGTGCGGCGACTAGCGTGATGCGCACCGGCGGTTCCGGATCGGACAGCGGTGACAGGATGCGGAATACCACCCGTTCGCCGCGGGCTTCGGCGACTTCCGCCAGCCAGGCGGCCGAGTTGTCCGATATTTCAAATTGCCGGCCCGCTTCGACGCGCAGTACGCGGGTGAGATGGCGGGCTTCCTCGCCACGCAATTCGGCCAGACCCCCGCGAATTTGCTCGACGAAGAAACGGCGGCGCGCCATGGTCAAGCCGCCTTTGTTGGGGCAACCGCTCCCTCAGGAACTGCAAGAAAACCAAATTTTAGCCACAGATGAACACAGATGAACACAGATAAATCCTTTAGTCCCTCCATCTGTGTTCATCTGTGTTCATCTGTGGCTCTATTTCTTCGGAGCTGGTCACTGAGCTGCGTCGGCTGCATGGTAGGAGCTGCGCACCAGGGGGCCCGACTGGACGTGCGCAAAGCCCATCTCCAGGCCGGCCTGGCCGAGCTCGGCGAACTCTTCGGGCGGGACGTATCGCGCCACCGGCAAGTGCCGCGGCGAGGGACTCAGATATTGGCCAAGCGTGAGGATGGCGACGCCCTGCGCGCGCAGGTCCCGCATCACGGCCAGGACTTCCACGGCCGTCTCGCCCAGGCCGAGCATCAGGCCGCTCTTGGTGGGAGTGGACGGCCGCAGCTTGCCGGCATTCGCCAAGACCTGCAGCGATCGTTCATAGCGCGCGCCGATGCGCACCTGGCGGTATAACCGGGGAACCGTTTCCGTGTTGTGATTGAAGATATCCGGCGCGGCGTCCATCACGGTTTCCACCGGCTCCGCCTTGCCCTGAAAATCCGGCACCAGCACTTCCACCCCGCAAGTGGGGATCTTTTCGCGGATGGCCCGGATGGTGAGCGCGAACAGCTCGGCGCCGCCGTCCGGGCGGTCGTCGCGGTCCACGCTGGTCACCACGGCGAACTTCAGCCCCATCGCCGCGATGGCCTCGGCCACGCGGCGCGGCTCGTCGTAATCGGCCGGAAGCGGCGCCCCTTTTTCCACCGCGCAAAACCCGCAGCGGCGGGTGCACACATTTCCCAGAATCATGAAGGTCGCGGTGCGATGGTTCCAGCACTCGCCGACGTTGGGACAGGCCGCGCTCTCGCAAACCGTGTGGAGGCGCAAGCGGGCGATCAAATCCTTCAGCTCCCGGTAGTTGCCGCCAGCCGGCGCGGGGGCTCGCAACCAGTTCGGGCGCGGCGGGCCGAACGTTTTCTCTTTACCTCTCGCGGGCGCGATCGTGACCAGCACTTTATCCTATTGTACAGGTCGGATTGCGGGCACCGCTTGTACAGGTCGGATTGCGGGCACCGCGACGCCGACCCGGCCGGCGGCTTCGACGAGTTGCTCCCAATTCCCCTCGGCAATCGGAATCCCGTGCGCCAGGCGCTCGGCTTCCATTCGCCACTCCGGCTCGCCGGCCACCAGCACTTCGTCGTAGCCGCGCGCCACAGGGGTGGATTTGATGATCCTGACCAGTTTTTCCACCCGCGCCGTGAACTCCTCGATCGGCATGAAGCGGGCAATGTCGATGGCGATGAAGGTCTGAGAGGTGCGCCGCTTGCGTCCTTTGCTGCGGATGCCGCCGACCTCGGTCGACATCGCGCCGCCGCCCAGCACCGAGCAGAGGATCTCCACCATCATCCCCAGCCCGCTGCCTTTGTACCCGCCAAGCGGCATCAGCATGCCCTTGAACGCGGCCTCCGTATCCGTGGTGGGGGCGCCCGAGGAATCGAACGCCCAGCCGGCCGGGATCTCGGCCTGGTGGTTGATGTGCGCTTTGAAAATCTTGCCGGCCGCGACGGTGGTAGTGGCCATATCGAGCAGCCACGGGCCGGGCAATGCCATGCAGATAGGGTTTGTGCCGATGCGCCCTTCCCGGCCTTGCCATGGGGGAACGATGGCCGAAGCGCTGCACATCACGATGCCGATCTGCCCGGCCTGGCGCATCTTCTGCGCCCACCAGGCCGCGGCTCCAAAATGATTCGACTCGCGCGCCGTGACGATCGCCATGCCGAGCTGGCTGGCAATGCGCACGGCGTGCCCGCAGCAAATCTCCGCAACCCATTGACCCAGGCCGTTGCGGCCGTCGAACAGCAGGCAGGCGCCCTGCTCGGAGACCACTTCCCCATCGGTCGACGGGTCCATTTCTCCGGCCAGCAACTGGTCGATGTAGAACGGAAGGAGCTGCGCTCCGTGCGTGTCCACGCCGCGAAGATTGGAGGCCACCAGCGAAGCGGCTACGACTTTGGCCTTGTGCGGCGGAACCCGGCCCCCTTCCAGAATCGCTTCCATCAGCAGGGTCAGGTCCGTAGAGGAAATGGTCGGCATGAAACTCTTATGGTACTCCGCCTACCTCCGGTCCATATCCACTGAGATCAGACCAAGGTTGGCGGAGGCACTGTTCACTAAAGCGGGTCTCCGAGGGCTTACCAAGGCGCATCTTGCCGCCAATGGCGTGTTACCGTATTCTCCCTGAGAACCGTCAACAATGACTTAGAACCCTAATCCGCCCCGCGCCTTCCGCCGATAGATAGACGACGGAAGAAGAAAAGGAACGAAATGAATCAGGAATTTCTGGAAGTTCAGTCCATCCCAGCGCCGCTTCTCACAGCCCGGGTGGCGCCGGCACCCAAACGCGCCCGCGGCCGGGAGTGCCGCGTCTGCATGGGTGAGCATGACGAGGAAACGCACAACGCCACTTTAGCCGTGCACGCCTGGTATCGTTCGGAAGTGACTAAGTACTTTGACGATGCGCCGATAGAAGTCTGATCGCCGGCGACCAGAGATTCGAATTCTACCGGCTCGCCGGATTCGGTCGACCACTGGCCGGCTTCATAACGCAGAACCTCCGCGTCCTCTTTACCCTGTATGGCTATTCGCAGGCGGCTTGGTTCGACCGCTAAAATAACAGCTTCCACCCTCTGACCCGCAAGATTCAAAATGCTATACATCGAACTACTCCTTTCCTACCCTATCGTTTACTGCTGACTACATAGTGCAGCCGGGAGGAAAGTATTATCAGGCTGGCTTTAGTTATGGTACTAAGGCTCCAGTACCCAAAAGCTGACGGCCTATTCCTCAGCCTGTTCGACCGGTGGGGCAGGCGCTTCCGCCTGCCAGCCAATTCTCTCACGGCGTCTTACAGTAGGTAGGGAGCCGTGAAAAATCAAATTCAAGGCGCCGATGAACGCAGATAAATCCTTTGGTTTCTTTATCGGCGTTCATCTGCGTTCATCGGCGGCGATATTTCTTCACGCCTTCCAAGAGGGCGGTCGCCCATGACTGGAATGGTTACTTCCTGACAGGGCCCTAGAATCGGGCTGCTCAGGCGTCAATTGTGATTGTATTGCCCAGTAGCCAGGGCAGGCACCGAGCTAGGGTTTCGGCACCACCGACCAGTAGGATTGTACGGCCTACGGAACTTTTCCCGTTCACCCGGTGTCTACTTCATTTGCGGGATCATGCGGTTTCCTGTTAGCGTGAAGGCAGACGGATCGCGAGGCTACCGTTGGCGACTTCGATTCTGGACCTGAGCCCGGACCAATCGGCCGCAAGTGCCGCCGATGCGGAAGATTTGCGCCTGGCAGAAGGTTTGCGGGCAGGCGCCGAAACGGCGTATGAAGAATTGATTCAGCGCTTCCAGCAACCGGTGTACGCGCTGGCGATCCGGTTGCTAAACGATCCGGCCGGCTCCAGCGACGTGGTGCAGGAGGTTTTCCTGAAGGTCTTCCGCAATATCGGAAACTTCCGCGGACAAAGCACGCTGCGGACCTGGATTTACCGCATCACGGTAAATGAGGTCCACAACGCGCGGCGCTGGTTCTTCCGCCACCGTAGGTGCGAAGTGGAGCTGGATAACAAGCCGGAAGACTGCCGAGACTGGAAGGAGGTTGTGGCGGACCAGGGCCGGTCGCCATTTGAAATGGCTCTCGATCACGAGCGGCAAGCGTTGGTCGAGGCCGCGCTGGACCAACTCAATCCGGTCTACCGCGAAGCCGTGGTGCTGCGCGATATCGCGGATTTGGGCTATGAAGAGATTGCCGCCGTTTTGAACGTTTCCTTGGGAACCGTTAAGTCGAGGATTCTGCGGGGCCGCGAAGCCCTGCGGCAGGGTTTCGCCAGCCACTTGGACCGTGGCCCGGCGATACGATTGGTGCCGAAGACAGCCGGGTAAACCTATGAGCTGCGACAACGTGCGAGATCGGATCTCTCTGCTGCTCGACCACCAGACGGCTGGTGCCGAGCGTGAGAGAATGCTGGCGCACCTGGCAGGTTGCCAAGCCTGTGGCGCCAGGTACGAGAGCCTCCGGGACATGAAGCGGGTGATGGGCGGGATGAGCCGGACGCCGGTCCCGCCGGACGTTCAGGTGGAACTGCGCGCGCTGGCCGCCCGCGAGCGGGCACGGCAGTTGAGCCGCCTGAGCCATGGTTCCCGCCTGTCTTATTGGGCCGGTCGTCTGCGTATGGAATTCGACAACCTGATGCGCCCCTTGGCGCTTCCCTTTGCGGGCGGCGTATGCGCGGCTTTACTGGCGTTCGGAATGCTTGTGCCGAACCTGAGTTTCGCGCATCACCTCTACCTCGACGATCCGGCCGTAGCCCTGCCCACCAACCCGGACGGCAAGGTGGTGGGAGTGATCGGCGAGATCCCCCGGGTCGAGTCCATCGATGCCTCGCAGGCGTCCGCTCCGGCCGATGGCACCGTGGTGGAACTGACCATCGATCAGAAGGGCCGTGTGCGCTACTATTCCGTGGTGCGCGGCGAGCTGACCCGCGACATGGAAAGCATCATCCTGTTTTCCTATTTCACGCCGGCGACCACCTTCGGCCAACCCACCTGGGGCAAAGTGCGCGTATCGCTGGTGCCTATTCGCGACGCTCGCAGCTAGCCGGCTCCTCTAACCGGTGGCACGTCGGAAGCTGGGCCAACATTTCCTGCGGAACGGCGCCATTCTGGAGCGCATTGCAGCGGCTGCCTGTCCGCGGAGCGAAGCTGCCGTGGTGGAAATCGGTCCGGGCCGCGGCGCGCTCACCGAGAAGTTGCTGGCAAGGGCCCAGCGCGTGGTAGCGATAGAGCTCGACGCCGAGTTGGTCCGATACCTGAGCCATAAGTTCGCCGGCGAGCCGCGCCTCAGCATCGTGGAAGGCGACGCTCTCTCTGCCGACTTGGAGCAATGGGGCAGGGTCCCGATCGTCGGTAACCTGCCTTATTACGCGGCTACGCCGATTCTCGAAAAGGCCATCCGCCTCAGGCCGCCGCGCGCGGTCTTCCTGATCCAAAAGGAAGTGGCCGAACGGCTGGTGGCGCGGCCGGGCCAGCGCGCCTACGGGTATCTCACCGTGGCTACGGCTTTGTTCGCCTCCGCGCGCCTGCTGTTCGAAGTCAAGCCCGGCGCCTTTGTGCCGCCCCCGGCGGTGGATTCGGCGGTCGTCCTGCTTGAGCCACGCCCTACCGTGCCCCAGCCCGAAGGTGTCCTCGAATTGATCAGCCACGCCTTCCGCCATAAGCGCAAAACGCTGCGCAACAACCTGGCCCCGGTCTATGGCAAGGCCGTCGAAACCTGGCCTGAAGCCGGCCTGCGCGCCGAGCAGATTCCGCTATCCGGGTTCCTGGAGTTGTACGCGCGCGTGGAGCGGTAGTTTACCGGCCAGCCAGCCGCGCTTCCCTGCATGACGGGTGGGCCCGGCTGCAAACGCCTGGCGGGCGCCGCCCGGTACCCGCATCATCTGAAGCATGAGACCCATGCCTCCCTCGAATCGCCCCGGACGCGGCCTGAGCCTGCCGAGTTGCGCCGCCACGGCAGCTTTGGCAGTAACGCTCGTTTCGGCCAATCTCGCCGCGCAGGATCCCGCCGGCCTCACCTTGCCCGCAGCCATGCGCCTGGTTGCGGGACTGCGAAGGCAAGGCGACTTTCAGTTGGAACGGCAGCGATGGCAGGCGCTGCTTTCCATGCCGGCCGCCAGCCGCAGCGCCGAACTCCGCGCCTACTTGATCAACCACCTCGCCGACACCGATATCGAACTCGGCGCCTATCCCGAAGCGGAGAGGGAAGCGAGGGAGGCGATGGCGATTTTGAGGGAAGCGCGGCAGACGTGGAGCAGCATGTTTGCGGTTGCCGAGCGCACCCTCGCCGACGCCCTTTGTGCCCAAGGCAAGCTGGAGCAGGCGAGAGTCCTGGCGGAAAACGCCGTTGAGCTGGGAAAGCAGGTCCTCGATAGCCAATCCCCCAACTTAGCCATCCTATTGACAAGTCTCGGGCAGGTAATGAAGGACATGGGGAAACTTGGACGCGCCGAGCAACTATGCCTGCGGGCCGCGGAGATTTTCGAAACAACGGGCGGAGATGCCATCGATCTGGGTTCCACCTTTAGCGATTTGGCCGTAATCAGCATTCAGCGCGGCGATCCGAAGAGAGCTTTCATCAGGATCAACCGGGCGCTGGCCGCCTGGAATGGCGTCCTGCCGCCGGATCATCCATTTGTGGTGTACGCACTGGACAACCAGGTGGTGATCTATACCAAATTGAGGGCGTTTCGCGAAGGCGAGGCGCTGATACCGAAACTGCTCGCTCTCGGCGAAACGCGGTTCGGCCGCGACCACCCCGAGCGGGCGGTCCTTCTGAATAACGCCGCCGCCCTATACGAGGCTGAAAAAGACTACGACCAGGCGGAACCGCTGCTGCGCGAAGCGGCGGAGGTGACGAGACGCCGCCTCCCCGCCGGTAATTCCATTCGCAGCGATGTACTCTTGAATTATGCGGGCGTGCTACGGAGGCTGCATCGGCCGGAGGAAGCGGCTCGGGCGCGCGCGGAAGGCGAACTGATACGGGTGCAGTCTTCCGGCAACGCTCTGGTCGGATCGCCGGTGGTCGAGGTGCGGCCGTGACCTGATTCGATCGGATCGGCGTGAGGCGATAGAGCCATGAGCAGTATCGTTCAACGGGCCGTTGAGCCCACGGAAATCCCGCTGCCGCCGGCCAGTCTCTCGCCGGCCGAAAACCGTTCGAGATCCGTCGCCGACCTGGTCGCCTCGCATGGCCTCGCGGCGGTTCAGATCGTCGCCGTTGCGTTCGCGCTAATTGCCGCGGCGGAATGCCATGCCGTCGTCAGCCGGTCGGGGGCGGTGGCGGAGGCGCCCAAGCTGCCTTCCCTTCTCTATGGCTTGGTTCTTTGGTATTGGTGGGCCATCGCCACGGGTGCGATCTGGAAACTGGTGCAGAAGCGCAGCACGCGGGATTTCTTTTCTCCGTCGTCGCTCGCGAAGCACGCTTCGATCGGCATTCTGGTCGCGACGGCGCACATGTGGCTTTTGCAGGGGACCATCCACTGGCTCATCCTCCGCTGGCCCGAACTGGAACAGGCGGGATACGGGTCCCTCAATTATCTCAACTGGAACCGCTTTTGTTTCGAATTGCTCCTCTATGGCTCGATCTTTGGCGCGATCGGCATCGTCCATCTGCAGCTTCTCGCCCAGCGGGATGCCATGCGGACGCTGGCGCTCGAAAAGCAGCTTTCCCTCGCGCACCTGCGCGCTCTGCAAATGCAAATTGAGCCGCATTTTCTGTTCAACGCGTTGAACGCGATCGCGTCCCTGGTGGAGCTGAACCGGCAGGCGGAGGCGATCCGGACGCTCGGCCGCCTGAGCTCGCTCTTGAAGAGCACCCTTCGGGGCGGCGCGGCGGAGAAGGTGCCGCTGGCGAGGGAGCTGGAACTTGTCGACGACTATCTGTCGATCGAGGAATTGCGTTTCCAGGATCGTTTGCATGTGGACATGACCATCGATCCGGGCGCCCTGGATGGGATGATTCCCTGTTTCCTGCTTCAGCCGATGATCGAAAACGCCGTTCGGCATGGGATATCGCGCCGCGAAGAGAACGGAACGATTCAGGTTGCCGCCGAGCGCCGCGGTTCGCGGCTCCGGATGGTGGTGCGCGACAGCGGCCCCGGAGCCGGCGCCGCACCCCAGCCGGGCCATGGAATCGGCCTCAGCAATACGCGGGAGAGGCTTCTTCACTTTTACGGGAAGAGTTTCGAATTTCGGGCCGGGGCGCTCGAATCGGGCGGTTTCGAAGTCCTTATCGACGTTCCCTACGAGCGCCGGCGATGACCATCCGGACCATCATCGCCGACGATGAGCCGCTCGCGCTGGAGCGAATCAAGCTCCTGCTGTCCGCCTATCCCGACTGCCAGATCGTGCGGGAGTGCCGCAACGGCAAGGAAGTTCTCGAAGCGCTGCGGTCGCAGCAGGCAGACCTGTTGATGTTGGACGTCCAAATGCCCGGACTCGGCGGGCTCGACGTGGCGAGGGAAATCGAGACGTCAAGACCGCCCATGATCGTTTTCGTCACGGCCTACGACAGCTATGCCATTCAGGCTTTCGAGGTCAACGCCCTGGACTACCTGTTGAAGCCGATCGAGCCGGCCCGTCTTCAGGACGCCATCGAGCGCGCCAGGGAGCGGGCGGAGATGGAGGCGGCGGTCGATACTCACGAGAAGTTCGCTTCCGCGCTGGCGGCGATCGAATCGCTGGGGGCCGGCGAACCGGCGCGGCCGATGCGCTTCGTGGTGCGTTCCGGCTCGAAGGACCTGTTGATTCAAGCCAACGACGTGGTCTGGATCGAGGCGGCCGATTACTACGCCTGCCTGCACGTCGCCGACAAGCGGCACCTGCTTCGAGAGAGCATCAAGAAGCTCGAGTCGCAGCTCGACCCCGGCAAATTCGTCCGCATCCATCGATCCGCGATTGTGAACATCGATTGCGTTCGCGAGATTCATCGCGAAGGCCAGTCGGAAGGCTGGATCCTGGCCGCCAATGGCGACCGCATCCGCATGAGCCCCACCGGCTGGAAGAAGCTGCTGGCCGCAAGCGGGTCGCGGTAGGCGATCTACTGCGCCGCGCCAACCGGTAGCGCGGTCGGCGCTAAGGAGAAAAACCCGTCGGCGAAAATGTGCACCTGGTATTCGCCGGCGGCCAGAGTGGGGGGGAGTTGCACCACCACCTGGAACACACCCGGCGAAGACGGCGCGGCCGATATCACCGGATAGCCCTCGACACCGATTACCACTTGCACCGCGTTGGGCTGGGTGGTGTCGTACGGCGGAGTCACTGGTCCAGCGATGTTCAGCCCCGTGACATACAGAGTAATCGTTTGGCCGGGCAGGGCCGGGCGCCGGGGCGTAACCAGGCTGCCGTCCGGGCCGGTGGCCAGCGCGTACAGGATGCCGTTGAGAGTCTGCGCCAGGTATTCGGCGTCGGCCGCCCGGATCAAGACCGAGTTGGTGACGCTGCCGCCGGGCCAATTCAAGTTCAGGGACTGCGACCCTACAGCGAGCCCCGCCGGCAGCAGTAAATCGATGCGGCTTGGGCTGACGTAGCTCACCACGCACGGCTGGCTTGCGACTGTCGCCGTCACCCCCGCCAGACTGGTAGGCAGCGATCCATTAGGGCCGATCGAATTGCTCCAATCCATGGTGGGAAGGCCCGAGAAATCGCCCAATACCGATACCCAGGATTGCGGCGCGAGGCCGAAGGCTCCGTTCTCCAGCGGAATGGCCCATCGCCCGGGAACTGCCGGCAGGAGGTCGAGAATTCGATCGTTGCCGCTATCGCAGATCAGCAAGCCGCCGGTACTCCCCATGGCCAGGCAGTCCGGCGCGGCCAGTGGCGTGAGAAGAGCGTAACCGTACTGGGAAATTGGGTATAGCGCTGTGTTCGAGGAAAAGGCCACGGTGCGCACCAACCCATCGGAGCCTACCATGCGCACGCGGTTGCCGGCCGATTCGGCGATAAACAGGTCGCCTTGCGCATCTACCGCCAAGCCGTCCGGACCGTTGAGCGGCGTCGCGGCGGCCGGCGTGGCTTCGGCTCCCTCGCCAGGAATTCCATTACCGACGATGGTCATAATGACGCCGCTCGTATCCACGCGCCGCACCACGCCGGCCCTAGCGTCGGCGATGTATAAGTTGCCCGCCGTATCGAGCGCAATCGCGGTGACCGCCAGAATCTGGGCGTTGGTGGCTGGTCCGCCATCGTTGCTATAACCGCAAGTTCCCGTGCCGGCGACAGTCGAGACCGCGCTCTGGCTCCACTGCAGGACGCGGCAACCGGCGGGGTCGTTGAAGTACAAGCCGGCGGTATTGGCGGCGAGCGAAGTGGGGGCGCCCACGCCGGTGGCAATGGTGACGAAGGCTTGTTGCGTCTCGTCGTAGCGTTCCAGAAGCTGCTGTTCCGGATCGGCGATGTAGATGGCGCCGTTCGAATCGGCGGCCATCGGCTTGGTGTGATAGACGAATGGCGCCCACTGAATACAGCCAACTCCGGGGAACGAACCGATGCAGTTGCCTCCCTGTACCGGGTTCGACAGCAGCGTGTCCACCTGCGATCCCTTGACGCGGTACACGCCATAAGCGTCGGCGTAGAGCAGAGTGCCGTCGGCGAGCTGGGCCAGCCCGGCGAGCTCGGCGTGGGCCCCTTGAACGGGCGCGATAAAGGCTCCCGGCTGCGCGGACGCCGCAGCCGGCCATAGCGCGGCGGCGACGGCCCAGGGCGCGGCGAGGCGCCCGAATCTCCTTGAATACACTTATGCTGAATCTCCACTTACTAAGACCCGGAATGGCGCCAAACCACTACAGCCGGCGACGAAAAAATGCTGGCCGCTGGTTGAGGCACGCGGAGAAGACCCGCCGGATTGAGTTCGGGCGCTATGCCGCTGAACGACGGAAGAAGCGAAGAGAAGAGAAGAGCGGTTGCCTGGAACGGATTTCCCCACATCGGTTAAGCACCCCGGTAATTCTGGCAACCGATCGCGCTGGGATATAATTCTTGCCATGGAGGTGCAGGGTTCTCCTCGGTTGCGCCGAGCCGCATGCTGAGCCGCGCGCCTGGCTCTGACAGGCTGCAAATACCGAAACGCCGGCAATGAGGCCAGAAGACTATCGGCGGGCTAGCGATCTGTTCGATCGACTCCGCGATCTGCCTGACGGCGAGCGCGCCGTCGCTCTCGAGTCCGCTTGCGCCGGGAACGCCGAACTGCGCGTGCAGGTCGTGCGCCTGCTCGACGCCGACCGCGAGGCGTCCAGCGGCTCCTTCCTCGAGCGGCGCGCGATCGAAGACGCCGCCAGGCTGCTCATTTCCGAAGCTCCCGAGTTACCCGCTCCGGGAACCGTGATCGGAAACTACCGTCTCGGGCCTCGGATCGGTGCCGGCGGCATGGGGATCGTGTTCGAGGGCCAGGACCTGCGTTTGCACCGCCTCGTCGCCATTAAGCTCCTTCCCCTGCCGGGTCCCGCTGAAAGGGAAGAACGCATCCAGCGCTTCCAACGCGAAGCCCGCGCTGTTTCGCTGTTAAATCACCCCAATATCGTCTCCATCTTCGACGCCAATTTCGACCGCGGCCATTACTACATCGCCATGGAATTCGTCGAAGGCAGAACGCTGCGCCAGGTGATCGCGTCGGAATCGCCCGGGATTGATGCCAAAACCATCCTCAACCTGATTGACCAGACAGCCTCCGCCCTGAGCGCGGCTCACGAGGCCGGTATCGTGCATCGGGACATCAAGCCGGAGAACATCATGGTCCGGCCGGATGGGTTCGTCAAAGTGCTTGACTTCGGCCTGGCCAAGCTGGTCGGACCTTCCAGCAACCCACAGAACGGGCCGCCGGATTTGCGCAGCCGGCCCGGTAATCTTGCCGGTACCGTCCAATATCTTTCTCCGGAGCAGGTGGTCGGCAAACCGGTGAGTCCGCGAAGCGACATGTTCAGCCTGGGAGTGGTGGCATACGAACTGGCAACCGGCATTCGTCCCTTCGACGGGCCGACGGACGGCGCCATTTTCGACGCCATCCTGAACCGCATTCCGCCGCCACCGTCGACGATTTGCCCCTCGCTCGGCGGCGAACTCGACAACTTGATCCTGCAGGCCCTAGAGAAGGACCCCGAGCTTCGCTTCCAGACGGCGAGCGATTTGAGAAGCGCTTGCCGGCGCCTCACCCGCGATTATCTGGTCAAGTCCATCGAGAAGGACCGCGACAGCCGCCACCAATTTGCCGCCGATCCGCGGCCGGAGTTGAGGCGCCAACCCGGGCACAGTTCGGCGGCGGGGACGCCCGCACGGAGCAGGCGATTCCGCCTGCTGGTGACCGTGGCCGGGCTGGCGGCCGCGCTTGGTGCTGCTTTTTTCTGGCTGACGCGGCCGATGCCGCCGCCGCGCGTAACGCGCATCCAGCAGATCACTACCGATGGCCAGACCAAGCAGCGGCTGATCAACGATGGGACAAGGCTCTACTACGCGGCAGGACCGCGGGACTCCGACATGAAAATGTTCCAGGTCAGCCTCAAGGGCGGAGATCCAATTCCGATGCCCCGGCTCACCGGGATGCTGCCACTCGACATTTCACCCGATCGCTCCGAAATGCTGCTCGGGCAGATTCTGAAAGGTCCGCTCAATCAGGGCACGATCGATGGCCCGTTTCCGATTTGGGTAGCGGACACGTTGGGGAACTCGCCTCGGCGCCTGGGCGACCTCTCCGCCCAGGAAGTGCGCTGGTCTCCCACTGGGGACTGGATCTTGTATTCGAACGGGCCGGAGTTGCGGATTGCCCGCGCCGACGGCACAGAATCGCGCACAGTAGCGACGATGAAGGGCCTCGTGCATTACCCGCAATGGTCTCCCGACGGCCGCTCCATCCGCTTCACATTGGCCACGGAGAAATCGCACATGTTGTGGGAAGTGGCGCCGGACGGTACTCATCCGCACCCTCTTTTCCCCGAATGGGCGGACCATGACCCCGTTTCCGGCGCATGGACACCGGACGGGAAGTATTTCGTCTTCGCGGCCGGACCAGGCGGCGCCCGCGATCTTTGGGCGGTTCGCCAGACCAGGCGACTGTTGGAGACGGCCCGTCCGGTTCCGGTGCGCCTCACCACCGGACCCATGAAGGCGGATCTTCCGGAGGTCAGTGCCGACGGGCGGCGCATATTCTTCCTTGGCACACTCAACAGCGCCGAGTTGGTTCGTTACGATCGGAAGCCGGATCAATGGATTCCCTACTTAGGGGGTTTGGCGGCCATGCAGCTCGATTTTTCGCGCGACGGGAAGTGGGTGACTTACGCGCGTTGTCCGGAGGGTTCCATTTGGCGGATGGCCTTGGACGGGAGCGATCGGCTGCAACTGACCGCGTCTCCGCTTCACGCCCTTAACCCGCGCTGGTCGCCGGATGGCACCGAGATTACGTTTTTCGGCGGTCCTCCCGGAGAGCCGCATCGGCTGTACGTCGTGCCCGCCGCCGGCGGCGCGGTCCGGCAATTGACTCACGGCGAAACCGGATCGGGCGGCGACGACGATGGGAGTTGGTCGCCCGATGGCGCTTCGCTCGCGTTTGGCGCCACGTTCGGCGATCCGTCGGTCGATGCGCGGCAGAGGCTGGCGCTGGAGATCATCGATGTGAAGAGCCAACGCGTCACCAAACTGCCCGGCTCACAGGGATTGTGGTCCCCGCGCTGGTCGCCCGACGGCCGCTACATCGCCGCCATGGGATTCCCCAACAGGATTTGGCTCTATAATGTGGCGACCCCGGCATCGAAGCAACTTACCGCGATTGGCGCGGGCTGGCCCAGTTGGTCGCGGGATAGCCAGTATATTTACTTCCAGAACAATCCGGGCAGAGACCTGTACCGCGTGTCCATCAAGGATGGACGCCTGGAGCGAGTGGCCAGTCTGAGCCGCCTGAAAATGTCAATACCAGGCCTGGGCTGGGTCGGACTGACTCCGGATGGTTCGCCGATTTCCACCCGGGATGCGGGCGGGGTCGAGATCTACGCACTCGATTGGGAAACGCCGTGAGGACGGGTTCCTTTGGAACGTTAAGCGCCAAATCCCTCCCGCACGCGGCTGGGGGCTGCGAATCCGGCCGCGATTGGCCGCCGTACCCGGCCGGCGGCGAGCCTTGTGCTACAGTTTGGATTGAAACACTACCCCATATTTCTGGATCTGAAGGACCGCCCGGTGCTGGTGGTGGGAGCCGGCAAAGTGGCACTGCGCAAGACGCGCGCGTTGCTGGAAGCCGGCGCGCGAGTGACGGTGGTGGCGCCGGAGTGGGACGAGGAATTCGAGCGGCTGCCGGTGCGGCGAGTGACGCGGCATTTTCGCGCTTCCGACCTGGCGGGCGCGATGCTGGTTTTCGCCGCCACCAACGATCGGGCGGCTAACCACCGGATCGGCATCGCGGCCAAGGGACGCGGCCTGTTTGCCAATATCGCCGATTCGGCCGAGGAGTGCGATTTCATCGTGCCGGCGCGGGTGCAGCGGGGCCAGGTGCAGGTTGCGATTTCGACCGGCGGCGAAAACCCGCGCCTATCGGCGGAGCTGCGCGGCAAGCTGGACGAGATTTTGTAGGAACAGCCGGCAGGTTCAGCCGTGGATCAGGAACATGACCCAACCGCCGGCCAGCGTGGCAACCCCACAGCAGAACAGCAGATACGCGGCGGCGTGCAGACGCTCCCGCGCGGATCGGTTCCCGAGCAGCGCCATGGCCGCGGAGAGCAGCAGGGCCAGCACGAAGGTGAAGGTGAAGTGGGACATTAGCGCGGCCCGTCCTTTCGCCCGGCGAGCGCTTCGGACACGGCCAGCAGGTTGAAGAGGCCGGCCATGGCCAGCAGCGTGGTTCCGTATTCGTGGAGGCGTCCATCGAGAAAGGAATGCGCGCCGCCGGCGAGCCCGGCGACCAGAAACGGACCGCCGGCGAGCAGCTTGGCCAGGGCTCCGGCCTGGAACAGCAATATGGTGAAGCCATCCAGGCCGGCGAGCTCGGCCGGCTGGGGCCACTGGTAGCCGCCGTGGAGCGCGAGACCGGCGGCAAAGGTTGCCGAAACCAGGACGGCGAAGCACGCGAACTGGCGGTAGCGGCGGGTGAGCAGGTAAGCCCCTCCCGGAACCAGCCATCCGAACAGGGCGAGAGCAACGGCTCTCATCGGGCGCCTCCGGCTTTCATTGGGCGCCTCCGGCTTCCCGCGCCGGTTGCGAATGCGGGACCGACAACATCCGCTCCCAGCGCGTGCGCGTGAAGAAGTGCTCGGCCAGATCGACGATGTGATTCACCGTCCAGCCTTCGAGGTCGGCCGTGGGCGCGTCGTACGACCAGTAGACCAACAGGGGCTTTCCCACCACGTAACTGCGCGGCACGAATCCCCAATAGCGGCTATCTTCGGAGTCCTCGCGATTGTCGCCCAGGACGAAGAGCGCGCCGGGAGGAACGATCGCCTCGCCGTTGCGGACGTGGTGCTCGAACATGTCGAGGCCGCGGGGCGTGGTGCCCGCTCCGGGCGAGAGAGGAAAGTCGTCGCGGTAGGGATCCGGGTAAGTCGGGATATGTTGCGTGTAGGGCTCGATTAAGCGGCGGCCGTTGCGGATGACCTGCCGGTTGTCGAGACGAATGCGGTCGCCCGGGACGCCGATCACACGCTTGATGTAAGTCTGGCGGACGTCTTCCGGATAAAGGAAGACCACGATATCGCCGTGTTTCGGCTCGCGATACGGCAGTAAGTGGCGTCCGAGGGAGCCGGGGTCGGAGAAAGTCACCCGGTCGACCAGCATGTGATCGCCAACCAGGACCGTGCGCTCCATCGAAGCGGTGGGAATCACATAAGCCTGGACCAAAGTTGTACTGGCGAAGAGGTAAATGGCGATGGTGACCGCCCACTCGGTGACAAAGGTCCGTGGCGCCGGTTTACGGCCGGCGGACCAGACGGCGGCGGCTCTTTCACGGACCGTGGTGGTGAGCCAGTCGGTGGCGAGTTGGACGGCGAAGCGAACCATGGGCCATCGGCCCGGGATGCGCGCCACGTCGCGGCAGCGGTCGCGGAAGACCTGCTGCATGGCGACGCCGTATTGCCGGCGAAAGTCGCGGGGGTAGGCGTAAAGCAGAACCGAATAAATGCGGCAGAACCAGCCGATCTGCGTCAATTGCGGCGTCATGCGTGGCTCCCGGCCAACCTGGCCTTGGCCGCCATCACGGCGCCGGCCAGGCGCTGGGCTTCGGCGCGAACCACGCGCTTTCCCAGGGCGGTCATGCGGTAATAGCGGCGGCGTTCGTCGTCGAGCGCGGGGTCTGGGCGTTCGTCGGACTCTTCCACCAACCCCGCCGCGAGCATGCGTTTCAGGCATCCATAGAGCGTGCCGGGCCCCAGTTGGAGGGCGTCGCCGGTCTGGCGCGCGACGTCCTGCATGATGCCGTAGCCGTGGCGTTCCTCGCCGGCCAGGGCCAGGAGGATATGGAAAACCGGCGGCGTGAGCGGGAGCAGTTCGTGCGGCGATTGCGGCTTTGACATAAATACATCCGTTACGGATATATTAGAATACGAAACGAAAGATGTCAACAGGTGGGAGCCGTCGATATCGCGGGGGCCCTTACGCTGCGCTCTCGGATCTGACCACCGAGACCTTCACCCGATAACCCAACGAGGCGAGGATGCGGATCAGCAGGTCGGTCGAGACGTGATCGAGGTCGTCGTTCAGGATCGCGGTCACCCTGGTTCGAGAAGTGCCCGCTCGCTTCGCGATCTCCGCGTGTGTGATGCCTTGCCGCTTCGCGATCTCCTTCAGCCGCGTCAGCAGGCTATGTTGAACCTGCCATTCCTTAGCCGCCGCGCCGGAGAGTCCCAGCGCGCCCGCCAATTCTTCCGGCGTTCTGGCAATGATCGGTTTGAGTCTAGTCATGGAGAAGCTCCTTCAACTGTTTTCTGGCCAACTCGATCTCAAGGCGAGATGTCCGCTGGGTCTTCTTTACGAAGGCGTGAATGACGAGAATGCCCTGCGGCGAGGCGGTGTAGTAGAACGCGCGGTAGCTGCCGTCCTCTCCCTTCACGCGCAGCTCCGAAACTCCGCGGCCACTGCCGGCATCGGCCGGGAATTGGGCATCCCAACCCGCTCTCCTATCTGCAGGCGAAACAGTCCTCTGCCCAGCCGCATCGCGCCTCTTTCGGGAACCGGCGTATTCCCTCTCGCGCCTTCGGATGAAGGATAATCGGCCGCACCATTCCATTGTATCAGATTTGAGACATAGCGGCCGGCATCGGCGGTTCGTGAGGCCGACCCGGCGGAGCCACCCCAGCGCCACCGGCCGATGTATACTAATTCATTAGTATGATCCGCGATCTGCTTGGGGCGCTCCGTTGGCTGCGCCGGAATCCGCTGTTCGCCGCGGCGGTGGTCTTCATCCTGGGAGCCGGCATCGGCGCCAATACGGCGGCGTTCAGCATCGTGGATGCGGTGCTGCTCCGGCCGCTGCCCTACCGTTCCCCTTCGAACCTGGTCCGGGTGGAAGAAACCAGCCCGAAACGCGCTCAGTTCGGCATATCGGCCGCGGACTATCTGCGCTTGCGCGACCGCACCGATCTGTTCGAAACATCGGCGCCTTACCTCAAGGACATGGTTACCCTGACCGGCATCGCCACGCCGGACCAGGTTTTCGCTCTGCGAACTTCGGGCCGGCTGTTTGCGCTGCTCGGAACCCGCGCCGCGCTGGGGCGTGGGCTGGTCGAGGCCGACGACGGCTCGCCCCATGTCGCCGTTCTCAGCGACCGCCTCTGGCAGCGATTGTTTCATGGCGACCGCGGAGCCATCGGCCGGCGGGTGGCGATTTCGGACGAAGCCTTCACCGTTGTGGGCGTGATGCCGCCCGAATTCGACTTTCCCGGTTCGGAGGTTGAGCTGTGGACTCCCCTCCACCTTACGCCCGCGTATGCCCGGTCGCTGCAGATGGTGGCGCGCCTCCGGGCGGGGCGGTCGCTGGCGGCGGTGCAAAGCGCTTTGCGAATTGTGGCCCAACAGTTGGAACGGCAGGCGCCGCGCGAAAAAGCGGGCCTCGACATGGTGGTTTCCCCGTGGCGGGAAGAACTGGCCCAGAAGTACAAATTGAGCCTGGTCTTTATCCTGGCGGCGGTGGGACTGGTGTTGCTGATCGCTTGCGCCGACGCCGGCAGCCTGCTGCTCTGCCGCGCGTTGCAACGGCGGAAGGAGATCGCCATCCGCGCCTCGCTCGGCGCCGGATGGTGGCGCGTGGCCCGGCAACTTCTGGCCGAAAGCCTGGTGCTGGCGGTCGCGGGAAGCGCCGCGGGAATCGCGGTGGCACACTTCGCGCTGCGGTTTCTACTGCGCCAACTGGCGGCCCTCCCCTTCGCCGTTCCCCACATGCAACGCGTGGCGCTGAACCAGCGCGTGCTGCTGTTCAACACTGTTCTGTGCCTGGCGCTGGCGTGCATTTTGAGCCTGCTGCCGGTCTTTCTGGCCTCCAGAACGGATTTGCAAACCGTCTTGCGGACGGGCCTGGCCGCGGGGCGTTCCAGGGGCTCCGCGCGCGCTTTTTCGCTGCTCATCGCCGCCGAGGCCGCGTTTGCTTTTCTGCTCCTGGTCGGCTCCGGGCTGATGATGCGCAGCCTCATCCGGCTGGAACAATCCGACCACGGCCTTCAGCCCGACCATGTGCTGACCATGCGCGTGCCCATCGGAACGGCGACCCAGCCGCGCCCCGCCGGCCGGTACGACAGCAAGGCCAGCCAGATGGCGTACTACGCCGAACTGCTCGAACGGCTCCGGCAAATCCCAGGCGTCCGCTACGTGGCGGTGGTTAATAATCCTCCCCTGTCGAGCGTCAACACCACTACGGTCTACGAGGCTCCCGACGGCACGTCCAAATACATGCCCACGCGCACCATCAGCGAGCAGTACTTCGCAGCGATGGGTATCCCGGTGCTCGCCGGACGGCCCTTCAACGCGCAGGATCAATCGTCGACCGCCCCCGCCGTCGGCATTATCAATCGGCACTTGGCGCGGGAGCTGTTTGGCAACCGCGATCCGGTGGAACAAATATTGCCGGTGCCGGGCTCGAAACCGCTCCGGGTCGTGGGTGTGGTCAAAGATTCTCCCCAGATGAGCTACGATCAGCCCGCCAACAATGAGCTGTACATCCCCTACCGGCAGTTCATTTTCGGTGTGTTCATGAGCACCATCGTGGTGCGTACCTCGGGCGAGCCTCTGACGCTGGCGGCCGCGCTCAGCAAAGCGGTTTGGGCCGTGGACCCGGACCAGCCCATCGTCAAAGTGGAAACCATGAACGACGTGATCGCGGACTCCATCTGGCGCCCCCGCTTTTCCGCCTGGGTGTTTACGGTGTTGGGCGGACTGGCCCTGCTGCTGACTTCCGCCGGGGTCTACAGCGTGGTGTCGTACACGGCCACGCTGCGGGCGCGGGAGGTAGGTATCCGCGTAGCTCTGGGCGCCACGCCGGCAAATGTGGTTGCTACGATTCTGCGCGGCGCCATGCTGCCGCTGGCGGCAGGCCTAGCCGTGAGTCTGGCCGCCGCGCTGCTGCTTTCGCGCCTGCTGGCAAGCCTGCTTTACGAAATCGGCAGTAACGATCCCGTCACCTATGCCGTTGCCGTGGCCGTCCTGCTGGCAACTGGCGCGGTGGCCAGCGCGAGGCCGGCATGGCGGGCGGCAGCGGGAGATCCGCTGCAGGCACTGCGAACGGAATGAGCCATCGACTCCCGTGGGTGCCTTTCAAATCTCCACGAGCCCCAGGCTGATCTTGAGCGCGTCATCGACCTTCAGCATGGTAGCCGGATCGAGCGAGCCCAGGCGCTTTACCAGCCGCTGGCGGTCTACCGACCGGATCTGGTTCAAGATTACGGCTGACGGCTGGCTGAGGCCCGTCTTGCCGCCAGGCCGGATCAGCACCTCTCGCGGATGGGGCGGGTCGCGAAATTGGGAACTGATAGCCGCCACGATGGTTATGGGGCTGTACCGGTTGGACACGTCATTCTGGATGACAACCGCGGGTCGAGTCTTTTGGATCTCGTGCCCCACGGTCGGGTCGAAGGCAACCAGGTAGATCTCACCCCGGCGTGGATACGTCATGTGCGCTTACGGGGAGCTTTCCGCGGTCGGCCCGTTTCGGCGAGTTTCGCCGCTTCCTCCTCGAGCGGGAACCACTCGGCGGCGATGGCAAGGTCGCGTTCGGCGTTTTCGAGCGCCTCCTGCTTTAACCGTGTCCGCAGGTTCGCCCTGCCTTCGGTCTCCACAAGTTGCCTTACCGCGCGGTCGATAAACCGGCTCCGGTTCCCCTTCGTCGTCACACGATCGAGCACCGCCACGGTTGTGTCCGGCAAAATAATGTTGATTCGCTTGCTCATAGCTTTTATCGGCACAGAACGCCGTCACTCCTTATACTACACACAAAGCGTATGTATGCCACGTTCGCCGGGAGCCTAGTCTCGCATCGATGGCGGCAAGGGGGCGACGACTTGAGCGAAGAGCGGGTCCGGGGGAACCCGCGCGGACGCGGGCGTCCGCCCCACCATCTATGCAGAGGTTGTGAAGCTACTTACCTACCTCTTCCCCCCAGATATACTTACTGAACCACTCGTAGTTATGTTCCATCACCGCCCGCTGCTGTTTGGGCTTGTTGATGGGGTGTCCGAAGCCCTTGTAGAAAATCAGCTTGACCGGCACGCCCTTATCCTTGAGCGCCTGATAGAGCTCATACGAATCGGGCGGCGGAACGCGCTTGTCCTGGTCGCCCTGCTGGATCAGCGTTGGCGTCCTGGCCCGGCCGACATAGGTAATCGGCGAAGTCTTGCGATAGATCTCCGGGTCGTCCCAAGGCGTCGCTTTCAGATATTGCCGCGTGAAGGGATGAATGTCCGTGTTGACATAGTAAGTGACCCAGTCCGAGATACCCGCGCCCACCGACACCGCCTTGAAACGGTCGCTATAGCAAGTGATGAAAGCGGAGATATAGCCGCCTTCGCTCCATCCCATTGCTCCCACCCGGTCCTTGTCGACAAGTCCTTTGGCGATCAGGCTGTCCACGCCCGCAATCACGTCCGCGTAATCCCCGACCCCCAGGTTGCGCACGTTGAGCGCGCGGAACTTGGCTCCGTAGCCCGCCGAGCCGCGATAGTTCGGCCGCAGCACCAGCGCGCCTTTGGCGGCGAAGCGCTCCACGGGATAGTACCGGTCAGCCGACCGCACCGCCGTATCCACGCCCGTCGGGCCGCCGTGAATCACCACCAGCAGCGGATACTTGCGGGCACGGTCGTAGTCGGCGGGTTTGATGAGAATGCCCTCGATTGTGGCTCCGTCCGACGATTTCCAGGAGACGACTTCCCGCGTGGTGAGCTGAAAGTCTTTCCACTGCGCCGAGACGTCGGTCAGATACTTAGGCGCGAAGCCGGCCGCGGGGGAAACGAAGATCTCGGCGAAACGATTCGGCGCCGCGCCCACGCCGGCAAACGTCCTGTGGTCCTTGGTGAAACTGGCCCCGGAAGCGTGGAAGTCGTCCGGCCCGGTGATCCGCTCAATCGTCCGCGTGCCCGCATCCAGGCGGAAGACGTGGGCGTTGGTCTTCCGCGGGGCTCCGAAGTAAATGCCGTCGGGCCCCCAGTCGATCAGGTTAGGGTCTTCGTCGAATGCCTCGGTCAGCACCCGCGGCGTGCCGCCCTCGGCCGGAATGGTGGCGATATAGCGATTGGCGTAGTAGAAAAACTTCTGCCCGTTGGCAGTGGTGTAAGCGATATCCTTGCCGTCCGGCGACCATTTCGGTCCGCTGTTGGGACCGCCCGAATCGGCCAGTTTGCGCACGTGCAGGTCGGCCAGGTCCAACACGTAAATCCGCTCGGTATCCTGCGATCCCAGGTCCGGGTCGCGGGTGGCGCTGAAGGCGATCCGCTTACCGTCCGGCGACCAGGCGAATCCGCTCACGCTGAACTCTTCGCCCTTGGTGAGCGCTTCGGCCTGGGGCAGCTTCTTCACATCGCCGGGAATCTCGGCCGGGGTTTTGACCCGCCAAAGGTGCACCATTTTGTAATCGCCGCCGATGATGTCGAATTCCCCGTACTGTTCCTTCCGATCCTTGGTCGTCTTCGGGTCCGGCCCGGTACCGGTGAAGGCGATCGAGGCGCCATCGGGCGACCACGCGATCGACCCCACGCCGTTCTCTTCATTGGTCAACTGCGCCGCCTCGCCGCCGGCCGCCGCGATCACGTAGATCTGCGGTTTACCGTCGCGGCTGGAGGTAAAAGCCAGCCGCCGCGAATCCGGCGCCCACTGCGGATTGGAGCTCGATTTTTTCCCCGCCGTGAGCTGGATGCGCTCACCGGTGGCCGTATTCGCCAGCCAGATCCGGGTGACGAAATCGTTCTCGTCCCAATTGGCCTCCTGCACGGTGTAAGCCACGTAGCGCCCATCCGGCGATATTTGCGCCCCGCTCACGGATTTCATGCCGAGCGATTCGTCGATGGTAGGAGTAGTGCCCGCCGCCAGCGTCGCGGAGCATACCAGGAGAGTGCCAAGAAACTTTCGAAGCATTGGGGAATTATACCGTCGGCGGGCTGCCCCGAAAACACGCGGTTAGATCCGGTCTTCCGGGGCTGGTTCTGCTGCCGGCACCTTGTCCAGCACGGCCAGGAAACCTTCGCGACTGGCGCGCTCGGCCATTTCTTTCACGCGCTTCCAGCCGGAAAGCTGTTCGGCTAGGGCCGCCACCACCATTCGTTCCACGGAAACCTCCTGCCGTGCCGCCAACTCGGCGATCTCGCGGTACACGGCGTCCGGAACTGCTACGGTGAGGGTCACGGCACCTCCTCTATTATCGCAAGGAATTCCCGCGGCGAGACGACTCGAATGCCGAACCGCTCGGCACCCGCGAAATCCCTGGTGTTAAAGGTGAGCACGAAATCGGCCCGGCTTTCCACGGCCAGTTCCAAGATGAAGTCGTCCTTGGGTCGGGCAGGAGGGGCCGCCACAGGAAGAAGATAAGACGAAGATTCGCGCTGGCGCAAAGAAAGTGCACTACGCTATCGATATCGCTGCCACTCAAATCCCCGCCTGTGCATACCCGCTTCAGGGCCTGTTCATACTCGAAAACCAGCGGCACCGAGAGGTTAATCCGCCATCGATGATCACCCACCAGCCGCAACAGACGGTGCGACGCTCCACGACTGGAGAGCAACGCGGCGACGAGCACATTGGTGTCAACGACGACCTGGTACATGGCCGTTAACTAGCATACAGAAGGAAAGGGTCGCGGAATCTCCTCCATACACCCGATGAAAAATAACACACCAGGTGCTAAACTCCTTATTTCCGACAAAGGAGTATCCCCATGGCCAGTGCAGTTGGAGGAAAACTCGACACGTTGCGCGCCCTTCCGGGCGACGATGTCCGCCAGATTCTGTGGCGATTTACCGACCGGTACGACCTGCAGATGTTGGTGCAGTCGGCCCGCGCCGTGGCGCGCGGTCCGGTAGCGCGGCTGGTAGCCGCCGGCGCCCGCAACACGCACGAATGGACCGCCGAAAAGGCCAGCTTGCTCCCGGCTTTCGACGAATCCGGCATCACCGCCGTCTTCATGGACCCCGAGGAAGGCGGGTTCATCGCCGGGCCGAAGAATGTGGCCCTGGCCCTGGTAGCGTTCGAGCTGGCCTGGGTGGATGCCGGCTCGGCTACCGCCAGCCTGGCCGGATGCCTGGCCCTATCGCCCATTCATGAGCGCGGCACGCCCGAACAGGTCCGGACCTATATGAGCCGTTGCGCTCCGGCCGCTCCGGGCGAAGACCGCGTCCCCTGGCGCGGCGCTTTCGCTCTGACCGAACCGCTGCCCTACGTGGGCGTCGAAACCGGCATGCTGGGCGGCAGGGTGAGCGTGGCCGAATGGCCGGAAGGCGGCGAGCCCATTCTGCAGGTGGAGAAGCGCGGCCGCTTCATCACCAACATGGGGTTCGACAACTTCGTCATCGAGGCGGTGGAGTCAGACGACCCGCGCATCAAGGGCACCTGCATGGTGATACTG
>PLRS01000021.1 GCA_003164035.1 Bryobacterales bacterium | reverse complement strand
CACACCTTATTTCGTTACGATCCCTAAGCTCGTAGCCTAGGCCGCGCATGCCTTCGATCATGCGCGCGCGAATGGCGCCGATTTCTTCGCTTTCGAGCGTTCGTTCCGGCGAGCCCAGCGTCAGCCGGTAGGAGACGCTCTTCGAGCCCTCGGGCAGCGGCGCGCCGGAATACACCCGCAGGAATTCGATGCTCTCCACCAGCGGTCCGGCGAACCGCCGCAGACTGGCTTCCAGCGCCGAAGCGTATTCGCGCTCGCCGGCAATCACCGAAAGATCGAACGCGCTAGAAGGATAGCGGCGGATCGGAGTGTACTTCACCTCGCCGGCGCCGAGACGCATCACCCGCTTCAAATCCAGATCGAGCACCGCGGCGCGGCCGCTCTCCATCAGCGACGGGTGAATCTCGAACAGTCGCCCCACCCGCTCGCCTTTCCAGACCACCCAAGCGGCGCGCGCGGGGTGCTGGTAAATCTCGACCTCCGACGGGTCCGGGCAGGGTTCAATAGCAGCCCCCGGCATCAGGCAGACCGCCACGCGCTTCAACTCGTCCAAACCGGCCTTGCCGTCGCCCGCGCGGTCGTAAACGACGGCCGCCAGGTGCGGAATCTCTTCGGGCAAGCCCGCACCGCCCTTGTGGACCTCCAGCCCGATCTCGAATAGCCGGAACGAATCGCGGTGCTTGCTGTTTTCGATCACGTTGCGCCACAACTCCGGCACCAGCGAGCGCCGCAACAGAGCCTGGTCGCTAGCGATGGGATTGGTCACGCGCACGTGGCTCGCCGGCTCGTACCCGAACTTGCGCACCGCCTCCTCGCTCAGGAAGGAGTAGTTGTAAACCTCGGTGAAGCCCGAATCGGCGACGAGGGCGCGGACGTCGTGCTGGAAATTCCGTTCGGGGTTGGCGGGCGGCACGGCGGCGGCCACCAGCGGGGCTCGCGGCGGAATGGAGTCGTAGCCCACCATGCGGCCGACCTCTTCCACCAGGTCGTCTTTGATCGAAACGTCTTTGGTAGCGCGCCAGCTTGGCACGGTGACAGAGAAGGCGCGCGGCCCGTTCTCCACCACGCCGAATTCCAGGCTTTCCAGAATGGCGCGCACTTCAGCGGCTGGAATGGAGCGGCCCAGTTTGCGTTCCAGCCAGTCCAGGGGCAGCGAGATGGGCGCCGGCGGCTCGGTGGGCCGCGCCGCGTCGGCCACCCCGCCCACGATACGGATGCCCGGCGAAACCGCATGGAGGAGCTCGACCGCGCGAGCCAAGCCGCGAACCGTATTGGCCGGATCCTGCGCTTTTTCGAATCGCATCGAAGCATCGGTCCGCAGTTTGATGGCCGACGAAGTCTTTCGCACCGATGCCGCCTGAAAGGTGGCGCTTTCGAGAACCACCCGGCGGGTGGAGTCGCTGATGGCGCTTTCCGCCCCGCCGATTACGCCGGCCAGAGCGATCGCGCCGCCGGCGTCGGCAATCACCAGGTTCGAAGCATCCAGCGTGTACTCCTCGCCGTTGAGCGCGGCGAAATGCTCGCCCGCCGTTGCCCGCCGCACAAAAATGGTGCCGCCCTTCAGCTTGTCGGCATCGAAGGCGTGCATCGGCTGGGCGAATTCCGCCATCACGTAGTTGGTCACATCGACGATGTTGCTAATCGGGTTCAAGCCGATACTCGATAGCCGCCATTGCAGCCACAACGGCGATGGCTGCCAGGTGACGTTTTCGAGCACCAGCGCGCTGTACCGCGGGCAGAGATCTGGGTCGGCCACTTCGACCTTAATGGCGGGCGCGGCGGCAGGCAGCCCGTCCAGGCGCACCGGATCCTTCAGCTTGCCGCCGGCGATGGCCGCCACCTCCCGCGCCATGCCCCAATGCCCCCACAAGTCCGGACGGTGCGTAATCGACTTGTTGTCGATTTCGATAATACTGTCCGGCGCGCAGCCCGGAATCGGAGCGCCCACCGGAGCTTCCAGCTCCACGATTCCCACCTGCTCGCGGTTGATCGCGAGCTCGGCGCCCGAAGCCAGCATGCCGTCGCTCTCGACGCCATGGATGACCTTCTTGCCGATCGGCGCCCAGACAGCCTTCATGCCGGCGCGGCAATTGGGAGCGCCGCAGACGACGGTTCGGCGGCCAAGCGGACCGGCGTCGATTTCGGCCATGGTCAGGTGCGTGCCGGCGATCGGTTCGGCCGTTAACACCCGGACCACCAGCGCTTCGGCCAGCAGGCTTCCCACCACCTCGATGCCCTCGCACTCGGCGGTCTTCATGGTGATCAATCGTTCCAGCGGTGCGGGGGCGCAATCGAGGCCCTCGACCAGCTCGCGAATCCAGTTATAGGAGAATTTCAAATGGCGCCTCGAGCCTCAGAACTGTTCCAGGAATCGCAGGTCGCCGCCCTGCAGATGGCGGATATCGTCGATGCCGTAACGCATCATCGCCAGGCGCGTCAGCCCCAGGCCGAAAGCAAAACCGTTCCATTCCTCCGGGTCGATGGCGCTCATGCGCAGCACGTTGGGGTTCACCAGCCCGCAGGGCAGCAGTTCCACCCAGCCGCTCTGTTTACAGACGGCGCAGCCGGTGCCGCCGCAGATCAGGCACTGAATATCCAGCTCGAAGCCGGGCTCGACGAAGGGGAAATAACCCGGCCGCAGACGCACCGTCACCTCCCGGTGGAAAATGGCGGTGAGCAGCGTTTTCATGAAATAGAGCAGGTGCGCGACCGAAACGTCGCGGTCGATCATCATGCCCTCGAGTTGATAGAAGGTGTGCTCGTGGGACGCGTCCACGCTCTCGTTGCGGAACACGCGGCCGGGCGCGATCATGCGCAGCGGCGGCCCCAGCCGTTCCATGCCGCGCACCTGCACCGGCGAAGTGTGGGTGCGCAGCAAATGGCCGCCTTCGAGCCAGAACGTGTCCTGCATGTCGCGCGCGGGATGCTCGGCGGGAATGTTCAGGGCGTCGAAGTTGTGGTATTCGTCTTCCACCTCGGGCCCATCCAGCACGGCGAAACCGAGCGACCGGAACAGCTCTTCCAATTCCCGCTGGATGCGCGTGATGGGGTGCAGGTGGCCGCGCCGCGGCGGCGGAGCGGGCAGGGTCAGGTCGAGCCATTCTCCCTTGAGGCGGGCGCCGGTGGCGGCCTGGTCGAACTCGCTCTTGCGCCGGTCGAACTCGGCTTCCAGATCCCGCTTGGCGCCGTTCAGGATCTGCCCGAAGGCGGGACGGTCGGCCGGCGCCAGCTTGCCGATTTCCTTCTGCGCCAGGGTGAGCGTGCCTTTGCGGCCCAGCACCTCCACGCGCACCGCTTCCAGCTCTTCGAGCGTGCGGGCGGCGCGTATCCGCGCCAGGGAACCGGATTCCAGCTCCCGTATGGAATCTGCCAACATGAGTGTGAAGCTTCATTGTAACAAGCCGGCTGTTGTAGACTCGGAGCATGGCGGGACAGCGGCGCTCGAACTCCTGGATGGAACGGGAAGACCCGGTTGAATAAGGCTCGGTTGGGTTTCGACTTGAGTTCATTTCGGGCCGGATCGCTCCGCATCCTGGCGGCCATTACGCTGCTCGGGTTGGGCACGGCACTCGGCATGCCGTTCTTCCACAAAAAGACCGCCACGCCAAACCCGGATATCGACCGGGTGCTCCAGGCCGGCGATGCGGCCCCCGATTTCAGCCTGCCCGCCCAGGATGGCGGCACGGCCGGCCTGAAGGATTTTCGCGGCAAATGGCTGGTTCTGTATTTCTATCCATACGACGAAAGCCCCGGCTGCACCATCGAAGCGCACAACTTTCAGCGCGATCTGGCGCAATACCAAAAGGCCCAAGCCGTAGTAGTGGGTGCGAGCCCGGATTCCCCCGCCCGGCACAAAGCGTTCGGCGCGCAACAGGCGCTGACGTTCAAATTGCTCACAGACCGCAAGCGAAGAGTGGCGAAAAGCTATGGCGCCCTCGACCGGGTGGCGATGATTGGGAAGCGGCCCATCCTGGCCACGTTTCTGGTCGATCCGGAGGGCCGGGTGGCCAAAATCTGGATGCGTGCCGACCCGCGCCATCACAGCACCGATGTGCTGGCGGCGCTCACCGAACTGGAACGGAAGCGGGCACGGTAATCAGCGATCGACCTGGGCGGGGCGTACCCGGGCCAGGGCGTCCAGCAGGTCGCTCTTGCGGATCGGTTTGGCAATGTAGCCGTCCATACCGGCGGCCAGGCAACGCTCCCGGTCGCCCGCCATGGCGTGGGCGGTCAAGGCGAAGATGGCGATGTGTGCCCCGGTGCCGCGTTCCAGATTGCGAATCGCGGCGGTAGCCTCAAATCCATCCATGTCCGGCATCTGAACGTCCATCAGGACCAGGTCGAAGGGGCCGCGCCCGAATGCCGCCAAGGCTGCCCGCCCGTCTTCCGCCAGCGCCACGCTATGGCCCTGCTGCTCCAGCATGCGCAGCGCGACCTTCTGGTTGACCGGGTTGTCTTCCGCCAACAGAATGCGCAGCGTGGCGGCGCTTTTAGGGCTCTCGGAGGCGGGCTTGGGAGGCGGCGGAGCCGGGGTGGCGCGCGGCGCATGCAAGAGAACCTCCGCGATCGCTTTCCGCAATTCCGCCTGGGCGACAGGCTTGGTGAGGTAGGCATCGATTCCCAACTCCCGGCTGCGCGCGACATCGCCGGCACCGGTGTGCGAGGTCAGCATGGCGATTAGCGCCGAGCGATGCCGCCGCTTGATGCGCTCGGCCAGTTGGAAACCGTCCATTTCCGGCATGTGAACGTCGGTCAGCACCAGCGGGAACGAAGCGGCTTCCAGCAAACGAATTGCGGCTGAGCCGCTTTCCGCCTCTGCCGGCCGCATCCCCCAGCGGGAAAGGTTCTCGCACAGGATGCGCCGGTTGGTTTGGTTGTCGTCGACGATCAGCGCGGGAACGCCTTCGAACGGTTTGTGGGGGTCGGATGGACCGGCTGCGAACGAGACTCCTCGGCCGGCCTGGACCGTGAAATGGAAAGTGCTACCCCGTCCCGGCTGGCTCTCCACCCAGATGATGCCGCCCATCATCTGAACCAGGTGCAGCGAAATCGTGAGACCCAGGCCGGTTCCACCGTAACGGCGGGTGGTGGAGGAATCCGCCTGGGTAAAAGCGTCGAAGATCGCCTGCCGCTTCTCCGGCGGGATGCCGATCCCGCTATCGCGTACCGAGAAGCGAAGCTCGATGCCGGTGGGGTCCGGGACGGGAACGCCGGTTACCGTCACCAGGATCTCGCCGCGCTCGGTAAACTTAACCGCATTGCCCACCAGGTTAATCAGAATCTGGCGGATGCGGCCGGCATCGGCTACCACCGATTCGGGCAGGAAAGCATCTACCTCGCACACCAGCTCCAAGCCCTTTTCATGGGCGCGCAATGCCAGCATCTTGACCGTCTGCTCCACCAGTTCGCGGGGCTGGAAGGGGGCCGGATCGAGGTCGAATCTACCCGCCTCCATTTTGGAGAGGTCGAGGATATCGTCGATCACCGAAAGCAGCGAATCCGCCGACATCTTGACGGCGCCGAGGCAATCCCGCTGCTCGCGGGTCAACTCGGTGTCGAACACCAGTTCGGCCATCCCCAGGATCCCATTCAGAGGCGTGCGCATTTCGTGGCTCATATTTGCCAGGAACTGGCTTTTGGCCTGGTTGGCGGCTTTGGCGATGCGCTGCGAGACCACCAGGCGGCCGGCCAACACGAAGGTGACCAGGAGCGTGATCGCGAACACACCGAGCGCCCCCAGAAGCACAGTCTGGTAGATCCGCGCCTTGCGAGAGGCGAAGATAGCGCCGATCTCGGTGCTCATGTCGGTGTTCCAGCGAAAGTCGATGCTGGCGACAGTGCCGTCCTCGGCCATTCGGCCGAGCTCCTGACTGAGCATTTCGGCGGCCGCCTGCGCGGCGGCATTGGATTGGGAGGCTCCCAAGCCCATCCAGAACGTGGCGCCGGCGATGGGGCGCAATAGCAGAGGCGTTCCATTGCAACGGGATTGCTGCGGGCCGCGCAGGGGGTTGAACCCCAGCAGGCCGGTGGCCGCGGCTCCGCTGCAGACCGCCGCGATCACACCCGCCGAGTCGTACTGAGGGACGACTGAGGCGTGGGGCAAATAGCGGCCGACCATGCTCGCATCGGCGGAGATCCGAGTAGTTACGGCCAGGGTTTTTCCCCCCACATCCTGCGGACCACGGATGGGCAGAGACGGCAACGAAACAATCGCATAGGCGACTTTAGCCCACGGCGTACTGACGTAGATCCGGTGCCGGCGCTCCGGCAGATCCACCGCCACGGGCCACAGGTCGAAGCTCTTGGTGGAGAGAGTTCGCTCAATCCCCTCCGCCGTGTGCACCCACTCCAGACGGAGCCCCGCGCGGCGCGCCGCGGCGTCGATCAGATCCGGGACCGCGCCGGTCGGGCGGCCCTGCGCATCGGCATACTGTAAGGGCGGATTGTCCTGGAAGCCAATCCTGAAGGTTCGCTGGAGCGGCATCCGCTCAGTTCGCCAATAGGCCCCGAGCCCAGCCAGGGCTGCCAGAAAGCCCACCAGCAGAACCAACCGGCCACGCCAGGATCGCGGCGCCCCAAGCATCCGTGAAAAGATGGCTCTCATGGCCGGTAACCCGCCGCGAGTTTCCGGGCGCGCCCAATATTTCCCGGCAGGTGTTCGGCAGAGGCTCGAAAGCCAACCGCCGGCACCCATCCCCCCGGCTGCGATTCCACCAACGGTCGGTTTCGCGGCAACCTCCCAAAGCCGATCATCAATTAGGTCTCGCTGGATATATCGGCTCGTCGTTCGTCACTCTTTAGTACGGCGTGCCCGCTGAGGGGGATTCCAGTACCAGCGTCCAGGTGCGGCGAGTTTTCCCAGAGAAGCGAGGGGCTTTCCCGGCTGGCGTTAAGGTCCCGGTTTGTTCGCAATTGTGCACTTTTGTGCACTGGGCCGCAGTCCGGCGGCGGAATTCTTGTGCGGCGTTGTGCAACTTTGTGCAGTTCTGGCAAGTTGTCCGTGAGGCTGAAAGGAGCCTGGTAACCATTACGCGTGGATACATACTCAGTGGATATACCCGTTGACAATATATTCTTTATGAATATAATGGAAGCATGTCCATTGAAACCGGGTTTGCCGATACCTCGCCACTGCTGCCATTGCCGCCGGCGACGTTTCACATCCTTCTGGCGGTTGCTGACGGCGACCGCCACGGCTACGGGATTATTCAGGACGTGGCGGCGCGAACCGGCGGCGAGTTGAAGCTCAGCGCGGGAACGCTGTACCGCTCGATCCAGCGGATGCTCGAACAGGGGTTGATCGTGGAAACGGCGGACCGGCCCTTGCCGGAACTGGACGACGAGCGGCGGCGCTATTACCGCATCACGCCGTTCGGGCGGGAGGTAGCCCGGGCGGAGGCGCGGCGCATGTCGCAACTGGTGGAACTGGCGCGGGCCAGCGGCTTCGTGCCGGAGGGGGCGTAGATGCTGGAGCGGCTTCTGCTTCACCTGTTGCCGGCCTCGTTCCGCCACGAATACGCGGCCGAGATGGGCGCGATCCACGCCCAGCGGAAGCGCGATGCGGTGGGTATCTGGAGCCGCATCGGGCTGTACCTGGAGATGACCGCCGACGTGGCGGTCACCGCCGCCGCGGCGCACTGGGAAATCCTGCGCCAGGACGTTCGCCAGAGCGCACGCACGCTGACCCGGTCGAAGGGATTCGCGCTGACCGCGATCGGGGTGACGGCGCTGGGGGTGGGCGCGACCACGGCGGCGTTTTCGATCGCCGACCACGTGCTGATCCGGCGGCTGCCGTTTCCCGACGCAGATCGGCTGACGATGCTGTGGGAGAGCATTCCCGGATACTCGCGCATGGAGCCTTCCCCGGCCAACTACCGCGACTGGAAGAACCTGAACTCGGTGTTCGAAAGCATGGGCGCGTTTCGCGGGCTTTCGGTGAACTTGAGCGGCAGCGGGCAGCCCGAAAACCTGTCGGGCGCGTCGGTGACGGCGGACCTGTTGCCCTTGCTCGGGGCGAGGCCGGAACTGGGACGGCTGTTCTCCGCCGAGGACGACCGCGACGGCGCGGCGGGAACGGCGATCTTGAGCGACGGGCTGTGGCGCGACCGGTTCGGCGGCGACCCGGGGATCCTGAACCGAAAAATCCTGCTAGATGGCTCCCCGTTCACCGTCATCGGCGTACTGCCGCCGGACTTCTACGTGCCGAACCGCTTTCCAAACCAGATACGCCTCTGGACCGCCATGCGCTTCACGCCGGCGGACTTCGCGTACCGCACCAATTACTACCTGAATGTGCTGGCGAAACTGCGGCCAGGCGTTTCCCTGAAGCGGGCGCGGGAACAGATGCTGGCCATATCGGCGCAACTCGAGCGGCTCTACCCGAAGGGTAACCGCAAGGTAACGGCTACCGTGGGCGACATACGGGAACTGGTGGGGGATCGCGCGCGGGTTTTGCTGATCGTACTGGCTGCGGCGTCGCTATGCCTGCTGCTGATGACGTGCACCAACCTGGCGAACCTGCTGCTGGCGCGCGGCCTGTTGCGGCGGAAGGAGGTTGCGGTACGGACGGCGCTGGGCGCGGGGCGGGAACGGCTGGTTCGGCAGTTGCTGACGGAAAGCATGCTACTGGCGTTGGCCGGTGGGGCGGTGGGAATCGGGCTGGCGGCGGAAGCCGCTCCGCTGCTGGCCAAGCTGGTGCCAAGCGGGCTGCCGATTGCGGAAACGTTTGCGATCGACGGCCGGGCGATCGGGCTGGCGCTGGTGCTGACCACGCTGACGGGGATCGGGTTCGGCACCATCCCAGCGCTGCGCACGGCAGACGCGGCGGTGGGCGGACTGCGCGAAGGCTCACGGTCGGGGGTGGGCGGAAGGCGCGAGCGGCTGCGCGGCGTGCTGGTGGTGGCGCAGGTAACCTCGTCGGTGGCGCTGCTGGTTTCGTGCGGCCTGCTGATGCGGGCGCTGTGGCAGATCGAGAACACCGACCCGGGATTTCGGGCGGAAGGGGTCTTAACGCTGAGAACCTCGCTGCCGATGCCGAAATACGAAAAGATCGCGCCGCGGTTTCGGTTTTACGAACAAGTACTGACGGGCGTTCGGGCGCTGCCGGGGGTGCGCGCGGCCGGCTACACGAGCTTCCTCCCCATTGTGATGGGAGGCGGCGTTTGGCCGGTGAGCGTAGACGGCGCTCCGGTGGAGGCAACTACCAACGACCGGGCCAGCCTGCGGTTCATCACGCCGGGCTATTTTGCTGCCATGGGAATACCGCTTCTGGCCGGCCGCGATGTGGTCGAATCGGACACGGTTACGACGCTGGCGGTAGCCATCGTCAGCCAATCCTTCGTGCGCCGGTACTGGCCGGGACAGGGGGCGCTGGGCCGCCATCTGAGGATCCTGGACACGGAGATCACGGATTGGACGGTGGAGGGGGTGGCCGGCGACGTGCGGACGCGCGGCCTGGAGAGAACCAGCGAGCCGCAAGTGTATCTGCCCTATCGGCAGGTAGGCGACGGCGCGTTCCCCTGGTACGCTCCCAAAGACCTGGCGATCCGCGGCGAAGGCGATCCCGCTTCGCTGCTGCCGGCGATCCGGCGGATCGTGGCGGCGGCCGATCCGGAGCAACCCATTTCCGACGTACAAACTTTGGACGAAGTGGTGGCGCTGGACAGCGCCCCTCGAGTGGTACACCTGCGCGTATTGGGCGGCTTCGCGCTGGCGGCGTTTCTGCTGGCGGTGGTGGGGATCCACGGCCTGCTGTCGTTCGCGGTTTCGAGCCGGACGCAGGAGATTGGCGTGCGGTTGGCCATTGGCGCGCGGCCGGCCAACATTTTCGGCATGGTGCTGCGCCAGGGCGCGGTGCTGTGCGGAGTGGGAGTAGCGGTGGGAATGGCAGCATCCTATTTGGCTGGGAGGGCCATGCAGGCGGCGTTGGCCGGGGTGCGTCCGGACGACCCCATCGCCTTTCTGGCGGGAAGCGCATTGGCGGTGCTGATGGCGCTGGCCGGCAGCGTCCTGCCGGCGTTGCGGGCAGTGCGCGTCGACCCGCTGAGCGCCATCCGGAGCGAATAAGGAGCCGGGGCTTGGGCGGTTTGCCAGGGCTCGTTCGCGGGGGCCAGCTTGAAGATGGCCGTGGCCGAAAAGCACCGGCGACAAGATCGCCGGCGCTACGACGATGACCGCGCCACTAGACGCGGCATTATAATCGGTCCCATGGTGAAGCGGTATGGGAAGGTATTGCTGGCGGTTGTTTGCGTCACGGCCGCGTGGGCGCAACACGACGAGATTCGGGCGGTGATGAGCGATTCGGAAGCCGCCTGGAACCACGGCGATCTGGAAACCTTCGCTTCCTACTATGAGGATTCGCCCAATACGACTTTTGTAGGTAAACAGGTGACCCACGGCGGCGTGGCGGCGATTCTGGAACGCTACCAGCGCAGCTACCCAACTCCGGAGGCCATGGGAACGCTGCATTTTTCGGAGATCGCGGTGCGGCCGTTGGGCGCCGATTATGCGCTGGTCACGGGCAAGTTCGAGTTGCATCGAACCGCCGCCGGCGGCGGCGATACGTCCGGGCGCTACACCCTGGTGATGCACCGCAGCGCCAAGGGGTGGCGCATTATCCACGATCACACGAGTTGAAAAGGAGCGATCAGCACTCAGCGTTCAGCGATCAGCTAAGAGCGCGCTTCGTTCGTCGCGGTTTCGGGGTTGGCTGAATGCTGACGGCTGAACGCTGACAGCTTTCATTACGCGGCCGAAGGGCGGAAGCGGGCATCGCGGCGGCGGGTTTCGGCGCGAATCATGCCAGTGAGGCGGCGCAGGGCGGCCTGCCAGTCCGGGAACAGGTCGATGTAGTGGTATTCGCGGGCTACGCTGCGGGGCACGTGGCAGGCGTCCAGACGCAACGGCACGATGTAGATATCGTCCAGAGGGAGGCTGTGGGCGCAGTCGAGGGCGTAGCGGATCTCGGCCTGGAAACCGCCGCGCTTCACCACGGCGCGCTGGGAAAAGCAGGCTACGAAGAAATCGGCGTTTTGAATCGCCATCTCGATGGCGCGCGGCCAGTTCTGGCCGGGCAGCAGTTTGCGAACGTCGATCCACGGCCGGAAGCCGGCTTCGCGCAGGGCATCGTGCAGGCGCAGGGCGACCTCCAGGTCTTCCTTGGCATAAGCGAGAAAGACGGAGGGGCCGCGGCAATCCTCAAAACGGACGCCCGAAACCGGATCGGGGTAGAACACGCCCAAACCTTCCACTTCCACGGCTTTGCCACTGGCCAGAGCCTCGGTCACTACTTGCGCCAATTCGGCGAACAGGGCGGAGTCACGCACGCGGTTTGCCCCGGCGCCGCCGTTCCGGCTGCAGCACGATGCGGCCGTCCGGTGAGATCAGGAAGCGCCCGAGGCCCGGCAGGCGCGCTGCCTTGCCATGGCGGAGGTCTTGTAACAGGTCATGAACCAGGCGGTCGAGGCGGTCGGCGGCCTGGCTGGTGCTCTCGCCCGACCCGCGCGCCATGCGTCGGGCGATATCCGGCTTCTTCATTCCGCCTTCAAGGTAGCAGGACGTAGCGTGAAAAAGCGGCGGAGAAAAGGCAGCGGCGACCATTTAAATCTTGGCAAATAAATGGGTTCCAGATATTTTCAAAACTCTGTGACTGGGGATTGGGAAGAAAGGCAGCGGCGACAAGATGGGCGGCGGTACGGGTTGTGCAGGATTGTGCGGATTCGGGGGGAAAACGAGTGTCCACGAAATGGGTGGGCAGCTGTGCGAAGGGAAGAGCCGCCTGATTGGCTGCCCCACAGAGCAGCGCAGCGGCAACGAAGAGCGCCGGGGTGAGTCCCGGCGTGGAGGACCGAGGGTCCGCTCCACAGTCCGGGCCGGCGGCGGCGAATCGGTATAGAATAGTTTTTAATCCGTTTGACCGCTCCCGAAAGGTGTGACGTGGACCAGACGCCTTCGCGCGCCCGACATCCCGCGGCCGATTTCAACCGCGGCCTCGTTTGCTCGAACGACGCCGATGCCTTCGCCAGCCTCCTGCGCGCGGCCGAAGCCGGCTGCCTGCGCGCCCAGTTCCTGGTCGGCCTGGCCTACCACACGGGCCGCGGAGTCGCCCCCGATTGCGAACGCGCCGCCGCCTGGTACCGGAAGGCCGCCGGCGGCGGCGACAGCCACGCCATCGCCAACCTGGGTGTGATGAGCCTGCTGGGCCAGGGGGCTCCTCCCGACGATCTGGAGGCTTACACCTGGATTCAATCCGCCGTGGGACTGGGCCACCAGTGGCTCCGTCCCGCGCTCGAACAACTGGAACGGCGTATCAACGGTGGCGAAAGCGGCGACAGCGGCCGTATCCTCGCTTCGGTTTCTCCCGAAACCCCGGCACTCGGCCCCTGCACACAGCCGGGTTGCGATCCCTCCCGCTGCGAGGTGGCCTGAATCCCATGCGCAAGGTCCCGTTTCAAGAGTCCCTGAAGATCATCGGGCGCGGGTCGCTCAACTGGATGGCCGACCGGCCCATCGTGGTGTCGTTCGAAGTAACCGACTCCTGCACCTGCAACTGCCGGCACTGCGACCATGGCGGCCCGCGCGACGACTCGCGCAATCTTCGCCCCAGCGAGTACCGGCGCTACATGCAGGCGCTCCGTCCCTGCGTGGTCCAGGTCTCCGGCGGAGAACCGCTGCTGCGTCCCGACCTGGTCGAGATCGTCCGGAACATTAAGGAAGGCTCCGGTCTGCCTTACACGATTCTGGTCTCGAGCTGGTCGCTGATGACCGCCGAGCTGTACCTCCAGTTGCGCGACGCCGGAGTGGACCAGTTCTCCGTCAGCCTGGACTTCCCCGACGAACGGCACGACGACTTCCGCTGCTATCCCGGACTCTACCGCCATCTGGAAGACCTGATCCCGCGGATGGCGCGCCTTGGGCACGACGATATCGTACTCAACTCGTGCATCACCAGCGAAAACCTGGAGGAGATCAACGCCATCGCCGACAAGGCTCGCGAGTGGGGCGTCAACCTCTGTTACAGCGCCTACTCGGCGCGCCGCACCGGGTGCCGCGATCTGCTGCCGGTATCGCCCGAGCAGCTTTCCTCCCTGGCCAGCCACCTGGACCGGGTGGAGCAGCGCCGCGACAAAACCAACTGGATCGTCAACAGCCGAAGCACGCTCGATGCCACGCGGCGCTACTTCGAAAACTCGGGGATGCCCGGTTGTAAAGCGGGCCATCGCTTCCTGGTGGTCACCTGCGATGGCGCCCTGCAGCCCTGCTCCATGCAGTTCCACCGGTATCCGCTCGAAGACCGCGAACGGATGATCGGCGAGTTCACCCGCACCAACGCCTGCGACGAATGCTACGTCTCGATCCGCTCCTACCTGGACAAGAGCTTTCCTCAACTACTGTGGGAGAACGTGAGCGGATTCTTCTCCGTCAAGGCGTAGCAGGGGCCGCGGTGGTTAACTTAACCGATCTTGGGGAAATCCGTTGGGGAAACCGCTCCCTGGCGGTCGCGGCTCGGTAAGCGACTGAAAACAGACGGCACTCATCGAGCGGCCGAGGGTGGGACAGATGATCGTTTTTTGTCGTCTGTCAGGCTGTTAGGGCCTGGAGAGGGCCCGACAGACCACAGGAAACGATGGTCTGTCCCACCGGTGGCTCGCGACCGCGGGAAATGCCGACTGCACCCGCCAACCGTCAAAGAACGCGTCGAGCCGTCGATCCGATCCCGGTGGACGGGAGACGCTCACGGCGCGAACACTCTGCGGTCCGGTGGCCGGGCCTGGTACACCGCCGGGTCGGCCTTTTCCGTGAAGCAGTCGCGCAGATCCGACGCCACGGCATCGAACAGGTTGAGCGGCGGCAGGCGCAGCAGCTCGAAGATGGTTTTCAGCAAGCCAGGGAAGCTGGAATTGGTATGCGACACGTAGTTGCGTTTGACAGCCGGACCGGCTACGAGCAGAACGGTGCGGTGGGCGTCGATGTGGTCGATGCCGTTCTGGGCGTCGGCCTCGGTGACGAACACTACCATATCGCGCCACCAGGGCGTGTGCGATAGGAACTCGAGAATGCGGCCCAGCGCGTAGTCGTTGTCGGCGATGTAGGAAGCGGTGTAGGGATAGGCGGCGGAAGGGTGCGGGTGCGGGGTGAAATCGCCGGGAAGCTGGATGTACAGAAAGCGCGGCAACTCGGCTTTCGGCCGCAGGTAGCGGCGCTCGATTTCGCCGATGAACTGGCTGGCCCGGTACTGATCGGAGATTTCGGGATTGAATCCGGGATATTCGCGGGAGGTGCTGCGATACAGGGGCTCCGGCATGGGCATGTCGGTGTAGAAGCGGGCGCCGGTGGGCTCCATGTCCGGCCCTTCGCGGATGCCGGCCAGCTCGTACCCTTCGCCGAAATTCAAGAAGCTGACGCTGTGGCGCGCCAGGTGGTCCCAGATCGTGCCGGCCTCGGGCTCGTCCTCGGGTTGAACCGAGGCGGCCATACCGGCGAAGGAAAGGCGCCCGGCGGCGGGCGAGAGACGAAAATCCTTCTGGCCGCCATCGGCGGCGCGGGCGGAGCTTTCCACCCAAGCGTTCGGATAAGCCCCCACTATCCAGTGGTGGCCGTCCACGCTGCTCTCGGCGTCGGCATAGAAGTTGTCGCTGAAGGCCCACTGGCGGGCGATCGCATGGTGGTTGGGCGAGAGATTGGCCTGCTTGATGCTGAGGCGCTGGCGGTGCCCGTCGGCCATGCCCTGTTCTCCATAGATGGCCAGTTCGGCGTCGCCCATGGCAGGTCCGTTGCCGGCGGCAGGGATATCCCCCAGAATTTCGTCGTAGGCGCGGCTCTCTTTTACGATCAGCACTACATGGCCCGCCTGGGGCAGGCTCGGAAGCGGGGCCGGCCGAGGCAGGAGGCTGGCGGCTTCGAGAGCGAGCCGGGTAAGCGCGGGCAGCTCTTCCGCAGTGGGAAGCTGGAACACGGAGAGCGTGCCCTGATAAAGGTAGCCGGGCAGGACGAAGCGGCCCGCCAAGCTCGGGCGAAGCGACTCCGGGTCCCAGTCCGGTGCGTTCGGGCCCACCCCATGCCCGCGGGCGTTGGCGACAAATACGGTGTCGCCCAGGACCGCCACGCGGGTGGGGAACCAGGCCGCCGGAATATGGCCCAGAACGCGGCGCTGGCGGACGTCGATCACGGCCACGGCGTCGATGCCCGCCTCGGCCACCAGCAGCCAGCCGGAGCGCTCGTGGTACGCCATACCGATGGGCAAAACTCCGCGCCACGCTTCCAGGCCGGGGATGCGAATGGGGATTTCAACCTCTACCTGGTGGCTGTGCGGATCGACCACGGAAACAGAGTCGTTGGCGGCATTGGCAACGAATACCCGATCGCTGCCCACGGCAATGCCGGACGGACTGCTGCCGCCCACGAAATCGCCACCCACGGGAGCGCCGGTGTGGACGAACGCCTCGACCTTGGCTTCCGCCGGATGGGCGACATCGACGATCGCGAGCGTTTGGGACGCCTCCGCATTGGGATCGCCCAGCGCGGCAAGAGCTTGGGAAGACGGAAAACCGAAGGGCGGGAACGGCACCGGACCGCCCGGCAGCGGGTGGTACTCGAAGCTGCCGAGATTGGTGACGAATAGCCGGCGGCAATCCGGAGACAGCGCCAACGCAAAGGGAAGGCGGCCCACCTTCACCGACGCAATCACCTGGTGGCTGCGAATATCGGCCACGGCCACGCGAAAATTGGCCTGGTCGGCGGCGTAGAGAATGCCCCGGCGCGAGTCGATGGCAAGATCGCCCGCGTAGCTATCCTGATAACCCTGGCGGTTGAGATCGACCCCGCGGCGGCGCTCTTCGGCGGCGTCGAACCAGGCGACGCGGCCGGAGTTGCCTTCCGAGGCGAACAAGCCACGGTCGGAGGTAAAGGCCAGGCCCATGAATACGCCCCTCCAGCCGGTGCCCCGCGGTTCCATGCTGTCGGGCGGGTTGGCCACCAACTGGCGAGCCTGCCAGCTTTTGCCGGCGGCTCGCTCGAGGATCGTCAGGGAGTAGCGGGCCGGCCCGGAATTGGCGGTAACGACGGTTCTTCCCGAGGGGCTTATGGCCAGGCCGAAGGCACCCGGGCCGATCGGATATTCGTCTCCGTATGGCGCAACCACCCGCCCGCCGGGGAGAATCGACGCACCGGCGCGCCGGGTTGCCGGTCGAAGTCCGGCGGGGGCGGAATAGACCTCCTGGTGCAGAATCTGCATTGGCGGCAAAATTTGCGCTGAGGCCGACACCAGGCCGCGCCAGGCCGCAACCAGGAGATAGGCGACCAGACCCGCCCGCGCCACCCGCCGGGATCGGTGAAATACCCGGTGACGCCGTTCCAAGCGGCCACGGTTTGTGCGTTTTGATACCGGGTCGGCGAATAGTGAGAGTAATTTGCGCATTCGCGCGCATCTAGGATCTTATTGCGGGGTTGGGTATATTCTATACGATGCTCTGGCACGATGGGGTAGTGGGTGGTATAGATCGGCCGATAGTTTTGCCTGGAATTCGGCCAGAAAGGGCTATAGGGTACTCTAAGTGCTACGCGTAGAATTGAGGGCAGAGTAGTATGGATTCAATGGCATCGACTCGCCAGCCCTGCCGGGAAGCTGAGTTGGCCTGGCGCACTGTGAGGTTTCGGACTGGGAATTGCTGGCACTTCGGAGCGTTCCTCCGGGAAAACAGTTCTCACGCTTTCAGTTGAGAGAAACGCAATTTTCGATAGGAGTTGAACGAATGGCATCCACTTTTGCAGTTGCTGCGCCCGCCAGGGCGCTGGAAGACCCCCTCGCTCATCTGCCGTGTTCCACACTGTTGGAATTCCGCAAAGGACAAATCATCTACAACCACGACCAGCCGTCGCGTAATTTGTATCTCGTGATGGAGGGATCGGTAAAGGTATCCCGGGTAGCGGACGATGGCCACCAGGTTGTCGTGGACATTTACCAACCCAACGAGTTTTTCGGCGAATCGGCGCTGCTGAGCCTGCCGCGGCGGGCCGAGCAAGCCAGCGCCATGGCGGACGCGAAGCTCATGATGTGGACTACCGCCGAGATCGAGGATATCGTGCTCCGGCGTCCCAAGCTGGCGGTAGCGCTTTTGCAGGTGCTGGTGCAGCGCACGGTCGATTTTACGCAACGGATCGAAAGTTTTTCGTGCGACAACATCGCCCGGCGCCTGGCGCGTTCGCTGATCCGTTTCGCCGATCGCCAGAGCAACCGCGATGCGGAGGGCGCGATGCACATGGCGCCGCTCACCCACGAGTTGCTGTCGCAATACGTCGGCACCTCGCGCGAAATCGTGACCCACTATATGAACCAGTTCCGCAAGCAGGGATATCTGCGCTATTCCCGAAAGGGTATCGTGTTGTATCGCGACGCCATGCAGGACTGGCTGGCCCAGGCCGCGTAGCGCCGGCGCTTTTGGTCGCGGCCACGGCGGCCTGAACGGCTAGGCGAGCTTGCGCACCAGGACGGCGGTGACGTTGTCCGGGCCACCGGCTTTCTTGGCCGCTTCGATCAGGTCCCGACAGCCGTCCTCCAGTGCGCCGCCATGACCGGCCGTTCGCAGAATCCGCTCGATCTCGGGCGCTTCCACCACTCCATGGAGGCCGTCGCTGCAGATCAGCACAATGGCGCGGGGTTCGAGCGGCACCGAATAACAATTGACGGTGAGTGGCGAACTGGCTCCGATGGCCATGGTCAGGACGTGGCGCATGGGATGATGGCGGAGGCTCTCCTCGTCCAGCCCAAGCGGCCGGCCGACCTCGTTGATCCAGGTTTGATCGTCGGTAATGGCGCGGAAACCGTTGTGGTCGAAAAGGTAAGCCCGGCTGTCTCCGACGCTGGCAATGGCCAGGCTGTCGCCGTTTTCGAGAGCCGCCACCAGAGTGGTGCCCATCCCTTCCAGGCTTTCGTCGCCCTGCGCGGCAGCAAGAACTTTCTGGTTGGCGGCTTCCACAGCCGACAACAAAACCTGCGAATCGCGCCGCTGGGCAAGGAAGACGGTTTCGGCGACCGTTTCGACGGCCAGCCGCGAGGCGCACTCCCCGGCCCTGGCGCCGCCCATTCCGTCGGCGAGAGCGAAAAGGCCCAAAGCCGGCTCAATCAAACAATAGTCTTCGTTATTGGACCGGACACAGCCCTTATCCGATAAGGCGCACGCTTCCAACATGGGATGAAGCCCCTAGGCAACCGAGAGCATCCATCGAATGTATCATATGGGGGGCCTGGCAGGGCATAGCGAATTTTGAAAAATGGTACGGGGGGCGTCCCGGCGGGACTTCTTAACATGAATTGTGCCGCGGGAGAATTGGGCCGAATGGCAAATTGTGCGATCATGTTGCCCAGATGAGCCGCAAAATCCTAATTGTTACGGGCGACGGCGGCGACGGCTACGAAGCCCTGTATGCCCTCCAGCGTTTTGAAGAGGCGCGATGGGTTCCGGTGGTGGCGGCGCCCGTGCGGCGCCGGCTGCACATGGTATTTCACGATGAGGAGGCGGGTTGGGAAACCTACACGGAGCGGCCTGGCCCGTCCATCGACGCCGACCTGGTGATTACGGCGGTATCCGCCCGCGAGTTTGCCGCTGTCCTTCTGCTAGGCGGACGGGCTCCCGAGTACCTGCGCAACGATGCCAGCCTGATTTCACTGGTGCACGAATTCACGGCCCAGAACAAGAGCGTTTTCGCTATCGGGCACGGGGTGCAGATTCTGGCCGCCGCCGGCCTTCTGAAAGGCCGGTCGCTGACCGCTCATCCGCATGTGCGGGTGGAAGTGGAGCGGGGCGGAGGAACCTATCTGCACAAACCGGTGGTTCGCGACGGCAGCCTGGTTACCGCGCAAACCTGGCGGTCCCACGCCGAGTTCTATCGCGAAGTCTTCGAGTGCCTGGAATAACCGGTAGCGCCGGGGTCCTTCAGCGTCCGCAGCAGATCTGGCTGGCGATCAGCGAACCCGGAGTGAGAGGACCGGTCGCGCCGAGGTACCGGGCTTCATTCAAGCGGCGGTAGACTTCACCGGCGATTCCGGCGGCCAGCGGGCCGCTGGCGGGCTTGCCGCCGGTCAACAGCACCACCACCACCAGCTTGCGCCCCGAGGAATCGTTGAAGGAGCCGAACCAGCCGAGGTGAACGTGGTTCTCGCTGGTGCAGGTGCCGGTTTTGCCGGCGATGGGACCATCCTCGCGAGCGCGGTGCGCCGTGCCGAACTCCACCGCTCCGCGCATTCCCGGCAGGATGGCGGAGATCCACTTGCCGATTTCGAGGCGCCGCTTGATCTCCGGAACGAAATGGCTCGCTTCGGCCACCGTACGCGGGTATTGCAGGTAGTAGAGCGTGCCACCATTGGCGATGGCGCCCATCAGCGCAGCCAGTTCGAGCGGCGTCTGCTCGATTTCTTCGCCGAAGCTGGTGAGCATGCCCACGCCGCCATTTCTGGGAGGCGCCTCCGGGAAACTTCCGGGCTGTTCGCCGGCGATATTCAGCCCGGCCTTTTCCCCATAGCCGAACAGGTGAGCGTAGTAGCTGAATTTCTCGAAGCCCATTCTTTCGCCCAGGGTGGCGAAATAGTAGTTGATGGAGTTGGCCAGGGCGTAGGTGAGGTTCATGCGGCCGACCCCGCTGATGCGGTACTTGGACGCCGGCTGAATCACCTTTTCGCTGAGGCCCGCCAGCGCCACCGAAACCTTAACCGTGGAGCAGGGCTGGAATCCGGAGCCGAGCGCCACCCGCTGGTTCACCATGCTCAGAATGCGCCCGCTGAAGGGGTCGACGACTACCACCGAGCCGTTATAAGTACCGAGGGCGTCGGCGGCGGCGCGGCGCACCACCAGGTCTTCTCCGTCGACGTTGTCGCCATCGGTGGAATCGGCGAACGTGGGGCTGGTCCAGGGGCCGCCGCGGATCACCGGTGCGGCCACTGGCGGAGCGGGGGCCGGGGCAGCCTTGTGAGAAACTTGAGCCAAGGCCAAGTGGGCGGCGGCCGTGGGGCGCCTCACCCGCCGGGTCTTGCCGGCAGCCCGAGTGTTGGTGTAAGTTCGGGTGGTCGGTGTTCCCGCCAGCGCCAGGCAAAAAACCGACGCACAAGGGAACGAAATCAGCAGGGCACAGCAGTGAAACCGGTTCATAAAAAGCGAAGGAACCCCGCGCGCAATCGGACCGTAGGGTTTTCGGCCAGAGTCGGAGCCGAAGGTCCGGCCGGAGCAACCGAACGGTTCGACGGATTCCGCATCATCTTGTCAAGACGATTCTCCCTTAGCTTACCATGCCGATAAACTCTACAACGCAGTTGGAATTGTTAAGAGACGAAATCGTCCGCTGCCAGCGCTGTCCACGGCTGCGGGAGTACTGCGCGGAAGTGGCGCGGGTGCGGCGAAGAGCCTACCGCGATTGGGAATACTGGGGTAAGCCGGTGCCCTCGTTCGGCGATCCGCGGGCGCGGCTGCTCATTCTGGGGCTGGCTCCAGCCGCGCACGGGGCCAATCGCACCGGCCGGATGTTTACCGGCGACCGCTCCGGCGACTGGCTCTACCGCGCGCTCCATGCCACCGGATTTGCGTCGCGGCCCGAAAGCGTGTCTCGCGAAGACGGCCTGCGGCTCCGCGGCGCCTACATTACCGCAGCGGCGCGCTGCGCCCCGCCCGACAATCGGCCGGCCCGCCAGGAGCTGGCCAATTGCCGCCCGTACCTGGAGCGCGAGCTCGAGCTGTTGCCCGACCTGAAAGTGGTGGTTGCGCTGGGTAAAATCGCCTTCGACCAGTACCTGGACCTATTGAAATCGCGCAGGTTCATTGCCAGCCGGACGCCGTTTGCGTTTGGCCACAACCGGCAGTTTTCGATCGGCCAGGGACAGCCCGCGCTCATTAGCTCCTATCACCCCAGCCAGCAGAACACTTCCACCGGCAGACTGACGGAAGCCATGCTGCTGGCCGTCTTCGAAAACGCACGCGGCATCCTCGGTTGAGGCTTCGGCAGTTGGCCGAAGACGTGGAAGGCGAGACAGTAGTACTGTCTTTCCAAGTGCGAGAAGAAACGTGCCCTTAACGAGCCTCCAAAAAGGTATACTTCGTGGATGGCTTTAGTCCGAAATGGAAATCCCGGCCGGAGTTAGTGCATGAGCCGAGAGCCAGATTGTCCAAGCGTCTTGTAAAGGAGGGAACGGACTTCATGGTGAATCGACGTGCGCTGCCCAGGTGCGTTTTGCTTGTGCTGCTTTCCACCGCGACCACGGCGTTCGCCTCCACGTCTTATAGTGTCGGCGTCCTCTCCGCCCCCGCCGGATTCAGCGTTGTTTATGATATGACCGGCATCAACAACGCCGGCCAGGTAGGCGGCTACGGCTACAACGGAACCACGGAACAGGCCTTCGTCTCCACTACGTCGGGAAGCGCGGCAGTCCCATTGATCCCCGGCTGGACCAATGCGGTGGAATTCGGGATCAACGCTTCGGGCCAGGTAGTGGGCTACGGCTACAACGGAACCAATGATTTTGCGTTCATCGGCACAACTTCGAGCAGCACGGCGATCTTCATGACCGCCGGCTGGGCTTCCACCACCGGCAACGGGATCAACGCTTCAGGCGAGGTGACGGGGACCCGCCAGGTCGGAAGCGCCTACTCGGGATTCGTCGGCACGACGTCGAGCGCTACGGCAATCCCCGTGATCGCCGGCTGGACGAGTATGGGCGGCTACGGGATCAACGCTTCCGGCGAAGTGGCGGGGCAGGGTCTCAACACCCTCGGCAATGCTCAGGCGTTCATCTACAACGGCTCCACCAGTTCCGCCATCCCCTTGCTCCCTTTGTTTACCTCATCGTTTGCCGAGGCGATCAACGCTTCGGGCGAAGTGGCAGGCTACACCTACAACGGCACCATCGACGAAGCCTTCATCGGCACAGCGTCCGGCAGCACGGCCATCCCGCTTCCAGCGGGTGCAACCTCGGCATTCATATCCGGGCAGTCGCTCAACGATTCAGGCGTGCTGGTGGGCGGGAGCAGTGCGGGCGGCTGGATCTGGAGTTCCCTCGATGGAACCGTGCTTCTCAGCACCCTGGTGCCCGCGGGTTGGGATATTGAAGGCGCCAACAGCATCAGCAATAACGGTTTGATCCTGGCCTATGCCTCATACAACGGCGGCCCCGGCGAGTACGTGGAACTCGCTCCGACGCCCGAGCCGGCGACCGATCTGCTCGCCGGCGCCGGATTGATTGCGGCCGCTTTCGCTCGGCGGAGAAAAACCAATCCGCGGTGAATGGCGCGGTTGTAGTCACGCTTGAACGCCGACGACCGTTCAATCGTCCGCATTCAGGTCGGCCATCAGGGCAGCCGTGCTGGCGAAGCGCTTTCCTTTCCCCGCCTCAAGCTGGGCAATCGCTTTGCGGGTAGTCGCGTTGTGACTACAGGGCAAGCTGTAAGGCCGCGAGGGTCACCGGCATCTGGAGCGTAAATTGATTTCCGCGAGTCTGCGAGGACCATACTCGACGGTTCAGGCCGTCCTGTTATGACCCGGTGGTGCTGGCGAGGCTGCCGCTCGCGGCGTGTCGGTGCGCCGCCGTCCGTAGTTGGCAGCGCCGGGCCGTTTGCGTCCGTTCTTTCCCCGGCGTTCGCCCTGCACAAACACGATCAGATGCTCCACCAGATCCTTCAAAACCTCGGACTCGGAAATCAGCGCGGCGGAGGCGTTGGCGTTCCTCTGGCTACCTTCGCTCAGCATTTGCTCGGAGGATCGAATCGCTTCCGAGAATTGGAACACATATTGCGTTTGTTCCTGGCTCGCGGTGCACATCTCGTTCACCAAGTCCTTCACCCGGTTCGACTGCTGCGCGATGGTTTGGAAAGACCGCGCAGTCCGGTCGACCTTCGCCCCGCTTTGATTGGACTTGGCGATCGACTCCTCGATGAGGGCCGCGGTATCCTCCGCAGCCTCCGCTGAACGGCGGGCAAGGCGGCGCACTTCGTCGGCCACCACGGCGAAGCCCAGTCCGGCCCGACCCGCGCGAGCGGCTTCCACCGACGCATTCAGGGCAAGCAAATTGGTTTGAAACGCGATCTCGTTGATTACCTTGATAATGTGGGAGATCTTGGCGCTGGAAACGATCTGCTCCTTCATCGCCGCGACGGTCTGATCGAGCGCCTGGCCCGTCTCGCCGATCGTGCACTGCGTCTGGGTAACGAGTTCGACCGCGGTCTGGGCGTTGGCCTGGTTGAGCTTCGCGCTTTCGTTCACCTTCTCGCTCGCGGCGATTGTGTCGCTACCGGCCAGGACGGTGCCCCTGGAATTGGCGCCCAGAGCCAGGGCTTGGCTGGTCTCGGAAACTGAGGCAGCCGCCGAGGCGACCTGGTTCGCTCCTTTGTAAACGCCCAGGATACCGCTTTTCAGCAGCTCACCCGCTCGGCGCGTCAATCGGATCGCTACACCAATCACCGTCAGGAACAGCAATGCCGCAAAGGAAGCAACCCACAAGCCGGCCATGTTGATCAGGCCGGACCGCTCACCCGCCTGTTTGAGCTTCTCGCGCCCGGTATCCCGCAACGCCGCTTCGGCCTCGTCCATCTCTTTGATGCAGGGATCTATCTTGTCCAACAGAGGCCCCAGCTCGTCCAGTTTGCCGCTCCGCACCAGATCCATGAAGGCAGCCGCCCGCGGTTCGTACGCTGCCCAAGCGGCTTCGACCCGGTTCAACTGCCGCACGCCGTCGGGGTCTTCCTTCAGCAATGGCATCACCGTATCGGCCATTTCGTGTGCGCGCTTGTCGGCGGTGTGCCATGCCTTGATGTCCCGTTCCATCGCGGCCTGATTGTGTTGCGCGGCATGGAGCGCGCTCTGCTGTTGGCGGGCAATCATCTCCCAAGACCTGGCGCGAAGGCCCTGGGAATAGTCGATTCGGGGCGAATGATAGCGGATGGCACGCGTCAGCTCCGCACTGACCATTCTCAGCTCCCAGATCCCCCCCAGAGAGTGCAGTCCGCCAATCGCCACGAGTGCGCCCAGGGCCAATAGCATCCGTCCAATGAACCCGACTCGTTTCATACTTTCCTTACTGTCGGAGGGTTGCGGCAGAGGCCGCCGTCATCGAGCGATCAGACCGGACCTGCCCCTCGGTTCACATATCGGCCACAAACCGGGAGAACTTAAGCTGCCAAGTTCAATGCCGAGCAACCGCTCCGTCGAAGACGCGGGGCAACTCATTGATTCAGCAGTTCCGATCCAAGCTGCGACCCTGCTGCGTCTACACCGACCGACCAATCTTCGATAAAACTGGCCTCGCCGCTCCCTACGATTTCGCTCTGGAGTTCACCGTCGAAAACGTACCTCCCGGTCAAGAAGCCGATCACGCTCCGGGTTTGACTACAGCGGTCAAGGAACAGCTCGGTCTGAAGCTGGAACCGGGTTGGGCTCCGTTCGATACCATCGTCATCGATCGCGCGGAAAGGCCGTCTGAAAATTGACGAAAGGACCGCTCCGCACCGGTTCATGAAGCCACTTGGCCGTAAACGCCCGTTGCTGAGAAGTGTTCCTTCGACCGCCTCCGGCGTCAAGCGAAAAGGAGGCGGCCCTTGGGTTCCGGCACCGGGCGGCCTAGATCCCGAGCCGTGTCCAGCCACTCTGAGATGACGACCTCTGCATTTGCGAGTGCTTCCTGCCTTGTGGGACCATCCGCGACGCAACCCGGCAACTCCGGCACTTCCGCTATGAACGCCTCGTCCTCGTCGCTCCAGTACAGGATGATCTCGTATTTTGTCATTCGACCCCCTCCGCCAGTCTATACCGAACGATCGCGGCCCGAACTTGCTTGACCTGGTACGGCTTTGCCCACGCTCCGCGCGGTTGCAGATTGAGAATCTCCGCAACATCCGGCTTGGTGAAAATGTGATGGCTGCCATTCACACGTTCGGCAAATCCGAGGGCCTTGAGCAGCGATCGAAGGTCATCGAAATGGATGTTGGCATCCGCGTTACCGCTAAGAACCTTGAGCAGAAGCTGCTTGCGCACAATCCTTGTCGCCGCGTCTGAGCTCTGAGCTTCTCCCCTACGCCGGTTCCACTTCGATCTTTTTTCCCGCCGGGTCCAGGGCAACGATCTTGAAGCTGCGCAACTGGCCGGATCGCAGCGATTGGTCGTCTGCAGCGCCGGAGGCGCCGCCGCTCTTCCATTTGGCGGCCAGCATTTCGCTTAGCGACGACAGGTCGGCTTTACTTTCGGCGCGCTTGCCGCCGGCATTGCCGGCCTCGCTCTTGAGGCGGCAGATGGCCATTACGCCTTCACCCAGCTCGACCTTGGCGCGGCTGGCGGAGGCGTCCAGGACGCGGCCGGTCACGGTGTCGCCCACTTTGTGCTCGGCGATGTATTCGTCCAGGCTGGTGGGCACGAGCTGCTTCATGCCCAGGCGCAGGCGGCGCTTGGCCACGTCCAGTTCGAGCACCTGGGCCTTCACCACCTGACCCATTTTGAGCTCTTCCTGGGGATGGTTGATGCGCTTGGCGGCGCTGATGTCGCCGATGTGGATCATGCCTTCCACGCCCTCGGCCAACTGCACGAAGGCGCCGAACTTCTGAAGGCTCGTAATCGGGCCTTCCACCACCGCGCCCACCGGGTACTTCTGCTGCGCTTCGGCCCAGGGGTCGCCCAGGGCCTGTTTCAGACCGAGGGAAATGCGCCGTTCGGCCTGGTTCACGCCGAGCACCACCACTTCCACCTGGTCGCCGGGCTTGACCACGTCGGCCGGCTTGCGCACCTTCTTCGACCACGACATTTCGGAAAGGTGAATCAGACCCTCGACACCCTTTTCGATTTCGACGAAGGCTCCAAAATCGGCCACGCGGGTGACCGAACCCTTTACCCGGTCGCCGGTTTTGTATTTTTCGCCCACCATCTCCCAGGGGTGGGGCTGGAGCTGCTTCATTCCGATGGAGACGCGTTTGCGGGCCAGGTCGACTTTCAGCACGCGCGCTTCCACCACCTGCCCCAACGAAAGCACGTCGGCGGGCTTGGCGATGCGCGCCCAGGAAATATCGGCCACGTGCAGCAGGGCGTCGATGCCGCCGATATCGACGAACGCGCCGTATTCGGTCAGGCTGCGGACCGTGCCGGACACGTTCTCGCCTTCCTTGATTTCGGTATAGCGGCGCTCCTTGACGGCGCGCTCCTCGTCCTCGATCACCGCCCGGCGGTCCACCACCACGTCTTCCTCGGCCACTTCCAGCTTGATCACGCGGCAGCGGATTTCCTGGCCGACCAGCTTTTCCATTTCGGCCGCGTCCCGCGCCCCGCTGCGCGATGCGGGCAGAAAGGCGCGCACGCCCACGTCCACGCTCAAGCCGCCTTTTACCACGGCCGAGACCACGCCCGCGATGGGAATTTTATCGGCGAACGCCTTTTCGAGCGACGACCAATCCTTGGGCCGCTCCACCCGGAGCTTGGTGAGCTCGTAGTAGCCTTCGGGGCCGCGGCCTTTATTGGAAACGGCAACCTTGTCGCCGCGCTGGACGGTTTCACCGGCCTTGGTAAATTCCTCGAGCGGAATGATGCCTTCGATTTTGAGGCCGATATCCACCAGCACCGAGGTATCCGTCACGGTCACCACCGTGCCTTCCAACCCACTACCGCCCGACTCGGCCTTATGGGAATGCGCGTGCTCGTACTGGTTCAGAATATCGGCGAAAGATTCGCCTGGTGTGGGCGTCGTGGGAACTTCCGGGTCGGCTAACGGCTCCCGGACCACAATACTGGTGTTAGGCATGAGACTTACGAGACTATTGTGGCATAATCCCGACTGTGATGAAACGCGTGGACGCGCCCGCGACGGGCCGGTGGATCCGGCCGCACGACATGGTGGTATGGGCACTGCTGGCCGCCACGCTCATATTTAGCGCTACCCGCGACCCGGGGATCCAGCCGCTGGCGGCGTTTCTGGCGTTGGCGGCGGTACAGGTGGCCGAGCCCCGCATTCCGGTTTTGAACTCGGGCCGCGGCCATACCGCCGCGCTGCTGGTGAAGATCGCCCTCGCCTACCTGTTGATCGGCACGACCGGCAGCTTGACCAGCCATTATTGGATCGTGATGGCGCTGCCGGTGATTGCGGCGGCTACCGCGCTGGGACTGGGAGCGACCCTGGCGGTAGCGGTGGCGGCTTCCGGGGGGTGGCTGTCGTTTTTGTACCTGCACGAATACTATCTGGATCAGGACGACGTGAACGCGCTGATCGGGAGCGTGGTATTCCTGATCGTGGTGGGCGTTCTGACCAACGCCCTGGCCGAAGACCTGCGGGCGCAAAAAGAGAACTACCGGCGCACGGCCGAGCAACTGGCCCAAGCCAATCGCCAGCTTCACGCCGCCGAAGACGCCATACGCCGCTCCGACCGCCTGGCTGCCCTGGGGCAACTTTCGGCCGGGCTGGCCCACGAGCTGCGCAATCCGATGGGGACCATCCGCGGCTCGGCCGAGATGCTGGCGCAAGCGGTGGCCGCGGAAAACGAAGTGGCGCACGAAATGGCCGGTTTCATCGTGGCCGAAGTGGAGCGCGCCAATTCGCTGATCACGCGCTTTCTGCAGTTCGCCCGGCCCATCGAACTGCGCCTGGAAACCGCCGATCTGGCGCAAACGCTCGACCGCGCCATCGCCCTGGCCGAACGCGAAGCGCCCGGAATCTCCGTCTATCGCAATTACCAGCTCGATCTGCCGGCGTTTCGGTTCGACGCCGAGCTGATGGAACGCGTGTTCTACAACCTGGTGCTGAACGCCGCGCAAGCCTCTCCGGCGGGCGGCGCGGTGACGGTGAAAACCCGCGCCGACGGGGGGATGGCCGAAGTGGCGGTGATCGACCGCGGCTCGGGAATCCGGCCCGAAAACCGAAACAACATCTTCAATCCGTTCTTCACCACCAAGCCCAGCGGAGTAGGCTTGGGCCTTGCCATCGTGGCGAAAATCGTGGATGAACACGGCGGTAAAATAACCGTGGAGAGCGAACCGGGCAAAGGCAGCGTATTTCACGTGCTGCTGCCGATGGAGCGACTGACGACGGCCTCATGAAGAAACGCATTCTGGTTGTCGAAGACGAAGAAAAGCTCCGCCGCGTCCTCCAGTTGCAGCTCACGTCGGCCGGTTATGACGTGGACCTTGCCGGTACCGCCGAGGAAGGCATCCGCATCGTGGACCGGGCCGACCTGGTGCTGACCGATCTGAAACTGCCGCGCATGGATGGGCTCCAGTTTCTTTCCAAGGTCCGCCTGCAGAACGCCCACGTGCCGGTGATCATGATGACCGCCTTCGGCAGCGTGGAAACGGCGGTGGAAGCCATGAAGGCGGGGGCCACCGATTTCCTGCTCAAGCCGTTCGGCTTCGACCATCTGCAGCAGGTGGTCGCGAAAGCCCTGGAAGTTCGCGCCTTGCGCGACGAAAACCGCCAGTTGAAGGCCGAGCTGGGGCGGCGCTATGAATTCGACAACATCATCGGCCGCAGTCCCAACATGCAGGAGATCTTCGCCACCATCGAGCGCGTGGCTCCCACCCGCGCCACGGTTCTGCTGGCGGGCGAAAGCGGGGTGGGCAAGGACCTGATTGCGCGCGCCATCCATTTCCACTCGCCGCGCCGCGACCGTCCGCTGGTGAAGATCAACTGCACCGCCATCCCCGAAAACCTGATGGAGAGCGAACTGTTCGGCTACGAGAAAGGCGCTTTCACCGGCGCCAATACCTCGAAGCCCGGCAAGTTCGAACAGGCCGATACGGGCACCGTGTTTCTGGATGAAATCGGCGACGTGCCGGCCGCCATCCAGGTGAAGCTGCTGCGCATCCTGCAGGAGCGCGAATTCGAGCGCCTGGGCAGCAACACCACCCGCCACATCGACGTGCGCGTCGTAGCCGCCACCAACCGCGACCTGCGCGAGGCGCTGGAACAGGGAGCCTTTCGCGAGGATCTTTACTATCGCCTGAACGTGGTGCCGCTCAACATTCCGCCGCTGCGCGAGCGCAAGCAGGACATTCCGTTCCTGGCCAACCATTTCATTCACAAGCTGGCGCCGGATTCCGGCTCGCGGGTGGAATCCATCACCGAAGCCGGAATGGAAAAGCTGGTGGCCTACCACTGGCCGGGAAACGTGCGGGAACTGGAGAACGTGATCGAGCGCGGCCTGGTGATGTGTACGGAAACGGCACTGGACGCGGCCGACATCCGGCTGGAATCGGCCCCCCGCCCGCGCGGCAATTCCGATTCGCATTTCCTGCCGGACGGCATGACGCTCGACCAGTACGAACAGGACATTCTGAAGGAAGCCCTGCGCCGCGCCGACGGCAACAAAAGCCAGGCCGCCCGCCTGCTGGGCCTCACCCGCAACGCTCTCCGCTACCGGCTGACGCAAATGGGAATGGAAGCGTAGAGCCTCCGGTGGGGCTATGCCCCAGCCGCCACGGCGCGCCCAATCAAGGTCTCGGTCTCCGGCTGACGGCGCGCGCGGGCGAGCGTTAGCACCGACCCAAAAACGATGCCAACGTCGCAAAGAGTCACACCAAGGTCGTTGTCGGTGAGGGGCGCGACAGCGCGCTTGGGGCTGGGACAAAGAGATATCGACCATTCCCTGAGCGCTTTATCGTCCACGTTGCCGAGCACGTCGAGCAGTACGTCTTTCAATAACGTGTCGGGCGTTCTGTAGAGGACCCGCCGGGTCGGCTCTCTGCCACTGTCGGCATTCACGACTGTCCAGAAGCGAATGAGCCGGGAAGTGAGCAGCTCGTGCAAGCCGACCTGGCGCGAAGTCAAGTTCAGTAGAACCTGGGGTCCGACGTGCGCGATCAGATGCAACGGCCTTGGGCTAAGCCTCGCCCAATTCCCGAACGCGCGGACCGCTTCAACGAAACCATAGACCGGTGGGACGGTTCCGCCGGCGGACGGCAGATGCAGATGCAGGACGCTCCAGCGCTCGCCGAGCTCCTGAAGCAGTTCTCGAACAGCGGCGCCGACCGAATCGCTTTCACTCTCACTCTCGGGCCTGGTACGCGCCCTGACCGCAAAGACGCCGAGCCGAGGAGACAGCACGTGGTGGCCCTCGAGAAATACCCGGTCTTTGAAAATGGAGCAAAACTCCTGCTGGTGGTCGAGTAAGTCGCGATCGAGATCGAAGTGACCCTCCGCGCATGCCCGCACCACCACGGCGACCGCGGAATCGGAATCCGGTTCGGGCATGGGCAGGTGGGAGTAAGGAAGGATTTCGAGGCAGGAACCGCCATCCAGTTGAACGCGCCAGCGGGAGATGCGAGCGGGCGGTTCGTCGACGAAGCACTTCAGCGCGCGCAGCAAGGGCGCCAAATCCTTGTAACTCTTGTACTCACACACAGTGATGTTCATCTCTTCGGCGAGGAAACGGACATCGATATTATCCTCTTCCGGCAGGAAAGCAAAGTGCGGCACGGGACTGGGGCCGCACAGTTCCAGCGTCTCGCCAAAGAGGTTCCAGAAGTACTCTTCCGAAAGGCCGGAGCCAAGGAAGAGAAAAGAGCGCGACCGAAAGACTTCCCCGAAGCACCGGCGGAAATGAACGGCGGTGTTGACGGCCCGCCGATACTCCGAATGGCCAATTACCAGTTCGCTCCGCAATTGTTGAAGCTGCGCCTCGCTTTGGACCGGGTCCGAGCGGCACTCTTGGCACGGTTCACCCAGAAAGCCCTGGATGTGCCAAATGACCTCGCGGTCGAACGGGCTTACCAGTGCCGACATTACCTGTTTGCAATCTTCGGCGGAACGGCCCAGGACCATGGGAGGCAGCCGGTCTTCGAAGACCTTGCGGCAGGCACGATAAAAGAGAGGGTCGTAATTCGTCGAGACCGTCAAAGGCCAGTAAATCGCGGCTAACGCTTCCGTTTGCTCAGGTATGCCCGGTCTGTCGAAATCCTCGCCTTTCAGCGCGTCGCCGATGATCCTCCAAAATTGCTCCTCGCTGTGGCCATTTCTAATCGTGGAGGCAGCCCGTTGCGCCCTGACTTCGAGGTGGGCGCCCGACGTTTCGCCGGGAGGCGCATTCTTCTCCAGATTGGCAACAAAGCCCTCCCAGCCGGCAAGCTTTGTTCTGCTCATCCCGGCCCCGATAAATGGCACCAATCGGCCCGCCTCATAACTGCTTGCCAGAAGCGGTAAGATTTCATCGATTTTCAATACCTGAAGTGCCTTAGAAATAGCCATGGGACTAAGACTACACCTGCCAGGCGGGCAGTACAAGCTATTCGGCACCACCAATACGAACAGGACATTCTGAAGGGAGCCCTGCGCCGCGCCGACGGCAACAAAAGCCAGGCCGCCCGGCTCCTGGGCCTCATCCGCAACGCTCTCCTCCGTTCTTCGCACCGGTGCAATCGCCAGAGACCAACGGCCCCCGCCAATACTAATGTTCTCCCGTGTCCGGCCGATATATATCCATGATGATGGTGGACGGGTCCGCCTGCAGCTTGGCGCATCTCGAGTTGCTCAAAGCCGCCGGTGAACTCGCCGCGGGCACGCTGGATCGCTCCGGCTACCTGCAGGCCTGCTGCGACCATTTGCGCGAACGGATGGGGGTTGGGGCGGCGGTGATCGCCCTCGGCGGCGCCGTCTGGCGGAGCGGGATCGAAGAGGAGGCGGCGGAGCGGTACCGGCCGCTATTCGAGTGTTTCCAGGCGGTTCGCGAAGCCTCGCTCTTGGCTCATCCCGTGGCGTCCGGTTGCGTGTATCTGCTGGAACGGATGGACGGCGCCGCTTTTGACGCCGACGCGGAAAAGACGCTGCGCGTGCTGGCGGCGGAATTGGCCATGGTGCTGGAGTTCTCGGGCCGTGCGGAACGGGCCGAAGCCACAGTCGAAAGGCTCAACGCCGAACTGCGGGGCCAGATCGAGGAACGCCGCGGCACCGAGGAGGCCCTGCAGGACGCCAACGGCAAGCTGGCCGAGTGGGTCTGCGAACTGGAGCAACGCAACCGGGACACGGCCCTGATGAAAGAGGTCAGCGATGTAATCCAGGCTTGCGTGACCACCGAAGAAGCCAATGTGGTGATCGCGCAGTACGCTCCACGGCTGTTTCCGGCCAACTCCGGCTCCGTCGGCCTGCTGGACCGCGGCGGCAAGTTCGTGGAAACCGCCGTCTCCTGGGGAGAAACGAAAGGGTGGGAAAAAGTCTTCCTTCCGGCGCGTTGCTGGTCGCTGCGACGGGCCCGCCCGCATTATGTCGATACGCGCGAAACCGGACTGCGCTGCACGCACCTGGCGCAGTCGTTCTCCGGATGGTACCTGTGCATGCCGCTCATGGCCCACGGACAGCCGCTCGGCCTGCTGCATGTCAACGGAAGCGCCACCCGGATGGCGGACGAGGGCGGCGCGGATGGCCAGACGGCGAAGACCCAATACACCCGGCTGCTGACCGAGACGTTCGCCGAACAGCTTGCCATAGCGCTGGCAAATCTGCGGCTTCGGGAGGCGCTGCGCGCGCAGGCGATCCGCGATCCCTTGACGGGCCTGTTCAACCGCCGCTACATGGAAGAGTCGCTGACCCTCGAGATCCGCAAAGCCGAACGCACGGGCGGCTCGCTCGGCTGCATCATGGTGGACATCGACAATTTCAAGAGATTCAACGACACGTGGGGGCACGCGGCCGGCGATACCCTGCTTCACGAGCTCGCGATATTCCTGCAGAGTCAAGTCAGGGCCTCGGACATTGCCTGCCGCTACGGCGGTGAAGAATTCACCCTCATTCTCCCCGACGCCTCGCTCGAGGTCACCATGGCGCGCGCCGAGCGGATTCGCGCGGGAGTAAGCCGCTTACGCCTGGAAGGCCACGGAGACCCACAGCCTTCCGTCTCGCTGTCGCTCGGCGTGGCGTCCTACCCGGACCACGGCTTGGATGCCGAAACCGTGCTCGCCGCCGCGGACCGGGGACTGTACGAGGCCAAGCGGGAAGGCCGCAATCAAGTGAGATCCGTCACGGCAAGGAATCCGCCCTGCCCCTCCGCCGGAGCGGCGGGTAAAGTGTCGCGGTAAACCGCGTGGGCAGGCCGCGCTAACTCAACGTGGCGCACGCCCTCTTGCGTTGCCGCGTCGAGACTTTCTCGACGCCTGCGCCCGGATTGGTGCGACGTGTGTTTGAGAGCTCAGAATCGCGGCCCCTAAGGGGGTCTCCCAATCGAACCCAAGCGCGTCGAGACGAGGGTCCGAACTCTCCAGAAACCTTCACGCTGGCGTTTTGGGCGGCCAAGGGAAAATGACCCGACCCAGAGGGTGGGACAGACGATCGTCTTTCGTCGTCTGTCAGGCTGCTACGGCCCGGCCAGCGGTGACAGACCGCCAAAAACGACGGTCTGCCCGGTCTGCCTCACAGGTTCTGCCAGCGGTCCAAACCCTAAACGCTCGCTTTCCTTGACCCATCGGCCTCGGTGTTTCTATATCGGCGCGTTCACCAAGCTGTGAGATACCGACTACTCGCTCCGCAGCGCCACCATAGGTTCGATGCGGGTGGCCTTGCGCGCCGGAACGGAAGTCGCGGCCAGCGCCGCCAGGCCCAGCACGACGGTTACCATGGCGAAAGTGAGCGGGTCGGTGGGGCGAACGCCATACAACAGGCCGGCCATCAAATGCGACAACAGCAGAGATCCCCCGACGCCGGCGGCCATGCCCGCCAGCACCTGCAGCATGCCTTGCCGCACCACCATCCGCACCACCTCCGCGCGGCTGGCGCCGAGCGAAATGCGAATCCCGATCTCGCGCGTGCGCCGCGATACGGAGTAGTTCATAACGCCATAGATTCCCACCGCGGCCAGCAGCAGCGCCACCCCGGCGAAAATGCCGAACAGCAGGGTTTCAAAGCGCGGCTGCGCGGTGGCGTCCGCGACCACGCGATCCATGGTGAGGACCCCGGAGATCGGCAAATTCCGGTCGAACGACCAAACCGTGCGCCTTACGGCGGGCGCCATATCGCCGGGATTTCCGGCCGTGCGCACCACCAGCGTGAGGTACTCGGCTTTTTCCAGGAACTCGTGGTTTTGAAGGGCGGCGAGATAAACCTCCGGGTCGGGCTTATAAGCCCAGTCATACTGCCTGGCGTCCACGGCGACGCCAATTATCGTCAACCAAGTAGGTGGAGTCCGGGCATCGTAATGGAAGGCGATGCGTTTGCCGATAGGATCTTCCCCCGGCCAGTATTCGTGGGCCGCCCGCTCATTGATGACGACCACGCCCGGCGCGCGCGCATCGTCGCTTGGAGCGATGGTGCGTCCGCGCAACAGCGGCAGGCGCATGGTCTCGAAATAACCCGGCATCGCGATGCGGTAGACGGCGCCGGGCTCCTCGCCCGGACGCGGCCTCGGGCGGCCTTCAATGACGAATGGCCATCCCCACAAATCGCCTGCCAGCGGCAGATGGTTGATGCCGCCGGCCACGACTACACCCGGCAGCGCCCGCACTTTCTCGAGGAGTTGGCGGTAGAAAATCTCGCGCGCCGGCGCGGGAGCTTCGTTCGACCCGGAGACCGACACCACCATCGAAAGCACGTTGTGCGGGTTGAACCCGGGGTCGACGGCCGAGAGCGCGAAAAAGCTGCGTACCATCAGGCCCGCTCCGATCAGGAGCACGAATGCCAGCGCGAATTCCGACGCCACCAGGATGCCGCGCGACCGGTTGCGGCGCGCCCCGCCGCTGTCGCCTCGGCCGCCTTCCTTAAGCGCGCCGCTCAGATTACGCACCGATGCGTGCATGGCCGGCGCCAGCCCGAACACCACGGCCGTGAACACGGTAATGGCCAGCAGGAACAGTAATGCGCGAGTGTCGATGCCCACCATTTCCACGCGCGGAATGTAGGCGGGGCTGAGCGCCACCAGTGCCCGCGTGCCCCACCATGCGAGTACCAGGCCGGCGGCGGCGCCGAGGGCGGCCAGCAGCAGATTTTCGGTTAGGAACTGGCAGATGACGCGTGCCCGGCTGGCTCCCAGGGCGGTGCGCAAGGCGATTTCCTTTTGCCGGTCCGACGTTCGCGCCAGCAGCATGTGCGCCACATTGGCGCAGGCAATCAGCAGCACGAATCCGACCGCGCCCAGCAGCGTCAGCAAAGGCGTCTTCACCTTGCCGACTACATTTTCCTTCAACGGAGTGACCACGACATCGCGGTTGGTGCCGGGGTACTGCCGCTCCAGACGCGCGCTCACCGCCGCCATGTCCGCTTGTGCCTGCGCCACCGAAACTCCCCGCTTCAGCCGCGCGAAGATGCGCAGGCTCCTGCCGCTGCGTTGATTAACACGATCGCCCAACGCCAACGGCGCCCACAACTCGGCGCGGGTCGCCCAGAACGGGGCAAACTTGAACTCCGCCGGCATGACGCCGACAACCGTATACGATTCGCCGTTCAGCGTGACCGGTCTCCCTACCGCGCCGCGGTCGCCGCCGAAACGCCGCTGCCACAGCCGGTACCCGAGGATCACTTCACGATCCGAGCCCACCTGGTCCTCCCCCGCGGCGAACCAGCGGCCCAGCATGGGCTCGACGCCGAGCATCGGAAACAGGTTCTGGCTGAGCCTGAGCCCGGTCAGATGTTCCGGCGGATTGCTATTGGTAAGGTTGGGGCTCCAATACTCCGCCGCCGCCACAGCTTCAAAAGAGCGGTTCTGGCCGCGCCAGTCGATGTAGTTGGCGGCTGCAACCGGAGCGGCGCCGTCGTGCAGGATGGTGACCAGGCGATCCGCGTCCCGATACGCCAGCGGGCGTAGCAAAACAGCGTTAACTACTCCGAAAATAGCCGTATTGGCGCCGATGCCGAGCGCCAGCGCGACCACCGCTACGGCGGTAAAGCCCGGAGTTCGCAGCAGATTGCGCGCGCCGTAGCGGAGGTCCTGGAAGCGCTGCTCGATCCAGGCGAAGGAGCGCGCGTCGCGATGCAATTCCTTGGCCTGCTCCACGCCGCCATAGGCGCGGCGCGCGGCCAGCTTCGCCTCCGCCGGCGGCATTCCGCGGCGAGCGAAGTCGTCTTCGATCAGGGCGAGATGGGAGGCGATCTCGCGGGCGAGCTCCCGCTCGGCGGCGCGGCGGCGGAACAGATTGGCAAATCTGGCGAAGAACCGGCGCATGGCTCAGGCCCCCTGGGAGAGCAGCTTCTCCACCAGCCCGGACATGCGCCGCCAGCGCAGCGTCTCCTCCGCCAGCGCCTTTTCGCCGGCCCTGGTGATGGCGTAGAACCTGGCTTCGCGATTGCTCTCCGTCTTGCCCCAGGTGCCTTTGATTCTGCCCTGCTGCTCCAGCCGCACCAGCGCCGGGTACAGCGTACCCTGGTTCAGATGCAGCAGGTCTTCGGAAATCTGCTGCAGGCGGGTCGCGATGGCATAAGCGTGCTGCGGGCCCATGGTTTCGAGCGTCCGCAAAACAATCAGGTCGAGCGTACCCTGCAGGACAGCGATCCGGTCCGCGCCTTCACTTGGCATTCAAGTAGACTCCTGGTTTCAGGATACGGAGGCTTCACTTGGATGTCAAGTGCAAGGGGCGCTTCACGGTTCAGTGAACACCGGCGGCATAGCCGCACCAGGGGTTAAGCCGGCGGTTCCCCCGCCGCCAGCTCTTCGGCGCCCTCCGCGATTTCCGCCGGGATTTTTCCCTGAAGCGTCAGCGGCAGGAGCCTGGCTTCCTCCCGGTACTTTGCTCGCCGCACAATGATTTCCTTGGCGGCGCCCGCCAAGCTCTCCCGCACTCTCCGGTCGCGCGGAATCGGGAGTGCCAATTCGAGGGCTCGGCTGCCAAGGGTGTCTATGATGTCCTGGGTGAACTGCTTCGAGCGTATCTGGGATTTAACGATTGGTGTGTTCAGGCAAAGGAATAGCAGATAAGGATCTATGACCTTCGGTTTCAGCACTCGAATCCGAAAGATGTGACTCTGGAATAGCATCGGCACGTCGTTTTCCGTCACGAATGCGGAGGTTCCGATCAGATAGGTACCATCCCGCACCATGAGGATGTCGCCTGGGCCGACGTCGCAGCCCTTCCGCATATCCTCGTAAATCTCCTCGCTCACCCCGTGCTTGAAATCGGCTTTGATCTCCCAATTCGACAAATCGGAAGTACGGATGAACGGAATGCGCCCCGTGCCGTACGCCATTTTGCCAATCTCGACGCCGGTGCTTATGGAAACGGCACTCTGGTCGACGAACGCGCGAAGCGCGACAAGCTCATGGGTCGGCTCCATGGCCTTGAGATAGGATTCGATCTCCGGGCTGTAGTATTTCGGGACAAGAATCTGCTTTTGAATGGTGTCGGACCCGAGGGGAAAACCAATGTGGTCGCGATCAATTCTTTTCCCGTTCTTGAGAGCGCGCCAACGTGGAGCGACTTGCGGCACCTCGTCAAGGAGAACGTACTCTCCCGCCTTGTTCTTTCGGATGGTTGGGTTGCCGCGCGAGTCGTGGCCGCACCACTTTACATCGGCCATGATGATGTCGTAAGGCTCTGCTTCAGTCCGCTTTTCAAGAAATAAGACGCAGGTCTTGGTGTGGGTACCGCCCTTCCCGCTTGTCTTGAACAGGGCCTCGGGAAGGGTGACCACGCCGAGCACCTTGGCGCTCTTCAGTAGAAACGTGACAACGTACTCGTAGGATGGATTGCCCAAGATGCTTTCGGGCAGGACGATGCCGAGCCGCCCGCCCGGCCGCAAGAGCTGCAGACAACGCTCCAGAAACAAGAGCTGAGGCGGCTGATGCTCGTAAAGCGCGGTGGTCTTCTCCGATCGTCCCGTAGCCCGGTTTCTGATCCACTTGTGTCCAAGGTCATACTGCGAGAGCAGTGCCTGCCCGTTGATCTTGATCTGCGTGCCGAAAGGCGGATTCGTCAGGACAACGTCGAGCGAGTTCAACGTAATGGAGCTTGAGGTCTGCACCTTCCACTCGGAGGGCGGGAGCAAGCTGTGGTCGCAGAACACACCGCCGCGCCCGTCGCCGATTATGGCCATGTACGCCTTCGTGACTTTTGCCAGGAATGAGTCCTTGTCGATCCCGCGGAAGCACTTTGAGGCGACCTCGCGCTTCTTCCGGTCCAACTGAACGTCGCTCCACCCCTTCCGGCTGGCGAGGTCCTCGAGTTTCTTCCAGACGTGCTCGAGCGCAATGATGAGGAATCCGCCGGATCCGCAGGCTGGGTCGAGGATCAACTCGCCCGGCTCGGGATCGAGGATCTCAACCACCATCTTCACAACGTTCCGCGGCGTGAAGAATTGACCTTCGCCGCCCCGGAGCGCGGGGCCGATGAACACCTCAAATGCTTCGCCTACGGCGTCCCGGTCCGCTTCGACAATGCAGTAATTCTGTAGTTCCCCGACTACGTATGCCAAGCTGGCTGCGTCCAGCGAGATGGTGTCCTTCGCGTCGAAAACGTCGGCGTACTCTGCGCGGACCTTCTTTTCAAAGAGGTCGACAATCCGCTTCTTGACATCCTTCGGCGATTCATTCAGGCCGCTCCGGAAAGTGACCATCTCGTCCTGGCCAGTGTTGGTCTCGTCGTAGATCTTGCAGAAAAGGACGTTAATAATCTCTTGGGCGAGCGCCTCATCCCGCGTGATGCCCGTGACGTTGCCAGCAAGGTGGTTGCGGATGTCGCGGAAGACCGCCCTGAGGTTCGATGGACGCTTCAGGTCGCGCCTCCGAAAGAGGCCGATGTCCTCTATCCGCTGTCCGCGTCGCGGGATGTTTGGCAGGTCGTCATACGTGCGGCTGCCGTCCCTATGGTGGATCTTTCGAAGATAGACATGTTCCTCGCCATTGAACCAAACGCCAACTTCGGCAGGGCTCATATCCAAGTACAATTTCAACTGGGCCACGCCGTCCTTGCGGGTCTTTTTCTTGCACTCGACGACGATAAACAAATCCTCTTCGAGCTTTCCAGCGCTCCTGAAAACCGCAATGTCCACCGGGTACGCCCTCTCCTCGTCGGAAGGGCGCTTCCTCACCCTGAACTGGGGGTGGGTTTGAATCTGAGACCTCTCGTACCCGTAGTCCTCCACAAGGCGCCTGGCGAAGACCTGGACAGCCTCCTTCTCTTCCGGCGTCGCCCTAACCTGGGCGCCGCTGATGTAGTCATCGACGTGGCCCGTCTTCTTTTCCAGCCCGGAAGGTGCGGGGGCTAAGTCTTTATCCGGCATAGAGGGCTCCAGGTCGAATGCCGCCTGAGTTCCCTCATCATAGCGTGACTCCACGTTGAAAAGTGTCGGAAGCCCCAGCACCCTTAGCATATCGGCACTCCGGCTAATCCCTTGTAGCAATCGAGGTCTGCGGCCTCACGTCCTCCCCCTAAACGTCGAGCCGCCTTGGTCCGAGCCCGCCCCACCAAGCGCCCCGCTTCGCTTACGCAGTTTCGGTTCGTTTTCCGGCTCCAGGCGATCACTTCGCCGCCGTAGGACAGGCCGTCTTCGGTAACCGCCGCGGCAATCTGGCGGTATTCGGAGGGCGTGATCCGGATCAAGCAACTCAATTTGCCGAAGATGGGTCCGAGTTCCCTGAATTGCCGGCTAACCCGGTCCACGTCTCTCCACAGAAACTAAAGGACTTAGTTGCGCTCATCGGTCTTCATCGGCGGCTTGAATTTGATTTTTCACGGTCCCCAAGGAGCGGTCGACAGGAACGGGTTTCCTCGGTCAAGAAGTCAAGCCCGAGGCGCTCAGGCAACGGCAGGCGGGGTCGTGCTATCCTGAAAGTGTTTTTGATCGTCCCGCAATAGCCTGGTCGAAATCCAATTCGCCTCGTCTCGCGCCTGAACTGTCAAATTCGGAGAAGGTAAACGTGAAGAATATTTTCGTAGGCAATTTGGATTTTGCCGCCACCGAAGGATCCATCCGTGAGCTGTTCGAGCCCTACGGTAGCGTGGAGCGAGTCAACCTGATTACGGACCGCGACACGGGCCGTTCGCGCGGCTTTGCATTTGTCGAGATGGCGGACGCAGGCGAGGCGGACCGCGCCATCACCGCGCTGAACGGCGCGGACGTGAACGGGCGCGCTTTGAACGTGAACGAAGCCAGGCCGAAGGCCGAGGGCGGCGCACGGCCGTTCCGCGGCGGCGGCGGGCAGCGCCATAGCGGCGGCGGCAGCGGCAGCGGCGGCGGCGGTTATCGCCAGCGTCGCGAACCGCGCTGGTAACCCGGGCGCCTGCTAGACTATTACTGGCGATTTGGGCCGGCTCTAACCGGCCGGCTTCCGTTTGAGGAGGCGGAAAACCATCCCTACTCGATCACGTACGTCGTCCCAAAAACGACAAAAAGAATTGGCCCGCATGGAGAAGCAGCGCGATAAAGCGGCCAAGCGGCTGCAGCGCAAGCTCCAGCGCGAGTCCGGAATCCCGCTTCCCGACGATGGCGACGGTCTCGACGGCGAGCCACGGGAAGGCGAAGCCGGCGACCTGGTGGAAGCCACCGACGAACATCCCGGCACCGTCGAGTGACCAGCGGCGTTCGCCAGCCAGGATAGCAGGGTACTCCTCGCTAGACCGGCCGGCATTTGCCTGGCCGTTGCCTGCCGGGCAGGATCGGGCCGCAAGAAACTCCAGTCGTGTGTACCGCCTACCCAGTATCCACGGCTGTGCAGAAAGGCTCCGGTTTCCAATACTTCGTCCCTGTCGGCAGCCGTGAAATCCCAACCGAACCCAAACAGAGGCGTTGGGTTTCAAAATAGGACTGCGTTATCCTAATTCCGAGAGGATGACTCGGTTATGCATCGTAGGCGTTTCTTGAGCGGGGCGGCTACGGCGGTCCCGGTGTTGGCGGCGCTGGCGGGGCGGCCCAGGAAGCGGAACTGGCGGGCATGGCGTTGCCCAGACCGCAGATCCAGGGCGGGCGGCCGCTGATGCAGGCGCTGAACGATCGGAAGACCATCCGCAATATCAGTAGCGAGAAACTGCCGCCGCAGACGCTCTCCAATCTGCTATGGGCGGCTTGGGGCGTGAACCGCGCGGCCAACAACGGGCGGACGGCTCCTTCGGCCATGAATACCCAGGAGATCAGCCTTTACGTGGTTTTGGAACAGGCCGTGTACCTGTTCGACGAAAAGGCGCACAGCCTGAAGCCGGTGTTGGCGGGAGACCATCGCGACAAGGCCGGGACGCAAAGCGGGGTGGCTACGGCTCCGGTGAACCTGATCTGCGTCGCGGACCTGGATAAGTACAGGGACGGACTGGCGGCGGAATCGAAGACGGCGTGGTCGAACGCGCACGCGGGGTTTATCGGGCAGAACGTATACCTGTTCGCGGCGTCGGAAGGGCTGGCGAGCTGGTTCCGCGCGTTTGTGGATGGGGCGGCGGTGACCCGGCTGCTAAACTTGCGGCCTGGACAGAAGGTGCTCTACGGGCAGACGGTCGGGTATCCGGCAAAGGGGTGAGCGAGGGGCCGGGACAGTGAAGAAATCTTTTCCCCTGTCGAAGGTCTACGGCTTGCTGGAGCCGGGGCCGGTGGTGATGGTGACGACTGCCCGCAAGGGGCGGCCCAACATCATGACCATGTCGTGGCACACCATGATGGAGTTCGAGCCGCCGCTGGTGGGTTGCGTGATCAGCGACCGGAACTATACGTCTAGCGTCCTGAAGGCAACCAAAGAATGCGTCATCAACATTCCGACGGTGGAGTTGGCGGCCAAAGTGGTGGGCTGCGGGAACACCTCCGGCGAGGTGACCGATAAGTTCGCGACTTTTGGTCTTTCAGCGGTGGCCGCCAAGTTAGTCAAGGCGCCGCTGATCGACGAGTGCTACGCGAATCTCGAATGCAAGGTCGTCGATACGAGGATGGCCGCCAAGTACTGCTTCTTTGTCCTGGAAGTAATCAAAGCCTGGATCGACCCCTCGGTGAAACACCCCCGGACAATTCATCATCTCGGCAAGGGTAACTTCATGGTTGCCGGCCGGACAATGAAGCTGCCTTCCAAGATGAAATAGCGTTGCTTTCGATTGTGCAACAAGTTTCCCGGCAACCGCTCCCTGACGGTCGCGGCTCGGTTACGGACACCGCGCGTTTGCAGCCGCTTACCGAGCCGCGACCGCCAACCAGGGAGCGGTCGCTTAATACGTCACGGTAATCCCGAGTGGGAGTACTTAGCCCCACCAGGTTTCGCCGGGGGCCAGGTGTGCCTTGGCTACGTCGGGGTTCAGCTCGATTCCGTAGCCGGGTTTGTCCTGAATGGTGAAATAGCCGTCCTTCCAGAACGGCCCCTCGCGCACCACCAGGTCCGGCCACCAGTCTACCCAGTTGGCCAGTTCGTGAATGCGGAATTCGCGCATGGCGGAAGCGGCGTGCGCGGAAGCGGTGGTTCCGACCGGACTGGCCGGGTTGTGGCACGCGGTCCAGATGTAATAGAGATCGGCAAGGTCGGAGATCTTCTTCGATTCGGACAACCCGCCGGACTTCGGAATATCGATATGGACTCCGGAGGTCGCCTGCAATTCGATCAGCCGGCGGAAGCCCTGGCGCCCGTAGAGGTTCTCACCCGTGCAGACGGGAACGTTGATGGCGTGGGTGACGCGCGCCATGGCTTCGATGTTGTCGGGCGGTACCGGGTCCTCGAGCCACATGGGCCTGACCGGCTCCAGCTCGCGTCCCAGGCGGATGACGTCTTCGGTGTCGTAATGCCAGTGGCATTCGATGGCGAAATCGGCATCGGGTCCCAGGGTTTCGCGCACCGTCTCCATGGACTTGACGATGCGGGCGTAGTCTTTGTGGGTAAGGTTGCGGGCGTAGGGGTCGTGCCCGGGCTCGAGGCGTTGTGGATCGGCCCGGGGCGGGATCCCGTCGCCCTGGAATTTGAAGGCGGTCCAGCCCCATTTTTCGGCGCGGGCCGCCTGGACCTGGTCGCGCCACGGAGCCGTATCCTCGACGTTGCCGCGGGGAACCTGCAGGGTGCGATAGAAACGGACGCGGTCGCGGAAGCGGCCGCCCAGCAGGTTGCAGACGGGCGTTTCCAGAATGCGGCCGCACAGGTCCCAGAGGGCGATCTCGATGCCGCTGGCGGCCGAAACCGTCACGCCCGCGATGGCGCCGGCGCCGGCGCTCTGCATCAGCATCTTGGTATAGAGCTTGTCGACGTTGAGGGGATCTTCGCCCACGACGATGCCCTGCATCTTGTTGACGACCAGATCCTTGACGCCCCACCCCCAGTACGCTTCGCCGATGCCGTAGAGACCGGAATCGGTTTCGATCTTGATCAGGTTCCAGTCCCAGGTGCCGCGCACGATCATGCACTTGACGCCGGTAATTTTGACTTTGTTCTTGAGCGCGGCCGCCAGCCGCTGGTAGGGAGCGGGAAACAGACAGCCCGCGGTAACTCCGGCCGCGGTCTTCAAGAAGTCGCGACGTCGCATGTGATGCCTCGCTTAGAAGTACAGCTTTAGCGCAAGCTGCAATTGCCGCGGCGTATTGAGCTGGCTGCCCGCACCGGCCAGCACGCCGAAGGTTGAACTCTGCAATTGAGCCGGCGCGCACAATCCTCCGGTACAACTCGCGCCGTCCCCGAACCGCACCCGGTTGAAGACGTTGAACGCTTCCGCGCGGAATTCGAACCGCATGTTTTCCTTAAACCGGAACTCCTTGGTCAGCGACATGTTCTCATTCAGGTTCGCGAACAGCCGCACCTTCGGATTATAGCGGGTATCGTTGCCAATGCTGTTGAGCGACGTCCCCGTACCCTGAATCGGGAACGGACCGGTGCCATACGGCACAAAGAAGGTGTCTTTGCTGGGATCGAAGCCGCCGCTCCAGTTCGGCTGCCAACCGGTATAGGAGGTGATGTACGGCGGCACGCGGCCGGCCGCGCTGTTGGCATAGATCGGCAGCGTCATGGAGGTGGATATGGCCACCGGCACGCCGCTGTCGTACACGTTGATGCTGGCGATCCGCCAATTCCCCAACAGCCAGGCGGCCTTCCCCGTCGACAGGAACCGCTGTCCCCGGCCGAATGGCAGTGCGTATTCACCGGCAAACTTGAAATCGTTGGTGACGTCGAACGCCCCGATCGACTTTTCCAGTCCGCGGTTGTAGAGATCGGCGGCATAGCTCACGCCGGAAAGCGACAGGCTCCCGCCGGCGGCGTCGGAATCGGTGAGCAGTTTCGAAAGAACATACGACGCCTGCACGGTCAGGCCGGCAGACAGCCGTCTCTGCACCTGTGTGATCAAGGCATGATACGTCGAGTGACCGCTGTGATCGCCCTCTCCGGCGTAGGTGTCGATGTAGCTGTACTGCGGATAAGGCCGCAACGCCTGCGCCACCGTGGCTCGCGATCCCCACAGCGCGCTGAAGCCCGGGAACGGCGCCGTAATTCCCCACTGATTGGCTGTCGCCGATCCCACCAGGCTGTTCAGCACCGTGATGCTCTGCGCCACCGAGCCGAACGCCGTCAGATACGATGGGTTGAGCTGGTTGTACTGAAGCAACTGGGCTTGCAGGTGATCGCCCAGTACTCCGCTATAGCCGGCATGCAGCACGGTCGCATTCCCCACCTGGCGCTGGATGCTGAAATGGATGTTGTCAAACGCCGGCAACCTGGTGGCTTCCTGCCCCTGGAACCAGGCTACGCTGGTGCCGTTCGAAACCGACGGGTTGATGAAGGGCGGCGCCGTCCAGGCCGGCATGCCCTGGTCCAGCGTATAGGTCGGATTGATGCCGTTCGAGCTGTTACTGAACGTCTGGGTGAGGGTAAATCCCATGTTATGGGTCGATCCGCTTTCGGCAAAAAGCGCGCCGTACAGGCGGGCGTACGATCCGCGGATCACCGTCTTTGCATCTTTCGAATACGCAAACCCCACGTGCGGGCCGAAGCCCTTCGACCACATGCTGGTCAGCGTCCTGGTCCCCACGCAACCCGTGCAGTCGCCCGCGAAGATCACCGCACCCGGAATGTTGCCCGCCGCCGGATTGGGCGTAGTCGGCGAAAAATTGCTCCAGCGGTTGTTGAGACCGGTGGGAGGCAGGTTCACGTCATATCGAAGTCCAAGGTTCAACACCAGCTTCGAGGAAACCCGCCAGTCGTCCTGCGCAAATCCGCCGACGTAATAGAACTGCTGCCCGATAAACCGCACCGTGTCGATCTGCCCGCTGTCCGCCAATCCCAACAGCGCCGAGGCGAACGGATTGCCGCCCGCGTTTGGATTGGACCCTCCCGGCGCGCCGGTTTCCTGGTAGCTGAAGCCAATGCACCCGGCTTCGCACTGCCGGCCGAAACCGTTGTAATGGTTGATCTGGAACATGCCACCGAACTTCAAAGTATGGTTGCCCTTGATCCAGGTGAAGTCGTCGTTGTAGGCGTAGACCGTGTTCTCGCTGCCATTGTCGGCCTGGCCGCCCCACGCGCTGTAGGTATCGCCCGTGCCGCCATCGAACAACTGCACCAGGTTCTCGTTGCAGTTGGGCACGTTCGTCAGGCAGAACTTGCTCTGCCAACTGCCGAGATATTCCTGCGGCGGTTTGTGATCCTGGTGCCAGTCGTTGCCGCCGGCGTAGAAATGGTTCAGCTTGTTGGGCGCCAGCGTCCAGTCCCAACTGAAGCGGATCACGTAGCTCACCTGCAACAGGTCGTTGTAGTTGCTGTAGAGCCCGGGAAGCGTGGGCGGCCCGTCGGGGCCGTAAGTCTGGTGCTCGTGGTCATCGCCGAAATAGCCCGAAATCCGGTGCTTATCGGTGAAGATATGATCGATTTTGATGCTTTCCTTATTGACCGGGTAAACCTGCGTGCCGCCGCTCTCCAGATAGTTATTGTTCACATACGCGGCGGTCCCGGGCGTGGCGCCGGTGTTGGGCGTCAGCTTCCCGCTGCCCTGAAAAACGCCGATGGCCTTCACCGCCGCCGGGCTGAACAGGCTCGATGGAATCTGGTTGCCCGGAAAAGGCGTGCGCGTGTAGCTTCCGTCCGCGTTCTGCACCTGGGTCAGCGGATTGTAGATCGGGATCAGCGTTCCGTTCGAAGTAACCCATTTGCTGAAATCGCCGTTGTACATCTCCGGCGTCGGTATGGTAAACACGGTTCCATTGGCGCCGGTCCGGTTGCGGAATCCCTCGTAGGAGAAGAAGAAGAACGTCCTGTTCTTGCCGTGATAGACCTTCGGAATCCACACCGGTCCGCCCACGGTCGCCCCGAAATCGTTCTGCTTGTAAATCGAGTTGGCGATACCCGCCTCGTTACTGAAGAAGTTATTGGCGTCGAAGTCGTTGTTGCGGACAAACTCGTATGCCGAACCGTGATAATTGTTAGTGCCGGATTTCGACACGTAAGTCAGGTTGCCGCCGCCGGCATGCCCGAATTCGGCCTTATACCCGTTCGTGTCGACTGAAAACTGCTCGATGGCTTCGACAGAAGGCGAATTGGACTGCACCCAGCTCTTTTGCAGGGCCCGGCTGGTATCGGTCGAGACGCCGTCGAGCGACGAGCCATACGCCCCGGCTTGCCCGCCGCCAAGACTGAATCCGTAATCGCCGCCCAGGTTCTTGGCGTCCGGAGTCAGCGAGGCCAGATCGAACGGCGTGCGCACGGTCCCGTTCACCACCAGCGGCAGGTCGTTCACCAGCGCGTTCTGAACCGTGGTGCTGAGTTTGGCATCTTCGCTCTGCACCTGGATCGACGAAGCCGTTACTTCGACGGTTTGGGAAGCCAGCCCGACCTGCAGCGTGGAATCGGCCCGCACCGTCTGCGCCGCGTTGAGCACCACACTGCTCACCGCGAACGAGCTGAACCCCGCCTTGTCCACGCGCACGGTGTAGAGACCCACCGCCAGCTCGGGCGCGGTGTATTCCCCCGATCCGTTGCTGGTTAACGAGACGCTCACTCGTGTGGCTTGATTGGTGACGGTGACTTTCGCTTCCGGAACAACGGCTCCGGAACTATCGCGAACGACACCAGTGATGGTTCCGCGTTCGGACTGTGCAAACGCGGCTATGGAGACAAAAAGAAGGCAAACGGCTACACGGCCAAGAGACATAACCTGACTCCCCTAGGAGGCGAGTATATAAATGTTCCACCGGGGTTTCAACTGAAAAGTTTTTTCGGGCGGAATATCAGCCAGTAATTGGTTAGGAAACATCCTGGGTTTTGTGCCCGTTCGCACAATTCACGGCGGCGAGCTGAAGTGTGACGGCTTGGATATCGCTAGCGCTCGGGCTGGTCGTAGCCGGCCAGCTTGCGGATCCAGATGTTGCGATAGCGGACTTTCATGTCGTGATCCTGCAACAGCAGCGGCATGTCGCCGTGGGGCGTATATTTGCCCAGGGCGCGATGCTCGGTGTTGCCCATCAGGTCGCGATGAATGTGTGCCAGGACACCGTTGAAAAACAGAGTGACATAGATGGGTTTAACCAGCTTGTCGCCGTCGAACCTGGGTGCTTCCACCACGATATCGTAGGTGTTCCACTCACCGGGCCGGCGAATCGGGTTCACCAAGGGCGGCCACTGGCCGTAGAGCGCGCCCGCCTGGCCATCGGCATAAGTCACGTTGCCGAACGAATCGAGCACCTGCACTTCGTAGCGGCTCATCAGGTAGACGCCGCTGTTGCCGCGGCTCTGGTCGGAGCCGGTGACGTCGCTCGGCTCGGACCACTCCACGTGAATCTGGCTGTCGCCGAAGGATTGGCGGGTGAACATATCGCCGCTATGCGGCGCCACTTCGAAAGTGCCGTCGCGCAGCACCCATTTGGGCGCCACCAGCTTGCCTTTATCGGCGCCGCGTCCCTGCTGCGCCCATTGGGAAAGGTCGCGGCCATCGAACAGCACGATGGCATCGGAAGGGGGCGCGCCGGGGGTCGCACCCGGAGTCACCAGGCGCGGATGCGGCCGGCCGGAATCGTGTACGTGCCAGGGCTGGCCTGGAAGCATGGGCGTATCAAGGTAGCCGGGCGTCTTGCCCACGGGATGACTCTGCTGACAAAACAAAGCCGGCAGGAGCACGGCGGCGGCGCTAATCAGGCGTTTCATGTGTAAACCTCAATCCTTCGACTTGGGAACGACCAGGGCCACGCGGACCGGTTTCGAGCCCGCCGGCACCTTGGCGGTCTTGGTGACCAACTGCAAGGCCGCGGCGCCGGAAACCACCCTGGTCATGGCGCGGCCGGCGTCCACTCCCGTCAATACCACCACCTGTGGCGAGGGCAAGAAAATCTCCATCACGCGGATCTTGTCTCCACCGGCGTGGCACCAGACCATCAGTTCTTCGTCGTCCTTGAGGGCCTTCTGCATGGCCTGAATCTGGCCCACCACAACGGGGCCCGCGGCATCCGGCGCGGCGGCCGGGCGAGGCGGAGGCTCCGGTTCCTTGGTCGCCGACAGGATCATTTCCTGGGCTATTTGTTTGGTGATATCGACCAGGGCCATTCAGGGTTGATGCTAGCACGCGGAGCGAATGCGCAGGTATTCCTGCACTCAACCATCGATTTTCGCCAAGGAGTTCGCGTTCCATATCTTCCAGGCGGTTCCATTCGCGCCGTTTGCGGATTCGGATCGCGACCAGGCCTCCGGGGTTGGCACGGTTATTGCTTGACGATGCCTTCGTTGGCGGGATGTGGGACGGCCCGCGCCGTATCCGGGCGCGGCTCGATTTCGACTACATCCGCGTTGGCGCCGACACCCGCGAACAAGCTGCCGCCAGGTGAAACGGCCAGCGCGGGGGCGCCGCACATATCCAGGTAGGTTGAAAACAGCAGAGACGATCCATCCGCGCTCAGTTTCGCGACGCCTCCCCATTGCGGAATCAGGCAATCGAGGCCGGGTGTCTCCGGTGCGGCATCGCGCCGCGGAAACCCGGCGCCGGCTGCCAGCGAAAACGCTACCTGGCCTTGGCTATCCACCTGAATGTTTCCCGTCGCGCCGGGCCCACCGGCATTCGGCTCAGGCAGAGTCCCGCCCATGCGGGCAAAATAAGTCACCTGCGAGCTGGCCGTATCGATGCGCGCCAGAAAGCCGGTGGAAATCTCATTGGCCGGGGCCACCTGGCCGGCAACGATTCCACTGCCGCCGATGAACGGCTGCCCATCGGCGCCCACGGCGATAGCCGCCGGCCAAGCCGTATTGCTGGAGCCGCCAAGGTACGAGCCGTAGGCGAGCTGCCCGTCCGGTCCGAGCTCCACCAGGAAGCCATCGGCCTCGTTGTTATTTAACTGGGTCACGAGCGCGCCGGGCGTTACCGGGAACTGCGCCGAATCGGTGAAGCCCACGACGTATGCGGCGCCCGCCCCGTCCACGGCAAGGGCGACGGGTGTATCTTCCTCCTCACCGCCGAAAACCACGCTCGATAGCAGAGCGCCATCCGGGCTGAACTCCGCCACAAACGCGTTTTGAATTCCGGACACGCCAATGCGCGGCTGGGTCACCGGAAAATCGAGCGACCGGGTGCTGCCCGCAATCCAAACGTTCCCATTGGCATTGAGCGCCAGCGCCTTTGCGGCGTCCTGGTCCCGGCCGCCCAGGAAGGTCGCCCAAAGCACCTGGTTTCCATCCGGGCCCAACTTGGCAACGAAGGCGTCGGAGGTGATCTTCCGGGAGGCGTAGATGGCGCAGGCGGGTCCGGTAGCCACATCCGTTACGCTGCCAAACGGAGGCGCCTGCCAGGTGGCGCCGCTATCGAGCGAGCGCATGACGCGCGAATCGCCCATGTGCGGCTGCCAGGCGGCTTTTACCGGGAAATCGAGAGAGGAGGTGGTGCCGGCCACATAGAGGTTCCCCGCGGAATCGGTGGCCATGGCCTGAATGGAATCCGTGCCCGAGCCGGCAAACGAGGCAATGGTGACGGCCTCGGCCGCAGCGCTTCGGTTGGCGGCGGAACAGGCCAGTCCAACCAAAAGGAACACGCACAGCGGGATGGAGGTCCGCACAATCCTAAGACCCGCGAGGAGGAGGAAAAACTACACCTGGCGCGAAAAGAAATGTCACCGCGCTCCGTATGCTACTTACACAAGAGACGCGGCGATGACAGACCACGAAAGGCGATGGTCTGTCCCACTTGGCTTCGCGCTAAAGCATCCGCGGGATCGGAGGAGTGATGGCGGCGTGGAGTTGTTTCACGGCCTCGCGGGATTTCTCCAGGAGGAAGGCGTGTTCGGCGGCGGCGCCGACGAAACGCATACCGCGTTCGGCCCAGAAGGCGGCCATGGCGACGCTGCGGGTCTGGATGCCGGGGACGACGTTATGGCGGCGGCATTGGTCGATGAGGCGGTCCACGGCGGCGACCAGTTTGGGATTGTCGAATTCGCCGGGGACGCCGAGCGAGACGGACAGGTCGGCTGGTCCGACCATGACGATGTCGAGGCCGGGAACGCTCAGAAGCTCGTCGGCGCGTTCGAGGGCGGTGGCGGTTTCAAACTGCACCACGGCGAGCACGCTGCGATTGGCGTGTTCGATGATTTCGGACATGGAGGCCGGGACGTAATCGACCATGGTGGCATTGACGCCGAAACCGCGCTTGCCGAGCGGCGGAAAACGCATCCAGCGCAGGGCTTCTTCCAGCACGCGCGGGTCCTCCACGCGCGGGAGAATGATGCCGTCGGCACCGGCGTCGAGCAGGCGCGCGACCAGCGAATAGAGCAATTCGCCCACGCGCACGATGGGGGTGATAGCGGAGGCGTGGGAGGCCGCGATCATGTCGGCCACGGTTTCCAGATCGAAGGCCCCGTGCTCCATGTCGATAAAGACGTAGTCGAAGCCGGCGGCGGCGAATGTGCGGGCGATCTCTGGCGAGCGGTAGACCTGTAAACCGCTTCCGAAAACCGTGCCGCCCTGGGCTAACTTCTGGCGGGTATGATTCAGGCGCATGGGATGGCGCTCCTTTCGAAAACATTATGCTAGCAGGCAGGGGCGGCTGGGTAATTGATCGGGGCGATCTGCTGCACGGCGTGTCGATGGCGGGCGGAAGCACGTTGAAAGTGGTTATGTTATAAAGAGAAGGAGAGAAGGGAATGACGAACGTTCAGCTCTACCTGTCGATCGGCGTTCCGCTGGTATTCAATAGTGTACTGATCGGGATGCTTCTGATGTACATGGACCGCCGGTTCGACGCCGTGAATCAGCGCTTTGACGACATGCGGGGCTTGTGGTTGGCGGAGTTGCACCGTGTAGAGCAGGTCCTTGATGCGCGGCTGACCCACCTGGAAAAGGAACTCGACAAGTAGGCGGCTTCCACGAATCCCAATGTTCTGGTAGCCACGATTACCACGGCACCAGGATTAGTTCTTATTACGGTCCGTTCATCCGAACCGACTGCTCTTGAGACTCAACACTTAGCGAATCTCGAAGGAAGTGACCACCAGGCCCAGGTCGCGAATATCGCCGGGGGCGCGAATGGTGCGGTCGAGTTGAATTCCGGCTTCGATCTTGGGCTTGCCCACCGTTTCCGGTGGGAGGGGAAAGGCGGCTTCGAAAGGGGCGTCGCCTTTGGATAGAGACAGTTCTCCGATTTCCCGCCCGTCCACGGTAACTTTACCGGTCAGCTTCCCCGCCGATACTTGTGCCTGGGGGCAATAGCCGCCGATATGGAGCTGCTGCCCGGAAGACGCCGGGCCGGCCAGGACAGCGCCCGCGCTCTTTCCCATCCAACGGTGGTCGCCCTCCAGGTCGTACCACGTGCCGCGGAGGAAAGGCAGCGAGAGGCCGCTTCCCGGGTTGAGCCGCCGCGGCAGCGACTGTGGCGACGATTTGGCCGCGGCCTCGAATCGGGGGGTGACGTCGATCGCCACCGGGGCGGCTACCGACAGCACCTCGGCCTGGCCGGCAATCAGGAGCTGCTGTAACACCGAAGCGTCGATGAAGAACGGAGAGAAGTCCGCAGACGCGGGGTCCACGGATCGTGCGAGCGCCGCCATCCCGCCCTGTTCCGCCGGGTCGAGATACACGCCGCCAATGCCAAACGCGCGGAAAGGCTGGTCCCAGAGGGCGCTGTAAAACAGGTCGTTGTCGACGCCGGTCAGGACAATGATTTTAGCGGGAAAAAGCTGCCGCACCGCGGCCACTGTCGCGACCACGTCTTTGAACCGTTGACTGCGGTGGTAAAACCACTCGCAACTCGCCGCCGCATAGGGCGCCTGCACGATCAGGAATAAAAGCAGGATGGCGGCTGCGATGGTTCTGCCGGCCCAGCCGTGGCGCGCGGCGGAAGCGGCGGCGAAAGCGCCGGTCAGCCCGATCCCGATGGCCGGCAGGGTCAGATAGTAGTAAGAAATATGGCCCCTCAGCGGAAGCACCGGGCACAGCAGAATGCCGAACCAGGCCAGGCCGAACAGCGGGAGCAGCCGCTTCCGCCAGGCGGAACAGCCGGCGTAGGCAAACATCGCCGCCGTGAAAAAGATGCGGAGCGAGCGCGCCAGCCAGGCCGCCGAAGGATGAAAATTCACCCAGTCCCAGGGCACCAGCACCCATTTCCAGTAGGTTCCCAGCGTAACGGCCATGACGGAGTCGATATGCACGGAATAAGCGCCGGCAACCTGTTTGGGAACGAGCGCCAGGTGAAGCGCCAAAAACAGAAGGGAGGCACCGAACAAGGGCAAGGTTGCTCGCCAGTATTTCCGCGCTTCCAGCAGGGCGTAGAGGCCGACGATGGCGGGATAGACAATCATGCTCTCCATCACCCCGAAGCCGAGCAGAAACACCAGCCACTGCAGCCAGTACCAGGAGCGCTTACCGGTTTCGATATAGCGCAGGAAGAAGTGGAACGCCAGCAGGATGGCGAAGCCGCAGAGAACCTGCATGTAGGCCGAGGTCCAGGCCATGGGAAAGGCCAAGGCTCCGTTGGCGGTCCACAGGATCGGCGCCAGAAACCCGGCCACGCGCGAACCCGACAGACGCCGCGCGATGGACGAAACCAGCGCCAGGCTGCCAAGCTGGGTCAGAAACACGCACAGGTGCGCCGGGAAGGCGTCCATACCAAAGGCGCGGCCGCAGATCAGCAGAAACAGGCGCTCGCTTAGGGGGCGAAAGGTGCCGTGGCGCGACGGCCGGAAGACGGCCACGAGAAAGCCGTGGATGTCGGCGACTTGATAGCGCTGTCCCAGCCAGGCAAAATCGTCCTGCTGGTACCAGGCGCGCAGCCCGTAAAAGTATAGGATGAGACAGAAGACCGGCGGTATCCACCGATAGGCCAGGCGCAGGAATTCCTGGCGGCGCGGACGGTTGGCCGGGTTTGAGTCAGCGAGATTCGGAGCGGATGGCGGCATGGCGTGAAATTAGCGCTCCGCTCCCTCCGGCAGGGCGAAACTATACAGCACATTGGAGGCCGAGATGGCCACGAACTGCTTGCCATCCACCGCGTAGCTCATCGGCGACGAGGTAATATTGGAGCCCGCCTGGAAAGACCACAGCGGCTTGCCGGTCTTCGCCTCGAGCGCGATCAGGTTGCCTTCCGCCGACGCGGCGAAAACCACCCCGCCGGCCGTGGCCAGCACTCCGGCCTGCAGCGAGATCTGCGTAAGCTCGAACTTCCACTGGACCTTGCCGGTCTCCGGATCGATGGCCATGACGCCCTGTGTATCGTCCCTGGGGCGACCCCTGCCGCCGCGCCCCATGCCCGCCCCGAAGAACTGCCGTCCCGCCTCATAGGGCGCCGGACCGGAGGCGTAATTACTGGAGCCATCGTAATAGGCCGCGTACAGCCAGCCGGTGAGCGGGCTGTAGGAGGGCGCCTGGAAATTGCTGCCGCCTCCCAGCGACGGGTAGACCTGGGCACCTTCCGGAGTGGACTGCCAGCCCGGAGTGGTGATGGGGCGGCCGTGGCCGTCCCAACCTTTGACCCAGCTTGCCCGGACGTAGGGCGCGGCCGAGAGAAACTGGCCGTTGGTCCGGTCGAGAACGTAGAAGGCGCCGTTGCGATCGGCCTGCAGCAGCAGTTTGCGCATTTGGCCTTTGTAGACGCGGTCCACCAACACCACGTCCTCGGTGGCGTCCCAGTCGTGGGTGTCGTTGGGGGTGAACTGGTAGTGCCACTTGCGTTTTCCGGTTTCGGGGTCGAGCGCCACCACGGCGCAAGTGAACAGGTTGTCGCCCTTGCGCACGTCGCCGTTTTCGTCCGGGCCGGGGTTGCCCACCGTCCAGTAGATCGTGTTCAACTCCGCGTCGTAGCTGCCGGTGAGCCAGGTGGGGCCGCTGCCGTGTTGCCAGCTATCGCCCTCCCAGGTGTCGTGGCCGAACTCGCCGGGGCCGGGGATGGTATGGAAGCGCCAGAGCCGCTTGCCGGTGGCGGGATCGTAGGCGTCGATGAAGCCGCGGATGCCGAATTCGCCGCCGGAAATGCCGGTGACGATCTTGTCCTTGAGCGCCAGCGGAGGCGAGGTGATGCTGTAGCCCAGCATGGTGTCGGCTACCTGGACTTCCCAGAGGAGCGCGCCGCTGCGGCGGTCGAGGGCCACCAGCGCGGCATCGAGAGTACCGAAGAACAAACGGTTCCCGAGGATGGCGACGCCGCGGTTGACGCGGTTGATCTCGTAGGGGTTGACTACCTTTTGTTTGCGCTCGTACCTCCAGATTTCGCGGCCGGTGCGCGCGTCGAGCGCCAATACCTGGCCGGGCATTCCGGTGGTATACATGATGCCGTCGGCCACCAGCGGGATCGATTCCACGATGGCGTCTCCGGGAAGCTGCACGGCCCAGCGGGCTTGAAGCTGGCGCACGTTGCCGGCCGCGATCTGGGCCAGCGGCGAGAAGAACTGCCCGCCGTAATCGCCCCAGTAGGTCAGCCAGTTTTGCGGCTCGGAACGGGCGTCGCGGATGCGCTCGTAAGCGATGCCGCCGGATTCGGGACTCGTGAGGATTTTGGCGGGATCCGGACCGTTGAGGGTTTTGAGGTAGGCCACTAGGTCGCGGATTTGGACGGAGGAAAGGCGGCTCGAATAATCGGCCGGCATCAACGACCGGGCCTCCACGCGCAGGGCAGTGAGTTTCGACTTGTCGAACAGCCGGATCTGGCCGGTGGTATCCACCATCTGCAGCGAGAAGCTGTCTTCGTTCTTGCGCACGCCGCGATATTCGCGGCCATCGGCGGCGGTGGCGGCCACGGTGACCGGCGGCCGGCGGAACCAGCCGCCGCGTCCCGAAGGCGGGGCATTGGGATTGACGATGTGGGTCTCGAGGGATGCGGCGGACATCTGCCCGGTGGACGTCAGATCCGGGCCCACCGGCACGCCCCGCCCGTACACGGTATGGCAGGCGAGGCACTGGCCGGCGCCGGCGAAAATCTTTTCTCCGGCGGCCGCGTCGCCGGCGACGGTTTCATGCACGGCGTCGGGGCCGGCCAGGCTGCGGATGTAGGAGACGAGCTGCCAGATTTGTTCGGAGCTGAACTGCGCGAAGGCCGGCATCTGGGTGCCGCGAATGCCGCCGCGAATGCTGGTGAAGAGCTGCCCATCGGCGCCGCCGTGACGGAAGGTCCCCGTGGCAAGCGCCGGGCCGCGGTCGCCACGCCCCGCCTGGCCGTGGCAGGCCTGGCACGCCTGATCGTAAAGCTTGTGCCCGGCCGCGACCGAACCGCGGTCTCCGGCGAAGGGATTCTTTTGCGTCTCGGCGGTGTCCTGCTGGGCGGCCAGCCAAAGACCAAGGCAGAGAGGCAGGGCAAGCGTGTAGGCGATCTTCATTCGATGAATTGTCCGATCTGGTATTAAAGATACAATGTCCGGGCCGCGAGCGGCGCTTATTGGGCCCGGACCCTGCGCCACGGACCCTCCCATTTCTGCACTATGCTGGAACTCATGAGGGCTCGGGTATTTCTCCTGCTGGCCGGCGCTTGCTCCGGCGGCTTCGGCCAGAGTGTACCGCGGACTGCGGTGACGCTGGCGGTGGATCTGATGGTGCCCTGCTCCGGGCCGCATTCCGGACAGCCCATCCCCATCAAAGGCAGCAGCCAGCCGTTGTGTCTCGCCGGGCAGCCGTTTCTCACCGAGAAAGACGTGGAATCGGCGGAAACGCGCAAGAGCTCCAGCGGGCCGCCAGTCGTCTTTCTCACCTTCCGCCAGAACGCCGCCGTGCGGGAGTTGCAAGTCACCCTGAAGAACGTCGGCAACCGGATCGCCATCGTTCTGAACGGGCGGGTGCTTGCCACACCCACGATTGCCGCCGGCTCGCGCATGCTGTACCTGGATGGCGGGTTCACCCAGGCGCAGGCCCTGGCGCTGGTCCACGCCTTCTATGAAACCATGAACCGGCGGCCCTAATTGACGACCATCTCTTGCCGCCAACTGACGCGCCGCTTTGGGGACTTCCTCGCCGTGGACGGGGTGACGTTCCAGGTGGAGGCCGGCTCGATTTGCGCCTTCCTCGGTCCCAACGGCGCCGGCAAGTCGACCACGCTCAAGATGCTCAGCGGCATCGAGCCGCCATCGAGCGGCGAAGTCGAGGTTTGCGGCCTGGACGTGCGCTCGCGCTCCATCGAATTGAAGCTCCGCATCGGAGTCCTGCCGGAGGATCTCGGCCTGTTCGACGACCTGACGGTGGAAGAACACCTGTCGCTGATTGGCGACGTGTACGGCCTGAGCAGGCGGGTGAGCCGCGACCGCGCCAGTCAACTGCTGCGCGCCCTGGGACTCGAGCACGGCCGCCACACCTTCGCCGCAGCCTGCTCCCACGGCATGCGCAAGAAAACGTCTTTTGCCATGGCGCTGCTGCCGAACCCGGAGGTGCTGTTCCTGGACGAACCCTTTGAAGCCATCGACCCGGTGACCTCGAAGATCATGCGCGACCTGCTGCAATCGGTGGCCGCGCGCGGCATCACCGTGTTCTTCACCTCGCACGTGCTTTCCACCGTGGAACAGATCGCGACGCAACTCATCATGATCCGCAAAGGGCGGATTGTGTGGGATACGCCGGCGGCGGAAGTGCCGGTGCCGCTGGAGCAGCATTATTTCGACCTGGTGGAAGCGCCCGTGGTGGAGGAGATCGAGTGGCTCCGGTCGCCGCGGTCTTAACGGCGGTCGGCCGGGCGCTGCGCAGGGGGCAGAAGAGCGTCTGGTCGGTGGCGGGCAATAACTTTTTCCTGGTTTCGGCGGTGGTGATGCAGGATGCCGGAGTATTCATCTACCTGCTGATCGGGGTGGTGATTCTGTTCCCGCTGAGCGCCGATCCGCTGCTCAAAATTCCAGCGCCGCGGTTGAAGCTTCTGCCGCTGACCGGGCGCGAGCTTTGGATTTTGCGCGCGGCCAGTCCCTGGGTGAACCCGGTGACGTGGGCGATTGCGGCGCTGGGGATCTGGGCGGCGCGCGGCAAGGTGACGGCGGGATTGTGGGGCCTGGCGGCGGGAATGGTGGCGGCCGCGCTGGCGCTTTCCGCGTTCGGCGTCGCTCCCGGCTACGGGCTGTGGCGGCACGTGCCCGGCTTTCCCGGCCGGCTCAATCAACTGGTGCGCAAGAACCTGCGCCAAATGCTTTCCACCCTGGATCTGTGCTGCGCGGTGCTGCTCGCGGCCGCCGCCGCCGCATTTCGTTTGACCATGCCGGCTTTGCCGCCCGACGCGATTTTGATTCTGACCGTGCTGGTGGTGCTGGCCCTGTCGTCTTATGCCGGGGCGCTGTTCGGCCTGGATGGGGCCGGTGGCCGCTCGCGGTATCGCCTGCTGCCGGTGCCGGGCTGGCAGTTGCTGGCGGCCAAGGACGCTGCCTTTCTTGCGATCGTGGTTCCGCTGACTCTGCCGCTGGCGCCCCTGGCCGGGTTGAGCGCGGCCCTTGTGGCGCTGGCGGCCAGCAGAAACCGGGCGGTGAACCTGCCGCGGGAACAAGTGCGCTGGCGATTTTCGACGGGAGCTGGGAACCTGGAGGATGCCATGGGAGGACTCGCACAGGCGGGCGTCATGATTATGGCTGCCGCCTCGGTTTACTTCGTCAGCCCGCTGTTTCTGGCGCCTTGTATCGCCGCGTGGGCGGGGTCGTTGTGGTGGTTCGGACGGACCCTAGACCGGGCGTTTCGCGCCGAGGAGGCGCAAGAGGAAGTTGGCCGTTTCCGCCGCCCGATGCCACGGGGCGCGGAAGCTCGGGTATAGCCTTCGAATTCTCGATGTTGTCGAAATTGGGGTAAGCCGTGTTTCAGAACTTGTGGACCGAAACGAACGAAACGGGTCAACGAAACGGATCAGCCTGAACTGATACCTTTCGGCTCATCGAAAAAGGGGCAGAGCGGACTGGCACAATATTCCAAGATGCCGGCCAAAAAGGTTCAGGCAGCCTATACCCGCGAACTCCTTTGCCGGATTGGGCTTCCAGCAAGTGCGCGCCGGAGGCAGCCCGTACGCGGCTATTAGCGGCTGCGGCCAGTAACGCGGCAGTTCAATCTGTGTTGAGATGAGTAGGCGGGTGAAATGGAGGTGCCGTGCGGCCGAAGGGCGCCAGCAGACCGACCGGCGAGGGAGTTCAGCGAAGATGCAAAAGGGGACGGAGCCGGATTCTCGCGGTAGTGTGCGAATTTCCATGCGACAGAAATAGGGAAACAGGTAGCCTGTCACCGGTTTTTCTTTGTCACGGCGAAGAGCGCACAAGCACCGCGAACGGCACGGACAAATTCGGCACGTATTTCCGGGATGGGTACGGGCAGGATTACGCGGATCAACGCTACTACACTAGCAATTTCGGTAGGTTCTGGAGCCCGGATCGGGGCGGGACGGCCAAGGCAGGCAATCCGATTACCTGGAACAAATACGGTTACGCCAGCGGCGATCCGGTCAACCGCTATGATCCGGCGGGCCGCGACGATGAGGATGCCGGCTGCGCCACGTTTGACTATTCCATTTGTGAGGCGTTCGGAGACACTGATCCAATGAACACCGGGGTGATGCCTCCTCCTGGCGATGTCAGCGTCCCGTGTGCCGACGCGTACGGCCTCGACTACAACCCTTTCCCGGGGGTGGCGGACTGCCCGATGACCCCGGAGCAATACGACGAACTGGTCGAAGGGCCACCGGCGCCCGACTGCTCGCTGGAACTGGAGTACACGGGCGTCAAGTCCTTGCTAGGGGTCGTTAACCACGCCGCGATAGTTCTGACAGACAGCTATGGTTACACGATTACGATGGAAGGGTTCCCCCAACAAACTCTACCGCCGTGGGGGAATTTGGTCCCCCAGAACGCCGCCGGTAACGCCGGATACACACAATGGGGCAACACGCTAACCTCATCGCAAGACCCGAGCCTGTGTGATCAAATTGGCGAGATCGAGACCGCGGAAATCTACTACGCGAACCATGAGGTGGCGTATTTCGGATGGGGGCCGAATAGCAATTCATTTGCTCACTGGCTGCTCCAAAGCGGATATGTCGATCAGTATTTCACGCAGCCTCCGAGCACGCCAGGATGGAATACGCCGCTTTACGGCACGCTGTGGGGCGTCTTCCCCAACTGATAGGAGCGCCCACCAAGGGGAGACCATGCCTTCTATTTTCCGTGCGGTACCTGTAGGCCGTCGCTTCGGCCAGGTTAGACACAAAACGGCAGTCATTGTGGCGGCGCTCTATTGGTGGGCCGTTGTCGGCACCTATGCATGGGCTGCGATCGTTCGCGACCGGTCCGGGCTTGCGTTCCTTCCATTCACGTTCTTGGCATTGCCGTGGAGCCTGCTAATGTATCCGGTAGCAGGGCAGATCCATAACCACGGCCCTGCGGCGGCGGTCTATGCGGCCCTTTGTTTCCTGTTCGCGGGAGTGAACGCGCTGGTCCTGTATTTTTTTGTGGCCGGGGTCTCTGGGCTTCTCGAAAAGCTGACGCCAGGAAAAACAAGAAAAGGTCAGCCTGAGAGTCTGCCGGAATGAACGAGGTCGGGAGGGAGAAAGCCGGGGAAATCCGGGGGGAAATCCGGGACAGACGGGGAAATCCGGGGGGAAATCCGGGGGAAATCCGGGACAGGGGGAAATCCGGGACAGACGGAGCATTCCCCGATTTCCCGTCAGTTGGCCGCGTTTTGGATAAAAGCTCTCGCCGAAATCTGAGAAAGCTCCGTCTGTCCCGGATTTCCCCTACGCTTATGGCGGTTCGCCCGTTTGGACCGCCTATACCTACGACGGTTCCGGCCGCAC
>PLRS01000061.1 GCA_003164035.1 Bryobacterales bacterium | reverse complement strand
AATGGCCGCACTCTCCGCGGCTGCCACCAGTCGTCGCGAGCGCTCATCCAGAATCCCACGTACTACCGTAAAGCGCCGCGTGATTCCGGTGAGATCTACCATCCTCTCTAGGATACGCCAAAACACTTAAATATGGAAATGTTATTTTGTTACGAGCCCTTAGGGTTTGACGCGCGCAATACACGACAGGCCGGGAGGCCTGTCCTGCTAGCGGCCGGTGTGCAGATTATTGTGGATGGCGTACAGCGCCAGTTCCAGGCGGTCGGAAACGCCCAGCTTATCGAAGATGTTGTGCAGATGATTTTTCACCGTCTGCTCGCTGATGAACATCTTTTCGGCCATTTCCTTGTTCTTGAAACCCTGCGCCACCAGGGCGACGATTTCGCGTTCGCGCTGGCTGAGCGGGCTGCGCTCGCGCTCCCGGCTGACGGTGGGAGCCGACGAAGGCAGCGGCGGCGCGTCCTCGTTGGCCACGAACTGGCGAATCACCGCCGCCGTGGTGTGGGAATCCAGCCAGATTTCTCCCGCGTGCACCTTGCGAATGCTCTTAATCAGCATGTCCGTGGCGGTCTGCTTGAGAACGATGCCCGAGGTGCCCAGCTTCATCGCCTGCACGAACTCGTTCTTGTCGTCCGACGCGGTGAGCACAATCACGCGCGTCTTGCCCCGCGCCGTCTGAATGCGCTGCAAGGTAGCCAATCCGTCCAGGCCCGGCATTTTCAGGTCGAGCAGCAGGATGTCCGGCTCATGTTGCTGCAGCACTTCGAGCACCTGGCGCCCGTCCTGCGCCTGCGCCACGACTTGGAAGTCGTCCTCCAGAGCCAGCAGCTTGCACAGTCCGTCGCGGAAAATAGGATGATCGTCGGCGACCACGATCCGTATTTTCGAGATGACGGGAGGCGCCTCGGACGGGGTCCCCGCGATGATGCCGTTATTCTCTGACATACACTTTCCGCTGGAACCATTGTACGGTCCTGTTACTACCAAGTCAATTCGTTTTAGGGTAATTCCCTGTAATGAATTCGGAGGAGCGACTCCTTTTCCGCCAGCTTCCGCTACAATAAGGTATGGCCCGAGGTTGGGAAAGCAAGTCGGTCGAATCTCAGACTGAGGCTGCCGAAGCCAATCGTTCCGCCGTAAGGGTCCGCAAGACCGCCCCGGCGGAGTCGCTCGAGTTGGTCCGAAAGAGAGAAAGCCTTCTCCTTTCGCGAACCAGAGTCACCAGGGAATTGGAGGCCGCTCAGAATCCCCGCTACCGGACGCTGCTGGAAAAGTCCCTGCGGGAGCTGAACGCGCAACTAGCCGCAGCCGGCGGCCACTAGAACCTGGAAGCACAGGCGGCTTGTCCGCAATTGTCCGCTGGAGCGGGGTGAAGGCCGCGCCTCCGGCGAGGAGGGGTAGCGTCGCTATGCGCCTCTATCGTGACGCTCCGCGCCCCCCTGGAACCGAGAAGTCCCGTGGGCGCTAACTCTTACGAGGTAGAGAATGGACGACCTTACCGGGGCGCAGGACAGGGACTTTCTGGCCCACCTGACGGATGGCGGCAGGCGTCAGCCACGCCAAGATCATCTGCTTGCCGTATCGCTGGCGGCCGGAAGGATGTCCGAAAAAGTTGGTCTCGGGGCAGCAGGGGCCAGCATTGGGCTTTTGCACGATCTTGGCAAATATTCTCGGGATTTCCAGCAGTACCTGCGCCGCATGGCGCTCGATCAAGACCATCTTGCGGTTCAAGGTCGGCCTTTCGGTCCGATTACTGGACGGATACCGCCGATTTCTGTAAGCGCGCCATAGCGTCCCTACGCCAACATGGGCACTACGTCGAGTGGCCCGTGCTGGCCGGTCGTCTTGAGCGAGAACTGGGCCGGTACTCCGGCCGCACGAAGATTGACAGCCTTCGGAAGCGAGTCTCTGAAGCCTGCCTGTCCGCCTCGGGCCGCCCGTGAGGGGTCTTTGGCCTCACGGTTCCGACTGGCGGGGGCAAGACCCACGCCAGTCTGAGGTTTGCCTTAAATCACGCGGCGAAGTGGCGGATGGATCGCATCATCTACGTGAGTCCGTACACTTCCATCATCGAGCTGGAAAAACAGTTCGCACTCCTTAGGCGGGCACAGCGGTTCACGGTGGACGTCTTTCCGAATGTGATGGAAAAACTACAGCGGGCTGGGGCAGTTTACGAGGCCCAGAAGACCACCCGTGCTCCACGTGGAGGAGTATTGAGCACCCTAAACTCCACGAGATGAGGAGTTCGGATTCTTTTCGCGCCAGCCCCCACCGTCAACTTCACGCCGCTTAGTTTTCGGACGGTTTTTCGATCTTTTCGATCACATACACCGGCACGGGGCCCTTGCGGGGTTCCAATCGCAGCCCGAGCTGCTCGCTAAGAGCGGTAAAGATGGATGGGGCATCGGCGGGGGCAGGGGTCCCTTCCGGCGGACCCTGAACCGGCATTTCCGGTGTGAATTCCAACTTAAAATCGTACTGCTCGTCCGAACCGGTCGGACGTCAGCCAACCGGGTGCACCCACGATTTGATAATCGCGGACCTTGTATGCGAAGGTCAACAACTGCATTGCCGTCGTGTTTTGGGAGCGCATGCCCCCGCCGGCGCCAGGACCGATGCTCGAACCCTGCTGCCCAGGTCTCGATTTATGAATAGAAACCACCTCGTAGGTGTAAGCCGGCTGCGGCGGCAGGGCCTGCGCGCGTATCAGTCCAATCCCTACCGGCACGGCTATCGTCGCGATGCCCACGATGGCCAGTATCGATTTGCGCACGAACGTCAGGCGCGGCGCACCGCGCCAGGTCATAATCTCGCGAATCCGCTCCTTCAGATTGGAGCCCGTGATGCCCGAGGCACACGGCAACGGCCACTCGAGATAAGCCTTGCAGACGTTCACGATTCCCTCCGCATAGTCGCTTGGCCGACCGCCTCGGTTCAAGACGCTCTGGTCGCACGCCCGTTCGCGTTCCTCTACCAGCTTTGCCCCGATCCACCATACGACGGGGTAGAACCAGAACAGCGTCTCGACACACATGTGCAGAGCGGCCGTGAGGTTGTCGCGATTGCGCACATGGCAAAGTTCGTGGGCCAGAATCGCCTGCAGTTGTTCCGGTGTCAGGCTGTCTGCGATTCCTTCCGGTAGAAGCAGGATCGGGCGAAAGAGACCGAAAACTCCCGGCTCGATCATCGAACGCGACGAGAGGGCTGCCAGCGAGGCTTCCACCTGGAAAGGCTTCGCGCCTAGGGTCGCATCGCGGATCGCGCGCCAGCGCCGGTACCAACGGAATAACAACAGGACCGCTCCCGCTGCCCAGATCGTGCCCATCGCAAAGCGCCGGTACGACCGCGCCGCGGCGGGCGTTGCCGTCGGGAAGGTGGGCGCCGGAGCGAAGTATGTGGAGACCCGCACCACGGTGAGAGCGGGCAAAGCAGGCGCCGCGGTCGGCCTTGCGATTCCTCCGCCCAGGTTGACCAGCACGGAAAATGGAATCAGGAACTTGAGCGAAGCTGCCAGCCAAAGCCAGTACCGGAGCCGAGCCGAGTTCCGCCGCATGGCCATCGTGGTCAGCGCGACAACCGCCGCGAAAACCGTGGATTGCCAGAGGTGGTTTGCCAACTGGTTCATGAACTTGTCCCTCTACTTCTTCCGCTGCAGATTCCGGATCAGCTCTTCCGTCTCGCGAATGTCGGCGAGCGTAAGCTTGCCCGATTCGGCCAGGTGAGCCATCACGGGCTGCGTCCGGCCGCCGAACAGGCCCAACAGGTCGTCGATCAAGCGGCTGCTGGCGTCCCGCCGGGATACCACGGCTTCAAAGATGTGCGCGTTACCGATTTTCTTAACGCGCCGCACGGCGCCTTTTGCTTCCAGCCGGTATACGCAGGTCTGGATCGTGGTATAGGCCGGACGTTCCGCTTCCGGGAAGGCCTCTTGGACCTCTCGAATCGAAAGCCGCCCCTGGTTCCAGAGTGACTCCATGATATGGAGTTCCAGCTCGGTTAGCTTCGGCAGTTTCATTTGTATCTACTATGCAACAATGTTTTTCTACTTAGCAAGAGTTTTTGGACCTCACCGGAGCACTCGACTTCCCGGGCTTCCTTCCTCGACTTCCTTCTACCTTGTGACTTCCTCGGCTTCCTTGGCTTCCGGCCATTTACCTTCGTTAGCCCGGCCGCGCGCCGGCTTCTGCGCTATAAAGAAAGAGGAGGGCGCCGGCGGTGGTTGGCCGCCAACGCTGCGGAAGGGCGGAACGCTCATGAAGATCAAATACACGGGCAGGCAGGTGGAATTGGTACCGGCGCAACTCGCCAAACTGGAGACGCATTTCGTCAAGATCGGCAAGCTGCTGGACGGCAGGCGGGAATGCGAAGCCCACGTGGTACTCTCGCAGGAACGCCATTTGCATCAGGCGGAAGCCACGGTCCACTACTATAACCACGAACTGGTAGGGATCGGATCGGCCACGGACTTGTTTTCGGCGATTCACGCCGCGGCGGAAAAGCTGGAAAAGCAGGCCCTCAAAGCGGTCACCAAGTGGCGCGATAAAAAGCGGACGCCGCGCAAGGGCGCCCCGGCGGAGCAGGCGGCGGTGGAAGCGTCCGCGCCCAAAGCCGCACCGGAACCGGAGGTCGAGCGCCACATTTATCACTTTAACCAGCACAAGAAGCGCAAGCCCATGACCCTCGATGAGGCTTTGCTCCAAATCGAAAAGGGCGGCAATTACGTGGTATATCGCGACGCCGAGACAGACCGGCTCTCCGTGCTGCTGCGGCGCCCGGACGGCCATTTCGACCTGGTCGAGGCGTAAGCCGTCTTCATGCCGCGCGCCAGGAAGACCTCCGCGGCTTCGGGCCGCCGGCCGGAGTTGGTCATCATCACCGGTCTGAGCGGTTCCGGCAAAGGGTCCGTGTTGCGCGCGCTGGAGGACCTGGGATTCTACTCGGTGGACAATCTGCCGGTGGACCTGATTCCCAAGTTCGCCGAGCTGACGCGCGATAACACCAGCGTTCCGGCGGCCGCTCTGGTGGTGGATATTCGCGAAGGCGAGGGGCTGAAGCGTTTTCCCAAGATCTTCGCGGCCATAAAGAAGTCGCTCGCCGTGCAGTTGATTTTCCTGGAGGCGGACGACGCCGCCATCGTGCGCCGTTTCAGCGAGACCCGGCGTCCTCATCCGCTCGGCGCCAGCCGCTCCATCGCGCGCAGCATCGGGACCGAGCGGGCGCAACTGGCGGCCATCCGCGCCATGGCCGACCTGGTGATCAACACCTCGCAGTTCACCGTACATGAGCTGCGCGAATTCATTGGCGAGCGCTTCAGCGGCCGGCGCGACGGTTCCAGCCTGGCCATCTATGTGAACAGCTTCGGCTTTCGTAACGGCCTGCCTCCGGAAAGCGACCTGGTATTCGACGTCCGCTTTCTACCCAATCCGAACTACATACCGAAATTCAAACACCTGACCGGGCAGAATCCGGCGGTGGCCCGCTATATCCGCTCGTTTCCGCAGACGGTGGAATTCACCAAACGAATCACGGAACTGCTGCTCTACCTGCTGCCGCATTATATTCGCGAAGGCAAGAGTTATCTGACCATCAGTTTCGGCTGCACCGGTGGCCAGCACCGCTCCGTCATGATCGCCGAAGAGATCCACCGGAACCTGCGCGCGGCGGGCTTCAAGGTCAAGCTGCATCATCGGGACGCTGTGCAGGGGCAGGGATAACTGCTTCATGCTGAAGACGGCGTGCCTGGTGGCGGCGCTGGCGTTGGCTTGCCTGCTGGTGAGGGCGGCGCGGGTGGGCATTGCGGGAGACTACATCGATCCGGTGGGGAAGGTTGCCGCCGCGGACGAAGCGCGGTACGCGGATGGCGCGGTCCGCATGGCCCACGGCGAGGGGCCGGCGATCAACGAGCCGCCGTTTCTATACTGGCTGGCCGGAGCAAGCGCGCGCATCGGCGGAGTTTCGCGGCTGGCGTTGCGGGCGCCCGTCGCGCTGGCTTGCGCGCTGGCCTTGGCTCTGGCGTTTCTTTGGGCCGCCGAGCTGAATGGGCCGATCGCCGGCGTCTGCGCGGCCCTGCTGCTGGCGGGCAACCATTTGTGGCACGTGCTGGGCAGCATGTGCATGGCCGATGGCCTGGCGGCTGCGCTGCTGGTTGGGGCTCTCTATGCTTTGTTTTGGGACCCTACGCTGAAGTCAGCCGGCGCATTATGGGGTTTTGCGGGAGCGACCACTGCCGCCATTTTGACCAAGGGGCTGGCTGGCGCCATGCCGTTGGCAATTCTGGCCGTATATTGGCTGGCCGCGCGGCGGAACTGGCGGCCTTCGGCGGGGCGCGCCCTGCTGGCGGGCGCACTTGCGCTGGCGTTGGCCGCACCGTGGTTCGTCTACCAATGGTTGGCGCACGGGAAGTGGTTCCTGGCGGAGCACGCAGCGGGTATTCCGGGCTACGGCGCGGGAGAAAACCAAATCCTGTTCTACCTGGCCCGGATGTCGCTGCTCGATCCGATTCTGGTCGCGATTTCGCTTGCCGCGCTGCCGGCGCTGGCTCAAGCGCTGCGCCGGCGCGAACCGGCTGCCACGCTGCTGGCGGCGTGGCTGGCGGTGGGAGGTTCGGCGGCGCTGGTTTGGCAATCCCGCAACGTGGCGTATCTGCTGCCGATGATACCGGCGATGGCGATTCTGGCCGCTTCGTTCGGCCCCTTCGCGAAGGACCAGGCTGCGAGGCCGGGCTTGGTCCTGGCCATTGGGGCGCTGGTGGTCAAGGCACTGATGCCCTCGGCCCCATGGGGCATCTCGTTTACGGGAGCAGTGACGGAGCCGGATATTACAGCCTGTCAGATTCTAGAGATACAATTGTTGTACGACCGTCTACGAGAAATTCGTTGAGGACATGGGTGCTGCCGGAATCGTCACGACGGCTTACCATGGCCGGTTCTTTTGGGAAGGTCCCGCCGCCCGTTCCAATCAACAAAATGGCCCAACACTTCAGGACATCATCGGGAGAACCGCGGTTCCTCTTCAGTGGGATTCTCTGAATTCAAACTTCATCGTGTACCCCGTTGGCAACCCTACGGCAGGATGGAAGGATAACGTGGGCGATTCAGAATGCGAAGAAGTTGAACCGGACGCCTACAACGACGCCTACGCTGCCAAAACTCCCAAAGTTGGCGACGAAGAAGACGAGGATTGAAATATTTCGATCCCGCAATGCGGCATTCCTATTTCATGTGCAAGTCGATTCCGGTACTTGGTGTAGCGCCGCATGCTAAAGTTAGGCATGGAAATCGAAACGAAGACCATTTCTGCCCTTTGGACCAACCTGACGGGCCGAGAGAGAGTCCTAATGTTTCACCTTGGAAATGTTCCGATGGCACATCTTGCCTGGGCTGACTTAGATGATCGGCAAAGAGGAATCATCCTAACTGCCGGTAACATGTTCGGCCTGGACCATTCCAGACTGGCAGATCCCAGGTCGTTTGGTTAACAGGGCCGAATAACCAGGAGATGGCGGCCTTGAGATTCGTGCAGCAATCGTCCGTCACTGAAGACGATTCAACCTCAGCAAACCGCCGATGCGCTTCGCCCTACACCTGTCTCGTCACCTTAATCGCCTCGACCACGATCCGCTCCATCTCTTCAGCGCCCACCAGGGCTTTCAGGCCTTGCCCCACGGCCGGCTGGTTCCCGCCGTAGACTATTAAAGGAGAATCGTGTGACCGAACCGGAACCGGCGCCTCAGGCCGATTACAGCGAGGATGGCGTGGACCTGACGCTGATCCGCTGGATGCTGTCGCTGACACCGGCCGAGCGCCTGCAGTTCTTGCATCGTCACGTGAATGCGATTCTAACCATTCGGGAACTGAATGCCGCAAAGTGATCTCCCGGCGGCTTTGCGCGCGCTCAGCGAAGGCGGTGTCGAGTTTGTCGTGGTCGGCGGCCTGGCGGCCGTTCTAAACGGCGCTCCAGTGAATACGTTCGATCTCGACATCGTTCCCGCTCGAAACGAGGAGAACATTTCGAGACTTCTGCGCGTGCTCGATGGGCTCGACGCCGTTTACCGGATGCAGCGAGAAAGGCGGCTCAAGCCCAATGCCAGCCATCTGAGCTCGCCGGGCCATCACAATCTGATTACCAATTGCGGCCCCCTGGACGTGCTGGGAACAATCGGCCGGGGACTGGGCTATGAGGATCTGCTGCCCCACACCACTGAGATGGAAGTCGGCGGGGGAGTGCGAGTTCAGGTCCTCGATCTGGCGATGATTGTCGCGCTGAAGGAAGAACTCGCGGGCGAAAAGGATCTCGCTGTCCTGCCGATTCTGCGGCGCACGCTGGAGGAGAAACGGCGGGGAGGCGGCTAATGCGCTTCGAGACGCGGCGCTGTGCGGAGCGCGGTGGCATGGGGATCGGCTCTTGGAGAGGGAGCGTGAGGGCTTGCGGTCGAGTTGCAATCGCCGTAACGGCGGTCACACTGATGAATGGAGAATACTTGGTTGAAGGCGGCGCCGGAGTCCTCACCCTCTACAAGGTCGAGCGGTGAGCGGAGGTTGCCCCTTCCCGGATGACACTCCGTCAAGGTTCGTTTTCTGCGGTCCGCCACCGGGGCTCTTCTTCGTTGGCGAGACACGGAGGCGAGTGGACATTTTCGGGTGCGGGGCGGACCACACAAAACGATGGTCTGCCCCACGCTGGGTCGCTGACCCTACGCGCGGCTGTAATGCGGTTTCAAATGGCCACCACCCAAACTCCACGACCTAGTGCTTTTCCAGTATTGTCTGTTCCCTCAGGTTGCGGTAGTCTCAACCCTATCCTACCCACTCGGGAGCTGTCATGAGCGATTCGAAGCCCGAAATAACGCCGATGTTTCTTCCCGGCGTCGAGAACAATCCGCAGCCCGGGCCCTACGCCGACAGCATCCGTATGATGCAGGCGGCTGGTCCCGAGTATCCGAAAATCTGGCATCTGTTCGCTTTCCTGCCGCAAGCCACCGCCCATCTGGCGCGCTTCACGCAGGAAATCATGCGCGAGCCCGCGCCGCTGAGCCCGGGCCTCAGGGAGTTGATTGCGGCATACACTTCGGCCGGCAATCACTGTCCGTTTTGACTGAAATCGCATGCCGCGGTCGCGGCTGTGCTTCTGGCAAAGGAGTTCGAGGCGCGGGGCGTGGAGGGGTTGGACGCCGAGGCGCTGGTGGAGTCGGTGATCCGGGATGTGGAGAGTTCCGCGCTCCCCGAGAAGGAAAAGGCGCTGTTCCGCTTTGTCGACAAAGTGAACCATCGCTCGACCGAGATCTCCGCCGCGGACATGCAGCCGCTGTACGCCGCGGGCTGGGACGATGCGGCCATTTACTACGCCATCACCGTCTGCGCGCTCTTTAACTTCTATAACCGCTGGGTGGATGCGAGCGGCGTGCCCGCGCTTTCCGACGAGGCGCACCGTCAGGGCGGGAAACGCTCGGCGAGCATGGGCTATGTCCGAAAATAGCGCCGTTGCGGGCGTGATACCGCCATAAACGTTATTTATCCCGATCCCCTCTTGCATTTGGCAAACTTGCGGGCTAAACTCAGAGAGTAACTTCCGATGTCTCTTGTCCTCACACGCCGCCCCGTCGTATCCAGCGTGGTAGGTATTCCTGTAGGCTCGATTAGCCTGGCCGTACCCGGCCCCGCTTGACGGCATCGGAAAACAGAATTTCCAAGGCCATCGGCGGGGCGAACAAACCCAGCCGATGGCCTTTTTCGTTAATGACTGAAACTTCCGAGGCGGACGATATGGCAACTTTGATGAGCGGCGCACGCATGCTGCTGGAATGTCTGGCGCGCGAGGGCGTGGATTGCATGTTCGGCTACCCGGGCGGCGTCACCCTTCCTTTTTACGACGCTTTATACGAACACCACATCCGGCACATCCTGGTGCGGCACGAAGAGAATGCCGCCTTCGCCGCGGAGGGTTACGCGCGCTCCACCGGCAAGGTGGGCGTGTGCTGCGCCACTTCCGGACCCGGCGCCACCAACCTGACCACCGGCCTGGTGAACGCCATGATGGATTCGATTCCGATCGTGGCCATCACCGGGCAGGTGACCAGCAAGCTCATCGGCAGCGATGCCTTTCAGGAAGCCGACACCTTCGGCATTACCCGCTCCTGCACCAAGCACAACTACCTGGTGAAGCGGCTGGAGGACCTGGTCCAGACGATTCACGAAGCGTTCTACATCGCTTCCACCGGCCGCCCCGGTCCGGTGCTGGTGGACGTTCCCAAAGACGTGTTTCAGGGCCAGGGACATTACCAGCCGGTCACGACCATTCACCTGCCGGGCTACAAGGTGTTCACCGAGGGGCATACCGGGCAGATCCGGCGCGCCGCGCAGTTGATCGAGAAATCGTCGCGTCCGCTGGTCTATGCCGGCGGTGGCATCGTGTCGGCCAACGCGTCCGCCGAACTGCGCGAGTTCGTGGAGCTGACCGATTCGCCCGCGGTTGTCACCCTGATGGGTTTGGGATCGCTTTCGAGCGAGCATCCCAATTTCATCAGCATGCCCGGCATGCACGGCAGCTATGCCGCCAACATGGCCCTCACCGAATGCGACCTGATCGTGGCTCTGGGCGTTCGCTTCGACGATCGCGTCACCGGGCGGCTGGCCGCCTTCGCGCCCCACGCCAAGGTGATCCACGTGGATATCGACCCGGCCGAAATCGGCAAGAACCGTGCCCCCGACGTGCCCATCGTGGGCGACGTCAAACGGGTGCTGGGGCGGCTGAACACGCTGCTCGCGGAACGCGGCAGAAAGCCCACCGAGGACGTGGCGGCAGAGCGCCAGGCCTGGTGGCGGCAGGTCCGCGCCTGGAAGCGGGAGCATCCGTTCGACGTCCCCACTTCGGAAACGGAGATCAAGCCGCAGCAGTTGATGCGTGAAATCGACCGGCTTTCCGGCGGGCAGGCCATCGTCACCAGCGACGTCGGCCAGCACCAGATGTGGGCCGCGCAACTGATCCGCTTCGCCGAACCGCGCCTGTGGATCAACTCCGGCGGCCTGGGTTCGATGGGTTTCGGCCTGCCTTCGGCCATCGGCGCGCAGACTGCCCGGCCCGATAAGCTGGTGTTTTCCCTGGTGGGCGACGGCGGCTTCCAGATGGCGATTCCCGAGCTGTCCACCATGGTTAGCCAGGGGCTGCCCATCAAGATCGTCATCATGAACAACGGCCACCTGGGCATGGTGCGCCAGTGGCAGACGCTGTTCTTCAATCACCGCCTGAGCGCGGTGGAGCTGGATTCGTTCCCCGATGTGGAGAAACTGGCCGCCGCCTACGGCTTCAAGGGCCGCACCATCGATAAGCCGTGGGAGCTGGCTCCGGCCCTGGAAGAAGCCGTGCGCGAGCCCGGCCCGTACCTGCTCAACGTCAAGGTGACGCCGTTCGAATCGGTCTACCCCATGGTGCCCGCCGGCGCCGGCATCAGCGAGATGGTGCTCGGCCCGCCCCAGCCGGTAGAGGTTCCCGCCCAGTAAGCGCGAAGGAAAACTCATGTTGCAAGTCATATCGTTACTCCTCGAAAACAAGCCGGGCGCGCTGATGCGCGTCACCGGGCTGCTTTCGCAGCGCGGCTACAATATAGAAAGCCTGACCGTGGCGCGCACGCTCGATCCCGCGCTCTCGCGCATGACCATCTCGGTGGAGGTGGATTCCAGCCAGCGGCAGCAGGTAATCAAGCAGATGAACAAGCTGATCAATGTGCTGCAGGCCACCGACCTTACCGACGCTCCGGCGGTGGTGCGCGAGCTGGTGCTGCTGCGCGTCAAGACGCCGCAGGAATCGCGCACGGCGGTGTTAAAGGAGGCCGAGATTTTCGGCGGCCGGGTGGTGGATTCCTCCACCGATGGATTCGCCATCGAAGCCACCGGCGATGCGGAAAAGCTGGGCGAGTTTATCGACGTCATGGGCAGCTATGGCGAGATCGAAGTGACGCGCTCCGGCGCGCTGGCCATCGCCCTGGAAGCCAAAAAGCTGCGCCTGCAGCCGCCGGTGCCCACCGGCAACGGCGCCGGCGTGGAAGAAAAAGTGATCTGATCGGCGCGCCCCGTACCTAATTCCATGGAGAACCAAAATGCCTAAACGCTATTACGAAAAAGACGCAGACTTGAACGATCTGAAGGGCCGCACTGTCGCCATCGTCGGTTACGGCAGCCAGGGCCACGCCCACGCACTCAACTTGCGCGACTCCGGCATCGACGTGGTCGTCGCCGAGCGGCCCGATAGCCCCAGCTTTGAAAAGGCCAAGGCCGCCGGCCTTGCCGTGATGAGCGCCGCCGAAGCCGCCTCCCGCGCCGATGTCGTCATGATGCTCGTCGCCGACCATCAGCAGCCCGCCGTCTGGGAGGAAATCAAGCCCCACATGACCGCCGGCAAGACGCTCATGTTCGCCCACGGCTTCAATATTCACTTCAAACAGATCGTTCCGCCCGCCGACGTGGACGTCTCGATGATCGCTCCCAAGGCCCCCGGCCATCGCGTCCGCGAGCTGTTCACCGAAGGCGTCGGCGTCCCCGCGCTCGTCGCCGTCTTTCAGGACGCCTCCGGGCGGGCTCTGCAGCGCGCCCTGGCCTACGCTCTCGCGCTCGGCTGCCTCAAGGCGGGCGTCATCGAAACTACTTTCAAGGAAGAGACCGAGAGCGACCTGTTCGGCGAGCAGGCGGTGCTGTGCGGCGGCGCCAGCGAGCTGATCCGGGCCGGGTTCGAAACCCTGGTAGAGGCCGGCTATGCGCCCGAAATCGCCTACTTCGAGTGCCTGCACGAGCTCAAGCTGATCGTCGACCTGATACAGGAAGGCGGCCTGGCGTACATGCGCTATTCGGTTTCCGATACAGCCGAATACGGCGACTACACCCGCGGGCCGCGCATCGTCAATGAACAGACCCGCGCCGAAATGAAGAAGATCCTCGGAGAGATTCAATCGGGCGAATTCGCCCGCGCCTGGATCGAGGAGAATAAAACCGGCCGCAAGAATTTCCTCGCCATGCGCGAAGCGGCGCGCCATCAGCCGGTCGAGGTGGTGGGCAAGGAACTCCGCGACATGATGCCCTTCCTCAAGAAGCGCAAGGAAGCCGGAGTGCCGCAAGAGGTAGCCGGGTAAGAGCTTCGCGCTCTCCCGCAAAAGGTGACATGAAGATCTTCACGTTCGATACCACTCTCCGCGACGGTACGCAGGGCGAATCCGTCTCCTTCTCCGTCGATGACAAGCTCATCATTGCGCAGAAACTGGATGAGCTGGGCATCGACTATATCGAGGGCGGCTGGCCCGGTTCCAATCCCAAGGACCGGGAATTTTTCACCCGCGCCCGCGACCTCGACTTGAAACACGCGCGCCTGACGGCCTTCGGCTCCACGCGATTCGCCAAGAACCCGGTGGCCGAAGACCGCAACCTGGCCGCACTGGTGGAAGCCGGCACGCCGGCGGTCTCGATATTCGGGAAAACGTGGGATCTTCATGTGCACCGCGCCCTGGGCATCACTCTCGAAGAAAATCTCAAGCTGATTTCGGAAAGCGTGGCCTGGCTGGTGTCGCACGGCAAGGAAGTCGTCTACGACGCCGAGCATTTCTTCGATGGCTATCGCACCAACCCGGATTACGCTTTCTCCACGCTCGACGCCGCCAAACAAGCCGGCGCCGGCGTGCTGTGCCTGTGCGACACCAATGGCGGCACCATCACCGGGCGGCTGGCCGAAATCGTCGCCGACGTGCGCCGCCGCTTCGACGGCATCCTCGGCATTCACACTCATAACGATTCCGACGTGGCCGTGGCCAATACCCTTGCCGCCGTCGAAGCCGGCGTCACCCACGTGCAGGGGTGCCTCAACGGCTACGGCGAACGCTGCGGCAATGCCAACCTGGCCTCCATCATCGCCAACCTGGAATTGAAGCTCGGCCATAGCACCGTGGGGCCGGAGAAGCTCGCCAACCTTTCCGGCGCCGTGCGCTTCATCGCCGAACTGGCCAACCTGCCCGTTCGCAACGACCAAGCCTACGTTGGCAAGAGCGCCTTCGCCCACAAGGGCGGCGTCCACGTGGCCGCCGTACTGAAGGACTCGGCCACCTACGAACACATCCGGCCGGAGACGGTGGGCAACCGGCAACGCGTCCTGGTCAGCGATCTTTCCGGGCGCGGAAATATATTGTATAAGCTCAAGCAGCACGGCCTAGCCGACCGGCTCGACGAAGAGGCCCGCAAAGAGCTGCTGGAGCGCATCAAGCAAATGGAATACGAAGGCTACGAGCTCGAAGCCGCCGAAGGGACGTTCGAGCTGCTGGTAAGGGAAGCGCTCCGCCCCGGCACGCACTTCTTCGACGTGGAAAGCTACGAAGTGGCTACCCGCGCCGCCGGCTCCGGCTCCTCCCGCACCACCGCCACCGTGAGCCTGCGCACCCAGGACGGCGTTCACACCGCCACCGAGCACGGCCACGGCCCCTTCAATGCCCTGCACCTGTGCCTGCGCAAGTGCCTGTCGAAGTTGTACCCGCAAATTACCAACGTCAGGCTGATGGATTATAAAGTCCGCGTGCTCGATTCCCACAAAGGCACCGCCGCCAGCGTCCGCGTGCTCATCGAGTGGAGCGATCACCGCAAGACCTGGTCCACCGTCGGCGTATCGGACAACGTCATCGAGGCCAGTTGGAAGGCCCTGGTGGACGCCATCCGCCTGGAGTTGATGCGCCTGACCGAGCAGGATACGTCTATCGAACGCGCGGTCGAAGACTACTGCTGGGGAGTGTAGGACAGGCCTCCTGGCCTGTCAGTCACTTACCCAGTCAGACCAAGCTGAACGCGACGTTGGACTTCCTTCCAGTCACTGGCCGACAATCTTCCGACGACACGCACATCACGCTGAAGCAGCGTGACCAAATACAGCCGAAAACAGGAAGGCGCGTGCAGGCCCGCGGCTTTCCAGCCGGCAATCTCACAGTCCGTTGGGCACAGAGGGTCCGCCGGCCTGGTCGTGATTAAACCCAGAATCACATCGGGGCGGCTGCGTTGATAGACGGCAGTCGACAAAACCAAGGCGGGCCGCGTCTTCGTAATCTGGGCGCCTGGAAAGGCGGCGATCACGACGTCTCCCGCGGTCAACCTTCTTCCCGTTCCCGGTCGTCAAACGCAGACAACGAAGCGCGCCGCGCGTCCGCGAGATCCTCCTCGGTCCAGGCATCCGACCAATCCACGGACCTGCCGTTCGCCACGTCGCGGAGCCCCGCTGCCCACGCGATTACGCGATCTGCGGCGTCTGGTGGCAAAGCGCGAAATGCCTCCACCAGACGTTCCTCGTTCTCGCTGAGCGTGGTCACAGGGCTATTATACCGCCGCGTCATAGGTGAAATGCAGATCGTACGAAGCTTAGAAGTTCCGAGACTTAGTGCGCCTATGGGCGGAACCGCCTGCGCCAGCCGAAAGATCATGCCAGCCTAAGGCCGGCGTCGGCGCGGATGTCGAAGGACGCAAATTCTCCCCGCGCGAATTTGGGAAAGGCGGCGGCGGCGATCATGGCGGCATTGTCGGTGGAGAGCCCCGGGGTGGGGAAAAACACCGGATAAGGCAGGCGCGCGGCGGCCGCGGCGGCGCGCAATCCGCGATTGGAGGCCACCCCACCGGAGACGATCAGGGCTTGGGCCGCGACGGCCTCGGCCGAAGCCGCCGCGCGCGTCAGCAATTCCACGATCACGGCGTGCTGGAACGACGCCAGCAGGTCGCGGGTGGCTTGCGGCGTCACCGCCAGCCAGTCCTCGAGCGAGGGCGCCGCGCCGCGGGCGAGCAGGCGCCGCGCGGCGATCTCTTCGGCCATGTCGCGCGCTTCCACCCACCGCAACACGGCGGTTTTCAATCCGCTGAAGCTGAAGTCGGCCGCGTTGCCCTTCATCTTGGCGAAGGTGAAACGGACCGCGCGAGGGTTGCCGTGGGGCGCCAGTTGGTCGACGATCGGGCCGCCGGGATAGGGGAAGCCGAGCAATTTGGCCACTTTGTCGAAGGCTTCGCCCGCCGCGTCGTCGCGCGTCCTGCCGAGCAGCCGGTAGCGAAAGGCCGGGTCGATCTCGAACAGATGGGTGTGCCCGCCGCTCACCACCAGCGCCAGCGCGGGCAAGGGCACTTCGCCGCCGGCGCGCCGCGCTTCGAGCAACACGGCATGAATGTGCCCTTCGATGTGGTTGACGGCGATGAGCGGCAGCCCGCGGGCGTAGCATAGCGACTTGGCGTAGGTCAGCCCCACCAATAGCGAGCCCACCAGCCCCGGCCCGGAAGTGGCGGCTACCGCGGCCAAGCCCTCCAAACCGGTGCCGGCAATCTCCAGCGCCTCGCGCACGACCGGCACAATGGCGCGCAGATGTTCGCGGGAAGCCAGTTCCGGCACCACCCCACCGTACTTGCCGTGGGTGGCCATCTGCGACGCCACCACCGACGAAAGCACCGCCGCGCCGTCTTCCACCACCGCGGCCGCGGTTTCGTCGCAGGAGGATTCAATGCCCAGGATGCGCAAATCTCAGCGTAACAATCTCAGCGTGGCAATTTCAGCGGACCGACAGGAGCCGCTCCATTGTCGCCGCCGACGGGCGAACGCCCACCCGCTCGCTGGCTTCCAGCAACGCCGTAGTTTTCCAGGCGCAGCGTTGCACGGCGGCGCGCAGGCCCAGCAACAGGTCGCGGTCCGGGTCTTCCGCCGGAGTCGTCGCCAGCCAGGCTCCGACCGAGCCCAGAATGATCGTCAACTCGTCGTTGATGTCGTGCGCCGCCGCCGCCGCCACCGCCCAAGCCATTCTCGTATTTCCCATCGCCAGTTTCGCTTTCTCCACGCCCACAGGGTAATCGACCGGCTCCCCGCAACCCGCGGGCGAGATTGGATTATCCCTATGGAATGAGAGATATAAAAATTATGAAAGGCTGTGATCGGGAAGATCGCCGTGTACGGCGCCCGCTATTTCGCCACTCCTTTCCAGCGGCGCAAACCGGGGAACAAAACGGTCCACAGCACGACCACGGCGATGGTGCCCAATCCGCCCAGAACTACGGCGGGGACGGTGCCGAACCACTGCGCGGTCACGCCGGATTCGAATTGGCCGACCTCGTTGGAGGCGCCGACGAAAACCGAATTCACGGCGTTGACGCGGCCGCGCATTTCATCCGGCGTGCCGAGCTGGATGATGGTCTGGCGAACGATCACGCTGATCATGTCGCAGCCGCCCACCAGCATGAGGGCGGCCAGAGAGAGGCCGACGTTGCGGGACAATCCGAACACCACCGTGGCGGCGCCGAAACCGGCCACGGCGGCCAGCATGGCCACGCCGGCGCGGCGGCCCAGGGGACGATGGGCCAGGGCCACGGCCGTCAGGGTTGCGCCGATGCCGGGCGCGCAGCGCAGCAGCCCTAATCCCATTGCGCCGATAGCCAGGATTTCGCGCGCATAGACCGGCAGCAGCGCCACCGCGCCGCCCAGCAGGACGGCAAACATGTCGAGCGACATGGCGCCCAGCACCAGGCGATTCCGCCCCAGGAAGCGCAGCCCTCCCGCAATCGATGACGCCGGCCCAACTGCGGCAGCCTGCTGCGGGCGCGCCGTCCGCACCCGCCCGAGCAGCGCCAGTCCAGCGCCGTAGGACGCCGCCGCCGCCAGGTAGACCGGCAGCGGGCTGCCGCTCAGGCCGTACACCAGCCCGCCGATCACCGGGCCGCAAATGGTGGCGATGGTGAAAACCGAGGCGCTCCAGGGAACCGCGTTGACGAAGTGCTCCTCGGCCACCAACAGCGGCAGGAAAGACTGGGCGGCCGGATGCTGAAAGGCGCGCACCGTGCCGTTGGCCAGCAGGATGAAATAAATCGGGCCGACGGAGACGAAGCCGCCCAGAGTGAAACCGGCCAGCGCCAGCGAGCAGAGCGCAAACACGCCGTAGCAGACGCGCAGAATGCGGCGCCGCGGAAAACGATCGGCGGCGTGCCCGGCCACCAGGAACAGCAGCACGTTGGGCAGAAATTGCGCCAATCCGACCAATCCCAGATCGAGCGGACGATGCGTCAACGAATATACCTGCCAGCCCACCGCGACCGCCTGCATCTCATTGGAGACGGTCCCGAGGAACCGGGCGATCATGTAATAGCGAAAACTCGGATAGCCAAGAGCGGCGCGGGCGGACACTGCCTACGATTATCCAGGATTTGCAGCCCAGGGCAGAACCCCGGCCCGCCGGCGGGGCCGGCGTGTCTCGCAAATACACCATCCCGCTGCTGGCATACCTGGACCGCGGCCGGGTAACCCGCCGGGAAGGCAACCAGCGTTTGATACTATAGCTATCTTGTGGGACAGGCGCTTTCGCCTGCCAAGCGAGTCTTTCGGCTTTTTGCGGAGCGGTTCGTTTGTGCCGCTGGCGGAGCTTACACGACCATGCGATGGTTCAAAGCCCAATCCGACGAATTGGGCCACCTGGAAAACACGGTGATGGAAGCGCTGTGGCGGCACGGCGAGGGGAATGTGCGCGAAGTCGGCGCGCGCCTCGGGCGTCCGCTGGCTTATACCACCGTCATGACCACGCTCGACCGCCTGTATAAGAAAGGCTTCCTCGAGCGGCGGAAACAGGACCGCGCATTCGTGTATTCGCCGCGCTACTCCGAAACCCAGTGGGAGCGGAAGCGGGCCGGCGAATTTCTGGCCGGCTATCTGAGCGGGCCCCGGACGTCGCGCGATCTGTTGATCTCCTGCCTGGTGGATGCGGCCGGCGAGCGGGATTCCGCCCTGCTGGACGAGCTGGAACGGAAGATTCGCAGCAAGCGGAAAGAGCTCTCCGGCGGGAGGCCATCGTGAACCTGCCGTATGGGGCGCGGCTGGCGTCGATCGCCGCCGCCAGTTTCTTTGCCGTGAACCTGGCTGCCGGTGCGGTCTCGCTGGCGCTGGAGCGAATCCTCCGCCGCCGCTCGAACGGCTGCGATCCGCGCCGTGCCGCCGCCATCCTGCTGGCGCTGCGCCTCGGGCCGGGCGCCGTGGCATTGGCCGCCGTAGCAATCTTGTGCGTGCCCAGCTTTCTGGTGCTGGAGCCGGCCGAAACCGGCGAATCGGCGAGCGTTGTCTGTCTGGCGATGGCAATTCTGGGAGTCGTACTTACCGCGGCCGGCGCCGCGCGGGGCGCCACGGCCTGGCTGCGCTCCCGAGGGTTCGAAGGCAGCTCGGAAACGCTGCGCCTGGGAGCCCGCCGGTTTCCGGTTCGCATTGTGAAAAGCCAGAGGCCCCTGCTGGCGCTGGTTGGCGTGGCGCGGCCCAGGTTGGTGGCCACGCGCGCGGTATTGCGCGCCCTCAAACCCGCGGAACTGGATGCGGCGCTGCGACACGAACGGGCCCACGCGGTTTCCCGCGATAATTCGAAGCGCCTGCTGATGGCGCTGGCGCCGGACCTGGTTCCCTTCGGCGCCGGCCTCCGCGGCCTCGAAAGGAGTTGGGCCCGATACGCCGAGCGCGCCGCGGACGATCGCGCCGTGGCCGGCAGCGCGCGCCGGTCGGTGGCATTGGCCGCCGCGCTGGTGCGCGTGGCTCGTTTAGGCGCGGCCGCTCCCATCCCGCTCGCCGCTTCGCTGATGGGCGATGCCGCGGATCTGGAGGCCCGCGTGGAACGCCTGCTGCGCGCCCCCTTGCCGGCGGGGAACCGCTCCGGGAGACAGCCATGGCTTTGGGCGCTGGCTTCCGTGGCCGCTACGACTGCGGTCTGCGCCGCCTATCCGGTGCTTCTGATCACGGTTCATGAACTGCTTGAACGATTCATGGATTGACGCTTCGTTCCCGCGCCTTCTTCGTGGCGGTCGCGCCGGAAATCTTCGAGCGTGGCGACTGGACAAGACGGCGGTACACATCGAGGATCGCAGGATCGAGACACCTGGTTGCGGCCACACCGATGCCGCGGGCATGGCAGCCTGCCCCGCCATTTTTGTTACTTGGCCCGGGCGTTGCGCCAGCGGCGGAATGCCGGACTAGCGAGCAGGCCGAGCGCGAACAAAACGAAAGAAGACGGCTCGGGCGTTTCGAGGTCGATGGTAACCTCGCCGTTGCCGGTATTGACGCCGGCTTCGGATATGTCCTGTGTGGAGCTCAAGACGTTGCCGAAATACGACCCTCCGCCGCCTCCGCCTTGGCCCCCGAGCCCGCCGCCTCCGCCGCTGTACCCACCACCGCCTCCGCCGCCGGTGGAGCCGCCTCCGCCCCCGCCACCAAAGCCGCCCCCGCCGCCATCGATGCCGCCGATGCCGCCGGCCAGGCCATCGAGGTAGCTACTACCGCCCGCCCCGCCGCCGGAGTCGGGGGCGCTGCCGCCATCTGTGGAGTAGCCGCCTCCGCCGCCTCCGCCGTAGCCGCTGGCGCCGCCGCCGTCACCGCCGCTTCCTCCCGAGCCGGAGTTGAATTCGCCGTCGCCGCCGTTTTCGCCCGTTTGCCCCCCGCTGCCGCCGTCTTCGGCACCCGCGCCGCCCCCGCCGCCCGCGACCACAAGGAGCGTGTCGTCCGGGCTCCCCTCGAGGAGGACGAAGGTGCCGCCGCCTCCTCCACCCACGCCGACGAGTCCGTCGCCGCCCCCGCCGCCCACGTAGATATCCAACGTCTCACCCGCCGTCAGGGTGAAGTCGCCGCCGATCTCGGCTCCATCTCCCCCGGAGTCTCCACCCTGCGCGCCATAGGCGACGATTTCGTAGGTGCCGGTGACGGGGATCTCGTAGGTCCGAACAGCGCCAGAATAGAGAAGGGAATCCGCATGCCCAGGCATAGCCAGCGACAGGAGCAAGAGTATCGGTAACGCGGAGCGGTAAGGGATTTTCATGGTTATCCTCGTTGACGTCCTCGAATGTAAAGGCGAGAAATTCGCGATCGGGCGATCATCCTTGGGCGGACGTACTTGATTTCCGGGTCGAAAAGCGGCCCCAGGGGAGGCGCGCGGGGCAGGTAAAATGAGCTCAGGACCATGCCTGCGAACAAGGTGCGCTTAGTCTGTTGGAATGCCGATCGGGCGCGGGAACGGGCGGCGGCGTTGGAGTCCGCGGGTTTCGAGGTCGACTCGACCCCGCTCAACCCGGCGGGCCTGATCGGCTACTTTCGCCAGCATACGCCGGGGGTGATCCTGATCGATCTGGACCGGCTACCGTCGCACGGGCGTGAAGTGGGAATCGCGCTGCGGCAAAGCAAGGTGACGCGGCCGATTCCGCTGGTCTACGCGGGTGGCGCGCCGGAAAAAGTGGCGCGGGTTCGAAGCGAACTGCCCGACGCTTTTTATTGCGCCTGGGGCAGAGTGGACAACGCGCTGCGCGAGGCCCTGCGGCACCGGCCGGCCGACCCGGTACAGCCGCCCTCGCACATGGAACGCTATACCGGCGCGGCTCTACCGGCGAAGCTGGGTATAAAGGAGGGGCTGGAGATTTCCCTGCTGGGCGCGCCGGATGAATTCGAACAGCAGTTGGGCGAGCTTCCGGAAGGCGCCAAACTTTCCAATAGGCTGACCCGCACCGCCGGCCTGGCGCTTTGGTTCGTGCGTTCGCGCCGCGAGCTGGAAAGCGAAACCCCGTACCTGGCGGCGCGCCTGCCGGAGGGCTGCGCGCTCTGGATTGTGCACCCCAAGCAGAGCGGCCGCTACAAGGTGGATTTCAACCAGAACGACGTCCGCGCGGCGGCGCTGGCCAGCGGCCTGGTGGATTTCAAAGTCTGCTCCGTGGATACCGATTGGAGCGGCCTGAAATTAGCGCGCAGGAAGCTGCCGGGCCGCGGCCGTTAGAAGGCGCCGGCTTCCACCGTGGCCAGGCTGGCGGAGCGTTTCGCGAGCACGTCCTGTTCGTAGCGCCGGATTTCGTCGAACCAATCGAAGCCGGCGGGAACGCCTTTTTGGGCGCAGTAGTAATCCCACACGGCGGACCAGGGCAGGCTCTTCAACTCTTCCAGCAATACCAGGCGCTGGGTGAAATCCTGCGCCAGTTCGATTTCGCGCAAGCGGGCGGTAGGCTCCAGCAGGGCGACGAGCAGCGCTTTCAGCATATTACGCGCGCCGACGATCCAGGCCGCCACGCGGTTGATGCTGGCATCGAAATAATCCAGGCCGACGTGGATGCGGTCGAGCTTGCCGCTGCGCACCAGCTCCCTGGCAATGGCCTGCAATTCGTCGTCGAGAATCACCACGTGGTCGCTATCCCATCGCACCGGACGGCTGACGTGCAGCAGCAGGCCGGGACAGAACAGCAGCACCGAAGAGATTTTGTCGGAGATCACCTCGGTGGGGTGGAAATGGCCGGCGTCGAGAGTGAGCAGCTTCTGCCGGGAGATGGCGTACCCCAGGTAGAACTCGGCCGAGCCGGCGGTGTAGCTTTCCGCGCCGATGCCAAACAGCTTGGCTTCGACGGCGTCCAGAAGGAACTTGGGGTCGATGGGCTCGGCGAAGGTTTTGTCGAGCGATTCGACCAGGCGCTCGCGCGGCGCGGCGCGGTCGGCGGGAATATCCTTGTATCCGTCCGGGATCCAGACGTTGTTGACGGCGGGCGTGCCGAGCTGGCGTCCGATTTCGGCGCCGATCCTGCGGCAGGCGATGCCGTGTTCGATCCAGAATTGGCGGATGGCCGGGTCGGCGTGGGCCAGGGTGAAGCCGTCGGCGGCTTTGGGGTGGGAAAAGTAAGTTGGGTTGAAGTCCATGCCCAAGTGGTTGGCCTTGGCCCAATCGATCCAGCCCTGGAAATGGCGCGGCTCGATTTGGTCGCGTTCCACGTACTTGCCGCCGTTGTCCAGGTAGGAGGCATGCAGGTTCAGACGATGGCGGCCGGGAATCAGGCTGAAGGCTTTCTCCAGATCGCCGCGCAACTCCTCGATGGTGCGCGCCTTGCCGGGATAATTGCCGGTAGCCTGGATGCCGCCGCCGGAAAGCACTGCCCCCACGGTTTCGAAGCCGCCCACGTCGTCCCCCTGCCAGCAGTGCAGCGAGATGGGGATGGATTCCAGCGTCTTCAACGCAGCTTCCACATTCACACCCCACTCGGCGTATTGCTCCGTGGCAATCCGGTAAGCCTGGTTCAGGTTCTCTTTCTTCATGGAGCCCTCCTGTCGGTCTGGTTCGACCCCCACCAGGATAACTCCGCGATGCAGGGGCGGGTCACCGGGGCAGACCATCGTTTTTTGTGGTCTGCCCTACACCTGACACTCGACCATGCCCACTCGTCCTCGTCCTGCGCTATTCCGCTTGCGGGGACGTTCCGCTCTCGCCTAGCACTTCAAATAGCGGACAAAGCGGCTACGCGCGGGAGTGTAGACCGGCAGGAACGGCGTTGTGAACAAGAACCCCAGCCCGATACCCGCGAGGAGCAGCACCCGCGCCGCTTCGATCGCCCCGGCGTGAAACAGCTCGATGGCCGCCAAGATCGCCATCGCCGGCATCGAGAGCACCAGCCATTTCACCAGCGTCCGCGAGCAAATCGCCCGCGATTCCCAGGGGCCTTGCCGGAGCAGCCGCGCTTCCAAGATGTCAGCAGAACTTTGCGGTATTGCCGGTTCGCCCTTTTCGCGTCGCCCAGAGCAGTCAAGGCGACCTTATCCGCCTGGTCCGCGGCGGCGCCGTCCCTGATGGCGGCATCCCGGCTGCATTCGTAGTGCTCCCCTGCTCTCCCATTCATCGCACGCTTCTTACCACGGCTGGCGGAACCGTCACGCGGTCTTTCGCAGCCACCAGAGCCCCGGCCAGAGTGAACAGGAGCAAGGCCACGGCGGGCTTCTCAAACGGGTAGTCGGCCAACGCCAGGGCAAAGACCGCGGGGATGCCGATGGCCCAGCGAGAGCGAAGCGCCCGCGCGGAGAGGGCGGCAGCGAACCAGAGCAGCGCGGCGGCTAATGGCAGTCCGCCTTCCGAGGCCCACTGGAGCCAGTCGCTGTGAGCCTGGTTGGCAACGAAACCGTCGTCGACGGTGGCGTACATGGGGTACGCCGCGGGCCAGCATCCCAGTCCCGTGCCTTGCCATGGGGCGGCCTGAATCATGGCCAGGCTGGCGCGGGCGTAGCGGAGGCGGGCGTCGTCTCCCCAGTGAAAACGCAGCCAGAGAGTGTCCCAACCGGCGACAGCGGCAAAGGCCGCGACCAGCGCCAGCAGGACGAACGGCCGGTGCAGACTACGGCCGAAAGCGCCGTGCACCGGCTTGGTTGCGAGCGCCATGGCGAGCGCGAGTTCCACACCGGCGGCCACCGCTCCCGATCGCGAAGCGGACGCCATCACCGCGCCGCCCAACGCGGCCGCCATCAGCGCCGGAGTGAGCCAGCGCCGCGCGCCGGCTACGGCTCGAGCCAGTGCAATAGGCAACAGCAGCGCGCAGAATGCCGCAAAATGATTGTGATAGAGGAACGGGCCCATGGGGATTTGCGGATCGCGAATGGGAAAATGCCAAAATACCCGATCATGGCTGGAATAGAGTTGCAAGACGGCTTCGACCGAGACGGCAACCCCGAACCAAAGGAGCCACCCCAGGAAACGCTCGCGGCGCGCCGAATCCAAAAACAATTGCGCCGCAACCAGGAACGCCACGCCATCAGCCAGCCACAACAACGATGCATTCAGAGTTGCCCAGCGGTTGAGCGTCGCAGCGGACCCGACTTGCCAGAAACCTAGCCCGGCGGCAGCCAAAGGCACGACCGCCAGGGGCGGAAGAAACAGGCGTCGCGGCCGCCACAGGCAACCGAGGCAGCCGGCCAACCCGGTGGCGAAGATCAGGGCGTAGATCGGGAACGCCGCCCAGGGCGAGTCGATCCAGGCCGTTAGCACGGCCAGGCACAGCACCGCGAACAGGGCCGCGGAGAGCCTATCTTCCACTGGAGTTCCCCGAGAGCCGCAGCCGCCGGAATTCCACTCGGCCGCTATAGCGCACCGTGCCGGGCTTGCGCCGGTAGCGCACCGCCACGCACACGAAACGGGATTTGGCGCGGGGGACGGGCAGGCGCAAGACGGTCCAATAGAGCGAAGGCTCAATGCCGGCCTCTAGCAGGGGTTTGGCCGCTTCGCCCGCTACCGCATCCTCCACGGCGACACGCAAGCCGTTGTCCGCGGCGCTGGAGGTGCGATACTCCACACCAAAGCTTAGCGATTCTTCGGGGACCGGCACGATTTGCCGGATAAGCGGACAAGCCTCCGGCTGATCGCCCGAAAAATCGACCGAGAAGCCCAGTTCCGGATCTGCTGGAGTCAACGCGACCTCGGGGGTGGGAAACAGTCTCCAGTCGAAGCCCCGGCCCGAGGGGAGAGTGCGAAACAGCGGGTTGGTCAGAAGATTGCCCGGTTCATTGGCCGGAACCAGGCCGCGCCGCGCCATCCCATCCCAGATGGTTTTCGCGTCGTCCAACAGACCGGCTTGCCGCAAACGGTCGCAGTAGTTCAGAAGCGCGTTCCGGCTTTCGATATCCCGCAGGTCTAGCAGAGCGCGCCCAACCGGCATGGCCTGACGGGGCCCGGCCCGGTCCGCCGCAAAGACCAGGAACTGGCGGAGGGTCTCCGCGTCGGGCGGCAGAGCGCGCTCGAGAATTGCGGCCGGGTCGGGCGTCGTCATCCAGCAAAGCTGAAAGGCAGCCGCGCGGTCGCCATAGCTTCTCTCGAAGGAACGGCGCGCCCAGATCCAAAAATTCGGCGCATCGCCCTGGCGGAAATAAAAATTCATCAACGCGGTGCGGGGTGCGAACTGATGGTCGACGCGGGCGGCTTCCAGGTAAGAGCGCTCGGCCGCGGCAATTTCGCCGCGCATTTCGGCGCGGATGGCCCGCCGGATCCAATGGCCGGCGTGGTGCGGATCGAGGCGGCAGGCCAGCGCGAGTTCGGGCTCCGGATTCAGGCCATGACGCTCCAGCAGGTCGGCCAGGGCGGCATGGTAGCTCGCGTTCCATGGATCGAGAGCGGCCGCGCGCGCCAACGCGGCCAGGCCGCCCTCCTGCTCCAAAATCCCGGCGTACGCCAAACGCAGGCTGAAGGCGAGGACGGCTGCCAACAGAACCCCGCAACCCGCCAGGCAGCCCCCATACCGATAGCGCCGGAAGGCGGAAGCCGGGCGATTCTCTTCCATTGGGAAAGTGCCGTGCCCCATCATAACCCGAAGCGGCGCACGCCAGCCTGGGTGCGGGCGATTCGGCCAGCCTGCGTGTCTACTGCACGGCCGGAAGCGCGGCTTGGTTCCCCGTATTGAGGCACTTCGGATGGCCGAAACCGGATGGGCTCGTCCCTACGCCGCCCGACCCGCCCGGATTTTGACCTGTGCCGCCCGTGCCCGCATTGGCTACGATGTCGTAAATAATGTTGTCCGGGTGGGTCGGATCGCCCGAAACGCCCCCAACCCCGGATAAGTGGTCCAGTCCCAGATTGCGGCGAAGGCGCCAGGCAGTATCGTGGTCCGTGCAGGAGGTATCGCCGCTCACACCGACTCCGCCAACAATTACTTTACCGGTGGCGTACAGCGCCAGCCCGCCGCCGAACACATTCACGCCGCCGATCTTGTTCCCCACCATCGGATCGCTCGCTTGACCGAAGCTGCTGGACGGCCCCTCGTATGCGACCTGCGTATCCACTGGATTGCTGGCCTGAAGACCGAAAAGGCTGCCGCCCGGCTGCACCGCGGAAAACAGGTTGGCCGTGGAGAGCGCCAACCCGGTCGCCTGCCCCTTCCCGTTGCTATGCGACGAGGCATCGAGACTGAACGCGTTGGCGGTGTTGGCCTTCTGCGCCGAAATCACGCGGCTGCCAGGCCACTGTGCGCCCCGGTTTACGCCGGAGAACGCCACCGCGCAGACGATCCCGTCCCGGTCCACGATGGTCGCCCACATCTGATTGTTGAGGCCGCTGTTTTCCGTCGACGTGGCTGCGTCCAGAGCCGTCTTGAGTGCCGTATAGCCTGGAAGGCTTTGGCAGCCGTTAGGGCTGAAGTTGCCGGGCTGCGCCATCATCCCGGCCACCGAACAGGTCAATGCCACGGCAGTGGTGGCAGCTCTCTTCACGTACCGCTTTCGCATCATCTTCCCCTCCTCTAGTGTTTGCTCCGGTTTCCCGGCTTGGGTTCCGGACTCTCGCAAGTATATATCAGGCCGCCTCCGATAGCCTCAGGAATTTGCCCGCGGTGGCCATGTCAGTGCCGTTAGGACTTTGGCCAGGACCGCCTAAAGCTTCCCGCAACACCCGTCGATATGAACAACGGGCGACTTGGTCACGTTCCAACGCCCACAAAACGCCGAAAGGAACCGCAACTCGAGCTTTTTGCATCTCACGCGGCCGGGGTTTGCCTGATCCTCGGCGGCAGTTCTAACTGGGCTAGGTCGGAGGTCGGGAACCGATTTCGTGTGAGCGGGCGTCGTTCCAAAGGAGAGGTCGTGCGATATGGGCTCGTAGTATGTGTGTGCTCCATAAATTGCGTTTTTGGGGCGGATCAGGCGAGCGGGCAATGGGATCGGGAGATGGCGGCCGCCCGGGAACAACTGAGCCGAGCCGATTATGGCAACGCGGCCGAGACTCTTCGCCAGGCGCTCGCGGTTGCCGAAACGCTCGAGCCCCGGGACACGCGCCGCTGGGTGACGCGCGATACTCTGGCGTCTACCGAAGAGACACTGCTGCGCCTTGATGATGCCGAACTTCAATATCGGGCGGCGCTCGACGAAATCCAAATCGCCATCGGCAAAGACAACGCCGCCTATGCCGTGATTGAGGCTCATCTGGCCAGTGTGTTTGGATTGCGCGGCAGGCTTCATCAGGCGGAAACCTTGCTGCGCGACTCCCTGTCGCGAGAGGCGCGCTTGTTGCCCGCTGACGACGAGTGCCCTGCCCGTGTCCATGCCTTCCTGGCGGAAGTCCTTATCAAGCAGCACCGTTACCAGGAAGCCGAAGCCGAACTGAATCTGGCGCTGCCGGTCTTCGAACACGAAGCCAGTCAGCTCATGACTGCGATCGCGCTCAACAACTTCGCCATGATCCGCCACCACCAGCGGCGCGATCTGGAGGCGCGGCAAATGCTGGAGCGCTCCGTCGGTTTCTTGCGGCGGGATATGTCGTCGCACCGTCCGCTGGTAGGGCAAATCTACCACAATCTGGCCGCCATAAGTTTCCTCACGGGCCGGCGTGAGGAAGTGGGTCCGCTGTACCGCCAGGCGCTCGAAAGCCTCGGGCAACTCGGACCGGATGACCCGGAGTACCTGGCCGCGCTCACCGACTACTCGCAATTCTTGCGGCGGACCGGCCACAAAGCCGAAGCCCGCGCGATCGAAGCACAGGTGAGAACCGCCCGCGCCGAATCGGCTCGTGCATCTGGCGCCGGTATGACAGTGGACGTGAGCACGCTTCACCCAGACTGAGGCGCGCGCCGATGCACCACGCCGGGCCCCATCCCCACGGGGGGGGTGCCGGGGATACAACCTCGCAAAACACGGAAGAAAGTCATCACTGTAACTTTGTATGCATCTCGCGCGGCCAAAGGTGCGTAATCCTCAGTGACAGTTGAAACCGAGCATCGTCTCTTTGGCTAATACTAGGGAGCGGTTGCCCGGAAATACGTTGGCGAACTTATGAAGCGGCGTACTTAGCTGAACGCCGAATCGCTGACGGCTGAAAGCTATCTTACTGGCTGGACTTCTTGCTGCTGGTGACCACGGCTACGCCGGCGATGGCGCCGGCGGCGACGGCCACGCCGAGGACGATATAGGCGGTGGTATGGCTGCTGGCGGCGGGCGCCTCAACCGGAGGGTGCATCACCGGATCGGCGCCAATATCGGCGGCCGCGGCTACACAGCCACCCGTATCGATATGGGTGAGGATACCGACGCGAATCACCTCGGTGGCGGGGGCGACCGGGGTGGCGCCGGTGACCACCATGCCTGTCACGAGGACACGGTTGCCGACCTCTTTTGAAAAGGCCGTCCCGGCCAGTTCCAGCACCTGCTTGGTTTCCAGATTCACCACGAGGTAATGCCCGCCCTTCACGAGCAGGCAGCCGGGAACCTGCGCCGACTCGGGCGACCCGGCCTGGGGGTCGAAGGAGAGAGTGGCGCCGTCGCGGACCTTGGCCACCAGCAGGCCGCCGCTGGTGTAGACCTGCGCGGACGCGCCGGTGGAGGCTACCAGCACCCGCCGTTCCCCGTCGACCCGAATGCGCAGGAGCGCACGGTTATCGGCCGGCTTGATGCGCAGCGTACCGGCTTCCAGATCGTAGCGGGCCGCGCCGCCGATCTCCGCCGTGCCCTGCTCGATGGCCATGCGGCGACCGCCGATTTTGACCCGGGACGAGGTCGCCAGGAGCAGCCACGCGCCGTCCTTCAAGTCCAGGCGCGGCGTGCTGGCATCGGACTGAATCTCGGTTCCGTCAAATAAGGTAGCGTTCGCGACGGCCGCGACGTTATCCAGCCGAAAGGATCCCTCCGCCGAGACGACGCCGATCACCGGCGCGGATCCGAGCAGGGTGTAACTGATGCTGCCGGTCACGATCCACACGAGCCATTTTCGAAGTCGCATAGGTGTCACTCGATTTAGCCAGTAAGTCAAGCGATAAGCTTCAAGGTATTATCGGCCATTCCGAGAGGCAAACACAACTCGCGGCTCGACCGCGTCGACCGCGTCAGTTGCCTACGTTCACGACTTCGAAGTGGAAGCGGTGCGGCGGCAGCAGAGCGGGGGTTTGGCGAGCCAGGTGGGACCAGGTTTGGAAGGCGGTATCGGCGACACTGGAGTTGAGGTACAGGAGAAACTGGCTGGAGCAGCAGCCGAGGGGCGGCGGTTGGCGGAAGGTGAGGCGCAGGCCGACGGCGCGCTCGATGGTGACGCCGGGGGTGGGAATCCGTTTTTCGCGCAGGAGGGTGACGAAACTGGCGCGGCCGGCGTGGGGCCAGACATCCGGCTGGAGCAGGCAGCGGAGAGCGCACTCGGATTCGAAGGTGATCTCGCACTGGCGAATCCATTCGAGCACGGAATCGCCCCAGGACCAATGATTCAACAGGCCTTTGTATTGTTCGGCGAGTTGCAGAGCGAGCTCGAAGGTGCGTTGTTCCAGGGTGGCGCGATCGGCATCGCTCGGGGCGAGCATTTCCTCGGCTTCCGGCATGGCGGAGTCGAGGTCCGCGGGAAAGCTCTCGCCGGCGACGGCTTCCATGCCGTGGAGCAGCAGGGGCGGCAATTCGTGGGTTTTGCCGCCGGGTATTTCGATATAGCGTTCATCCGCCATAGCGTCCCCCTACCTATACATATCGACGTAAGTGCGAGTTTCCTGTTTCATTGTTTGTAGCACGAAGGGGGCAAGGTTCTCCCAAAAATGTTTTCATTAGCGCCATTCAGCGCGCTTATGGCGCAGATTGTTGGGGAGCGGCGCGTGCTATGATGCCGGTTTATATGGCGGACTATTCGATCGGAGTGGATTTAGGCGGTACCAATTTTCGGGCGGCGGCGATCGATCGCGGCGGCAAGGTCCTGGAGGGAATCTCCGGAGCCACCAACTTTGCCGGGGGACGCGAGGCTGTCCTGGGCGATATCGTTGAGGCCATCGAGGCTTTGCGGGGGCGCCACGGAAGGCAGACGCTGGCCGGGATCGGCGTGGGTGTGGCGGGCTTTATCCGCATCCGCGAAGGCTTCATCGCCAACGCTAACAACCTGCCGTACCTGGAGAATTTCCCGGTGCGCGACGAGTTGGCGCGGCGGCTGGGAACGAAAGTGATTCTGGAAAACGACGCCAACGCGGCGGCGCTGGGCGAGAAATGGGTGGGCGCGGGCAAGAGCGTGGACGACCTGGTGCTGCTGACGCTGGGGACGGGCGTGGGCGGTGGAATCATTTCGGGCGGCAAAATCCTGCGCGGCGCGGTAGGGATGGCGGGCGAGATTGGGCACACCACGGTGGTGCCGGGGGGGAATCCGTGCGGCTGCGGCAACCAGGGCTGCCTGGAGAAGCACGCCTCGGCCACTTCGGTCAGCGCCATGGCGGGCATGATGCACCTGGGCGTGGATATGAGCGCGCGGGCGGTAGCCGAGATGGCGCGGCTCGATAGCGAAGAAGGGCAGAAAGCGCGCGTCATCTGGCGGGTGTTCGGCGAATCGCTGGGCGCGGCGCTGGCAACCCTGGTGAACATTTTCAACTTCCCGTTGTACCTGCTGAGCGGCGGCGTATTGCCGGCCTGGGAATTTTTTGCACCGGCCATGCTGGAGACGGTAGCGCGCCGGTCCTTCACGTATCGGGCGACGCAGCCGGATACGCGCATCGCGCCGGCCACGCTGGGCAACGAAGCCGGCCTCTACGGCGCGGCGTACCTGTCGTGGCTGGAGGAGTGAAGGACGCGAGACGCAGGCCAGGACCTACCTCGCTCGTTCGCCGGTGGCGAAGGCGACGACGACTTTACCAAGCAGAAGATCCTCGGATACCGGTCCGAATTCACGCGAGTCTCTGGAAGTCAGCCGGCTCTTGAACGCGCTTGCACGCCGCGCGCCAGCAAGCGGGCCCGGCAGCCGGTCCGGACCACCGGCTAGATGGCGAGTTCTCGTCGCCACGCGCCGGGCGGCGAGCCGATTAACCGGCGGAATGTGGTCGTGAACTGGCTTTTGGCCGCAAAACCCGACCGCCGCCACCTCCGCTAGGCTGGTCTCCCTTTGCGCCAGCAGCGCCATCGATCGTTCCATGCGGCGGCGCAACACGGACTGATGCACACTTTGCCCTGTCGAGACCTTGAACATGCGACTGAAATGATAGCTGCTGAGGCACGCGATTCCGACCACTTCCTCCAACGAGAGGTCGTTTGCAAGGTGGGCATCCATGTACTCAATGACGCGCGCCAAGCGCTGTCGGCCGAGGCCACGGCAGCGCGTCGGCAAGATCGGCGGAGTGGCCGAAAAACGACTCGACGAGGGGCAAGGCGCCTGAGTTCCATCTCGCAGACCCGGAAACAGGCCGAGCGCTGATTCAGATCAAGGGCTGCGCCCGGTGCCACCAGGGCCGGCTTGCGCTGGAGAACGGTAAATCAACTCCTCGATTTTCCGAGCTTTCGGCGTCGTTGTGGAACCATGCGCTCACCGGGATGGAAGAGCGGCCGTCGCTGAGCTACGAGGAGATGTCAGCGCTCATCAGCTATTTGTGGTTCGGTACAGCGGCCGGTGATCCGAGCCGCGGCAAGCGTGCCTTCGTGAAAAGAAACTGCGCGACTTGCCACGAGGACCTGCGCGGCCTCTCCCCTGTCGCCGTGATGACGGCAGTTTGGAACCACGGGCCAGCGATTCAACGCCACAAATAATTAAGTGACATTTCCATCTGATAATGTTCATGGGTAAGTCGTTGATGCTGTTTGGAGACGCCAGAGCCTTCGTCACCGAGATTTTAGAGGAGCTGCCGGTGCGAGCCGGCGCCTGAATTCGCGGGCCTCGGGCCGGCGCTTTTCGGCTTGCCGAAGCCGGGAGCCGACGTCGAAGAACGCACCCAGTTTGCCGGCGAGAGATTGAATGTTTTGGGCGTGGCCGCCGAATTCGGTTGCGACCGCCGCACCTTCAGCCGCATCGCCCGCCGCCGACTCGGTGGCCTTTTGAATGGTGCGGGCTTCGGCGCCAATCCGCTGGATCTCGCTGTCGGATTGTTCGGACGCGGCGGCAACGGATACGGCCAGTTTGTCGAGTTGAGACGTGCTGGCGGCGATTGCCTCGAGGTCATGGGCGACAGACGCGGTGATGGACGAGCCTTCCCGAATCGCGTCGAAGCACTTGCCCACCTTCTCCGTAGTTTGCCCCGCAGCCTCGGCACAACGGGTGGCCAGGCGGCGGACTTCGTCGGCCACCACCGCAAAGCAGGTGCCAGCCTGGCCGGCGCGCGCCGCTTCAATGGCGGCGTTCAGCGCCACCAGGCCTGTCTGAAACGCGATTTCGTCGATCAACTCGTTGATCTTCACTACCTCCCGGCCGGCCGACTGAATGTTGCGCATTGCCTCGTGCATGGAGGCGATCCGTTTGGCCCCATTCTCGGCGGCGGCGTGAGCCTTGCCGGTGGCTTCGCTGAATCCGCGCATGTGTCCCAGGCTTTCGCGCGAGCCTTTCGACATGTGGTCGAGCGAGGTTGCGATCTTTCGATTGGACTCCGCCTGCTCCGCGGCTTCACCGGCCAGGCGCTGGCTTATCTCCGTGATCTTGCCCGATGCCGACGTAACCTCGACCGAGGCTTGGTTCAGCGCCCGCACCACGGTACTGGTTCGGCGCACCATGCTGCGAACCACCAGATACCAACTGCCGCCAGCAAGTGCCAGAGCCGCCAGCAGAATGGCCGCCAGGTGCCAGATGCCGCGCCCGGACTCGGTCTCGATGTGGCGCACGCCTTCCAAGACCTCGTCTTCCGGAATGGCCACCCCGATGACCCAATCCCAAGGCTTGTAATAACGATACGCGACCATGCGCCCACGCGCCGCGAAATCGTTGGGGTCCTGCCAGGCATACGAATCCCTTCCGGTCGCTCCGGCGAGCGCCAGAGCCTTGTGGCAGATGTCGCGGATGAAGTACCGACCCTCGCTGTCGCGCGCGTCCCAGACGTTGGCGCCTTCGGGGCGCCCGCCCGCGGAGATCAGGTACCGGCCCTGACTGGAGCCGGCCGTGTTCAGGATGAGGACATAACCATTTCGCCCGGGATGCAGTTTGAGCGCCGTCTCCCGAACTTTACTGGTCGCCCGCATTTCCGGGACGCCTAAATACAACATCCCGGCCACCTTGCCGCCCAGGCGGATGGGTGAATAGCCGGTCAAATACCAGGACGACACCACAAAGGCACGGCCCACGTAGGCTTCTCCCCGCAACACGGTCGAGACCACCGGATTGGGCGTGCGGTCCGGATTGACCGCCGGAACGAAGGTGCCGATCGCCCGCTTGCCGTCGGCAGCGGTTACGTTGGTCGCTACTCGCAACATGTCGCCCGCGGCGTTCATTCGCTGGAAAACCGTACTGCTGGCCTCCGTTAAGGCCCGCACGTCGTCCACCAGGGGAACCGGCGTGGCGGGATTCGGGATCTGGCCTAGCCACGCGCCGCCCAGCAGCATGGCGGGCAGCCAAACATCCTTGCCCGTATGATCGTATTGGTTTACGGCATGCCAGACCACGGTCCGCTTCGGGTCTATCCCGAAACCTCGCTTCTGGCGAACCTCGAACCAGGCGCCATCCAAACCGATGCGGACGGCTTGCTCCAAGGGGACCCGCGCCGCATCGCACATAGAGTAAACGCTCTCCACGATTTGTTCCAAGCTGCTCACGGCTGCGTTCTGGCCGGAGGCCGCGGCGATCGCGGCGGTGCGCGCATTTAGCCGCCAGAGCGCCACACCGGCAAGCGCCAGCGGCACGACCGCCAGCAGGCAGCCTAAAGCGACGAGTTTGGTGACGAGTTTGATGCGGCCAATCACAAATGCTTCTATCGGCAGGCCCACGATTTCCCTATAGCCGTCGACTCGGAATTTCATCGTGCGTAAAACTTACCGGCGCGGCTGCTCCTGGGGGTGCCTTGGTTAGGAATTTCACTGACTTCCGCATTGGCATTTGGGATGCTGGGAGTAGCGTTCCGTTCCGACCTCGAGCATAAAGGAGATACGCACTTGTGGAATAAGCAAACCCAGCAACGGGAAGAACCGCCGATGAGGGTGCTCGCCGAACCCGCCGGCACGGCTCCCAGCTATACCCCACCCACGCCGCGCCCGGAACCGGCAAGCCAACCCGCCGCCATCGGACAGGCCATGAATATCAAAGGGCAAATCTATGCTCGCGAACATTTGATGGTGGATGGCGAGGTCGAGGGCTCGGTGCAATCGGAGAGCCAGTTGACGGTGGGCCCGAACGGCAAGGTCCGCGCCAATATCAAGGCTCGCGAGGTGATCATCTTCGGCTCGGTGCGCGGCAATGTGGAAGTAATCGAAAAGATCGCCATTCGCGAACAGGGCAGCCTGGTGGGCGATATCAAGGCCGCCGGCATCAGTATCGACGACGGCGCCTATTTCAAAGGCAGCATCGATATTATGCGGCCGGAGCCTAAGGTGACCAGCCGGCCGGTGAAGAACGAGGCGAAGGTTCAAGCCGCCGCCGGGTAGGGATAGCCAAAGCGGCCAGCAGTCCAGCAAGGCCAGAAACCGCGATAGCCAGCAGGTGCCCGCGCCGAAATCGACCACGGTCATCTTCTTTCCCAACTGCAGCCCTGCCAATAAGGGACCGAGGCAAGCCCCGGCAAGCCTTAGAGTAAGAAACTGGAACAGAATGGAACAGATTTGGGGAGGGGCAGTCTGTAAACTATTGAAATGTGGTGGCCAGGGACGGAATCGTATAGCCGTCGAATTCATCAACCTTGTCGTCATCGAAGGGGACGGCACTCTTAAACAGGAAGCCGGCCGGGGAAGGGAGGGCACCTACGCGGATGGCACCTTATTCCGCAGGACGCAGCGACCCATGCCCGCTTTACTATTCAGAAACGCGACGGCATGCCTATCGACGATTTCGCCTCGCCGCAGCTCTTTGAGGTTGCCCAGGCCATCCGCGACCGCAAGATCGCTCCGGCCTGAGGGTCCGGATGCTGCTCGGCGCCAACCGGATTGTGGGTGCCCTGCTGATCCACACCAGCGAACTGCGCCATTTCGACGAGGACGATGTCTTTTCCCTGCACATGCTGGCCACCGAAGCCGCGTTTTCCTACGAGCGGCTGCCCGGTACCACTCCTTGTTTTCAACGAATCCCCTTCCGTGATATAGTAAGGGCGCGTTTGATAGCTTCCGCGAGTCCGGTCAGGCCCGTCCCGAGCGCTGGTGTCCGCTTACGTTCCTCCCGATTTGCCCGCTTTCCAAACCGCGACTGGAGGATTTTGAGTGAAGAATATTTTCGTGGGCAATCTGAGCTTTCGGGCGACGGAGGAATCCGTTCGCGAACTGTTCGAGCGCTACGGCACCGTGACCAGCGCCCGAATCATGACCGACCGTGAAACCGGCCGTTCCCGCGGCTTCGCCTTCGTCGAGATGGCGAACTCAGACGAAGCCGACAAGGCCATCGCGGCTTTGAACGGGTACACCATGGAGGGCCGCGCGCTGAACGTTAATGAAGCCCGGCCAAAGCCGGATCGCGGTCCGCGCCCGGGAGGCGGCGGAGGCAGGGGACGCGAACCCCGCTGGTAAGGGTTCTCGGCAGGGGGACAAACGTCCCAGCCATGGCTAGGTGTGCAGTGGGTTTTGAAGCCGCCGGCAGGCGACCGGCCCGGCTCCGCGGCTTCACAACCCGTGCGTGCCGTTTTCCAGGAACGCACGCAGGCGGTGACTCCGGCTGGGATGGCGGAGTTTCCGCAGGGCCTTGGCTTCAATCTGGCGGATTCGTTCCCGCGTCACGGCGAAGTTCTGGCCGACTTCTTCCAAGGTGTGCTCGCTTCCGTCCTCCAGGCCGAAGCGCATCTTGATAATCTTCTCTTCCCGCGGAGTCAGAGTTTTCAAGACCTGCGCGGTCTGCTCGCGCAGATTGAGGTTGATCACCGCGTCCGACGGCGAAATTCCATTCTGATCGACGATGAAATCGCCCAGGTGCGACTCTTCTTCCTCGCCAATCGGCGTTTCGAGCGATATCGGCTCCTGCGCCACGCGCAACACTTTGCGGACTTTCGACACCGGCAGTTGCAGCCGCTTGGCCAGCTCTTCGTTGGTGGGTTCGCGCCCCAGCTCCTGCACCATCTGGCGCGAGGTGCGAATCAGCTTGTTGATGGTCTCGATCATGTGCACCGGAATGCGGATGGTGCGCGCCTGATCGGCGATGGCGCGGGTNNATATTGCCTTCCTGGATCAAGTCGAGAAATTGCAACCCGCGGTTGGTATAACGCTTGGCAATGCTCACCACCAGCCGCAGGTTGGCCTCGATCAGTTCTTTCTTGGCGGCTTCGGCTTCCTGGTGCGCGTTGGTGATGATCTCCACCGTGCGCCGCAGATCCGCGGCCGGGGCGCCGAACTGCTCCTCCAGTTGTTGCAGCCGCTGCGTCAGGGAGCGCTGCTCCTTGCGCAATTCCTTGACGCCCTCGGCGCGCGCGCCCGGCCAGGTCTCCAGGCGCCGCTGCAAGCGCGTGGTCTCCCGTTCGAGCGGCTTGATCTCCTCCACCGCCGAGCGAACCCGCTCGATCAAGTGACGAACGACCGGCGATTGCAGGCGCACGCTCCGCAGCAGGCGCGAAGTGCGCACCACCAGACGGCCCAACTCCCACAACTGGCGGCGATGCTGTTTCGGCTTCATGCCGCGGGGAATGGCCAACAACTTCTGGCGGCACTGCAAAATGCGCCGGTGCTGCCGGGCGAGTTCCTCGGCAACCGCCAGAAACTCGCGCCGTTTCTCCTCCACCAGTTCGTCGGTGAGGATCGGATCCGCGATCTGCACGACGTCGCGGGCCGAGAGAACGTCGCGCTCGATGTCCTCGGCCATGGAGCAGATTTCCTGCAGCACCAGCGGCGCGCGCGACAGCGATTTCAGGACCGTATTCTGGCCGCGCTCGATGCGCCGCGCGATTTCCACTTCGCCTTCGCGCGTCAGTAGCGGCACCGTTCCCATCTCGCGAAGGTACATGCGGACGGGATCGTTCACCTTTTCGCCGACGCCGGCGGGAAGGTCGAGGTCGAAAGGCTCCTCGCTCTCGTCCAGCTTTTTTTCGAAGTCCTTGGGCTCTTCCAGGATTTCGATGCCGGCCACGTCCAGCCCGGCCAGCACGTCTTCGAGCTCGCTGCCGCCGGGCAGCTCGCCGGGCAGAACTTCGCTCACCTCGTCGTACAGGACGTAGCCCTTATCCTTGCCCAACTGCACCAGCCGCTGCAGGCCATCGAATTTGTCTTCGAGCGCCACTGAAGCCCCGTCATCCCCCGGTGATTAGCGAGTCCCAATCATTGTACACCACGGCGGAAGAGTGAAATCAGGCGGCTCTTTCGAGTTCCGCCAGCTCACGCGTGAGGCGAATCGCCTCCTCCAGATTCCCGGCGCGCTCGGCCTCGCGAATGCGCGCTTTCAATTGATCGCGGCGCCATAAACGGCCGTCGCGAGCCACGCTTTCCATCGCCGCCCGCACCTTTTCGGGCGTGTCCCGCTCGTCTTGCCGAAAAGCCGCTTCCGTTAATAGGTTCTGATCGGCGGGCTCCAGCCGGGCGTGCAGGTCCTCAAAGCCCCAGCCGGCTCCAGCCTCTTCGAGCGCAAACGCCGTCTGAAAAATGCGAAGCGAAGCGAAGCGCGAAATGGCATCCAGCGCGCGCAGTTCCGCCAGCACTTCGCCGCGCATTTCCGGCTGCAGTACCGCATTCAGCAAAATGCGCTCGCTCGGCCGCAGCGCGGCCTTGGGCGCCTCGGCCGGTTTGGTCTGGCGCGCCGCCGCGGCTTTGCGAAACCGGTCCAGAATCGTCCCACGATCCGCCCCCACGTAAGCTGCCAGGTCGTTGGCCACCGCGCTGCGCTCGATCGGATCGGAAATTCGTTCGACGGCCGGCAACAGCGCCTGCAAAATCGCTGCCGCGCCTTCGCTCGAATGCACGTCATGCTGCGCGCGCGCCCGGTCCGCCAGCCAATAGAAATAACCCTTGGCCTCCGCCAGGCGGGCCTCATAGGCTGCCGCGCCATTCTGCTTGCAGTACTCGTCCGGATCGAGACCCCCATCGAGTTCCACGATGCGCACGTGCATCCCCTCGGTCAGCAACAGATTGATGGATTTTGCGGTGGCATTCGCCCCCGCCGCGTCGGGGTCGAAATTCACCAACACCCTGCCGGAGTGGCGCTTCAGGGTTTGCACTTGCTGCGCGGTGAGCGAAGTCCCGCAACTGGCTACCACGGAGGCAAAGCCCGCGGCAGTCACACCGAGGGCGTCCATGTAACCCTCCACCAGGATCACGCGGTCTTCCTTGCGAATGGCCTCTTTGGCGCGATGGAGATTGTACAGCACGAAGCTCTTTTTATATATCGGCGTTTCGGGCGAATTCAAATACTTCGGTTCGTCGCCGGCATCCAGAGCGCGCCCGCCAAAGCCAATGATTTTGCCCGCTTCGTTGTGGATCGGAAACATCAGGCGGTTGCGAAAACGGTCGTAGCGGGAGCCGTCTTCACGCTTACCGACCAGGCCGGATTGCTCCGCCTGCCCGGCGGCAAAGCGCCGCTCCTCGAATAGCCGCACCAGCCCGCGGCCGCCGCGCACCGAATAGCCCAGGCCGAATTTCTCGGCGGTCTCCGCGCTCACCCCGCGCCGCGCCAGGTAGGCCCGCGCCGCTTCTCCAGCCGAAGACTGTAAATTTGCGTGAAACGTCTGCGCCGCCAGTGTGTGCATCTCGAACAGGGCGGCCCGCATACGGGAATCGTCGTCGGCGTACTGCGAGCGCTTCGGCATGGGAACGCCGTAGCGCTCGGCCAAGGATTTCAGCGCCTCGAAGAAACTCAGACCCTCTTTTTCCATCACGAACTTGATCGCGTCGCCGGCGGCTCCGCAGGAGAAACACTTGTAGAACTGGTGAACCACATGGACCGTGAAGGATGGGGTCTTTTCGCTGTGAAAGGGGCACAGCCCCATGTAGCGGCTCGGGCCGGACTTGCGCAATCGCACGTATTCGCCCACTACGTCTTCGATCCGCACCACGCCCTTTAATTGCTCGGCAAACTCCATGGGTCCTCCCAGATATTATCCCGCAGAAAAAAACCGGTTGGCCGCCCGGCACCCCACGGCTGCTATCCGAAGTTAGCTTGATCCGCAGCAGTGGTAAGGCCCACACTCCGATCCATGACGGGCACTGTTTTATCGGACTTCGGCCCTGCAACCCGCGTGTGCATTGCGGCAGGGCCCTTTGTTTCGGCCCTGCTGCTGCGTTTGATTCTCGGCCGCAACCGCTTGACCGGCTCCCTGATCGCCTTCACCACCAGTTGGTTCGCCATGAACGTGCTGCTGGCGCCCTCCTCCGAACCGATGCGCCAGCAATTGTATTCCCTCCCCGGCCGGCTCTTCCACTGATCGCGTGGCCGTCCCGGTGGTACCGGGATGGTTGACTCCGCCGCTCCACTCCTCTATGTTTGTGCTGATGGAGGCCGGTATGCAATCGAGGCTCGGAATCCTGGTCCTGGTGCTGGCGCTGGCAGCGGGCGCGCAGGCGCAAACCAAAAAGCGCGTCGCAGTCATGAATTTCGACTACGCCACGGTGTCGTCCAGCGTACGCCAGTTGTTCGGCTCCGATCAGGACGTCGGCAAAGGCATCGCCGACCTTCTGGTGGACCGGCTGGTAAATGACGGTGCGTATTCCGTCATCGAACGCAAAGAGCTCGACAAGGTGCTGGCGGAGCAGAATTTTTCTAATAGCGACCGGGCCGATCCTACCACCGCGGCCAAGATCGCCCGCATCCTGGGGGTGAGCGCCATCGTCATCGGGAGCATCACCCAGTTCGGGCGCGACGACAAAAAGACCGACGTGGGAGGCGGAGCGCTGGGCGGTGTGACCGGCCGTTTCGGGGTGGGCGGGCTTCGCAAATCTCAGTCCACGGCCGTGGTGCAGATCACCGCGAGGATGATCGATACCAGTACCGCGGAAATCCTGGCCAGTTGCACGGCGAAAGGTTCGTCCTCGCGCTCCGGAGGGGGAATCCTGGGCTCGGGCGGCGGCGGCGGATCCGATGCGGGCGCCGGGATCGATATGAAATCCTCCAATTTCGCCGCTACCATCCTGGGTGAGGCCACCACCAAGGCCGTCGCCGATCTCGGCACGCAACTGGATGCCAAGGCGGCCCAACTCCCGGCGGTAACGCTTTCCATCAACGGCACGGTGGCCGATGCTTCGCCGGACGGCACGCTGATCCTGAACGTCGGTTCGCGCAGCGGTCTCAAGGTGGGCGATACGCTGCAGGTCAAGCATCCGGGACGCGAGATTCGGGACCCAGACAGCGGGAAAGTGCTGCGCCGTATCGAGGACAGCGTGGGAACGGTCACAATCACCGAAGTCGACGAAAGCTCGGCGGTGGGAAAGTTCAGCGGCCCCGGCCAGCCGCAAGTCAAAGACACGGTTTCCAATAAGTAGGGAAGAAAGCATGGAACTCAGCGTCGGTTCGACGGTCGGCGACTACCAGATCATCGATATCCTGGGCGCCGGCGGCATGGGCAAGGTGTACAAAGTCCGAAACGTGATTTCGGACCGCGTCGAGGCCATGAAGGTGCTCCTGCCGGATCTTGGCAACGCTCCCGATCTGGCGGACCGGTTTCTGCGCGAAATCAAGGTGCAGGCCAGCCTGGAGCACCCCAATATCGCAGCCCTCCACACCGCTCTCCGGCTCGACAACCAGCTCCTGATGTTGATGGAAATGGTGGAAGGCGAGACGCTCGAGCATAAGTTGAAGGCCGGCCCCATCCCCATCGCTCTCGCCGTGGATTATATTCGCCAGGTATTGTCGGCGCTGGAATACGCGCACGCCCGGGGAGTGGTGCACCGCGATATCAAGCCGGCCAATATGATGTTGACGCCCACCGGCGTGGTGAAATTGATGGACTTTGGTATCGCCAAGGCTTCCGGCGACCACAAGCTGACCATGACCGGCACCACCTTGGGCTCGCTCTACTATATGTCGCCGGAGCAGATTAAGGGGGCTGCCACGCTCGACGCCCGCGCCGACCTGTATTCGGTCGGCGTATCGCTCTACGAGTTGGCGACCGGTAAACGGCCCTTCGACGGGGACAGCCAATTCGCCATCATGGCGGCGCACCTGGAGAAGGTTCCTCTTCCCCCGATCGCGCTCGATCCAGCCATGCCGCAGGCGCTCAACGACGCGATCCTGATGGCCGTGGTCAAGGACCCGAACGCCCGTTTTCAGACCGCGACGGCCTTTCGCAACGCTCTCGGATCGGTGACCGGAGCGGGGACAACTCCCGCATTAGCGCCAACCGCCGTTCCAGTCAGTGCGATGCCGGTGCCGCGGCCCACGCCGCCGATCGCCATACCGCCGGCTGCCTACATGGCCTCTCCCACTCAGGCGCCGGCGCGGCGCAGCCACCGCGGATGGTGGATGGCGCTCGGTGGGCTGGCGGCCGCGGCCGCGGTGGTCGCCGCGATTCAGTTCGGTCCGTGGCACGCGAGTAAGGCCGCCACCGGGAACGCGTCCCCGCAGGTCACCTCCGCGCCCCCAAGCCCGGTGCCAACCGATGCGGCCGGAACGGGCGCGCCGGCCGCGGCGAATCCCGAGCCGGCACAGCCGCCGGCCAGTGCTTCGCCGTCGTCGTCGGCGCCGCTTGCGGCAAGCCAGGCAACCACCCCAAGGACCGCCGCGCCCGCCGCTCATTCCACCGCTCCCGCGCCGTCGGGCGGGGCTGCGTCCGCGCCTGCGCAGGATGCACCGGCCGCCGTCGAGCCCGCGCCGCACCGCGTTCCGGAACCAACGCCAGCCATTCCGGTCCGCCAGCTCCCGGCCGAAAACGCCGTCCAGCCGCACGACCGTCATGAGGTTCACGAGGAGACCGTCGCTGTCGACCAGCGCGCCCTGCGCGAGCAGCGCGAATTTCATCGCATGCTTGCCGCTCGCGCCACCGTGGTCCGGGCGAGTCTCCGTCCGCTCGAGGATTCGCAGAAAGCCCACGGCATGAATCTCCGCGGCGATATTCGCGAGGCCCAGTCGCTCATGGACGCGTACCTCGAAAGCGCGACGGAGGATCTGAACCAGTTGGACCTCCCGGCCGCCCGCACCGACATGGAAAAAGCCGAGCGCCAGATCGAAAAGCTGGAAAAGTTCCTGGGACGATGAGAGAGTAGTCAGCCAATGGTTGTCAGCTAGATACCGGGAGACACTTCTCAGCGGTCGACCCGAAGCGACGATCGTCGCGCAACCGCTAAGGCAACCAGCGAGCTTTGTTTCGGAGGTCCTCCTCCGTCCAGGTCATCCAGACCAGCAACAACCCCTCGATCACGCTCCCGATCGGTCGTCGTGAATGGACCAGCAGGAGCCCTGGGGACTCTTGGTGCTGAATGAGTTGCGCAAAGTGCCCGGGCATTGTGCCAACGTCCCGCGAAACCACCACACGCCCTGCCTCGGCTGCGATCCGAAGAACTTCCTGATCGGAAGTGCCGTCCGGGATGTTACCGGCAGCAAGAAAATCGATTGACGGCTCGCGGCGCCGCAAGCCTCTGCCAACTGCAGGATTCAAATCGGCATCCGCCTGAAACCGAAGGTTCAAGGCTGCCTGACCGGCAGCTCACGCCTCGCGCGTTCGAAACGCTCCGTCATGTCGGGAGGAAGCGGATTATTCGCCCTAAACTCTTCCCACCTTTCGTCCTGCTCCTTCAGATACGCTTCGATCTCTTTCGGGTGCTCCAGGATAAAAGTAATGGCTCCGTAGAGCTTAGCGAGGGACCCGATCGAAGGATAGGCCTCAAAGATACCCTCCGCGGAGCGGCCCTCGCGAAACTCGTAGGTGACAACGTCAAGGCCAATGCGCGTCCCGGCCACGTAATAGCCACCGTTGCGGACTGCGACGTATTGGCTCGTTGGCATCATGGCGGGATTCGACTCCTTATCTATATCTATTTTACTTCAGCGACGAGTTGTCGGTCGCGATGGGCCAATGACTGAAGAGCTTCCAACCTCACGCCCCTTTCGGGTAGCAACCGAGCACGCGCTGAAAGTCCGCCAACTCCCGCAGGTGTCCTAGTGCATTGCGCACCTGCGGAGAATCCAGGTGTCCCAGGAAATCCACATAGAACAGGTATTCCCACGGTTTTCCCCGGAGCGGCCGGGATTCGATCTTGGTCAGGCTCAGGTCGCGCAGGGCGAATGCGCTCAGCGCGCGAAACAGCGCCCCGGCCTGGTTGTGCAGGCTGAACACGAGGGACGTTTTCCACGGCGTGTTCGCCTTAACCGCCGCACGGTGGCGGCGCGCATAAGCGGCGGTGCGCAGCAGAAAGAAGCGGGTGAAATTCTGGCGATCGCTCTCGATCGAGCGCCGCAAGATGCGCGCGCCGTAGATCTCGCTTGCCACCGAACTGGCGATGGCGGCGGCATCGGTCAGCCCCTCCTCCATCACCATTTTCACGCTCCCCGCCGTATCGTAAAACGGAATTCTTTCGATTTGCGGGTTTTTTTGAAAGAAATCGAGACATTGATTCAAAGCCACCGGATGGGAAAACACGCGCTTGATTTGTGAGAAGTGTAGCTTTTCGGGCGCAATTAAGTTATGGACAATACGGACGCTGGTTTCCGACACAATCGGTAGTTCGAAGCTGAGCAGGTGATCGTAGTTTTCGTGCACCGATCCGGCCAGCGTGTTCTCGATCGGCACCACCGCGCCGATAGCCCTTCCCTCCGCCAGGCTCCGAAACACGTCCTCGAACCTGGGGCACGGCAGCACGGGACTATCCTCGCCGGCCAGTTGGCGGACGGCCACCTCGCTGAACGCTCCACGCTCACCTTGAAAGGCGATGGATCGGGCGGAAATTCTCCTCATGAAATATCCCTATTTCGGCAGGCAATTCGTTTTGTTCCGAATTCGGAACAAAAACAGCCACTTTCGCTTGCTGTAGTTTTTGCCACGTCTTATAATTCCGCTTGGTCCAAAGGTCCGCTTCGCCGTCCTGGCGGAGCGGAAAAACGGTTTCATGGAGCGCCCAGGAGAAAGACTAAAGCGGGTTCGGGAAAAACTGGGGCTCACCTATCGAGACGTGGAGCGTTCCAGCCACCAGATCGCCGCGCACCGGGGTAACGACGAGTTCATTATCGCTCTGAGCCGCCTCGCGAACATCGAGAACAAAGGCACCATCCCTTCGATCTTCCGAATGTACACCCTTTGTGCGGTGTACCGCCTGGAAATCGACGAAGTCCTGACCTGGTATGGCATCCCGAGCGGGGAGTTGGTGTCGGAGGGCTTGCGCATCGAGCACCGGGCGACGCATGCCGCCGGGTTCGGCCTCCAGCGGGAAGTGATCGTTCCCTTGCCCCTCGATGCTTCCATGGACCCCGCCAAGACTACCTTCCTGAGCCGCATCATCCGTAAATGGGGAAAGCTTCCGCTGAGCTTTCTAAACGGTTGGGAAGTAAAAGAATTCCGTTATGGCGTGATCGGCACCGAGGATTGGTCCATGTACCCGATACTGCATCCGGGTTCGCTCCTGGCCATTGACGACACCCTACGAAAAATTGGAGGCGCCAAGTGGACCAGCGAGGTGGACCGGCCGATTCACTTCCTGGAACATCGGCAGGGCTACCTGTGCGGCTGGTGCAGTTTGCAACAAGATCGGCTGATGGTCCAGTTCCACCCTTCCTCCCAGAAGAACGTGGCGCTTTACGACTGGACCGAAATCGACGTCCTGGGGCAGGTTGTGGGCGTCGCTATGTTCTTGGAATCGAAATTAAAGCGGTCTATCCGAAGCGGAGCAACTCCAGCAGAGTCTCCAGATCGGTGATATAGAGCTGCCGCTCCACCTCGCGCGCCGTCGGCGGCGCCAGGTTGCGGTAGGCGAGTGCAAATCGCGGCCCGCCCGTGGTGTTCAGGTAACGTTCCAGATCGGTCTTCTGTTCCGACAGGCTGAAGCCAAGCCATTGCGAGAAAATCTGATAGTGGCTGAGGCACAGGGTTCGGTCGGCGTCTTCCCGGCCCATCAACTGGCAAAGATCGCCGTGATAATAGGAGCCGGATGGAGCATCCCAGAGAGAGGCCATATACACCAGCCTCCCAAAAGAGGTTGGGATCTGGGTCAGTATCCGGCGCCAGTATTCCGCACCAGGCACCAGTGCCGGCCGGCGCTTGAAGGCCGCCTCTCCCAGAAAATTCCTCCCTTTCGGCTTGGTTCAGCGTGCTGCGTAGGGAATGTACTGTAGATCACCAGACACGCCACCCTAAAGCGGAACTACAATTTTATAACGCCGTCCCAAAATCTTGCATTGCTAACCTTAGCTACATCCTTTCTGACGATTAGAGATTCGCTAGCGGCATGTTCCGTCGGCGGAAATTCTGCTACGGTAATGTCCCTATATCAGTCGAGTCCTGTCTAGTATAGTACCAAGCTTACTTTAGTAAGCCGCCCGTTAAGAAAGGAACAGATCCCGGATGAAAAAGCTCATCTTCCTGGCCCTGGCTGCTTTTGCACTTGTGGCGACCGCACAAGTCAACAAGATCGATATACCGCTCCCCGGCTGCAACCCTTGCAGTTGGGTCCGGTAAATGCATCAATAAGCCCGGGAAACTGGCGCGGGGCAGGTGTTAGAATACGACTGAGGGTCGTGCGAAATGCCAGGCTCCGCGCTGGTTAACAGCCTGATTATTCTGTCGGCGGCCGGATCTCTGGCCACGGCTATCAAGCTGTTCTGGACGGGCTTGTTCCGCCGCTACCGCTTTTTCTTCGTTTACCTGATTTTTCGACTCTTCAGCAGCTCTATTCCACTCCTGCTCGACTACCGATCTAGACTTTACCTGCGCGTATTTCTGGTAATGGAACCAATTTCCTGGATACTCTTTGCTCTCATGCTGTTGGAGTTGTACCGCCTGGTCTTGGATCGTCACCGGGGGCTCTACACGCTTGGTCGTTGGGCGATGTATTTCGCCATGGTTGTGTCGATCCTGGTATCGGTATTGAGCCTCCTGCCCAAGATTCGCCCGTCGATGGGTTATGAGGACCGTCTTTTGGGCTACACGATTGCCGCCGAGCGCGGAATCTATCTCAGTCTCGCGACTTTCCTTGTACTCATTCTGCTCTTCCTGACGCGCTATCCGGTGCCGTTAAGCCGGAATGTAATCGTACACGCAGCCGTATTTTCCGTATATTTCACCAGCAATACTTTGATTCTCCTGGCGCGAGCGCTATTCGGACTCCGCTTTAACGAGACAGCTAGCGGCTTCCTCCTGGCGATTTCGGTGCTCTGCGTGTATGCCTGGCTGCTGTTGCTGAGCCCACGCGGCGAAGAAGTCCGCGTCCAGCTTCCCCACTTTGGGCCGGAACACGAAGAGCGGATTTTGCGGCAATTGGATTCCATTAACGCCACATTATTGCGCGTTTCCCGCGAATCCTAATTGATAACCAAAGTTATCATAGTACCAATATTACCCCAACTTCCATTGCATTTCTCCCAAAAGTACCGTATCCTCAATTTGGTGATACAGACAAGCAAATGTACCCGACGGGGGCTCCCATGATAGAAATTAGCTTGCTGGTTATCCTGTGCATTTTCGCGGTCCTTGCGATCTTTGTGGGCAAACTCATGCTGTCCGGTGGCGATCTGCCGGTTACGGCTGAGTGGATCGAAGAGCTGTCGCTCGAACGATACCGGCCCATGCTCCGGTTATTGGAGCCACAGGATCTTGAGTATTTACGCGCACAGCCAGGCTTCACGCCGCGGATGGCGCGGAAGTTGCGCATGCAACGGTACCACATTTTTCGCGGTTACCTGCGCAGCCTCAGTATGGATTTTCGGCGTATTTCAGCCGCTTTGAAACTGCTTCTGTTGCAATCCGGAGAGGACAGGCCGGACTTGGCCGGAATCTTGCTCCGCCAGCAGATCAATTTCGCGTGCAGTCTGATGGTGGTGCATTTTCGCCTGGTGTTGTACCGCATGGGCGCCAGTACCGTCAGTGCGGCGAGCCTGGTGGAAATCTTTAACCGGATGCAAGGCGAGCTACGCGATCTTATGCCGGCCGTGAGCGCGTCGGCGGCGTAGTCCCGCTAAGAAAGCTCCACTGTTTCTCCATTTATTGCCAGCGGCTGGAGGCGGATTCTTTCCCGCTTCACAGCCGCTTTATTATTTCCTTGGCCTGCATTAATTTGGGGAATTCTTTCTCCGCGGCCTTGAATTCCTTCGTGTGCACCCTCCGCCGCGACCCGCTATGCTCCACGGGGTGCCGCAGATGCAACATCTCGTGGAACATCACGTATTCCAGCGCCAGCGCGGGAACCGACGGATCGTCGAAAATGCGGCTGATAATAATGGCCTGGTGCGAAGGATCGAAATGGCCAAGCATGGCCCTCGACGGCTGCCGGCTCCATCCCAATTGGGGCCGTCCCATCAGCCCATCGAAGAATTGCCGATTCAGCCGCTCGAATAACTCCTCCAGGTTATGGTGCTGCCCTTGCGGGCCGGACACGAATTTGCGTCCCCGAATTTGCCGTACTAATGAGGCCTGACGGCGGATATCCCGGCGGTTCAGGTACAGGCGATAGCGGTATGGGTACAGGCGAGGGATCTGCTTGCGGTAGAGTTTACCAAGCAGAATGAACGCCAGCGCTTCGGCAATCGGCGCCGGCGCGCCACCCAGCAGATCGGAAATGCGCACCCGCAGACGCCCATCATCGAGACGGATGAAGCTGTCCGCGTTGGCAAAGCGGCAAAACTCCACGACGATTTCCGGCACCGCCGTGCGCGGCTTCAGCTCGCGAAACACGCGCGCGTAGATCTCCTCCGGAGTTTCGAAGAAAAGCGAGGACTGGAGATTCTCCGGCGGCAACAGGCCCTCGTCGTGCCCCATGTTCTCAAGCGTACCGCAGCGGGCGTCCATGGGTTAACCTGTTGCTTACTTCTTCGATTGGGGAACAGGAATATTGCTGAAAGCTAAAATCACGGCGCTGGGTTGCTACGTCCCACCCCGTGTCCTTACCAACCAAGACCTGGAAAAGATGGTGGAGACTACCGACCAGTGGATCCTCGAACGGGTCGGTATTCGGGAACGCCACATTGCCGATCCGGACATGGCTACCTCCGACATGGCCATCCGCGCCGCCCGCTGCGCCCTGGAGCAACGCGGCATGGACGCCTCCGAAGTGCAGGCCATCATCGTCTGCACCGTCACGCCCGACCATATGTTCCCTTCCACCGCGTGCCTGGTGCAGCACGCCCTGGGCGCGCGCGGCGCCTGGGGGTTCGACTTGGTGGCCGCCTGCTCGGGCTTCGTCTACGGGTTGACCACCGCGGCCCATCTCGTATCGGGGGGCATGTACCGCAAGGTGCTGGTGATCGGAGCCGACACCATGAGCCGCATCATCGATTACCAGGACCGTGCCACTTGCGTGCTCTTCGGAGACGCCGCCGGGGCGATGCTGGTGGAACCCGCCGACGGCGGCGAGGGATTCATCGACTTCCTGGGCGAAGTGGACGGTTCCGGTGGCGACTTCCTGAAAATGCCCGCCGGCGGCAGTCGCCTGCCGGCTTCCCACGAAACCGTGGATAAACGCCTGCATTACGTCCACCAGCAGGGTCAGCAGGTCTTTAAGTATGCCGTCCGCAAGATGTACGAAACCAGCCGCGAACTCCTGGAGCGGAACGGCCTCGCTCTCTCCGACGTCGCCGTCATGGTCCCCCACCAGGCCAATCTGCGCATTATCAACGCCGCCGCCGAGCGTCTGGGAATCGACCGGTCGCGGGTGATAGTCAACATCGACCGCTTCGGCAATACCACCGCCGCTACCATTCCGCTGGGCACCCGCGACGCTGTGGCGCAAGGCAAACTGCGCAAGGGCGACGTAGCCCTGTTCGTCGCGGTCGGCGCCGGCTATACCGTGGGGGCGAGCCTGTGGCGCTGGGCGTATTGAAAGCGGCTGGACGAATGCCGCTGCCGATTTCCGCACTGCGTTATCCTATATTGAGTTGACGCCCCAATCCTCAGAACCAGCCGCGCCGCCGCCGCGCGTGTCCGTCGTGGTGGTCTCGCATAATCGCGTGGAGCGGTTGCGCCGCTGCCTGGAATCGGTCGAAAAATCCGAGGCGCGCGCTTCGCTCGAGCTGATCGTAGTGGACAACGGGTCGACCGATGGCAGCGCCCGGTTGGACGACGAGTTCCCGAATGCGCAGTTCATCCGCCTGCCCAAAAATTTCGGCCTGACCAAAGGGTTAAACCTGGGCTGGCGGGCGGCCAACACCGACTACGTGCTATTTCTGCACGACGATACGGAGCTGGCGCCTCGGGCCGCCGACCTGCTGGCCGACGTGCTGGACGCGCGCGCCGACGCGTCGGCGGTTTGCCCGCTGCTCGTCGATGAGGCGGGCCATCCGGCGCCGCAACTGGGCAGGCTGCCGCCGGATGGCAAGTGGCAGCCGGCCGAACTTTCCGGCGCCGACCCGTTCCCGGTGGAATACCCGCGCGGCGCGGCGCTGATGGTCCGCGTTTTTGTGATCAAGGCCATCCGCCAGATCGATGAAAGATACGGCCAATTCGGCAGCGACGCCGACCTGGCGGCGCAGATCCATCGCGCCGGTAAGAAGATCCTGCTGGTCCCCCCCGCCACCGTGCGTCACTATTCCCAGGGCCGGTATGCCGCCGAGGAGCGCGCCGACTTTCTGCTGGGCCGCGCCGTTTTTCTGGGCAAGTATCGGGGCTTTGGAGCGGGATTGCAGGCGCGCTTCGCCGCGGTTTTCGGTCCCCTGTTCGGCTTTCGCCTGTCCGAGTTCAGCTACACCGTCGGCGGCAAGAAGATCGACGGCACGCAGGGGTGAAGGCTTTCCCCTGTCTCCCCGTTCTCTTCGGTTAACCTTCGATGTTTACTCTTGCCAGCTAGAATTGCTTGCCGGCGCGCCGCTAGCATGGATGACGATATGGAACCTCTTCTGTGGGTCCTGTTGCCGGGCTTTGTCGCGGTCGCCTCGGGATTGCTGGCGTGGTTCGTCATGCAGTCGCGGATGGACGTGAAGCTGGCTCAGCAGGAAATCGATTTGGCGCAGCAGCGGGAAATCCTGGCGGAAGAGCGGGGGAAGCTGACGGCGCAGCGGCAGGCGCTCGAATCGCAACTGGAAACCGCCATCCGCGGGGCCGAGGAATCGGCGCGCCGGCAGGCATTCGATAACTTCCTGACGGAGCTGAAAGTCGAGCAGCGCCACTACACCCGCGAAAACCGCCTGCTCACCCACAGCCGCCATAGCCTGGTTCTGCAGGAGCGCATGTACTTCCGCAACATCCCCCTATCCGATTGGATCGAGCACGAGATCTCGCTCGACGATGGCGCCGACGTCAGCCGTATCGTGCAGGACATGACAGTCTTCGACCGCTCGGTTGTCAATATCACCGAGATGCCCCGGCGCAAAGCGCTGGCGTGAGGGGACTCTCCCCCCCCGGAGCACAGCATCTTTGCTGCAAAACGGGAACTAAGGAATCGTCATGAAATAACCNNGTCGAGACTTTTCTCGACACCCGCTTGCGTACGGTACGCCGAGCGTCGGCAAAAGTGCCGACGCGGCACGCACGAGTGCGTGCGCCACGCCGAAATGGCACAGTTGTTTCTTGACGAGCCCTAAGTACACAGCTTCATAGGTTCGCTAACGTATTTCCGGGCGACCCGGAATCGTGGCGCGGATCCCGAGTAGATCGGCTACCCTTCCGAGTGCGCCGTCGATAGTCCATACGTGCGTCCCAGGCACAGCCAGGCAGGACGCAATTAAATGGGCATCCGTCAGGCCTATCCCCCTCGATGCCAGCCCCCGCGCTTCGATCATCAGACGCACATCCGCCAATCGAACTAGGAGAACCTGGTTAAGGCCGTCGAGATAATGCAGCGTGTTCTTGCGATCCGGCAGAAAGCCGCAAGCCAATTCCGCCGCGATATACGGGTGGATCGAGAGCTGGTCATTGGCAATCAGGCCCTCCAACTCCGCCCTGAAGCGGCCGCGGCGGAACATCTCAATCCAGATGGACGTGTCTGCAAGAATCACCGCTCGTCAACTCGCAACCTGCGCACATCCTCGATAGTCGGAGCCGTTCCGGCCAGCGCCAGCAGCCGACGCCCTGCCTCGCGCGCGATTAGAGATTTCAGGGCCTCGCGCAGCAACTCCGCACGCTCGGTGATGCCGGTATATTCGTGTGCTATCTTCAACAGGTTGTCATCGAGCGATACAGTTGCTCTCATAGTTCCTCCGTGCACCAATTATCGCACCAAATCGCGCCCAAACTAGGTTCATTCTATTCAGCCGTCGTAAGCCTCGACGCGCCCCTAGGCAGCGTCTCAAGAACCACCCATTTTGAGACACGGCAGGGATTACTGACTAGCCCCGCTCTGTGATTACGGCCCCAATTGCGCCGTGCGTCGCGTCAATACATAATGTAAATACGGGCCGATGAACTACGTTTGGGACAAACGAAAGGGCCGGGGGAATGTTGCACGTCACGGAATCGCCTTCGAGGATGCGATCCGAATCTTCGAAGGGCCGACGCTTGAGAGGGTGGATGACAGGTTCGACTATGGAGAAACTCGAATCTACGCAATCGGCGTCGTAGACGGTCTTGAGATCACATTGATTTACAGCGATGTATCGGAAGCCGAGCGACGGGTCATTCCGGCATGGAGGGCGGAGCGCCATGAAAGAACAGCCTACTGGCAAAGCCTCAGCTAAGGGTGGCGCCACGGATTGGAAGCGCCTGCGCGCCTTGAGCGACAAAGACATTAGGAGCGCGGTCAAGGCGGATCCGGAGGCGCGCCCAACGGACGCGGACTTTTGGAAGCAAGCGAAAATCGTAATGCCGAGACCGAAGCAAACGGTCACGATCCGGCTGGATACCGACCTGCTCGATTGGCTGCGGCGACAGAAAGGCTATCAGACGCGGATCAACGCCGTGCTACGAATCTACATGGAGGCGCAGAAGTCATGATGGCTCCGACCCACGGCAACATAGCCGGTGATGCGGGCAATGGCTTCCGCGATGTGCTGCAAATAATCTTCAATGCGTTCGGGATGTTTCATAGAGGCTGCGCCGCCCGCAGAACCTTGTTGCGGAACCTCATCGGCAAGTCCTTGGCAGTCAGCACTGATACCTGTACGCCAAGCAATTGTTGGGCTTGATGCTCCAGACCGGCGAGGGTAAACAGCGTTGTGCGTTCCGTGGCGTCCACCAGCAAGTCAAGGTCGCTTTCGTCGTCGTCCTTGCCCCTGAGCACCGAACCGTACACGCGCGGGTGTGCGACGCTGCAGCGGCTGACAAGCTGCCGCAATTCATCGCGGTGCGCGGCAAGGGCTTCGGATGGTTTCATGGCCGGTTCTTCCATTCTCCGCTTTTCATCGTAGCTTTTTTGGCACGGATCGGCGGCGGCGTCACGCGGGGAAGGGCAGAAAGTAAATCCCGACACTTACCTTTTGTGAGACATGAACCAGCCAGTCAATTCCGCACGGAGCGATAGACCGCGCCTGGTCGCATGGCGTTTACCGAGGTGCGATGACGTATCGATTCTTGGGCCTTGGCCGGAAACCACGAAAAGAAGATTCCGATTACACTGTTAACTGATGGGATCGGGCTTCATTGAGCCGGCCGGACGCACCTCGTCGCGCCGTGCGGCGGCTGTGGTGCAAACGCGCGCGAGCCTGTCGCAGGCTTCCCTGGCGGCCGCGGCAGCGAGCGCCCGGGCGCTGGCGGGGCTGCAGAAGCCGGAAGGCTACTGGTGTGGCGACCTGCTGGCCGATACCACCCTGGAATCGGATTACGTGCTGCTGCAGCTCTGGCTCTATCCGCCGGCGGGCGGCGCCTGGAACCCGCCCACGGCCGAGCGTATCCGCAAAGCCAGGGCAGCCATTCTGGCGCGCCAGCAGGCGGGCGGCGGCTTCGACATTTACCCCGGCGGCCCGGCCGACGTTTCCGCGTCGATCAAGGCCTACACCGCGCTCAAGCTATCCGGCCTGAGCCCGGAGGCGGACCCCATGCTCCGCCTGCGCAGCGCCATCCTCGATCTGGGCGGGATTCAGGCCGGCAATAGCTACGTCAAGATCAACCTCAGCCTGTTCGGCCTCTACCCGCGCGCCTCGGTGCCCACGGTTCCTCCCGAGCTGGTACTGCTGCCGGGCAACATTCTCTACGAAATGTCCTCCTGGACCCGCGCCATCGTGGTGCCGCTTTCGATCGTGCAGGCGGTGGGCGGGACGCGTCCCGTACCGCCCGGTTTTCATTTGCACGAGTTGGCGCTGGGGGGCAAGAGCTTCGATCTGCCCAGGCGCGACCGCATGTCGCGGGTGTTCAACCAGATCGATCGGGCGCTCAAAATATGGCAGCGGCGCGGCCCCCGCGAGGTGCAGCGCTCGGCCGTGCGCGCGGCGGAAAAGTGGATGCTCGACCACACCCGCTACAGCGAGGGTATCGGCGCCATCTATCCCTCCATGATGTACCACGTCATGGCGCTCGACGCGCTGGGGTATCCGCGCGATCATCCGGACCTGATCGAAGCTCTCCGCCAGTTCGACAACCTGTTCACCGAGCGGCCCGACGATTTGTTTTTTCAGCCCTGTTTTTCGCCGGTGTGGGACACGGCCTACGCGGCTTTCGGACTGGGCGAATTCGGCGAGGCCGCGGGCGACCGCCTCTCCCGCGCGGCCGACTGGCTGGTGCGGCGGGAAGTACGCCACAAGGGCGACTGGAGCGTGAAACGGCCGGAACTGGAACCCTCCGGCTGGGCTTTCGAGTTCGCCAACGAGCATTACCCCGATATCGACGATACGGCCATGGTGCTGCTGGCCCTGGAGCACGCCCAATCTCCCGACCGCGAGGCGCAGGCCCGCTGCGAAGCCCGCGCCCAGCACTGGCTCATTCACATGCAGTCGCGCGACGGCGGCTGGGCAGCCTTCGACGTGGATAACGATTGGGCGATTCTGAACCGGGTACCCTTTGCCGATCACAATGCCATGCTCGACCCCACCTGTCCGGACATTACCGGGCGCGTGCTGGAGGCGCTGAGCCGCCGCCGTGCCCCCGAAGCGCGCGAGAGCATCCGCCTGGGCGCGCAGTATCTGCTGCGAACCCAGGAGCGCGATGGAAGCTGGTACGGCCGATGGGGCGTGAATTATCTGTATGGCACGTTCCTGGCGCTGCGCGGCCTGCGCGCTTCCGGGGAAAGCGGCACTGACCCGGCCATCGAGCGCGCCGCGCGTTGGGTGCTGGCGGTGCAGAATCCGGACGGCGGCTGGGGCGAAAGCTGCGCCTCTTACGCCCGCGACGAGTTCGTGGCCGCGCCCAGCACGCCCTCCCAAACCGCCTGGGGATTGCTGGCGGCGATGGCCGCCGGCGACCGGTCCTCGGCGGCGTTCGAACGCGGCGTCCGGTACCTGGTCGATTCCCAGCGCGCCGACGGCGAGTGGGACGAAACCGCCGCCACCGGAACCGGTTTCCCCAATGTGTTTTACCTGCGCTACGCGCTCTACCGAAATTACTTCCCCCTGCTGGCATTGACCCAGGCGGGAAGGCTGCGGCCATTTCCGGCCGACTAGCGGGAGTTGGAGGCCCCGTCGGGAGAAGCGGCCCATTGCGGTCCATGGGTTCTCGAACGCCGTATCCAGGGAGTTGCTGGCCGACGGCCATGTGAGGCAACTCCCGACCTGACCGGCGTTTCACGGTGTCCTCCCATTTACAGATGGGCGCCTGCGGGTCCACCAACGCTTGTAGGCGCCGTACTCGAGGCTGCGGCGTTGCAACGGGCACTCTTGCGAGATAGCTCTCGGCCCTCGCAATCTGATACCATCTTTATGATTTGCAAGGTCTTATACAACATCGAGATGAATTGAGCGTCGAGCGGCGCCTATGAGGCCAGTGCGGACGATTTCCTTATTCAGCGGGTGCGGTGGGTCAGATCTGGCGCTGGCGGATCTGGGCCACCAAGTTGTCTGGGCAAATGACATCTCTCAACTCGCCTGCAAGACGTACGAGGACAACCTCGGACCGGTTGTAGAAGCCGGCGACATTGCCGAGTTTCAGACGTTTCCGAATGCGGATTTCCTCGTGGGGTGCTACCCCTGTCAGGGCTTCACCCAGGGAGGTCGGCGAAATGCGGCGGACTCGATCAACTACCTGTATCAGCACTTTGACCGTGCTCTCCGTGTCGTCCATCCCAAGGCCTTTGTCGTCGAGAATGTGAATGGCATGGCCTACGGCGACAATCGACAACTCCTCAACAATCAAATCCGCCGTTACCGCTTAGCCGGTTACAGGGTTTCCTGGCAAGTGCTCAATGCCCAGGACTACGGAGTAGCGCAGAACCGCAGGCGAGTATTCATAGTTGGGATCCGCTCCGATCTTGATTTCGCGTACACGTTTCCGGCCCCGCTCCGCGGCGCCAACACAGGGGTTCGGCCCGTCTCACAATGGGACGTGCTTCGCGGCATGCCAGAATGGCCCGTGGGCGACTTCGACAACGAGCCTTTCCACTGGTATTATCTCTCCCGCAATCGGAGGCGCGATTGGGACGAGCCTAGCTCCTGCATTGTGGGCCATTGGCGTCATGTTCCACTCCATCCGATGAGCCCACCATTAAGGAGGATTGATACGGATCGCTGGCAATTCGCCTCCGACGGACCCGCGAGGCGCCTCGCATATCTCGAATGTGCGGCCCTTCAGGGGTTTCCCCGTGAGTTCCGATTTCAAAGGGGCAGCGTACGTGACCGCTTCCAAATGATCGGCAACGCTGTGCCACCGCCTCTGTTCAAGGCTGTCGTGTCGGCGCTGCACGGCCTGTGGTGAACCAATGAGCAAAACGGTGCAGGAACAGACGGGCCCGAAGTTGGAGTATTTGTCCCCGGACGTGCTGGACTTCGACCCGGAGAACCCCAGATTTGGCGGGCTGGCTTCTGGCAAGAGCCAAGGCGATATCCAGGCGCACCTAATCGGTGAACCTCACTATGCCTCGGAGCTTGTGGACTCGCTTCTTGAGAACGGGTTCATAGATTACGAGCCGCTTGTTGCGAAGCGCAAGGACAAAAGATTAGTGGTGATAGAGGGGAACCGGCGCCTCGCCGCGATTCGAGAGATCCGCGGCAACCCGGATCGACACACGGGCCGCAAGTCGGATCTCGGCAGCATTCCGGTGCTGGTCTTTCCAGACAAGCCAGATGAACAGCAGCAAAACGAAATGCGGGTCTATCTCGGCGTGCGGCACCTGATCGGCTTTCGCGAGTGGCCACCGATCAGCAAGGCCCAATTCCTGGAACGTGAGAGTAAGGCTGAGGGAGGACTCGATCGCGTACTTCGCGAGGTGCGGATGACCAGGCAAAACGCTAGAAGGTTGTTGGTACCGTTTCGATTATTGAATCGTGCTAGCGTGTTACTGCCAAAAGGTGAGGATTTCTGGGTGCTTGGCGAGGCCCTTCAGCGGACCGGAATCAAGAAATACCTCCAGCTCGAAGTCAATCCAAAGACCCTGGATATCGTCAGCTATGATAAGAAGAACCTCAGCGCGCTTTTGAACGACCTATACGGCCCGAAAAGACCGGGCAGCCCGGAACGGGAAGTTTCGGCCAGAGTCGTCTATGACACGCGGGACCTCTCGCGTTTGGCACGGGTGCTGGGGTCGGACAAGGCAACAGCTGAATTGCATGCCGGCAAAGACCTTGAAGAAGCTCAGATTTACGTTGATACCCGCGAAGAGAGCCTATCGCGGCTGTCGAAGGTCAACAAGGACTTGGCCCTCCTCCTCAAGAAGGTTGTCTCTGGCAACCGAGACCCGGAAGGCACAAGACTGCTCCAGTCCTACAGGGCGTTCGACACGGCAGTGAAGGCTTTCGTCAACAAGAATGCCAAGCCCTCTCTTTGAGTTTTTCGAGATCGTTGCCGAGGAGCTCTGCGTCGAGAGCTCCAGGGTTCTCACCCGTGCGGACCTGCAAATTCGGGATAACGACGCGCCGCTGCTCGACGATTTGAAGCGAGAGATGAAGGCCGAGAGCACTGACCAAGCGATTGAACTTGCGGTGGAGCGTCTCCGTTCCCACTTCGAGGGCAAGGGATCGAGGTTGCCGTTTGAGTACCAGCCTGCAACTGGCCGATTCACCGCTCTCGATCAGGACTTTCTGATCTTCGTGAAAGACATGAGCAGCATTCGGAGCATCGGAAAGCGGTCCCGCGACTTTGAGTGCGGGGTCGCCAGGCGTCTCTGCGGCCGAGCAACCGGTCAAGTCCACCGTGTAGGTCATCCCCGTGACGCCAAAAGGAAGAAAGCGGAATTCAACGCCCACCTGAAGACGATCGGGTTCGACCGACCGGTGCTGCTGGGGGACGAAAAGGACGGCGGCCTCGACATCCTCTGGGTCCTGCCGGTGGGCACTGTCCCACATCGGCCGATGGTTTCGGTGCAGTGCAAGAACGGTGAGTTCAGGATGGAGGTAGCTGACCAGTCGGTTGGACCGGGGACCCGGTCCCTCTCGCAGCACGCCGGGCTTCAGCCTACCGTTCACGTGCTATGTGTCTTGTTCAACGACTACATCTCACCTGGAAGCGTTTCACGGAAACAACTGGCCTTTGTTCCCCTCGGCCTGACTGATCTTGCGTCCATGACGGAGAACATCAGCTTGCAGATGATTTGACGGAGTAGTGTGGATCGCTTTTCGAAAGCCGTTCGAAGTCGGATCATGGCAAAAATCCGTGGCAAGGACACGGAGCCGGAACTTCGAGTCAGGCGGTTCCTTCATTCTCTCGGTCTGCGCTACCGCCTGCACGTCGGCGTCCTGCCTGGAAGACCTGACTTGGTCTTTCCGACGCGGCGGGTCTGTGTCTTCGTGCATGGGTGCTTTTGGCACGGTTGTAAGAGGTGCAAGGATGGTCTACGCCGACCGGAATCAAATGCTGAGTACTGGTTACCCAAGATCCGTGGGAACCGTCAGCGCGACCGAAAGAATGAAAGAGCCCTCATCGCCCAGGGCTGGACCGTCTATACCATCTGGGAATGTGAAACCACTGATGGGTCCCAACTCAGGAGGCTCGGCCGATCCATCGAATCGCACGCGCCCAGCAGAACTCCGCGGCCACCATCATGACTACCCCATGTATCCGGCGTTCTGACATCCCCCGCCTCGACGCTTGCATTGCGGAGGGATCGGTGGCGCGAACGCTGTCAGCCGTTGATTTGGCTTTGGGTTGGCCACTCGCCGAAACCGCTCTCCGTTAGCCCCGGTAGCGCTGGCGCTTCGCCGGCCCTGATCGATTGGATGCCCAGCCCGGGCGTCGGCGCTCTTCATCGTGGAGGCCCGCATAGAAACCGCGGTGTGACAATAACCACAAGACAGACCAACGGTATTCTGAGCCTATTCCGTCCGCAGTGCGACCATCGGGTCAATGCGCGATGCGCGCCTCGCCGGCAGATAGCCGGCCAACAGGGCCGCGGCGAGAAGCAACAGCGACACGGCCAGAAGCGTTGGCAGGTCGTCCGCCGAGACTCCGAAAAGCAGGCTCGCGACCAGACGGCTCGCCCCCAGCGCACACGGGATTCCGAGTGCTATCCCCGCAAGCGCCAGCGTCAGCTCATCGCGCAGCACGCCCCAACGCACGCCCGCCGGTCCCGCACCGAGCGCCGTTCGAATTCCGATCTCCCGGGTACGGTGCGCAACGCTATAGGATGCCAGCCCGTATAACCCGATCAAGGCCAACAGTAACGCCAGCACTCCGAAAAATCCCGAGATCATGGCAACGGCGCGATCCCGCGCCAGACTTTGGCTGGCCTCTTCTTCGACCGTTTGCGCCTGCAACGGGTATTCGTGTCCAAACGACTCGATCTCGTGTCCCACAATCCTGGCCATTGCCACGGGAGCCTGGGTGCGTAGAAAGACACTGCCCTGCGCGGCCCATCCGGCATGTTGAAAATATGGAATATAAACGACGCGCTGATTTCGATCCCTCAGGTCGAAAAGGCGGGCCGTTTTGGCGATGCCAATGATCCTGAGTTTTTGAAACTCGGGCATGAAGCCGAGCCGAATCGCCTGGCCGATGGCGCTGCCCGCCGGGAAGAGCCGTTCCGCAAGACCGCTGCTGACGATCGCGACAGGCGGATGCGACGCATCGTCGGTCCACTCGAAATCGCGCCCGAGAGTCAGCCCGATTCCAAGCGTCCGCAGAAAACCTGGCGAGACCATAACGGATGAGCTCATGACGCCGCCATCGGGGCTCGATGCCGCTGAAGTCGCCGATACCGCTTCCGGCCATTCTCTCTGCCCGGCTCCCGCGAAGTCCGAGAACCCTACCGACAGCACTCCCGGTAGAGCGGAGACGCTATCGATGAGCTGCCGGTGATATTCGTTCACGTTCAACACACCGTACCCGCCCGGCCTGGGAGAAAGCCTGACCTGGAGGACCCGTGCGTCGAAGCCGAGGTCGATCGTACACAGATTCCGGAAGCTCCGCACCAAGAGTCCGGCGCTCAACAGTAGCACGAGAGACAGTGCAACCTGCGCCACCATTAGCGCGCGAGCCCATCCGCCTGAACCCGCCAGACCGCGCGAGTTGGCTCGTATGGCGAAAGCCGGGTCTGCATGCGAGGCGCGCCACGCCGGAACGAAACCAAAGAGGACCCCGGTCAGGATGGCCATGGCCGCCGTGAGCGAGAGTACGCGCCAATCGGGCCGCAGGTCGAGCGCGATCGGCGTGAGGGGACCTCCCGCCAGGAGTCTGACGAGCAGGCGGCTCCCGAAGCCGGCAAAAGCAAGGCCCAGGATCGCCCCGGATGCCGACAGAGCCAAACTCTCCGTGAGAAGCTGCCGGGTGACCGCCCAGCGGCTTGCGCCGAGGGCAACGCGCACGCTCATTTCATGACTGCGCGCCGCGGCGCGCGCCAACATTAAGTTCGCCAGGTTGACGCAGGCGACCATCAGGATCAGCCCGACAATACCGAGGAGCACGTAGAGCGGCCGCGTGAATGCGGCACGGAGTTCGCGAGCTACGCCCGTCGCGGCAGGCGCCACATCCAGTCCCATCGAGAAGAACGTCTGCCGTCGCAGTCCGGGGGCATCGGTCGAAACCGTCGCCAGGAGCACCGCCGGCCAAAGCGATTGGAGCTGCGCCCGGGCCTGTTCGATGGCGATGCCCGGCTTCAACCGGCCAGTGATAAACCGAGAGCTGAGCCAGGCGTTCGGGTTGCCGGACAGGAAGTTCACGTAGGAGTAACGCATTCACCAGGGTAAAAATGGCTGTGTTGGCGCCAATGCCCAACGCCAAAGAGAGAATGGCGGCCGCGGTGAAACCGGGACTGCGGCCGAGTATCCGAAAGGTATACCGCACGGTCGGCCAAAAGTCCGTCATCGTAATCTCGCTGACTAACGGGCGAACACACTCCCGGCGATCGGAAGCCGCTTATTTCGGGGCTTCGGCGGCGGCCTGGGTGTTGGGCACGTGCACGGCCAGCATCAGGCTCGACGGGCGGCGTAGCGCACCGTAGCCCAACTGGAAGCCGAGCTCTTTGGCGCGGCCCGGTTCCCCGAACGCCTTGGCCAGATCCGTTTGCCATTCGTTGGTGAACGGCCGGTCGGGATGGCTATATTCGCCGAACAGGTCTACCTTCCAGTCCCCGCCCTTTAGGAAGCGGTAGGGGATGCCGGTGTCGTCCTGCAGGATCAGGTTCGAGTGGGTCAGGATGTAGCCGCGGATGCCGTCGCACATCTTCCAGTGCAGCAGGAACGACGCCGATTTTACCAGCGTATCCGCCGTGCCCTGCTTTTCCAGAAAATGCTCGAAGGACGGGTCCTGGACAAAGCCCGCGGTATGGGTTTTGTCGCTGTCGGACAGGTCGGTCGAAAAATAATAGAGCGTACGCTCGGTGGTTTCCGCGCCGTGATGAAACTCGATCTTCACCACCTTGTGCTTCTTCAGCGCCGCGTCGTCCACGCTGAACTGGCCGTCAGGCTCCAGGTGCCCGAACTCGAGCTCGTCGATGGTATCGCCCGAGCGGGCCAACAGCAGCAGAATGATCTGCGCGTTGCCGTCCGACACCTGGCCGCGGAAATCCTGGTCCATTTCGCTGGTCACGAAAAAGCTGCGTCTGAAAATGGAATTCAGCGCCTGGCTCCAGGCGCTCAGTTCCCGCCCCAAAGTCGGAATCTTATATCGCTCCGGCCGCTTCAGATTGCCCACCGGCTCCAGACCCACGTACACCATGCGGGTCGCGTCCGGGAAAAAGTGTACCTGGTAGAGGACGTCGGGTCCGCTGAAGGGATAAAACAGGTAGGGGCTGCCCGTGTGAATGCCGGCCAGCACGCGTTTCTGGAACGCGTCTACCGGCGCGAACTGGTCGCGCAGCGCTTTCTGCCAGGTCTGGTCGAAACGGGCGGCGTAGCTCTTCCACGCCTCGGTCTGTTCCAACTCGCGATAAGGTCCGTCGGGCGGACCTTTCAGGCCGGCCAGGAAAAGAGCCGTATCGTTGGGAAAAGCGTCGTGCGGCGCGCTTTTCTCTTGCGGAGCGGCCTTACTATCGGTGGTGCGCTGTTCACAGCCGGAAAGCAACAGGCTGAAACAAACCGACGCGGCGACACCAATCGCCAAGCGTGCGGCGGGACGAGTTCCGGATTGTAATGCTGACATCGAGGTTTCGAGGCGTGCTCCTTTCAGGATAGACGACCGGCGGGCCGGGCGTCAAAGTTCCCCTTTCGCCGTTTCGGTGGAAAACGTGACGTACGGGAACACTTCGGGGATGTGCGAATCGTAGTAGCCGTGCCGGTTCCAGGTCCAGCCGGCGCTGGGGTCGAGCACTTCGCCGTGGCGGCCGATCTTCTCGAATCGCGAGCAATCGATGCGCCAGACGTCGCCGTCTTTAGGGGGAAGCGAGCGGCCGTCGGCCAGTAACTCCAGCCCTTTCCATAGCAGCGCCACCTCGGCCGTCCAGCCGCGGTCGGTATGCGTCCGGCTGTTCAGCACACCTTCCACGTGAACGGCCGTCTTCAGGCCGGGGAAGTCCCAATCGAGGAAGCCCCACCGCTCGCCACGCGGGTGAACGTGGCCGCCCACCCCATCGAGCACCAGGGTCCGCTGCCTCACCGGATCGAATTCCGGCCGGCCCCAGTAAGGTCCGCCCGGGCGGTGAACGTCGTTCCAGATCCAGAACGCCTCGTAGACCGTGTTCCGGGCGTTGATTTCGAATTCGTAATAGGCGTCGCGTGCGCCGATAAACAGCTCCAGGTCGTTCTCTTCCCAGATTTTCGAGTCGCGCGCGGTGAGCGTTCCCCGGACGTCGGTCTCTTCGGCCCGGAAACCGAAATAAAGGTAATCGTCATCCCACAACAACGCCACCCGGGTGTCGAACCATGCCGGCTCGCCGGTCACGATGTCCACAAACGGTGTAGATCGCGCCGCCAGTTGCCAGGAGGGGGCGTCCAGTTTGCCGTTCACCGCGATCGGGCCGGCGGCGCGGTAACAGGTATAGCGGGCGGGCTCGATCATGGCATGCTCTGTCATTTAGACGCTTTCTCCGCGAACCAGGTCCTGGTAGCTCTCCCGCTGGCGGACTACGCGGAAGCGGTCCGCTTCCACCAGAATCTCCGGCGCGCGCGGGCGGGAGTTGTAATTAGAGGATTGAACGAACCCGTAGGCGCCGGCGGTCGCAACCGCCAGGAAATCTCCGGGCATCACATTGGCCATGTGCCGCTCGCGGGCCAGGAAATCGCCGGTTTCGCACACCGGGCCGACCACGTCGGCGACGATCGGGGGCAGGGAATTGCGGCGGACCGGAATAATCTCGTGGTGGGCGCGATAGAGCGACGGCCGGATCAAATCGTTCATGGCGGCATCCACGATAACGAACTCCCGGTCGCCGTTCTTCTTGCGATACAGCACCCGCGTCAGCAGCATGCCGGCCGCGCCCACGATGGAGCGGCCCGGTTCCACCAGAACCGTCAATCCGGCTTCGCGGAGGCGTCCCTGCACGGTTTCGACGAAGCTGCGGATTCCCGGAGTTTTCTCTCCCGGCCGATACGCCACGCCCAGGCCTCCACCCAGGTCCAGGTGGCGAATCGGGTGCCCTTGAGCGCGCAGGGCGTTGGCCAGGGCCAGAACCTTGTCGACGGCTTCGAGGATCGGGGTCGCATCCAGAATCTGCGAGCCGATGTGGCAGCTAACCCCGCTCGCCACCAGGTTCTGGAAACTGTGCGCGCGCTCGTACACGGCCGGCGCTTCGGCGATGGCAATGCCGAATTTGTGCTGGCTCAAGCCGGTGGAAATGTAAGGGTGGGTGGCGGCGTCCACATCCGGGTTGACGCGAACCGCAAAAGCCGCCTTCACGCCGCGGCGCGCCGCCTTGGCATCGATCAACGCCAGTTCGGCTTCGGATTCGCAATGGAAGCTCTGGATGCCCCGCTCCAGCGCATACTCCACCTCGCCGGGGGTTTTACCGACGCCGGAAAAGACCACCTTGGCCGGATCGCCGCCCGCCTCGATCACACGAAACAACTCGCCGCCGGAAACGATATCGAAACCGGCGCCGGCCTTCGCCAGCAGTCCCAATACGGCGAGGGAGGAGTTCGCTTTGACCGCGTAGCAGACCTGGTGTGGCAGTTCGCCGAATGCCTGGTCGTAAGCGCGATAGTTATCGAGGATGCTGCGGCTGGAATACACGTAGGCCGGCGTGCCAGCCTGGGCCGCCACGTCGGCCAGAGCCACCTGTTCGCAATAAAGATCCTGGTTGGAATAAGAGAACATTTCAGGGAGGCCGAATCAGATTATAACCACCGATAAGCGCCGATGAATACCATGATTTGTTCATCGGTGGCTGAATTCTCTCGCTAGCGCATTTCCTTGCTTTGCGCGGTGGCCGGCTCGGGACCGTCGTTTTCGTGAATGGTCATGGTCTGGTCGGAAAAGAAGCTTTTGTCGCCGCTGGTGCCATACACCACGGGATTGGCGTTGATGACGTATCCGCCCGCATTTCCAGTGACGGTGAATCGGTAACCTTGCTTCTCGCCGGACGCCAGGTCGTTGCCGATCAAGTCCGCCGCCGAAGCACTGGAGTGCCCGCTGGCGGGCGGCCCCAGCTCGGTGAGCGAGGTGGCATAACGGCCGTACTCGGAGTAGAACTGCACCTGCGCCGTATGAACGGTCTTGATGGCCTGCAGCGCGGCCACTTCGCGAGCGTGCTTCTGCACGCTGTTGAACTTGGGAACGGCGATGGTAATGATCAACAAAATGATCGCGATGACGATGAGCAGCTCGATCAGCGAAAAGCCGCGGCGATTTCTAGAAACAGGCATGATGGCACCCTTCGCGTTTATGCATCCTTATTCTATGACGATACGGGCGGCCAAGGCGTGCAGACGGCGTGCCATAGACCCTCCGGGACGTTTGGTGGGGCGGACGCCTTCGTCCGCGTGCGAGCCCCTGGTCGCGCAAATCGCTGGCGGCAAGGGGCTGACGATCTCGGGGCGAAGATCGGGTCCAGGGGGACCCGCGCGGACGAGGGCGTCCGCCCCACTATAGAACCTCGCCCGCCGACCAGCCGGAGCTGTTTTTCCCCAGGTCGAGTAAGCGCGCCGCCACATACACGCCCGCGTCTTGCGACCCACCACGCGGTATAGTATGTGACGGAAATCACTAGATGCAGGAGGTTTGACCATGAAGGCTCCGAGACTGTTGCTGGGGACCGCGCTGGCGGTTCTTCTGTTGGCTCCGGCGTGGGCCGACGTCACCGGCAAATGGACGGCCGCGATCGATACGCAGATCGGCGTACAGAACTACACCTACGACTTCAAAGTCGATGGCGAGAAACTGACCGGACGGGCGAAGTCGCAATTTGGCGATACCGAGATCTCCGAAGGGACGGTAAAGGGAGACGAAATCTCCTTTGTGGAGAGCTTGGACATGGAAGGCCAGCCGCTGCGCATCACTTACACGGGCAAGGTCTCCGGCGACGAGATCAAGTTCACGCGCAAGGTGGCCGACATAGCGACCGAAGAGTTCGTGGCAAAGCGAGCCAAGTAAGGACGAAGACCTTTTCCTGTCCGCTCCGCCTCCGGCGCGGCGCGTTAGAATTTGGGAAGCATGCTCCGTTTGCTCGCGGGTCTTCTGGTTTTGCCCCTTCTTACGGCCGGAGACCGCGAAGCGGTGCTGTTCGACACCGATTCGGGATTGTTCGGCGACGACGGCGCCGCTCTGGTGATGCTGCTGCGCAGCCCCGTCGAAGTTACCGTGGAGGGCGTTACCATCGTGCCCGGCAACGTGTGGCCGGCCCAGGGCGCCGAGTACATGTTTCACATTCTCGACCTGCTCAAGCGGCCCGCCGTTCCGGTTCTGACCGGCGCCGAGGAGCCGCTGGCGCACACGGCCGCCATGGCGCGCGAATATACGCGCCGCTGGGGTTCGCTGGAATATATGGGCGCTTTCGCGGAAGATCCGGCCAGGATCAAGCCCGCGCCCGGCTGCAAGCTTACCGGGCGGAAACCGCGGCACGAGGCCGCCGTCGATTTCCTGATTTCCGAAATCGAGCGCCGCCCCGGCGCCGTGACCATCCTGGCGTTGGGGCCCATGACCAATATCGCCCTGGCGCTGCGGATGAGGCCGGAAATCGAAACCAAGATCAAGCGGATCGTTTTCATGGGCGGCAATCTGCACGTGGCGGGCAATGCATCCCCGGCGGCCGAATTCAATTTCTGGTTCGACCCGGAAGCCGCGCGCATCGTGCTGCGGTCGCGCATTCCTCGAAAAGTGATGTTCAGCCTGGATATCTGCAATCTGGCGCCGATTCGCAGGGCCCAGTTCGACGAAGTGGCGGCCGCCCACACTCCGATCACGGACCTGTTCAGTTGGGACTTAGGCAACCGCTACCCGGGCTTCTATCATCACCCCGATAGTGTCACCTATCTGTGGGACTCTTTGCCGGCCGCGTACCTGATCGACCCCGGCATTGTCACCCGCTCGGAGACTCAGTCCCTGGACGTGATCACCAACTGGGGGAAGTTTTATGGCGCCACCCAGCCGCTCGACCGGCGCGTAGCCCCCGATGCCACTCCCGTCAACGTCATGCTGGGCCTCGATTTCAAACGCATGTGGAACCTCTATAAGACCCTGCTGACACGCCACGAATGATGGAAGCGGTCAGCGGTCAGCCATCAGCGGTCAGCCAAACCTTAGCTGAGCGCTGATGGCTGAGCGCTGAAAGCTATACAGTGTAAGTGTAAGAGTCAACGGCATGCAAGGCAAGGTACTGATTGTAACGGGGTCGACCGGAATCGGCGCGGCGGCGGCCCGCATGGCGGCCGAGCGGGGCGCGAGGGTGTTGATCGCCACCGCCGACGGCGCCACCGGCTGGGAACTGGCCCAGGAAACCGGTGCCGAATGCTGGACCGGCGAACTAACGCGGCCAGGGGCGGCGGACTCGGTGGTTTCCCAGTGTCTGGGGCGCTTCGGACGAATCGACGCAGTGCTGCAGGCCGCCGGCGCGGGTGGGCGCCGCTACGGCGACGGGCCGGTGCATGAGTGCTCCGACGAAGGCTGGGAGTTGGCGCTGGCGCAGAACCTGACAGGTGCGTTTCGCTTGTCCCGGGCCGCGATCGGCCGCATGCTGCAGCAAGAGGTGGCGGCGTCCGGCTTGCGCGGTTCGATCGTCCTGACTTCGAGCGTGCTGGCCTTCGCGCCCGAACCGCGCGAGTTTGCCACCCACGCCTACGCCGCGGCTAAAGGCGCGCTGGCGGCGATGAGCCGGTCCATGGCGGCTTATTACGCGCCGCACCGCATCAGCGTAAACTGCATCGCGCCGGGAATGGTTCGAACGCCGGCCGGCGAGAGCGCCATGGACGATCCCAAGCTGGCGGAAATCGTGCGCTCGCGGCAGCAATTGACGGCTGGGCTGGTGCAGGCGGAAGACGTGGCGCGAACGGCGCTGTACCTGTTGGGCGAAGCGTCGCGGTCGATAACCGGCCAGGTGGTAAACGTCGACGGGGGCTGGAGCGTTCTGGCCGGGTAGGGAGGGGTTGCCATGGTGATACTCGGAATTCACATCGGTAGCGCCCAGATGCGGGCGGGCATGGTGGACGAGAAGGGGGCGATTCTGGCCGCGCGGTCGGTTGCGACGCCCAACGAGCTGGACGGCTTCTGCGGCGCCCTGCGCGAGGCCCTGGATTGGCTGATCGACGCTTCCGGAAACCCGGGCGCGGTCGGGGTGAGTTGCAAAGGGAAGATCGATCCCGACTCGACGCGGGTCGAGATTCTGCCGGGAGCGCTCCACTTTCTGCAAGGCCTGGCGTTGTCCGACCTGGTGGGAATGCCTCTCGATGTACCGGTGTTCGCCGACAACGACGCGCGCGTCGCCCTGGCGGGCGAGGTGGTGTGGGGTGCGGCGCGGGGCCGCCAGGATGTCGTGATGCTTACGCTGGGGGCGGGAGTGGGCGGCGCGGTGCTCTCCGGCGGCAGCGTGTTGCGCGGACATTCCGGCGTGGCCGGCCAACTGGGGCATTTGACGGTGGAACCGGACGGCGCGGTTTGTTCCTGCGGGAATCGCGGGTGTCTGGAAACGGTGTTTTCGGCGCGCGCCATCGAAGGAGCTGCCTGGTCCGCCGTCCATCGCGGCTGCAGTTCCGTGTTGACCAGCTTATTTCGCGGACAGCCGCAACTGGCGACTTGCCGCACGGTATTTCAAGCTGCCGCGGAGGGGGACGAGATCGCCAGGGCAATCGTGACCAACGCGCTGCAGCGACTGGCGCCCGCGATTGTCAGCCTGGTGCACATCTTCGACCCCGAAGTGGTGATTTTGGGTGGCCAGGCAGCCGATGCCGCCAGCGATTTCCTGGGCGACCTGCGGGAGCGGGTATGGACGCGCTCCCGCACTTTGCTGGGACGCGACGTGCCGATCGTCGAAGCCCAGGTGGCCGACAAGAGCGGGATTCTGAGCGCGGCCGGGCTGGCGATCGCACCGCGCTCCTGAGACATTCGGTTCAGTTTCCGAGCTTGCGATAATCGAGCGGCGGCTTCTGGTTGGCGGGGATTTGCGAGCGGTATTGCTGGCCTTCGAGGCGCTTCTCAAAATCCTCTTTGGCGGCGGCTCGCAATTTCGGATCGGCGAACAGATCCTGGGCGGTAAGCGCCAAGGTCTTGGCGGCGAGCACCATTCCGTCCTGCCCGATGGCCATGCCGCTGGCGGCCACGGCGTACCAGCTATGCGCCGGAGTTCCGGGGACCCAGGTAGCGGTGGAAAGGCCCATGGTGGGGACCGACCAACTGACGTCGCCCACATCGCTCGATGCCGAGCCACCCTCCGAGGGATCCCGCTGGAGCGGTTCGATGCGGCTTTCGGCGCCGGGCTTGGGCCGCGATCCGGCCGGCAGCAGCGCGGTGAGGCGAGCGGCGAAATCGGTTTCCGCGGGAGTATAGGAGATACCGCCCAATTCGGTCAGGTTTTGGTACATGCGCTCGGCCAGCGGGAAATTGTCGATCATATTGTAATCGCTGCTGACGATGCGCACATCGACGGTGGTGCCGGTAGCCTGGGCGGCGCCTTTGGCGCAGGCGACGATGCGGTCCCAGATGCCGGTCAAGGCCGGCATGGAGGGATGGCGGGCATAGAGAAACATTTCGGCGTCGTCGGGCACCACATTGGGCGCAACGCCGCCCTTGGTAATGATGTAGTGGATGCGGGTGGAGCTGGGGACGTGCTCGCGCAGGAATTCCACCGCGTTGCCCATGAGCATGACGCCATCGAGGGCGGAGCGGCCCATTTCGGGAGCGGCGGCGGCGTGAGCGGCCAAGCCGTGAAACTCGAACTTGGCGGACATCATGGCCAGCATGCCGGCTCCGGTGGTGACGGCGTTGCGGTCGCCGGGGTGCCAGTGAAGCACGGCGTCGACGTCGTGGAACAGGCCGGCGCGCACCATGTAGACCTTGCCGGAGCCCCCTTCTTCGGCCGGGGTGCCGTAAAAGCACACGGTGCCGGGGAGGTGATGGGTGGCCAGGTAATCCTTGACGGCGACGGCGGCGAGCGCCCCGCCGGCGCCCAGCAGATTGTGGCCGCAGCCGTGGCCGGGAGCGTTGGCGACGATCACCTTACGTTCCGGCACGGCGTCCTGGGAGAGGCCGGGCAGGGCGTCGAATTCGCCCAGAATGCCGATCACCGGTTTGCCCTGGCCGAAGGTGGCGACGAAGGCGGTGGGAATCTCGGCCACCCCGGCCCGGATGGTGAAGCCGGCCGCTTTGAGGTGTTGCTGCAATAATTCCGAGCTTTGGCGCTCCTGGTATCCGACCTCGGCAAATTCCCAGACCTTGCGCGACAGGTCGCGGTATTCGGCGGCGTGCGAATCGACCAGAGCGGCGATGTCGTGGTGGGCCGAGCCGGGTTCGGCGGCGAAGGCGAGGATCGGCGCGAAACAGGCGAAGCAGGCAAGTCTATGCAGCATGATGGACAAACGTAGCGGGTTCAGACGCGGAAAGTCAACCGATTGGGCAGATTTGTGCAGATTTGAGGGCTTTCGACGGCTGGGCGGCCTTTGAAAAAACAAAATTGGAGCCGACGGACGAGGATTTGCGCCGATAGGCTCGTTTGGGCGGATTTGTGCAGATTTTGCGGACTTTTCCGGAGCAGCCCTTGGCCGTGCGGGTTGGTTGTGCAGAATTGTGCAGATTTGAGGGTTTTCGATGGCTGGCCAGCCTTTGAAAAAACAAAATTGGAGCCGATGGTGGACGCGGGTCCACGCAGCCCTTGGCCGGGGTTGGTTCCTTGTGCATTTTTTGTACAGAATTGACAGGCTTTGCAAGCGTCCGTCGCGGGCGCGATCCTCGATTCCGGCAAGGCTTCGGTAGCGGCCCGGAACCTATGAATACCATGGACGGCAATGCGTTTCGAGATGTCCAGACCCTAAATTACTGTTTTTGAAGGGGATATTTTTGGACTCGCGCTGTGACAAACAAATGGCAGCATAGCCGCGAGCAAAGGCACCGGCGACAAAGATCGCCGGCGCTACGGAAGACCCTGCTTCACGAAAGACGATGGTCTGCCCCACGGACCGCCCCACTGCCCCGCGAGCCGGAACCCGACTTAACCCAAATTCCGCGACTTCAGCAGTTTGAAGACTCGGTGCGGCAGTATGTGAAGTTAGTCTTCCGCTTGTTTCATGATGACGGGGCGGAGGATGTGGGGAAGGGCCGCGAGCCCGAATACCAGGCAGGTGTCGAGCAGCAGGTTGAAAAGAAACTGATGCTTGACGGGCTCCCATGCGTCGCCAAATGCGGCGGCGAAGAACGCCGTCAAACAGCACGCCGCAAGGCAGATTGCCAATTCCGTCCAGGGCCGTACGGCCGCCGTGGCACCGCTGTGGAAAAGAAGCGCCAGGACTCCTCCGGCAAACACCAGCACCAGCGCGGGGATTAGAAGGTGAGCGATTCGCAATAAGGCGCGCTCGTGGAAGCGGCTCCACAAATCGATGGCGTCGCTCCTGGCTCCCGGGAGCCGGCTGGCGGATCGGTCGAAGTTGCCGCAGAACTCCGGTCGCAGAGAGAGGATGGTTGGAAAGAGTTCGCCGATATGCCGCCACATCCGCCGGGGACGCTTCAAGTGGAATGCCATCAACCGGAAGGAGCCAACATCGGTCAGAAGGGCGTTCACCAGAGCTCCGTCCGCTACACCCGTGCCTGGGCTCCAGGCGACCGTTCCCGAGTACTGCGCGTAGCTGGGATTGAGGCCGAGGGCCTTCAGATCGGATTGCGGATCGGGAGACTCGGGCAGAATTCCGAAGAAGATCGCATTGTAGACAGCGGTTACTCTGGGCGCCGGCAGCAGGGAACGGTACATGACGACTCCCGCCAGGCAGATAGCCACTACACCGCCCACGGTCGCGCAATAGGTTTTGCGGTCGACAGTGCGCCGCAACAGTCCCAGCCCATATATAGCCAGGGGGATCGAGAGCGGGGCGTTTTGAGACTTAGCCGCGATCCACAGCACGGCGAAGATGCTCCAGCGTAAGACCGGGCCAATCGAGATTTCATGGCTGTTGCACAGGTCTATGCTCTCGGCCAGGAAAAACAGAAACCAAAGGCACGAGGCGGGCTCCGTGTACAACGAATTCCAATAGGCCACGTAGCCCACGTCGGTCAATACCAGAAGGGCCAGTGCCCACACCAACCGGCGCATCGCCAGGCTTCGCGTAACATAAAACAGGCGGGCCAGGGCAAGCAGAAAAAGCACCGTGTGCGTGAAGCCGAAAAGCGTGATGTCGAACCGGTCCGGATTCCCAAACAGACGGTTCAGTGCGATGGCAATTCGGGCGGGAATGAACTCCGATGTGGCCTGCTCCCACCGCGGCTCCCGGTAGCTCGAATCCTTGACGTAGGTTCGGGTAACGTACCAATACTTGTGCTCGGGCCCCTTCGGTACGGGAGCGTATCCCAGCGGTCCCAGCAGCCGCACAAAGTCGCCCTGGTCGGCGAGGCCGACGATGGGCGGAGCGAAGAGCTGCCACGCCAGGAGCGCCGCCGCCAGCGTCAGAACGAAACCCAGTTCCCGCCGCAAGGTCAAGATTCGCCGCGATTGCTGTCGGGAAACACGTTGACTGGGTCGGGTTCGATCAGCACCAGATTCGTCCCAGCCGTCGCCCGGCGATAGTATTTCCCTCGAACGCCGCCCTCCAACTCCGAAAGGTCGTACTCCTCTCGCATCTCATCGCGGTGGTTAGGTGCCGATTCCTTCTTCATACTGTCGAGTAATAGGCAACCGCTCCCTGGGAAGCTGTGAGAGAATTGCCTGGCAGGCGGAACCGCCTGCCCCACCAAGAAAACCGCTCCCTGGCGGTCGCGGCTCGGTAACAAGCCGTTGCCCGGAAATACGTCAGCGAACTCTAAGTTTATCCCACAGCACCCGCACCGAGGGCTTGCGCCCGCCCCTGCTGGCGGGGTATCGTCATTTCGTGACTGTCACGCGACGCACTCTTCTTACCGCCATATCGGCTGCCGCCGCCGCTTCGGCGCAGCGCAACCGCCCGCCGAACTGGAAACCCAGGCTCGGCGTCCTGATGCAGTACTCGGATTCCAACCTGGAGTTCGTCAAGGCCGAAGGCTTTACCAGCGCCCAACTCCGGATCAATCCCGACCAGGTGGACGATGCCGCCATCGCCGCCATCAAGGACAAGATCGCCAAGAGCGGTATCTACATTTCCTCGCTGGGCGTGGACGGCAACCACATCGACCCGGACCCCGCCAAACGCGACCGCCAGAACGCCTACACCGTCAAGTGCCTGGAGCTGTGCGGCAAGCTCGGCATCCCCAATATCGGCGGCCAGAGCGGCACCATCCCGAATATGGGGCTCGAACAGCAGGTGGACGAGATCGTCAAGGTTTACAGCGAGAAGTACTTCGCCGCCTGCGAGAAAAACAAAGTGCGCATCCTGTGGGAGCCCTATGCGGGTGGGCCCAACATCGCCACCGGGCCGGTGGGCTGGGAGGCCCTGTTCAAAGCCTTCAACGGCAGCCCGAACGTGGGCCTGCAGTTCGATCCGTCTCACCTGGTGTGGCAGTTCATGGATCCGGTGGCGGCGGCGCGCGAATTCGCCGACAAGATTTACGACGTCCATCTCAAGGACACGGAGATTCTCTGGCACATTGTGAAACGCGCCGGCATTCAGCCCGTGAACCACGCCCGCTGGTGGCGTTTCCGCGTGCCCGGATACGGCTCGGTGGATTGGAAAGGCTTCTTCAGCGTGCTGTCGGAAGTGGGCTACACCGGAGCCCTGAACATCGAGAACGAAGACCAGTTCTACTACCCGGCGTACGACGGCGCCAATTTCACCGAACAATACAAGCGCGGCTTCCGCGTGGCGCACGAATTCCTGAAGACGCTGGTGCCGCCGGTCACGGCGTAGCCGCCGGCGGCACAGCCAGCACGGCGCCCCAGTTCAACCCGGCCCCGAAGGCGGCAAAGACTACGGGTTGCGTTAGCTCTTCCTGGCCGGTGCTCCATTCGGCTGCCGCGATCAGCATGGATGCCGACGAGGTGTTGCCGTAGCGCGCCAGGTTCGAAAAGAACCGCGATTCGGGGGCGCCTACGGCGTGGGCGACACGGGTAATCAGGTTGAGATTCGCCTGGTGCAGAATGTAGGTGCCCACTTCAGCCGGCTGCAGGCGATTGCGTTCCAGAAGCTGCAGAATGGCCCGCGGCATTTTGCGGGAGGCGTGGAGAATGATGGTGCGCCCATCCATGTGGAGCGGCGCATCCAGGCACAGGAGCAGCGCTTCGGCGAACTCGCCGTCGCTGGCCAGCACCGAATCCCGGATTTCGGCGAACCCGCCAGTAGCGCTCACCAGGGCCGCGCCCGCGCCATCGCCGAACAGGATCGCCGTATCGCGGCCGGGCGGCTCCAGCCGCACCACCCGGGACATGATTTCGCTGCCCACTACCAGCACGTTGCCATACCGGTGTGCCAGGTCGGCCGCCAGCGAAAGGCCGAAGAGCGAACCCGCGCTCGCCATGGGCAAATCGATGGCCGGCACGCCCGAAATGCCTAAACCCCTGGCGATGGCGGTGGCCGGGCCGGGGAAGCGAAACTCGCCGGATCCGCTGGCGGCGATCACCAGGCCGACGTCGCCGGCTTCGGCCGCACAGCGTTTCAGGCAATCGCGCGCAGCCTCGGTTCCGAGGCTCGAAACCGTTTCGCCATCGGCCGCGAATCGCCGCTGCTCGATGCCCGTCGAGCGCAGCAGCCAGGCCGGGTCGACGCCGACCAGGGGCGCCAGCTCGGCATTGTCCACCACGCGCGCGGGCAGGTAGCATCCAAATCCGCGCAGAAAAGCCATGTCAGGATTTCGAAGCCACGTAGGCGTCGATGCGGTCGATGGAATCGAACTTTCGCGGCACCAGGTCCGAATCCGGGACCTTGATGGCGAACTCTTTCTCGAGTTCGGTCACCAGGTCGGCCAGCGAAAACGAATCGAGCAGCCCCGATTCAAACAGCGATTCGCCGGGCGCCGGATCTACCGGTTCGGCGGCGAAACTCTTCACGATTTTGCTGATTCTAGCCTTGTTATCCATTAAAAGCCTGCTTGCTCCGTGCGAGCCTTCTTATAAATCTCGTATTGCCCCATCAGGTCGGCGAAAAGCACCTCCGCCAGACGCCGGTATCCGGCCGCGGTGAAGTGTACGTAATCGATTTGCCCCAACCCGGCATCCACCCAATCCCGCATCGACCCGCGCCCGCCCATCCGCTGGCGTGTATCCCAGTACACGCAGCGGTTGGCCGCACACGCTCGCTTCTGCGCGGCGATCACCCAGTCGATGCCGGCCACCAGCCTGACGCTGTAACGGGTGCGCGTCCACCGGTCGCCGGGGCCGAGCACGAGAATCGTAGCCGTGGGCGCGGCCTGCCGAAGCTGCGCCAGCAGAGAGGAGAACATGGCCTCGTACGCCTCCGGGGTCCAGCTTGGGTCGCTCGCTTCGTTGGTGCCGTAAGACAACACGATCATCGCCGGGCTTCTTCTTTGCAAGTAGGTCGCCAACATGATCTCGTTCCACTTCAGCATGACTCCGGCTTCGGCGCCGTTAATCCCCAGGGCTTCATACGTAACCCCGGCGTTGCGGTCGGCTACCCACCCGAACAGGCGCACGGGGCGGGGTTCGAGCGTCACCACTTTGAAGGTGTGCAGGCCGGGTGAGAGATCGTAGCGCACCGCTCCCGGGGCCATCTGGACGCCGTCGGTGGAGAATTCGTCGCGCCGCTCCTCGTCCACGTAGACCGCTACCGCGCCGCCGCCAGGTTGTACCAGGTAATCCACTTCGAGCGAATCGCATTCCCCCCGCGCATACACCGATTGCCCGGCGCGGGTGGTTTCGATGCTCACGCCGCCCAACCCGTAGAAACCGTCGCCCGCTCCGGTTCGCAGCCCTTCGGAGTGCCAAAGCGCGCTGCCGCCGCCGCGAATATCGAAGCGCCGGTAACCCAAAAACGGCCGGCCGGCGAGCGAGAATCCCGACCCCCCGTTGCCGAAGCGCTGCTGAATCTCCTCCCGCAAGCCGCCCGTCCACTCGTCCGCGGCGGTGTGGGAATCGCCAAACTGAATCACGTGCAATGGCGGCTGATCGCCGTTGGCGCTCATGCGCAAGAGCTGCTCGAACACGGGCGCCAACGCCCCCGGCTGATCGAAAGGCTGATCCGGCGGATCGTCCAGCGCCGCATTCACCCGTTTCAAAGCCGCCGCCCGAGCCGCCGGTGAAGGGGTAGCTGAAGACGCGGGCTTCTTCCTTGCGGCCGCGAAGAACGGTGCCGGCAATGCCAGCAGCCCGCCGGCAACACCGCACACCAGTATCGCGGAAAGGGGTCTCACTTCTCCTAGGTTAACGCGTGACAAGTTGCGGGGTAAACGCGCTACGCCCCGAAAGAGCCGCCTAAAAGGCGGCTGCGGGCAGAATCGCCCGCCCCACAACTTATGCGGACGCGGTAGCTGAAAAGGTACTCGGATTTCGCGGTTCAGGCGGGACAGGACTCCCGGCCTGTCGTAGCCGCGAGGCGGCTCTTCCAGCCCCACCCGGTCACTTCGGCTGGAACTTGAAATCGGAAACCGCGATCTCGTCGTTTCCCTGGATGAGAAACCCGAACTTGCCCTGGGTGAAATCGCGGCCGGGCTCGACAAAGGTGTCGAGCACTTTCCAATCGTTGCCCACTCGCACCTTTTGCACCACGCGATCGGAGGTCACCTCGATCTGAATGGTGAACGCCTTCTGGCTGCCGAGATTGTGGGGCGCCTTGACCCGCTCCAGGCGCTTGCCCTTCTCGACCACCCCGGCCCAGAAATTCTTCCGGTCCATCTCGTAGAGCAGGTAGTCCTTGGGGTCGAGATACTGAAGGCACCAGCGGATCTGGCCCGCCCGGAATGCGCCGCCGCCTTTGCGCAGTGCCACGGTGAAGGTGAAGACGCCCTTGGGCGGCAATTTATAAGGCACGAATCCACCACCCTCATGGACCCAATTGTCGCCTTCCTTCTTCCAGCTTTGCGCGTCCTCGAACTCCGCCATTCCTTTTGCCTGCGCGGGTGCGGGCGGGGACGGCCGCGCGGCCAGAGTGAACTCCACCTGCCGGTTCTCGCCGGCAGCCAGTTGGACGCGGGCGGTGGAATCGGCGAATCCCGGCGCTCTTGCCGAGAATGCGTAGCTCCCGGGCGGCAGATCGATCTGGTTTCCGTGGACTTCGTGCGCCTCGGTTTCGTCGCCGCGGCGGTAGGTGACGCTAGCCGAAGCGGGATTGCGGGCGATCCGGACGGTGCCGCCGGCGGCGGCCAACACCACGTCGGCGCCCGTCAGCACTACCGCCTGGCCGGCGCGGAAGGATCGCTGCAGCCGCTTGGGCAGGTACTGTTCGCGCCGCAGCTCGATGGCGTGGTCGCCCGGCCGGATGTCGCTGAGAGTGAGCGATCCGTCCGGCCCCGCCGCACCCACGTTTCGCTGATCGATGAAAACCTCGGTGCCGGCGATGGCGCCGTGGATTTCGAGCCAGCCGGATTGCGGCAGCGGTTTCATATCGAACCGCAGGCGCACTTCCGCGCCGCTCTTGACCTCGACCGTCTGCGCGGGCGCGTCCTCGAAGCCGCTCCTGGCCACCCGCACGGCGACCTTTCCGAGGGTCTCGATGCGCAACTGGCCGCGCTGGGTGCGCTGGCGGTACTCCTTGCCGTCCAGAAACACGCGCACGTCGTCCTGCCCGGTGGACACAATCAGAGTGCCCGCATCCACGCTCGTTTTCAAAAAGACGGTCAGCATGGGCGCGGCGCCGAAATTTTCGATCATGTTGTGCCGGTCCCGCCCCTCGCTCGCCACGATCTCGTTGACGCCGGGATGAAAACCGGCGATGTCCGTCCCGGCCGGACCGGCATCGGGTTGGGGCTGGCCGTTGACCGCGAGTTTCCAGGGGCCCGCGTTAGTCACCACGCGCGCCTGGCTGCCGAAGCTGGCCACCAGCACCGCGAAGATATTCCGAGCCTTCACCGGGCCGGCCACGGCCGGCATCCGCGCGTCGGCAATCTCAAAGGAAAACGAGGCTTCTCCCTTCTGCCCGGTGACGGTCACGGTGTGCGCGCCCGGAGCCAGCTTATCGAGGATCGACTGCCCTTCTTCGAGATTGACCGGCGGCCGATCGTCCATCACCACTTTGCCCTGGTCCAGATCCGACATCACGCGAACCGATTGCGCCAGCGGCTGAAGCGTAAGGCCGACCGTGGCCGGCCGCCTGGCCGTCACCGTGACAACCGCCGCCGCCGGTTCGTACCCGTCCAGCGAGGCGACGATTTGGTAAGTGTCCGGTTTCAGCTCCAGCTTGCAGTTGGACGTGCAGATGGCCGGGTTGCCGGCTCCCGCGGCCACCCGCACGGACGCGCCCGGAGGAGTGGTCGCAATGTTCACCTCGACGACAGCCTGGCGCGCCGCCTGGTACACGTGGCGCTTCCAAAGCTGGCGCACCAGCCAAAAGCCGAGCGCCAGGACTACCAGCAGACCGGCGATTGTCCCGATCGTCGCCGCGCGGTTCCAACGGAGCGGGAAGCGGGGCGGCGCCGGAGGGAGCGCGGGCGGTGCGGGCGGATCCTCGGGCATCATCCCCAGCGCGGCCGCAGGCGGCGGAGCGGGACCGAACAAAGGCAAGTTCGCCTGGGGTCCGGCCGGGGGCGCCGGACCTAGCGGAGAAGCCGGCGAAGAAGGCGGTTCGGCCGCCAGCGGCGGGCGGAGAGGCGGGAAGGTTTCCCGTTGCTTGAGCGCCACCCCACGCATCATCAAACGCTGCTTGATGTCGTTGGCCGTAAACTGTATTTCGAAATCGCCAGGGAAAGCCTGAATGATTTCGTTCAGCCGAAAATAGATCGGCTTCAGAGCAGCCAGCTCGGTAGCGGCTGCGATCCGCTCATCGAGCCACTGAAGTTCCTCGTGAGGATTGGCGTTTTCCCCGTCCACCCTGATTATCGTACACCCTTCGGAGGAATCCGCCAGGTCGCCAACCCCGTTGGGTGAGCGGCATGACAGTGCAGGCCAATGCGATTCATCGGTAAGCACCTCGAAAGAGCCGCCTAAAAAGGCGGCTGCGGGCAAAATTGCCCGCCCCACTATTTACGCAGGCGGGTTTGGCTGGAAAAGTATGTGACATTGGACTGAAGAGTCCGCTCCACGAAGAGGCCGTTGCTGCGCGACCGAGCGCTGTTTGGGCTGGGTTTTTTTGAGCTAAAATTAGGTACGCTTTCCGATATGCCTTTGGATTCGATGCAGGGCTCGTTGCGCCAGCGCGGCGTTCGGCTAACGCGCCAGCGGCAGATCCTGCTCGACCTGATCGACAAATCGGGCGAGCACCTGGACGCGGAACGGCTCTTTCAACTGGCCAAGGAGCGCGATCCGAAGCTGAACCGCGTCACCGTGTACCGCACCCTCAAAATGCTCAAGACCGGCGGTCTGGTGGACGAGCTGGACCTGATGCACCACGAAGGCGACCAGCACTACTACGAGACCCGCCTGAAGCAGGAGCACGCGCATGTGATCTGCCTGCGCTGCGGCAAGGTGGAAGAGTTTTTCGGCGAGCCGCTGCAGCGCCTGCGCCGGCAGATTGAGACCCATTTCGGATTTCAGGTGCTGCTGGCGCGCACCGAAGTGGGCGGATATTGCTCGCATTGCCAGACGTTGCGGGCGCGCGAAGTGGAAGTGGCGCGCGCCGCGACGGCGGAGCCGGCCGTGCGGGAGCGCAAAGCCCGCGCCCGCCGCTAACCGCCATGGAACCGAGTCCCACCGAATCGCCTGTTCCGGCGGCCGCCGCTTTGGCCGTACCGGGACCGGCCTCGCTGACGGTGACCGACCCCAGCGGCCATCGCATCCGGGTGGCGCTCGATCCACTCCCGCTGCACATCGGCCGCCACGCCGACAATCGGCTGATTCTGCGCGATAGCCGGGTTTCGCGCACGCATGCCCGCATCGAAGCCGAGCAGGGCGAATACGTGCTGTACGATTGCGGCAGCCGCCATGGCACGTTCGTCAACGGCGCGCGCGTGGAGCGGCACACGCTGCGGCCCGCCGACCGGATCGAGTTCGGCGCGCGCGATTCCTACCAGGCGGTTTTCTCGCTCGACGGCCAGGAGCTGAAACGCCTGGTGGAACAGGTGGTCGCGCCGGAAAGGAGCGAGACCGGCGCGGCTGGCGCGATGGTCGGCGGCAACATGGGCAAGCTGCGCGCTATCCTCGATCTGGCGCGTACCCTGCAGAGCTCGTTCTCGGTGGACGACGTGCTGGCCCAAGTGGTGGACGCGGCGCTTACGGTGACCGGGGCCGAGCGCGGGTTTCTGCTGCTCCGCTCCGCCAACGCGCTCGATACGCGCGTGGCGCGCAACTGCCACGGCCACAACCTGCACGACACCGATCTGAGGGTGCCGCGAGACCTGATCAATCGCGCCCTGCGCCAAAGGCGCGAGCTGCTGAGCATGAATTTCGACCCGCTGGGCGCCGACGATACGCGCCCCGCCAACAGCGTCGCCGACCTGGAATTGCGCAGCGTGGTGTGCGTGCCGCTGGTGCGCATTCGCGCCGGCCAGGGCGATGCCACCAGCGTGCTTTCCACCGCCAGCGAGACCGTGGGGGTGCTCTACATGGATTCCCGCGTGGCGGCGGCGGATCTGGCCGGGGGCAACCGCGAACTGCTGCAGACGCTGGCGATTGAAGCTTCCACCGTGCTCGAAAACGCCCGGCTGCTGGAAGAGGAGCGCGCCAAGCACCTGATGGACGAGGAACTGCGGGTGGCGCGCACGATTCAGCAGAGCCTGCTGCCGGCCCATCTGCCCACCGAAGGCTGGCTGCGCGCCGCCGCCAGCAGCATGGCGTCGCAACAGGTGGGCGGGGATTACTACGACCTGGTGGAGGCCACGCCGGACTGCTGGGCCGCCGTGGTGGCCGACGTTTCCGGCAAAGGCGTCAGCTCCGCCCTGCTGGCCGGAGTGCTGCAGGGCGCGTTGATGATCACCGGCGCCGTCCAGGGGGAATTAAACCAAGGCGTGGCGCGCCTGAATCGTTTCCTGCTCGAGCGCACCGGCGGAGAAAAATACGCCACCATCTTTTATTGCCAGGTGGAACGCGGCGGCCGCGTCCGCTACGTCAACGCCGCCCACTGCCCGCCGCTGGTGCTGCGTTCCAGCGGAGTCACGGCCGTGCTGGAAGCCACCGGCATGCCGGTAGGCCTGATCGAAGGCGCGGAATACGAAGTGGCCGATACCCGCCTCACCCCCGGCGATAAGCTCTTAATTTATACCGACGGCGTGACCGAAGCGCAAGACGCGGGCGGAGCGTTTTTCGGCGTCAAGCGTTTGCACGCCCTGGCCGCCGCGCATGGCGCCTCCTCGGCGGAAACTGTCCACGACGCCGTCCAGATGGCCGTCCGCGACTTTACCCAGGGCGCCGCCCAATCCGACGACATCACCCTGCTGGTGCTGGAATACGCCGGCTGAGAGCAGCCACGACCGCATCCAGACTTTGAGGGGCTCGGCTCAAAACCGCCGAGAAGAGTGAGACCCGCTACCGGAACCTCCCGGCAGGACCGTTGAAATACTGGCCCGACGGAAGAATGGCCACGAGATACACATCGATCTCTCGTTGTCCGCGATCATGCTGAGCGGCGAATGGCACGCGATAGGGATCGTTCGCGATATCACCGAACGCAAGCAAGCGGAGAAGGCGTCCCGGGAAAGTGAAGAAAAGTTCCGCCAACTGGCGGAGAATATTCGTGAAGTGTTCTTTGTGTTGACCCCAGCAGGCGACCGAACGCTGTACGTGAGCCCCGCGTATGAGCAGATTTGGGGCACCAGCCGCGACAAACTCTACGGGAACGCGGCGGCGTGGCAAGAAACGATCCATCCGGATGACGCGGAGCGTATTCGTCTGTTGGCCGCCAATCGAGCGAAGGGAGAGGCCGTTAAATTCGAATATCGGATACGAACAGCCGACGGCGCGGAGAAGTGGATCCGAAGCCAGTCCTTTCCTGTTCTCGACCAAACCGGCGAACTGATTCGAATCGTCGGCATTGCGGAAGAGATTACCGAGCAAAAACGCTACGAGGAAGAGTTGATTCAGGCCCGGGAACTCGCCGAAGCCGCAAACCGCGCCAAGAGCATGTTCCTGGCCACGATGAGCCATGAATTGCGGACTCCGCTCAATGCCATCCTCGGATTCGCCGAGCTGATACAGCTCGAGATGCCGGATTCGGGAGTTCGTAGCTGGGACACAGACCTTCAGAAAATCCGGCGGGCCGGCAATCACCTTCTGGCGCTTGTCAGCGACGTGATGGACTTCTCGAAGATCGAGGCCGGCAAAGTCGAACTGCAGCGGGATAGCTTCGATATCGCGGCGCTGGTGGAAGAGGTCGCCGCAAGTCTCGAATCGCTTGCCGCCAAGAATCGCGTGGAGGTGCGGGTGTCGTGCCAGCCGGCCACCCTGCGCGGAGACAGATTGCGCATCGGACAGTGCCTTTTCAACCTTGTAGGGAATGCGTGCAAATTCACCGAGGACGGACGCGTGCTGGTGGAGGCACACTCCGAAACCGGTTCGAAGCGCTGGTATACGATACGGATCGTCGACACTGGCATCGGTATTAGGGCTGAGGACATGAGCAAACTTTTTTGCCACTTTACACAATTGGAGACATCCAGCGAGCGGAAATACGGTGGTAGCGGGCTCGGCTTAGCCATCAGCCGGAAGCTGACCCGGTTGATGGGCGGCGACATCACTGTGGAGAGCGCGCCGGGGCAAGGTTCCACATTCACACTTCAAATCCCGATGGGCGACGGCGAACCGGATCTTCGTACAAAGCCCGATTTGGCAGCGAGTCCTGTATGGCACTGATCCTGGTTGTCGAAGACGACGAAGCCAACCTCGAACTGGTGACGAGATTCCTGCGCCGGAGAGGCCATGTCGTTCTCCAAGCCGTGGATGGAGCGGCCGGTGTGGCAGCGGCGCAGGTGCACATACCCGACCTGATCGTCATGGATCTCGGTCTTCCGAAAATGGATGGTTGGGAGGCTGCCCGGCAGATCAGAGTGGGCCGGAAAACGGCGCGTGTCCGGCTGGTCGCGCTGACAGCCCGCACATTCCCCGAGGATGTTCGCAAAGCGCAAGCGGCCGGTTTCGACGCTTATGAGACGAAGCCAGTGGCCTATCAAAGATTGATGCAGAAGATTGAGGCGCTACTCGCTTGTTAGTCCGCCGGATCCTCCTTGGAGCTTGGTACGGCATCAATGCGAAGGCGGCCCGGGTTCACGAGGGTTCGCATCGGGCAGGCTGAACGTGATCGTGCTGTCAACCGATTCGACCAGCCGGGGCGCCTCGGCGCCCGTGTACGCAATGCAGGAACTGGTGAAGTAAATGCGTGGGTCCCTTAGGACGGTCATGACCCTGACGATGCCGCCCGCGTAAGATGGCCCAAGGAGCCAGGAGCGTTCGGCGATCGGCCAACCCCAAAAATGCCGATACTCCTGCACACCGATTCTGCCTATTGTCTCGGATTGATCGAGAAGCCAGATCTCCCGGTCGTCGGTTCCGCACTGATCCTTGGCGCGCACGAGTTGAAAGTGCGCCTGCTCCGTGGTACCCGGCGAATCGTGGACGCTGTTGGGGGTGCCAGGTACACTGCACTTCCCCGGGCGGACGACCGTCATATCGGCGCGGATGGGAAAGGCCGTTCCGGAATCGATCCAGAGGGTGGCACGTAATCCAGCGACGCAGCGCTCGGTTGGTGACAGGCCGCGTTCGTCGGTCTGGTCGGCTGGAGTAGCCTCCAGTATCCAGGCCCGCCTGCCGCCATCCATTGCGGAGCCGTCCAGGCTGAAGGTGTGGTGGGCTTGCAAGAGGTGCTCAACCCAATCCGCATCCCTCAGGCCGTTCCCAGGCAAAACGCGCTTTTCGGGAGAGATCCTAGGCGGGGGCCGATCATCCCACCCGTCAAAGAGAAGCGCCAGTTCGGCGGCCTTGCCGATCGCCTCGCGATGAAAACGCGCGCGGGGCGTCAGCCGGCGGAGATTCTCGTCCTGGCCGCGAAACTCGGCCCAGTTAGAGGCATTGAAGAGCACATCACGATACTTCCTTAGGTTGGTCTCCATCGCCACCAGGGCGCGAATGCGAAGCGACTCCGCGGTGACGCCCAACTCGGCGGCGGTTGCGAGCGTTTGGCCGCGTGCGCCGGCCGGCGTCAACCGGCGGACGCGTCCGGTGCCGGTGGGCCACCGGTCGGCGGCGTAAAGGCGTCCTGACGGAGCCGTAGCGAGCCCTGTATAAGTTACACCGGTGCCTGCGGGCGTGACAGGCGTTACCGGAGCGATGGTTGTGATTACCCCGTCTGACCGCACCATGCGCAAACCGCGAGCTTCCAGGATGAATACGTTGCCGTCGGCATCGGCCGCGACGTTGGTGGGCCGGTCGAGCTTCGCCTGCAGGGCGGGGACACCGTCGCCAGCCATACCTCGGTCACCCGCACCGGCAATGGGGGTGACCACACCGGCCGCGGAGATGCGGCTGATGCGTCCCGGATCCCGTTCGGCGACATATAGATGTCCGTCCGCACCGACGGCGATGCCGTTGGGTTCAACACAAGCCTGGGCCAATTCCGCGGACCGGATGGCCGAGCGGACGTCGCAACCCCTGCCAGCGACCGTCGAGATCCGGCCGTCCGGGGTGACTTTACGGACCCGGCGGTTGCGGGTGTCCGCAATGAAAAGATTGCCTGCGCCATCGACGGCAACGCCTTCTGGCCCGGCCATGCGCGCCTGGGTGGCCGGGCCGCCGTCGCCCCCAAACCCAGACGATTGCTGGCCCGCAACGGTGGAGATGATGCCTTGCGGCGTAACCCTGCGAATGCAATTGTTGTCGCTATCGGCAATATAGAGGTTACCCTGCCGATCCAGGGCCAGCCCGATCGGCCGGTTCAGCCGCGCCGTTCCGGCCGGACCACCGTCGCCGGAATAGCCGCCGCCGTTATCGAAACCCATGCTTCTGGGATCCCCGCGCACGCCCGCCAGCGTGGAGATGCTGCCGTCGACGCCGACCTTGCGGATGCGATTGTGGTCGCGGTCGGCTATGTACAATGTGCCAGTGGGGTCCACCGTCAGCCCGTACGGCGCTAATACCTCGCTCACCGCCGGGGCGCCGTCTCCCAGCGCGTGATCCTGGTCCGCGGCGCCGGCGACGGTCTCCACCATGTATCTCTGAGCGTTCAGCGCACTCGCGCTGAACCAAAGTCCGGCGATCAGTGCGCCCATTCCAGCCGGAGCGGGCCAACGGTATCCGCGCTTTGTCATTTCTGCGGCCCCTCCAGCACGTGGTAGAGAAAGCGCTTGCCAGCCGACACCCGGAACAATTGCGATTCCCGCCCAAACAGGATTTGGGTCGCCGGACCGGACAGACACTTCAGTTCGATCCAGGCCTCGTTGCCGACGATTGTCCGGCTCCGCGCTTGACAGCCGAAATCCTGGTCCAGGACCAATATTCGCGGCGAAAAGACGCTCGGCAGAGCGAACAATGTCACGCCGTTTTCGCGCGCGAAGTAATCGCCTCGGGGGGCCCCCTCGGTGCGCGTTTCCCGAACCAGCGTTTCGCGCGCAAGCGCCGTCGACGCTGCCTGTTCCGGACGGGATGCGACCGATGCGAGAATGGCGTCGAGTTGCATGGGGCGCACCTGTACATGGACGCCAGCGGGCGACAACCACACCAGACAGGGATACGCAATGGAATCACCCTGTGCATTGAGCCGTGCGAGTACTCCTTCGATTGTGCCCAGGATGCCGCGGTTCCAGCGCACGGCGTTGTCCCGCGCGACCGGCGTGGAACAAGCCGGCGAGTTCGCCGAAGCGCCGAAGATGTGCTCAAGCGCTTCCGAGTCGGCCACCGTAGCGGCCTCGCAAACCGCGTTCGTGCCGGGTGCGTCGTCGCCCGGCGCCAGCGGAACCCAGCGTAGTTGCACCTGTTGCGGCAACCGCCGGGTTCGCGCATACAGTTCCCGGCACTCCGCGCAGGACACCGGGCCAAGGATATAGATCTGACGGTCCGACGGCGCGCCGTCCGCGAGCCAGAAAGTATTGTCCAGCGCGTCTAGCAGCCACGCCTCGTCTCGATAGACCGAGTGCGCGAATACGTCCGTCGCGGACGCGACCGGCCCGCTGACCAGGGGTAGAGACGCGAGGAGAATCAGACGAAGTCTAGTCCACACGATCGTTAGCAATCGTACCATGGGCGCACGGCGGGTGACCGCTTGGTCTGAGAGATCTGTCCGGTGGCCGTTGGCCGGCAGGATGATCAAGCTAGGAATCGGAGGTCGGCGCCTGCCCCGGTCATCCGCCCGGGGCCATGGCCCACCGCCTCAGTTCCAGTAATTCCTATCCAAACTCCGATACTGGATGGCTTCGGCCAGGTGCTTGGCGGCGATCAATTCGGAGCCGGCGATATCGGCTATGGTGCGGGCTACTTTGAGGATGCGGTCGTGGGCGCGGGCGGAGAGGGAACATGCGGCGGACGGCCAGTTCCAGGGTGCGTTCGCCGGAATCGTCCAGAGCGCCAGTGTTTGCGGATGGAGCGGGTGGGCATGCGGGCGTTGGTGCCGCCGCGGGTTTGCTGCACGGCGCGGGCCTGGAAGACGCGCTCGCCAATGGCCGAAGAGGGTTCCGCTTTGGCTTCGCCGCGCAACTCCTTAGCATTACGAGCCATCGAAGAACAAGTGCAGTTCCACAGCCGAAATTCTCACCTGGTACCCGTCAGGGAATAACTGTTCCAATCTTCGGCAACCGCCCCCTCGCGGTCGCGGCTCGGACTCAAGCACTACGTCCGTAGAGCCGCAGGTCGGAGCCGCGACTGTCAAGGAGCGGTTGCTGCCAATTGGAATGGTTATTTCCTGACAGACGCCAAGTGCAGAAGTTGCCGCTGCGAGTGCAAACGCCGCATCAGAATTCCGGGCGCCGGTTTCGTAGATGCATTTTCGCGCGAGCTACCAAACAAACATGCGGGCGCCGCCGCCCGGTTGGCGGATCCGCCCAGCCTGGGGCGAGCCATCGAGCATCGGAGTCATGTTTTCGCGGGGCACACTGAGAGTTTCCGGTCGACTGCCGGTTAGCTCTGCGAGTTCCATTGCGTCGTGTCGATTCATGATCGTTGCCGCGGTCTCCACCTGTTCATTCGATCCTGTCGCCAATACCAGGACGCCGCCGCGACGAACTCCTTGTACGTAAGCATCCGCTTCGCGAGCGCTTGCCCCGATTGCCGTGAGTTCCCGGTTGAAACTCACTTCGAAGTCGATACGGGGAGTACTCGTCACTCCGTCGCCCTCCATTCCACGGGGCTCACCGATAATGCGGATCTTGTCCCGAGGGAACGCACTGGCATCGAGATCGCGGACGACCTGGTCGACCACACCCGGCTGCTCAAACAATCCAACTGCTGTTTTCGACATATCGCACCTCCGGCTATTCTTCGCTGTACAAGCAAAAGTCTACTTGCGTCCACTTCAAGAGCACGCGGAGGCCCGAAGACCAGGCTATCGGCGCCCGGCGTCGAAATCAGCAGCCTGGAGAGCGTCTTCAGGGAGCGGGTGCAGAATGTGTGACCGTAATTGCGAAACCGAGCACTACCCCTTGATGGCCGTGAACAGCGCTCCGGTTGTATCGACTACTTGCCTCCCGCCGGGCAGCGTCACCACATTGATTTCTCTGAACCCATTTTTCTTCAGCATGGGGAGGATCACGTCTCCGTCTCGTGCTACGCCCTGGAATCTGATCGTGATTCGGCCGCCTGGCTTCAACACCTTACCTGCCGCCGGAATGATACGGTTCCAATTTAAGGTACTGGGAGGGAGCGCGTTGCTGACAATTTCGTCGACTGAGCGAGGCTCGCAGATCTCGGCAAGATCGGCCGCGTCGGCCTGAATGAAGTTGGGAATTGGCCGGTTCAGGCGTCTTTGGATATTGAGGTTAATCGCGTCCGCCACTTCCCCTTCGCCGCCGATGTTGACTACGATTCGCTTGCCCAAGCTTCGAAGTCTCGCCACCATCCCGCGTCCCAGCTCGCCGGCGGTTGGCGCCCGTACACCCCACCGCTTTCCCTCCACCGAAGGCGGCGCGGGTCCGGGTCCGGCGGCCCGGATGGCGCCCATTGCCCCAATCGAGAGCTGCATGAAGGCCAGAATCGTCAGCCCCGCATCGATCGCCTGGCGGAACAGGATCGCATCTTGAGCCTGCGCCGCGGCATCGGCGGCCATGGCCGCCAGGTTCGGGGTACTGACTTTGTCCATCAGGTTCGGATATATTCTGCCCGTGCGCAAATCCCGGTAATAGGTATACATCGTCACCGTGGGTGTTGCACTCGATGCGGAGGAGGGAGTCCTCTGGGCCGCCCAGAAGACATTCAGGTCGATTTCCACCTCGGCGCCGCCATCGGCCGGCTCCACGGTGAATTTCCCCGAGATCAGGTCGAGGTGCCCGACCTTGACGTTGTCGATGTAGGTGGGATCGTCCGCGTACGCGTCGGGGCCGACGCCGTACAGCATTTCCTTGTATGGATCCGTGTTCGGACCCGTTCCCTCGATACTCACCGTGAAGGTAGGGGCGTAGGACAGTTTGAACGGATCGGCGACGCCGTCAAAGTCCAGCGTAAAGCAAACCTGACCGGCCAGAGACTTAGGCCGCGGCTGGTGCACCCGATAGGAGAATGGAGTTCCCGGCGCGTGCAACACGAAGCCGTTATAGCTGCCGCTGTCGAGACTGGTAGTCGCGTCGCCTTTGTACGTTTTGGAACCGTCGGCCGCCTCGAAGGTGCCGTCGAACTGCGTTTTGTATCGGTAGATCTTAATTTCCCGAATCATCTGACTGCTCCGCCTGACGAGAATCGTATAGTCTCTCGCTCGGCGACAAACTCGCGCGCCGACACAAGGATCTTATCCGAAGTAAGGCCGAATTGCGCCGAGTTAATATCAAGCCGGTACTATGCGAGTAGATCTGAATTGCGACATGGGGGAACTGGAAGATGCCGCCCACGATGCGGCCTTGATGGAGTGCATCACCTCGGCCAACATCGCCTGCGGCGGACATGCCGGCGATGACGCCATTATGGAGCGGACGGCGCGCCTGGCCGTCGAACGCGGCGTGCGCATCGGCGCGCACCCGCGATATCCCGACTGCGCCGACGAGAATCTGTGTTCCGGGACGGAGCCTTGTGTCCCCAGCAGCGATTTCGGGCAGTTTCGCGTCCAACTTCCTCCCCGCCAGGGCCACTGGCCTTCAGGCAGCGCGGAATGAACCGGGAAGCGCCGGTTGCCGGGTGCCATGCAGGGCGCCGGGGCCCCCCTTGGGTCGCGAGGAGCCCGCTAACGCGACAGATCGGCGAAAAACGGCGATACGAATCGCGAGAACCTCGCGTTGGGGACGGAGCCAAGCTTGACGTTGACCGTTTTGCCGTTGGCCTTGTAGGTTAGCTCGAAGTGCGGACCGTGGCGCTTGGTAGCGTCGAAGGCGCAGGCGCACTGGGCTTTGCCACACTTCATCGCTGTCCGTACTGCCAGCGAAGTTTTCATCCATCCCCGTACCGGCTCCAGCAGCGTGTTTGTAGCCAACCGGAGTGCCAGCGGCACCGCCGGACCGATTACCACCGGCGCAAGATTCAGGCCGACCCGGTGTATGCCCAAGTGGTGTTGGACAGCCGGAAGCAGTGGCGCGCCGAACATGCCGATTATCAGAAGACCTACTGGCGCAACCATCCCGAAGCCGCCGAGCACCACCGTCAGCGACAACGGCAGCTCGATCGGCGGCACCGCGTCACCTCGCTTGTAAAGAACAACGTAGCTTTCTCCGAAGTCATGGTCTTTCAACGGGTTATCCCCCTCTTGCCGGAATCTTGTAAAGAACATCGTTCCGGTTCCGGCGACGCCCTGCGCGTATAAATGGGATCGGGCCCATGCTTACGACGGAACAGATCAACGACCTGCATCGCCTGTACTGGTCCGACCACTGGCCGATCCGCAAGATCGAGCGCCATCTGCACATGGGCTGGGAAACGATCAAGAAGCATCTGGACATGCCGGCCCAAACTCCCGCTGGACCGCCCCGATCCAGCAAGCTCGACCCGTATAAAGCCACCATCGCCGAGTTACTCGAAAAGGATCCTTGCGCCAGCGCCGCCGTGATCGGGCAACGGATCCAACCGCTGGGCTACATCGGTGGCGGCAGCATTCTGCGCCACTATGTGCATGAAGTGCGCCCGCAGTCGAAGCCGCAACGAGCCTTCGTGCGTATGGAGCCAAAGCCGGGCGAACGCTTCGAGGTCGACTGGGGTCATTTCGAGTCGCTCGGCTACCAAGGCGACCAGCGGAAGCTCACTCATTCGTCAGCACGGTCCCGACGCCGTAGCCGGGGCCATCGACAAGGCCGCCACCGCTCGCGCTCGCCGGCGGTGAGCACGCGCCCGCAGAACGAAACGGTCTCTTCCAAGTGTTCCGCTCTCCCGCGGTGGCGGCATGCCGCAAAGCGATCCGCAACCACCCATACGCGGGCGATTGGCGGACTACCAGCCACTGTGTTTGCTGTTGATTGAAGACCTTGCCGGTCGCCGCCTGTTTCAGCAATATACCCAGCGCTACCACCCGCTGGGGGCTATCGGGTTCCCTACGGCGCACAACTGCGGCGGATTAATGGTTTAGGACTCCGCCGCCTCTCGGTTTAGGGAATCGCTGGCGGTGGTCAGGAACAGTGCAGGTAGCCGTCGCCGGGTTTAGCGCTCGGATGGAGCGCGGAGCGGGCGGCCGCGTCGTGTAAGTACAACAATGCCCGCCGGGTGAGTTCGGGAGTCGAAGGGTCGGGATGGCGCAGCAAGGCGACCAGCATGCGAAGCCATGGAAGTTCGGCGGGCTGGATTCCGATCATGACCGTACCGGCTCGGGGCTTTCGCATGACGGTTCTCGACTCTCCCTGGGGTACTCTTCGGCCGGTTGGGGCGCTCTTTGAATCGCCGGCGACGGGTTACAAGATTTTCCGAATGTTACCGATAAGACCAGTGGAGAAGATACCGGCGTGTTCCGACCACCGGTAGAACCGCCAAATGAGGAGCATCTATGGAAGTCAGCTCAATCAATCAGAACCTGCCCATGGCGCCGGCGGCCAGCACCCCGACTGAAACCGATCGGGCTGCCCAGAATCGGGAGATCGTGCAGGCCGTCAAGGCAGTCAACAGCGCCGAGTTGTATGGACCGAACCAGGAACTTACCTACCAGCAGGACAGCGCCTCCAAGCGCATGGTTGTCCGCGTGGTGGATTCCACCACCAAGCAGGTGCTGGTTCAAATACCGCCGGAATACGTGTTGGCTCTGGCCGCGGACCTCGGCAAAACATAAGACGGAACCGGACTTTTCATCCGATAAGAGTTTCCGGGAGATAGAGAATGTGGCAGAGAGCCAATGAAGCGTACGCAGAGAGTAGTCTCTTATCGGCGGATCCCGTCGCCCTGGTGCGGATCTGTTATCAGAACTGTGCCGAGGCCGTGCGGGAGGCGCGCCGTCATCTGGCGAAAGGCGAGATCCGCGAGCGGTCCAGATCTATTTCCCGCGCGACCCGGATTCTGGTGGAACTGACAGCCGCGCTCGATCATCATCGCGGCGGCGAGATCGCCCTCCAGCTTGCCCGTTTGTATGATTATATGCTGCGCCGTTTGAACGAAGCGAACCTCCGTCAAGCCGATGAGCCGCTCGGTGAAGTGCTGGCCCTGCTTGCGACCCTGACCGAAGCCTGGGATGGAATTATCGAAGCGCTTCGCCCGGCCGCGGTCCCGGTAAAGGAAACATGGGCCGGGCATAGCTCCTACGGTCCGGCTCTGGCGATCACCGAACACTCCTGGAGCTTTTGAGTGTTGAACCGGAACCCGGTTGCGGACTCGCGGCCCGCTTACTTGCGGGCTTCGAGGCCTTGAGCAATAAGAGGTGCGAGCCCGATGCCGCCCTTTTCGGCCAGCATCGTGCCAAGTTGCTGCTCCGCCAGGCCGGTGGCGCAACCCGAGGCGGAATCGTCACCGGAGCCGAGCCAGCCACCGTTCTCGCTGGCCATGGAAAGGATCTGGGTCAGCAGGATCGCCTCGAATTGCTGGGACGCCTGGCGGATTTGGGCCGAATTCTTCGTCTGCCCTCCAGGCGGAATCGAAAGCGCCTGCTGAACCTCGAGCCTGCCGCTCAGATCGTTCATTGCCTCGCCACTCCAACCCTTCGGCCCATCAGATGACCTCCAGCTCCGCGTCCAAGGCGCCGGCAGCCTTGAGGCTCTGTAGAATGGCGATCACATCGCGCGGCGTCGAGCCGATGGCGGCCATCGCCCGCACCAGTTCTTCCACCGTCGCACCCTGCGGAAGCACCACGTTGCGGGCCTTCTCCTCCTTGGCGTTCACGGTGGTTTGGGGTACGACTTGGGTTGTTCCCTGCGACATGGGCGCTGGCTGTGAAACCTCTAGCGTGGTCTGGATCTCGACGCTCAGGTTTCCATGCAGAATCGCCACCGGAGAGACACGCACGTCCTTGCCGAGCACAATCGTGCCGGTGCGTTCGTTTACCACTACGCGGGCGGGCCGGTCGGCTTCCACCATCAGGTTTTCCAGTTCCGCCAGGAATTCGGCGGCGCGATTTTCGTAATCCTTCGGAATCGCCACCGAGACCAGACCGGCGTTTTCCGGTTTGGCGCCGCTGGTGAAAGGTTCCCCGAAGCGCCGGTTGATGGCCTCGGCGATTCGGCTGGCGGTGGTGAAATCGGCCCGCCGCAACTGCAAGTGCACGATCGCCTTCGGTATTACCGATGGCGCGGAGCGTTCCACCGTCGCCCCGCCCGGTCCACGCCCGACCGTCGGATGGTTCACGGTCTGCGAGGTTCCGCCCTGCCCGGCTACAAACCCTCCGGTTACCACCGGGCCCTGCGCCACGGCGTATACCTGTCCGTCGGCGCCGCGCAGCGAGGTCAGCAGGAGGATGCCACCTTGCAGGTTGGGCGCGTCGCCGACCGAAGCGATGGTGGTGTCGAGCTGCAAACCGGGCTGGGCAAACGGTGGCAGCGTGGAGGTGACCATCACCGCCGCCGTGTTCTTCACCTGGATGGTGGTGGCGCTGATGGTGAGGCCCATGCGCGCCAGCATGTTGGCTAGAGTCTGGTAAGGGAAGAGAGTCTGCTGGCGGTCGCCCGTGCCTTTCAGACCCACCACCAGCCCGTAGCCGAGGAGTTGATTCTCGCGCACTCCTTCCACCGCGACCAGGTCCTTCAAGCGCGCGGCACGAGCCGGAACCGGCTCGACCCAGAATGCCGCCAGCGCCAGTAACGAGATCATCTTCACTCCCTTTCCCGAAAACCTCTTCAGAATGGCAGTAGGCCGAGGATCAGCCGATAGAGGAAGTTGGGACGCCGAATGGCGTCGTTCACTACGCCTTTACCGTCGATCCGCACTTCGAGCTGGGCCACCCTGGTCGACTGCACGCTGTTGGTCGGGTCGATGTCGGCCGGGCGCACCACCCCCCTCACGGTGATCGTTTGCCGCTCCGAGTTGATCGACAAGTCCCTGGCCGCTTCGATTACCAGGGCGCCATTGGGAAGCACGCCGACCACGCGCGCAGTGAGCGTGGTGGTGATGGTGGTGGTGCGGCTGGTGGTTCCTTGCCCGTTCAGTTCGGTGTCCCCGGAAGTGTTGGCCAGGTTGGCTAGCGCCCCGGTAGCGCTTTTGACGCCGGCCAGCGCGGTGATCGAGTTCGCCGTGCTCGAAACCCGTTTGGTCTGAGTGGCACCGGTGACTACAGCCGACGCCTGTTCGGCCACCACGATGGTGAGCACATCGTCCACCTGGCTGGCGCGTACGTCGCGTGCGGCGTCGGCCAGTCGGGATCCGGGTTGCCAGATGGCGCCCGGCGTGGCAGGAGGAGCTTCCGCCTGCCGAGCCAGCGATTGCGCCACATAGCGGTCGAGCGGGCTCTGCCCCGGAAGATTGTCCTTTTTCTTTTTGGCTTCGAGCGGCCACAACAATAGCCACAGAAGGCATAAGATGCCAGTCAGCCAACGGCCCTTCGATTCTCGTGCGTTCATTGCGTTCCCCCATCCGGCGTGGTCGTGACCAGGACTCTGCCCGGCCCCACCACGCGCGCCAGAAACCGTTTGTGCGAAGACGGATTGAGCACCGCGACCGCATCGCCGATATCGCCCGCTGCCTCGGCCTCTGCCTCCAGCTCCAGGCGAGCGCCCTCGGCGGCGACCTCAACCGTCACCGTCTGCCCCCGCATCACCGCCCGAGCCGGCTCCAACTGGTCCGCACGAATAGCGCCTCCCGCTGGAACGGCGACCCGCGGCCAGCGCCCGATCACCGCCGCGGCAGATTCCGCGTATGGCACTGCCGACGGTAACGCCTCGACCAGAGTCTCGGCAACCGCTGCTGCCGCAATCGGTCCGCCCGGAACCAGATCGGCCACCGCCATCACGCGGCGCACTTTCAGGTTCAGCTTCACCTTCGCCCATACCGTGAAATGCCGGTTGGAGGCATACTCCACCCAGCCCGGCCAGATCGCCGCCGTTGGGGAGCCGCGCAGGGTGCGCGGATCGAAGTGAAAGGGACCTTCGGGCACCGGTTGGCGGCTGTAGTCCTGCAACTCGATGCGGGCCTCGGGCAGAAGCCGCTTCATGGCTTCCAGCAAGCGGGCCGGGTCCACCGGCATCGTCTTGCGGGTGACGCAGATTTCCTCGTCGGGCGGATCCTGCACCCCAAACCGGGCCGCCAGCCGGCGCAGTTCCGGCCCGCGGAAGATTCGCGTAAATCCCGGTTCCGGGGCGGGTGCTAAAATGGCGTCGCCCGCCGCCGCGGCAAGCTCGGGATAGGCGGCGGCCAGATCCCGCGCCTCGATCCGGTCCGCTTTCGGCGCCACCGCCAGGCAGCCGGCCATCGCAAATAGAGCGAGCGGCATCATTTGGCTAGATTATTCACCTGTTGGTACATGTTGTCGGCCGCGGTCACCACCTTGGAATTGGCTTCGTATCCGCGCTGTGCCTGAATCAGGTTGATGAACTCGTTGACAATCGAAACGTTGGATTGTTCGACGTATCCCTGCAGCAGCGACCCCATGCCATCCGGTCCGCCGGGAACTCCCACCGTGGCCGTTCCCGAAGCGTCGGTCGGTTCGTAGAGACCGCCACCCAGACTGTTCAGGCCGGCCGGGTTCTGAAAGTTCGCCAGTTGAATCTGCCCTGCCTGCTGCACGGCGGTTTGGTTGGGCAGGGTATAGGATACGGTGCCGTCCTGCGCAATGGTGACTTGTTGGGCATCGGCCGGAATGGTGATCTGAGGCTGAAGCGGATAGCCGCTGGAATTGACGATGTTACCGTTCATGTCGAGCTGGAACTGGCCGGCGCGAGTGTAGGCCAACTGGCCATTGGGCTGCTGAATCTGAAAGAAACCGTTGCCCTGGATGACCACGTCGAGAGGGTTGTCGGTCTCCGAAAAGGCGCCCTCAGTAAAGATGATCTCGTTTGAGGTGGGCCGCGCACCCAGTCCCAGTTGTAGGCCGGCCGGGGTAACGGTCTGCTGGCTGGAGGCCGATCCCGGTTGCAACACGCTCTGATACATAAGGTCTTGAAACTGCGCACGCCGGTACTTGTACCCCACCGTATTGGCGTTGGCCAGGTTGTTGGCGATGTTATCGACGTTCATTTCCTGCGCCTGCATTCCGCTGGCGGCGCTGTAAAGTGCTCGTATCATGTGCTACCTCTCCTCGGCAAGCGGTGCCGGTGGGCTGGCCGGCGTCCTTGTATTCGATGTCCTCGGCGTCATCGTCGTCCCGGCGCCTCAGACTTTGGCTACCTGCTCGATGGCTTCTTTGTTCATGTCGTTAGCCATCGAGACGGCCTTTTGAAGCATTTCGAACTGCCTCATAATACTGACCAGCCGGATGGCCGATTCGGCCGTGCCGGTGTTGGAGCCTTCCAGCTTTCCTTGCTCCACCGAAGCCGCGGCGGGCGCCGGCGGTGTCGTCGCCGGATCGCTGAGCCGAAAGTAATTGGTCCCCTGCTTGCGCAGCCCGCGCGCTCCCGGAAAGTCGACCACCTGCAATTGGCCGACGATATTTCCGTTCTGGCGCACGGTGCCGTCCGCGGAGATGTCGATCGGCAGGGAACCGGTGAGCGTGAGCGCCTTCCCGTCGGCGCCAGCCAACGGGTAGCCTTCCGTAGTGCTGAGCTTGCCATCGGCTGCCAGGCGAAAGCTGCCGTTGCGCGTGTATAAGGAGCCTCCCGGCCCCTGGACCGCAAAGAAGCCGCTTCCCGAAAGTGCCACATCGAGAGCGTTGCCGGTGGTTTGGAGCGTGCCCTGGCTGAGATCGACCCAGGGACGCTCGATCACGGGCATGGTGGAATCCGGATCGCCCCCTTCGGCCTCCGGAGCCAGATAAAGGCTATAGAACTCGCGGTCAGCCTTGTACCCGCCGGTGGACGCGTTCGCCACGTTGTTCGCCACCAGATCGAGCGACTCCATCCGAGAGCGAAGGCCGCTGGCCGCGATAGCTGTAAGAGAATCCATGCCGGCATAGGCAATGCAACCCGAAGACCAAATGGCGAGGCTGCGGAAGCCTTGCAAAAGCGCCGCGTTGGCCGGCGCCAGTCCGCCCATCGCGGCAGAATCTTGCCGCGGCCCTTTCTGGCGCGGCAAATTCCTGGCGCGCGACTCGCCGTAACCGGTTGAAAAGAGGATCTGCCTCGACTGGCACGCCCGCTGCATACGACTCAGCGTGACCATCGCCGTTCCGTCCATCCCGCTATCGGCTCTTCTGGGCTTGTTCGATCCGGCGCTGGCCGTCGCGGGCAACGCCGGAAAGAGGACCGTCTCTCCAGCCGGCACAGCGGGGGACGGCACGGCGCCGGTAGCAAGGGGCAGTACCTTTCAACTCCTTCTTGACGCCCCATCCGAGCCCACCGACGGATCGCTCGAAACGGTCCCGGCAACGGGGAGGAGCACGCCTGGGCCGGCTGTGGTACCGTCGCCACGAAGCCGCTCGAGCGCACTCGAACCCGTTCTTGCGGTAGCGACGCAAGCCTCGACAGCTCCGGCGCTTCCCTCCGAAGTCGCGGTTGCGCCCTCTTCTTCCCGCCGGGAATCGGCCAGTGCCCGCTCAGCCGCGCCGGATGCTCAGCCAGCCCCTCCCGAACGAAATTCACTTGCCAACCTCGGGACCGAAGGCGCCGCCTCCTCGGCCGCTTCCGCTATTTCACCCGAAGCCGCGGTT
>PLRS01000133.1 GCA_003164035.1 Bryobacterales bacterium | reverse complement strand
GGCAGATCAACCAGGAGCCGATTCACCCCGGCGTGAAGGTGATCGAGAGCCGCCGCGGCAACACCGGGCACCAGGCCAACCCGTGGTTCGCCATCGATGAAGGGCGCGCCGACGAGCAGAGCGGCCGGGTGTGGTTCGGCGCTATCGGCTGGAGCGGCAACTGGCGTCTGGCCATCGAACAGACCGCGCATCAGCAGGTGCGCGTCACGGGCGGGTTCAACCCGTTCGATTTCAGCTATCCCCTGGCGGCCGGCGAATCGCTCGAGACACCGCCCTTTTACGCGGGCTACACCGAAGGCGGCTTCGGCGAAACGTCTCGCGCGCTGCACCGCTTCGAGCGGGCCTACATTCTGCCCGGCGGCGCGACTTCGCGGCAGCGCCCCGTGCTCTACAACTCGTGGGAAGCCACCGAGTTCGCCGTGGATGAGCCGGGGCAGACGGCGCTCGCGGAAAAGGCCGCGAAACTGGGCGTCGAGCGCTTCGTGATGGACGATGGCTGGTTCGGCGCGCGCAACAGCGACCACGCCGGCCTGGGCGATTGGACCGTCAACACTAAAAAGTTCCCCAACGGCCTCGGTTCCCTCATCGAGCGGGTCAACAAGCTCGGCATGGATTTCGGTATCTGGGTGGAACCCGAGATGGTCAACCCCGACAGCGACCTCTACCGCCAGCACCCCGACTGGGCCATGCACTTCCCCGGCCGCCCGCGCACCGAGGGCCGCAACCAGCTCATCCTGAATATGGCGCGCGACGACGTCAGAGAACACATCTTTGGCATGCTGGACCAGCTCGTCAGCCAAAACCACATCGCCTTCCTGAAGTGGGACATGAACCGCAACTTCAGCGAGCCTGGCTGGGCGGATGCCCCCGGCGGCGCGCAGAAGGAGATCTGGGTGAAGTACGTGAATAACGTCTACGCCATCATCGACCGGCTGCGCGCCAAGCATCCCGGCCTCGAAATCGAGTCCTGCTCCGGCGGCGGCGGACGCGTCGATTTAGGCATGCTGAGCCGCGTCGACGAGGTGTGGACCTCCGACAATACCGAAGCCTTCGACCGCCTCCGTATCCAGGATGGCTTCAGCGCCGCTTACGCGCCCAAGGTGATGATGGCCTGGGTCACCGACGTGCCCAACATGAACGGCCGCGGCACGCCGCTGAAGTTCCGCTTCCTGGTCGCCATGATGGGCTCGCTCGGCATCGGCGCCAACCTGAACCACTGGTCGGACGCCGATTTCGCGCTCGCCACCCAGATGATCGGCTACGACAAGGAAATTCGCCAAACCGTGCAACAAGGCCGCCTCTACCGGCTGGCCTCGCCTGCCGCGGGCACCTTCACCGCCAATCAGTATGTGTCGGAAGACGGACACCAGGCGGTGCTGTTCGCCTTCCTGCAGGCGCAGCAGTTACTCCGGCCCGCTCCTACCGTCTGCCTCCGCGGCCTCGACCCGGATGCCCTCTATCGCGTCCGTACCATCGACGATAAACTGGCCGACCCCCGCGATACCATCAGCGGCGCCGCCCTCATGAACCGCGGCCTCAATCTCCGGCTGGTCGGCGATTTCGACAGCACCATGCTTATCTTCGAACGCATCGACCGCTGAGCTGACCGTCTGTGGTGGGGCAGGCGCTTCCGCCTAATGCCACATAGTTTTCCCCGCGGGCACGAACCTGCATGAGTGGGGCGGGCAATTTTGCCCGCAGCCGCCTTTTTTAGGCGGATCTTTCGAGGCGTGGCGAGTCTTCCATCCAGGGCGAGAGCCGGCTAAAAGCCGGCTGCAGCCACAATTGGCTGCCCCACGATTTGTGCGGGACCGCGCCAAAGTGAAAACTACGTGGCATTAGCGCTTCCGCCTGCCAGCCGGCCGCCCGGATGCTACCCCAGGGCCAGATTCAGATTCTCAATCGCCTCGTCCACTTCCGCCGTGTTCTTGTAGCCAACCGTGACCGAATCTACCCCCGCGTTCTGGAACGCGTACTTCATCGCCGCCTGCCGGTCCTCGCGCTTCGTGAAGCTGCCTTCTCCCACCAGCTTCATGCTGATCACGCCCATCCCGGTGCCGCGAGCCTCCTTCACATGGGTGACCACCTCGCTCACATTTCCCGGCCCGCTGGTGGCGAAGTCCTCGGCATCCATGCTCTTGCCGGTATGGTTCATCCGGATCATCGCCACCTGGAGCCAATTGGTGTCCGGCACCCGGCGCAACGCCGGCAGCCCGTGTACCGAAGCCCCGCGCGCCACCACCGCGTGCTTCACCTGGGCCTCTTGAATCCCGTCCTGCCACCGGTTGCTGTCCGTCGGCCAGGTCGAAGTGTGCTGCCAGTGCAGCAGCATAATGTCGAAGTAATCGGTATTGGCCAGCTTGCGCAACTCGTCGATCTTCGTCTGCGGGTCCACGCCTTGTCGCGTAGTCACCTTCGACATCAGCCGGTAGCTGTCGCGCGGAATGCCCTTCAGCGCAATGCCCAGCATCCGGTGCATGTCGCCGTACGACTCCGCCGTTTCGAAGAAGCGAATTCCATGGTCATAGGCGTAACGCACCAGGCTGGTAAACTGCTCCTGTCCCAGTTCGCGCTGCACCCGCCCGCTGATGGTCCCTGTGCCGAACGCCAGCCGCGTCACCTTCACGCCGGATTTTCCCAGCGTTACCCAGTCCGTGGCGGACCCGCGCGCCGCCCTTAGCGGCAATCTTCCGGCGCCAACGAGCGCACCCGCCGCCAGTCCGGTCTTCAGAAAATCGCGTCTTGAGTAATGAGCCATTCGCCCTCCTCGATGGCAAGCATCTTACCATGTGCGATCGGCCGGTTGCCACTTACCCCGGCACTTACCCCAACCCCGGCACTCCGCCCAGCGTCTTCGCCAGTTTCACCGCCCGCAAAATGGCTTGCGCCATCGCTTCCGCCGCGGCCGATCCCAGCACATTGATATCCCCCGCGCGGTCGCCCATGCTCAGCGCGAACACCGTGTCGCCGTCGAACATCGTATTGACCGGATAGATCGTCCGTGCCATCCCCAGGCTGGCCAGTTGCGCCAGCTTCGTCGCGGCCACTTTGTCCAACCGCGCATTGGTAGCGACCACCCCCAGCGTGGTGTTCTGATGCACCAGCTCCGGCGGCTTGCGCAGCTTCATTTGCGCTTCCGTATCGGCGAACTCGCGGCTCCCCGGCGCCGTGCGCGCGCCGGCTACAATCTTCCCGCTACCCGGGTCGCGAATGTCGCCGAACGCATTCACCCCCACCAGCGCCGCCACCATCACCCCGCCCGGCAGCACCACCGTGTACGACCCCATGCCCGATTTCATCGCCCGCCCCATGCCGAACATCTTGCCCACCGTCGCGCCCGTGCCCGCGCCCACCGAGCCTTCCGCCACCGCTTCGGTCGTCGCCGCCGCCGCCGCCGCTTCGCCCATCCCCAAGTCCGGCCTCACGTGCGCCTTCCCAATCCCCAGGTCGTATAGAATCGCCGCCGGTACGATCGGCACTTTTCCGTATGCCGTCGTCACCCCGGCCCCGCGCGATTCCAGGTACCGCCGCACTCCCGCCGCCGCTTCCAGTCCGAATGCGCTCCCTCCGGCCAACAGAATCCCGTGCGCCACCGGGTCCACGTGCAGCGGCGATAGCGTCGGCGTCTCCGCAGTCCCCGAAGCCGAACCGCGTATGTCCACCCCGCCCACCGCTCCCGCTTCGCACAGAATCGCCGTGCATCCCGTGACCCCGTCAAAATCCGACACGTGCCCCACCCGAATTCCGGCGATGTCCGTAAGTCCTTTCATCGGTTCACTTACCCTGTATGGTAGCATCGAAGTTCGGGGACTTCACCGGTTTGCTCGATTTCCTTAAAGAGCCCGCTGCCGCCGCGCAAGAGTTTTTTCTCCTTACCGGGCGAGCCCTCCGCAATGTCGTCCGCGCCCCCCATTACGCCGACGACATCGTTCTCCAGATGGATACCATCGGCGTCGGCAGCCTGGTCGTCGTGGTCTTCGTCGGCTTCTTCGCCGGCGTCGTCATGGCGTTGCAGATGTCCAAAGCCCTCTCCAGCTATGGCCAGGTCGGCCGCACCGGCATGATCGTCGCCATCACCCTGGTACGCGAGCTCGGCCCCGTCCTCACGGCCCTCATGATGGCCGGCCGCAACGCTTCCGGCATCGCCAGCGAACTCGGCTCCATGAAGGTCACCGAGCAGATCGATGCCATGCGCGCCCTCGGCACCGACCCCATTCAGAAGCTCGTCACCCCGCGCCTGGAAGCCACCTGCATCATGCTCCCGCCACTCACCGTCATCGCCGATTTCGTGGGCTTGTTCGGCGGCTGGCTCATCGCCGAGTCCTACCTCGGCCTTTCCACCCGCCAGTATTGGGACACGGCCTGGCAGGCCTTGGGTTGGATGGACGTCGCCGAAGGTCTCATCAAGCCGTTCGTCTTCGCTTTCGCCATCGCCCTCATCGGCTGCTTCTACGGCCTCCGCGCCAGCGGCGGAACCCAGGGCGTCGGTAAAGCCACCACCAACGCTATGGTGGCCGCTACCGTCCTGATCTTTGTCCTGGACGTCATGCTGACCAAACTCTTCGTATGAGCGACGAACCTATTCTGCGATTCGAAAACGTCACCGTCCGCTTCAACGATGTCGAGGCGCTCTCGAGCCTCTCCTTCCAGGCGGTCGCCGGTGAATCGCGCGTCATTCTGGGCGCCGCCGGAAGCGGCAAAACCATTCTGCTCAAAACCGCCCTCGGCCTCATCAAGCCCGATTCCGGCCGCGTCTTCGCCTTCGGTAAGGAAATCGGCGCCCTCCCCGAACGCGACCTCTTCCAGGTGCGCAGCCGCATCGGCATGCTGTTCCAGGAAAGCGCCCTCTTCGATTCCCTCACCATCGAGGAGAATGTCGCTTACGTCCTCGAAAATCAAAAGTCCATTTCCTGCCCTCCCGCCCAAATCTATCCGCGTGTCGCCGAAACCCTGGAGTTCGTCGAGCTCGGCGGTACCCAGGAAAAATTCCCCAGCGAGCTCTCCGGAGGCATGCGCCGCCGTGCCGCCATCGCCCGCGCCGCCGTCACCGAGCCGCCCTTGATGCTCTACGATTCCCCTACCGCCGGCCTCGATCCCATCACCGCCCACACCATCATCGCCCTCCTCATTAAGGAGCGCGATGTCAAACGCTGCACCACCCTGGTGGTGACCTACCGATATCAGGACGGAAACTTGATCGCCAATTTCCGCTACAATCCGAAGCAAGGGAACCTGGAACCCGCGTTCAACGGGACCGGCCGCGCCAGAACCACCTTTATGGTCCTGCGCGAAGGCCGCCTGGTCTTCGAAGGCGATCAGGACCGGTTGGAAGCTTCCACCGATCCCTACATTACGAAGTTCTTCAAACAACGGGAATAGCCGATGGCGGAACCTAGCAAATTACGGTGGTCCCAGTTGAAGGTCGGCCTCGTGTGCCTGGCCGGATTCTTCATCCTCTTCGTCTTTATCTTCCTGCTCACCAGCAACCAGGACTTCTTCCACCGCACCGCCCTCCTCAAAACCTATATGGACGATGCCTCCGGCCTGGTGCCCGGCACCGCCGTCCGCCTCAACGGCATCACCGTCGGTGAGGTCGGGGAAGTGCGCCTCACCAATTCCGGTAACCCCAAGCGCACCGTCGAATTCGATATGACCGTGCGCAACGAATACCTGCCCCAGATCCCCGTGGATTCGGTGGTGGGCATCGCCGCCGTCAACCTGCTCGGCGATAAGTTCCTCGACATCACCAAGGGCAAGAATTCCCAGACCGTCAAAGATGGCGCCGAGCTGGCTGCCGCCGATAGTCATGACATTCCCCAGTTGATGAACCAGATGGCCGTCGTCCTCAACAGCTTTACCACCATTACCGGCCGGCTCGACAATATGCTGGCTCTCATCGAGCACGGCAAGGGCAACCTCGGCCTCTTGCTCAACGACGACACGCTCATGAATAGCCTGAACGGCATCGCCGCCCAGGGCCAGCAGTTGATGACCGATATCCGCACCAACGACGGCACTGTTCACCGCCTCATCTACGACCCCGCCCTCTACAACGAGCTGCGCGCTCCCTTACAGCGCATCGACGCCCTCCTGGCCGATCTGCAGGCCGGTAAAGGCACCGCCGGCCTCTTGCTCAAGGATCCTTCCCTCTTCGCTGAAGCCAACAAGACGCTGGCGGATATCCATCAACTCATCAACCAGATCAACTCCGGCAAAGGCACCGCCGGCAAGCTTCTCAAAGACGACCACCTCTACACTCAGTTGGACCTGCTGGTAGGTAAGTTCAACGCCACCATGGATAAAATCGACTCCGGACAAGGCACCCTCGGCCAGTTCCTCACCAACCCGCGCCTCTACGAATCCCTCACCGGTGCCACCCAGGAGTTCCAGTCGCTCGCCAAAGATATGCGCGCCAACCCCAAGAAATTCCTCACCATCCGGCTGACCCTGTTTTGACCCCGCCAGTGCAACAGTGTCACTCTTGGTGGGGCGGACCCCCTGGTCCGCGCGGGACGCCCCCGTCCCGCTCTTCGTTCCGCCGTGGGGCAGACCATCGTTTTTTGTGGTCTGCCCTGCAATTGGCTGCCTTCATGGAGCCGGCGTTTTCGCCTGCCTGCCACTTCCACGCCGGAGCTAACCCATGCCTCCTAAGTACCTACCTTCGGAATCACGGCCACGTATCAAGGAAACCGCTCCCTGGCGGTCGCGGCTCGGTTTCGTTTGTTTCCGAGCCGCGACCGCCAGGGAGCGGTTGCGCGGAAATACGTTAGCGAACTTATGAAGCTGCTGCCTCCTAAGCTCCTAATCGTCAATGCCGACGACTTCGGCTTCACCCCCGACGTCAACCAGGGCATCGTCGACGCCCATCGCAACGGCATTCTCACCGCCACCACCCTGATGGCCAACGGCGATGCCTTCGACGACGCCATTCGCCTCGCTCGCGAAACTCCTTCCCTCGATATCGGCTGCCACCTGGTGCTGATCGGCGGCCATTCGCTCGTCACCGGCAAAGCCTACCCGCGAACTGTGGCGCAATTGCTGATCGCCCTGGCGCGCCGCGGCCTCAACCCCTACCAGGAGTTCGCCGCCCAGGTACGCCGCATCCGCGCCGCCGCCCTCGACCCGTCCCACCTCGATACCCACAAGCACACCCACCTCGCCCCGCCCGTCCTCGATGCCCTCGTGCGCGTCTCCGCCGAGTTCGGCATCCGCTGGGTCCGCCGCCCCCTTGACGATCCCTTCAGCCGCCTCCCCGGCATCGTCCCAACCGCTACCGCCGCCGCCAGCCGCGCTTTGGCCCTACTGCGCGGCCGCTTCCACCGCGTCCTCGCCCGCCACGGCTGCCGCTCCACCGACCACTTCGCCGGCTTTGCCATTACCGGCCGCTATCGAACCGCCGACCTGGTGACGTTGCTGGAAGCCCTCCCGGAAGGCTCCACCGAGCTGATGTGCCATCCCGGCCACTGCGGCCCCACCCTCCGTGCCGCCCCCACCCGCCTCAAGCAAAGCCGCCAGGACGAGCTGGCCGCCCTAGTCTCCGTCGAAGCCCGCGCCGCCATCGCCCGCCTCGGCATCCAGTTGGTCCGCTACCGCGACTTGTAACGTGGGACAGGCCTCCTGGCCTGTCGTTTGCCGCCATCTGCTACAATCTTTCCTAGTAGGAATCCTCATAAGTATGGGCGCCGTTAGAACCACGCGCACTTTCTCCCTGGATAAGGAGATCCTCGCCCAGGTCAAGCGAACCAAAGGAGGCCTGTCGGAGAGCGAGCGGGTGAACCGCCTGCTGCGTCTGGCTCTCGACTTGGAAAAACAGGGCGCTCTGGAACGGGAGATTGCCGGTTTCTTTGCCGCCGCGCCTGCCAGCCGGGCGGAGCGTCGAGCCTTCGAATCGGCGTCCCTAAAGTCGTGGGCGCGCCGCTGACGCCGCGGAAAAAAGCTTCCGCCCCGCCCGGGTGGTTTCCCAGGCGAGGCGAAGTCTGTCTTTTCCTGCTGGATAAGGAACGGCCCGCGGTCGTCATCTCGTCCAATACGCTGAACCGTTACTCATTCGACGTTTGCGTCGTCCCCGTATCCACCGTCGAGCACAAGGCATTCAGCCTGCGGCCGGCGATTTCTGCCGGGGAAGGCGGTCTGGCCCGCGACTCATGGGTTAAGTGCGATCAGGTCACCACCATCGAGAAATCGAAGGCAGTCTATCCGCCCCTGGGCGCAGTGAGCAAGCTAAGCCTGGAGAAAATCGAACACGCCATCCGTTTGGCGTTGGAACTCCCCTGACGAGCCCATTTGCGCCTCATTCAGCTACCGAAGCCGCGACCGTCCAGGGAGCGGCTGCCCGCGAACCGAACTCCCCCGATCGGCAAACACCCCGGCCTCCCTCGCTTTCTCCCAAATCTGCACAATTCTGCACAACTGTGGGGCGGCCAATCCTGGCTGCAGCCGCCTTTCAGGCGGCTCTTTGCTTCGCGCGCCTGCCCACCTGTTTCGTGGACACCCATTTTGCCCCCAAAATCTGCACAATTCTGCACAACCGCACCGCCAGCCGTCTTGTCGCCGCCGCCTTTCCCGCCCCTTCCAACCCCCCAGTCACAGACTTTCAAAATTTTCCCTGACCACACTTACCCCTTTCTTTCCAGCGCCTCCCACGCTCACCACCCATCCCCCTCACCCCGTTTCGCCCCCGCTCGCCTGTTACCGTGTTGGCCAGATGAGCTTCTCATGACCGAACCCGAACTCACACCGCAACAGCAGGAGGTCATCGACGTGATCTCCTCCGGCGGCACCATCCACGGCGCCGTCACCCTCGCCCACGTTCTCCGCAAGGACGTCCTCGCCTGGCGCCGCGACCTGCCCCATTTCGCCGCCGCCCTCAAGCAAGCCTTCGCCGATCGCGACCTCCTGCTCCGCGAAAGAGCCATGACCCTCGCCGACCTCGCCTACCAAACTCTCGGCGACATCCTCCGCGACGACAAAGCTTCCCCCAGCGTCCAGTTCAAAGCCGCCCGATTCATCATCGAGCAAGCCACCGCTCCCACCCCCTCTGAACAAGAGGAACGCCGCGCCTCCCGATTACCCGCCGCAAAATGCACAAAAATGCACAAATCCGCCGACTCCCAGAACAAACCCCTCCCCAGCGCCGCCTGACACCTTCCAAACTCCCGGCCTCGCCGCGGAATTTCGCACCGATCGGGAAAATGAGCTGACCCCGTTTTTGTGGGGCAGGTTGTTCAACCTGCGGACCGATTGTCAATCGGTCCAGCCGCGCGCCAGCCCGGCCGTTCGCTGGCGGGTTCGAAATATAGCCGGGATGGAAACCGATGAACTAAGATAAAGAACTCAAAGGATTTATCGGTGTTCATCGGCGGCTGGAATTTGTTTTTTCACGGCTCTCCAAAGGAGCGCTTCCCCGGATCGGTTAATCACCTGTCCCCAGCCCCGTTCCGGTCCGCCCCCTTACCCGGCGCTACAATGAAGTTTCTGGTTCCGTTCATCCCTCGGCACATCGCATGATCCAACTTTCCGCGGCGGGCAAGCGGTACGGCCCCAAGGTTCTTTTTGATAACGTCGACTGGCTGGTCACACCCAATGAGAAGGTTGGCATCGTCGGCGCCAATGGCACGGGCAAGTCCTCGTTGCTCAAGGTGTTGGCCGGCTTCGAAGGCCTCGACTCCGGCTCCCTGTCGGCGCAAAAAGGCATCTCCATCGGCTATTTGCCCCAGGAAGGTTTGTCTCTCTCGGGCCGCACCGTTTTCGCCGAATGCATGACGGTCTTCGCCGATCTGCGGGCGCTCGAGCTGGAACAGGAAGAATTGGCCCGCCGCATGGGTGAAATCGACCCCGATTCCGCCGAATACCAGCAGGTGGCCGACCGCTTCCACAGCGCCGAAAGCGAGTTCCGCGCGCGCGATGGCTACTCCATCGAAGCCCAGGTGGGCGCCGTCTTGAGCGGTCTGGGATTTCCCGAGCGCGATTGGAAACGCAGCACCGAAGAGTTCTCCGGCGGCTGGCAGATGCGCATCGCCCTGGCCAAGCTGCTCCTCGAAAAGCCCAACCTGCTCTTGCTCGACGAGCCCACCAACCACCTCGATCTCGAAGCCCGCAACTGGCTCGAAGACTACTTGTCCAATTACCAGAACGCCTTCGTGCTGGTTTCCCACGATCGCTATTTCCTCGATGTCACCGTGCGCCGCATCGTCGAGCTCTGGAACAAGAACCTGCATTTCTACACCGGCGGATACACCCGCTACGAACAGCAGAAGACCGAACGCCGCGCCCAGCTTCAGGCCTCCTACGACAACCAGCAGGATCGCGTCCGCCAGCTCGAAGCCTTTATCAACCGCTTTCGCTACCAGGCCACCAAAGCCAAGCAGGTGCAGAGCCGCATCAAGGAGCTCGATCGCATCGAGCGCATCGAGTTGCCGCCCGAGGAAAAGGCCATCCATTTCCGCTTCCCGCAGCCCAACCCGAGCGGGCGCGTCGTGGCCGAATTCAAGAAGGTTTCCAAGAGCTATGGCGATCATCGCGTCTTCGGCGATGTCGATTTCCTGATCGAGCGCGGCGACCGTGTGTCGCTGGTGGGCGTCAACGGCGCCGGCAAGTCTACCCTCATCAAAATCCTGGCCGGGGCCGAGCCGCTCACCGGCGGCGAATATCTTCTAGGTCACAACGTCCAGCCCGACTACTTCGCCCAGGATCAATATAAGGAGCTCGACCCGTCCGCCCGTCTTCTCGACGATCTCGGCACCGTGGCGCCCCGTGCCAGCAACACCGAGCTGCGTAGCGTCCTGGCGTCGTTCCTTTTTGGCGAGGATGACGTTTTCAAGACCATTCGCGTCCTCTCCGGCGGCGAGCGAAACCGTTATGCCCTGGCCCGCATGCTCTTGATGCCGTCTAATTTCTTGCTGCTCGATGAGCCCACCAATCACCTCGATATGCGCGCCAAGGACGTTTTGCTGCACGCACTCGAGGGATTCTCCGGCACCGTCGTGTTTGTCTCGCACGATCGCTATTTCATCGACAAACTCGCTACCCGGATATTCGAGGTGGACGACGGCCATGTCACCGTCTACCCCGGCAATTACGAGGACTACCTGTGGCGCAAAAGCGGAGGCGGTTCCCTGGCGCTGCCAGCGCTCGACGAAGCCGGCCCGGTGGCCGCGCCCGTCGCCGCCTACCCCGCGCCGCAACCGGCCAGGGAACCCGAGCGCCGCCTGAATCCCATCAAACTCCGCAAGCTCGAACAACGGCGCCACGAAATTGAGCGGGAAGTTGCAAAGCTGGAGGCGGAAATCCAGGACCACGAGCAAGCCCTGGGAAACTTCGTCAACGCCGGGGAAACCCAGCGCGTTTCCGGGCTCCTCGAAGCGGGCCGCCAACAATTGGAGGGGTTAATGCAAGAGTGGGAAGACGTGGCGCAGGCGATTGAAGCGAACTCTTAGCCGGCGATGCCTATTCCTGCATCGGCATCTGCTGCTCGGCATCCCGCCACGCGCTGATCTTCAGCCGCCGGCACACCCAACACAGCGCTTCGCTCGAACTCTCCAGCGTCTCGCCGCCGCAGACCGAGCATTTTCCGGCCTTTGCGATGCCTAGCGTTTCACTGGTTGCCTGCTCGGCAATCTCCAGGATGTCGGGTGGCACGATCGTCTCCGGCTTTGGTTGTGTTTTGCGTTTCATCCGCGGGCCTTTATGTCAGCCTGATAACACTATCGCAAAAAGCGCGCCCGCTCACAACCCTCTTTTTCTGGCTGCCGGTACTAGAAGTATTACGCCGCTTGCGGAACCTGTACGATCAGGCTCACATCCAGCGATGCGCCGCAGCGGCCACATTTCTGTCCGGAGACCACCCGGACCTGTCTGCCTTTCAGGGCGATTTCCGCCGCCACCGTGTGGGTGCAAATGGGGCAATGAACGCGTCCGGTAACCTTGGTTTCGATCACGATTGGTTTGTGCATCGCGTTTTCCTCACTTCATCCGACGCTTGTGCCCTAACCGGAGTTCTACCGATTTCGTAAAGATTCTTAAACTCTTTGCCAGGTGCTACGCTGAAAACCATGACGCCGCCCGTTCCAACCAAGATCCAATTGATCAACACCGCCGAATATCGTGAGAATTATGCCAACAGCGTGCAGGTGCGGGTCAGTCTTTGGGATTTTCTGCTGCTGTTCGGCCGGTTGAATCAAACCGCCCCCGATACCGTTGCCATTCACAATTTCCAGGGGGTCTTCGTCAGCCCGCAACAGGCCAAGGCCTTGCTCAACGTCCTGCAACAGAACGTCACCCAATATGAAGCGGCTTTCGGAGAAATCCGGCTCGAACCCCATCCCGGGGGCGTGGTCCAGTAGCGCTATTCCACCAGCGCTCCCGCTTCTTCGAACGCCTTTTCGAGTTCCGGCTTGGTCCACCCGGTGCTCACGAACAACTCCTGCCGGGCTCCGGCGCTCAACGCGATGGCCTTCCATCCGTTTTGGGTCGGTACCGTGACGCGAACTCTGATTCTCCCCCTGGCATCCCGTACCGGCCGGATCACGCCGGGGATAATCGACCGGATTTCGGCGTGCGCCGCCAGCACTTCCTCCAGTATGGAGCGCAGACCGTCAATGATGCTGTGCTCGATCTTGAGGCGGTCTTTGGCCGTGCGCAGCCGCATTCAGTCAGCCCCGTTTCTGGCCGCCCCGCAGCGGGACGAACCGGCAGTACGTCGCCACCGAAGTGTCGATACGGCCGTCCAGTTTGGTCACCAGTCGCAGTTCCTGGTCACCGTCGCCACCGACCGGCATCACCAGGCGGCCGGGGTCGCCCAATTGCCGAACCAGCGCGGCTGGGATTTCCGGCGCCGCCGCCGCCACCGAAATCGCCCCGTAGGGAGCCAATTCCTCCCACCCCAGGCAGCCGTCGCCGGCAATCACCTTTACGTTTCCTCCGCGTCCGGTGCGGCGCAGGTTTTCCCGTGCCAGATCGGCCAGGGCGGGAATCAACTCGATAGCCACAACCCGAGCCGCCAGCATGGCCAATACCGCCGCGGCATAACCGCAACCGGCCCCTACCTCCAGCACCGTCTCCGAACCGTCCAGACACAACCGCTCGGCCATGAGAGCGGTCATGTAGGGTTGGGAGATGGTTTGTCCGAAGCCGATCCCGAGCGGCGCATCCGCGTAGGCCTGAATACGCACGTCTAGCGGCACGAACTCCTCGCGTGGAATTTCGGAAAGTGCGCCCAGCACCCGGCGATCGGAAATGCCGCGGCCCGCCAGTTGCGTGGCCACCATGCCGCGCCGTTCTTCCGCCCAATTAGGAATCACAGTGCCACCCACCTCTATAATAGACATGGATGGCTCATCTGATTACCCTGATTCCCGGGGACGGTATCGGCCCTGAAGTGGCCGCCGCCACGGTGCGCGCGGTGGAAGCGACCGGCGCGGCCGTAGAATGGGAGCAGGTTGAAGCTGGCGCCAAGGCGCTCCTCGACTATGGGCAATTATTGCCCGACGAAGTCTTCGCGTCTCTCGAAGTGACGCGCGTCGGCTTGAAAGGGCCGACTGCCACGCCCATCGGCGGCGGCCACGCCAGCATCAACGTAGCTCTGCGGAAAAAGCTGGGGCTGTACACCAACTTCCGGCCGGTGCGCATGCTCCCCGGCCTGAAAACCCGCTTCCGGGATCTGCCCCTCGACATGGCGATCTTCCGCGAAAACACCGAGGACCTCTATGCGGGCCTGGAGCACGAAGTCGTGCCCGGCGTGGTGGAGAGCCTGAAAATCATCACCCAAAAGGCGTCGCTGCGTATCGCGCGGGCGGCTTTCGAATATGCGCGCCGCTACCGGCGCAAGAAAGTCACCGCCATCCACAAGGCCAACATCATGAAACTGAGCGACGGCCTTTTCCTGAAATGCTGCCGCGAAGTGGCCGCCCAGTTCCCCGAGATCGTCTACAACGAGTTAATTGTGGATAACGCCTGCATGCAATTGGTCATCCGCCCGGAAACTTTCGACGTGCTGGTGTTGCCAAACCTCTATGGCGATATCGTTTCGGACCTGGCAGCCGGCCTGGTCGGCGGACTCGGGATCGTGCCCGGGGCCAACATCGGCGACCACCACGCCGTCTTCGAAGCCGTACACGGCACGGCGCCGGATATAGCGGGCAAAGGACTAGCCAATCCCACCGCCCTCATGCAGTCGGCCGTGCTCCTGTTGGCCCATATTGGGGAGCCGGAAGCCTCGGCGCGCCTGCAGGCGGCAATCGCCAAAGTCTACGCCGACGGCGCCCACCTGACCGGCGACGTAGGCGGCAAGTCCTCCACCACCGGATTCACCGACGCGGTGATCGCCGCCATAGCGTAGCCCCGCCAAGCCGACCAAGCCGCCGTGGCATTTCGCACGAAGGTTGTTCTATAATAATCAAGGCGAACGAAATACTCCTCAGTAGCTCAATGGTAGAGCATTCGGCTGTTAACCGAAGGGNNAATGTCGCGCTCGGGGAGCCAATTAAATCCAACATCCCACAGGATTTAGGCCCTTCCCAGACACCCTCAAGATTTAGGCCATTTATGGCGATTTACGACCATTTTTTGCCTATGGTCACTACAGTTTTCACTACACTCCAGAACCCGGCTTCCGAATCCCGTGCCCGCTGCTTCCACGGCGTATAAACGCCCGTTCCCCGATTCTCTTTTGACACAAAACAGCATGCTAAATCAATGACTTGCGAGGAATCGCAGTCACATGATTTTTTCAATCAGCATCCCATAGAAAACAAAGCCGTAGGTGGCCGCAACAGATCAAAACTGCCGTGCCCCCGCAATATTATGAGGGTGAAGAGAAGGCAAGCATGACCCAAACCACTTTACCTACGACCAAGAACGTCTTCAACGAACATGAAGCTGCGGAATGGCTGGGGCTGGACGTGACCACGCTCCGGGATTGGCGTTTCCGCCGTGTTGGCCCCGCGTACCGCAAATACCTCAATAAATCCATCCGCTACCCCCTGGATGAACTCACGAAGTTTGCGGAGCGGTCCAGGGTCCAGACCGCAGCGTAGCCCGGCTGGCCGTTCGCTGCGGGGGTCCGTATCGTCTACACCGGACCGCTGGCCCCCACGTTCCTAACGAATTCCCACCCGCGCAAGCACGCCCTGATAGGGAACTTTGCGCCCGCGCATGGCCAATGCACGGACACCGTTTATACGCACTTCGGAGCACACAACAACATGAATAATGAAAGTTACTATTCGGACCTGCGCGCCAAGACAAACGCCCTGGCCGCGCAGTACCCTGACGGCTGCCTTTTGGTGGTGTCCGTCTCTAATCGGCTGAAAGGCAGCACTGGCGGGACCATCGCTGAAGTGGATACCGCGAATGGTGCCCGGATCATTTTGGACGGAACCCACCGCGAAGCCAACCCAGAGGAAGCCCGGCTATATCGTGAGGCGCAAGAGTTGGCGCGCGCCCGAACTTCTAGCGATCCACTGGAAGCAGCCCGAAGGCAGTTCGGATTGCTGGTGGGCACCAAGGGGAATTCACATGCCTGACATGGCCGGGCCGTTGGCCTTGAGACTTCCACCCAACCCAACACCGCTGGACTTGCTTATTGCGGGCGCGGAAACCCCAGACCCGGCATTGCTGCCGGAATACATCACCATGGCCACAGAAGCTGGCCCGCATCGTGTAAGGCGCATCCATGAAGAGGAAGCCGCATTTGCCGAAGAACGTATGCTGATGCATACAAGGGGTTCCGTTGAAGACTTGCTATCAAAGCTTAAGTTGGAACTCCAAAAACTGCGGATTCCCAGTTGGGACGAACTGCTTGACAACATCACCGCGTGCGACTCCCTGGCATTGTCTGAACGGCTGCGGCCCATCGAATATCAGGTGGTGTTCGTATCGGATGCCAAGGACCGGCTAGAAGTCCGAATCGCAGCAGCGCGTCTGCGCCGTATGGAAGCCACCCTGGAACGCTGCAAGATCGAAGCATTTGAAAGCCAACTGCTCTGCGCGATATCGGTGCTCAAAACCGAAACTGCAATGGCTGCGATTCGCGAACAGGAGGGTGGCGCTGTGGTCTTTGGCAAGCGCTCACAAATGCTTCGCCAAGCGTCCTGCGAAGCCGCGCGACAGGTGGGCTTGGCAGAAGATGCTCTCAGGCAAGAACGTAACGCGCAACTGACCGCAGAACAAACCCGCATGGCACAGGGAACGATCACGCGCGCCGCGATAGCTTCAGCCATTCCGGCCTTTTGAACTCACGGATTTTCACGGAAGTCTCACACGCAGCAAAACGAATTGGACAACTGAATTATGACTGACGAAACACGTCAGAAGTGGGAAGAGATTAACGCATTCCTGAACCCGAAACCAGCGGACCCAGCGGTGCCGTTACCGGCACAAGCCAACCGCGCGGCAATGACACCTGCACAGCAAGAAGCGACCTTCAACAACTGGGTTGAATTTATCGACAAGAAGCCAATAAACTCCTGGCAACCCGATGAGGTTGCGGCCTACAGGTTTGCGGCCCAACGCGCCCTGAAGGAAATCGGGCGCTGAAGACAACGGCACGACACGACAAGGATAAACACATGTTTGCTACCGAACTTCAAAAGGCGGAATACGTCCGCCAAGTCCAAGCCTTCATCGGCACCGCCGATGATGTCACACTGACCGCGCTGGAATCCGCGATCAGGGAAGCGCGCGCCGCGCGCATTGCCGAACGTAACGCAGCGCTACCCGAATGCCCTGTCCTTGTGGACATCGGCGGAAACCGTGTTGAAGTCACGCGGGAACGGGCCATCGAACTTCTGGACGCGGGGAAGCACAGCCTAGCGCCTGCGGAAACGAACGGACAGTGATTATGGAAGGTCCCATCAATGATGAAATCGCGGCCTTGCGGGCGCTGTGGGCAGAAGAGGAATCAGACGCAAAGGCGCGCCGCGATGCTGCCCAACGCGAAAAACTAGAGAAGCGCCGCGAATTGCTGCGGTCCGGTCAATGGAAGCCGGACTGCCGATGTGACACCTGCCTTCGTGCGGTGCTTGAACTGACGGCCCCCGCTGGGCTGTGCGAGAAAGCGCAGCACGGCAATCAGTGGTGGTAGTTGTCAAAGGTCGTGCGGGGGAACGATACCCCCCGCACGGTTGAAGAAGAACTCTAACGATGTGGGAACGATTGAGTGGGAAACACAAATGACAGAAGAACTCAGGGGGCCGGGGGCTGAATCCGGCCCAATCACAACACAACCCATTTTACCATGCGGCCCCAACAGCGCAAATAGCTTTTCTACGCAAATCGAATGGGCTGTAGCGTATGCGCAAGCCGGTTGGTGCGTGTTGCCGTTGCATGAACCGCAGGGGTCCGGCTGTTCCTGCGGAAAGCCTGATTGCGGCAAGCCGGGGAAGCATGCACGGGTCCGCGAATGGCAGAAGGCATCATGTGACCCGGCCACGGTTGCCGCTTGGTGGAAGCAGTGGCCGAATGCAAATATCGGCCTACGGCTGGACGGTCTGATTGTGCTGGACGTGGACGGGGCCGAAGGGTTTGAATCGCTGGCCGCAATGGAAGCGGAACACGGAATCCTGGACGCGTGCGCCCGCCAGCGGAGTGGTAGCGGCGGGTGGCACTACCTGTTTGAAGCGGTGCCGGGCATGGAAAAGCGTATCAAGTTTCGGCCCGGTCTTGACCTGTTGACGGGGGCCGGGTGCTATATCGTGTGCGCGCCAAGCCTGCACGCCAGTGGGGGCCGTTACGAATGGGTTGACGAACACAGCCCGCTGTCCGCGCACCGGGACAAGATACCCTTGACGGTTCCCCCAGCGTGGCTGCTGCGCGCCGCAACGAATGAGAAGGCCAAGACCACAGCCCGCGCCAAGCAACCCATTGCGGAACGCGTGCCCGCTGAACGCATGCTGTCCATGGCACTAGAAAAGATCAAGGCTGGTGAAGCGCGCAACAACACCGGGCTATGGTTCTTTGCCCAACTGCGTGATAACGGCTACACCAAGGACGAAGCGCTGCTATCGTTGCGTGACTGGGTGAACGCTGCGAATGATGCCGCGCCCGGCCAGCACCGGTACACCATGCAGGAAGCTGAAGCCAGCTTGCGCAGCGCGTACAGCAAGGACGCCCGTGACCCGTGGGACGAAGATGACAAGCCCAGCCACGCGGACATCTTGCTGAAGCTGATTGACGATTTCGAGTACTTCAAGTCCGGCCCGGCCAATGATGGCTACGTCCGCATGGTGATTGGTGACCACCACGAAGTCTGGAAGGTAGACGCGAAAAGCCCACGGGTCCGCGAAGTCTTGACGCATCGCTTCCTGACGCAGAAGGACCGCGCACCCAGCCGTGAAGCCTTGAACACCGTGATTGATACTATATCGGCAAAGTGCGGGGCCGGGCCGAAAGTTGACGTACACGTGCGTTTCGCACGCGGGCGTGACGCGATCTACCTGGACATGTGTGATGACCAGTGGCGCGCCATCGAAGTGACCAAGGACGGGTGGCAGGTGGTCCAAAACCCGCCCGTGCTGTTCAGGCGTGGCGCGGGCGCGCTGCCCTTGCCAGTGCCGGTGAAAGGCGGAACCCTGGACCCGCTGCGCCCGCTGCTGAACTGCGGGGATGACGCGCAATGGTGCCTGATGCTGGCGTGGCTGGTGGGTGCCTTCTTACCGGAAGGCGCGTTCAGCCATCTGGTGCTGCAAGGCGAACAGGGTAGCGCCAAGTCAACCACGGCCCTGCTGCTGCTGTCCATGTTGGACCCGAGTGACGCGGGCCTTTCAGCGCCCCCGAAAGATGAAACAGACGCTACGGTGTCCGCGATGCACGCGGGCATTCTGGCGTATGACAACCTGTCCGGGTGCCGGGCTGAAATGGCTGATGTGTTTTGCAGGTTCAGCACCGGGCAGGGCTACAGGACGCGGACGTTTTACGAAAACCTTGGAATTACCGTTGCCAGCGTCAAGCTGCCGATACTGCTGAACGGGATTGATTCAACGGTCATGCGTGGCGACCTGCTGGAACGGTCCATCACGCTGAAGTTGCCGCGCATCACCCCAGAGAATCGGCTTACGGAACAAGGAATATGGGCTGACTTTGAACGTCTGCATCCGGGCTGCTTGGGTGCCCTGCTGGATTCGGTAAGCACAGGGCTGCGGAATCTACCGAACACCAAGCTGACGGACGCGCCGCGCATGTCAGACTTCTGCACGTGGCTGGTTGCATGTGAACCGGCCCTACCGTGGAAGCCGGGCGAATTCATCGCGGCCTACAGGGGCAAGCTGGAATCTGCCAACAGCGACCTTGCGGAGAATGACTCCGTAGCGTCTGCGCTCATTGAATGGGTGGAACAGTCTACCAGTCCGGGCACCGGTCAACTTGTCACTGCTAAGGACCTGCTGATTGCTCTGAATGAAATCACGCATGAGTGGCCGAAGGACCTGCGCCACTGGCCCCTTAGCCCGGAAGCCCTGGCCCATCGTCTGGTGCGCCTTGCCCCGGTCCTGCGGGCGCAGGGGATTGAAGTGCGCAAGTGGCCACGCACTAATAAGGCGCGGTCACGTTGGGAAATCTGGCGGGATGCGCCGCAAGGGTACCTGCTTCCGCGCTTCATTGTGGATGCGTGCAAAGAGGCTGCCTGACGGGTGCCGGTTGTGACGGTTGGTGACGGTTGCTATTTACGAACCGTCACCGTCCATGCGCCTGAATCGCAAGGGGTCTACGTAGACGCGTGCCGGTTGTGACGGTTTTCCTTCTCTCTTAGAGGGAGAAGGGGTAAGGGAGTGTGTCACGCACTGCCCCTGCGGACTTCCTTCCCCCAGCGCGCCCCCTAAGAGTTAGGCAAAAAAACAGTCATTTCCGTCACTCCGTCACGGCTCTTTGGAATCAATGCGTTGCGGAGCGTCGGTTTCAGGGGCGTGACGGTTAGACCGTCACCAACCCGCCCGCGAATCCGGGTGAAGTGGACAGCATTAAGAAACGTTCATGCACCCTAATTCAATACTGTAGAGTACTTTGCATAATAGAGGAAACGTGAAAGCCGCTAAACGCGCGGCGCGGGTGGCGTACAAGGATCTGCCACCCAGCCCCAACAATATCGGTTATACAGAATCATCACCGGCCCCCCAGGGGCCTTCACGGGGCCGGGTAGGGTCAACCATCCTGCCCGGCCCGTCACAACCCCGCTGGTATCTCACGGACACCAGCACCCATAGGAAGACGCACATGTCTGAAGAGACGAAACCAGCCACCCAGGTGGCAAAGAAAAACCCCGGTCACCGATTTCACGAAGGTCACCCCAGGTTCGGGGGCAAGAAAAAGAACACGGCTGCTACGGCCAGAGCCATGGCCAGCGAGCTTGGATGCGACCCGCTTGAGTTCATGATGAAAATTATCAACGCAGACACCATCGAACAGACCGTGATTGTAGATGGCAAAAAGAAGCGCGTGGAAGTTGCCATACCGCTGGACACCAGATTGGACGCGGCCAAGACAGTGGTGAACTACCTGTACCCGCGTCTGACGGCACAGCAGGTCAGCGGCCCCGCTGACCGCCCCATTGAAACGGTGACCTTCGATATCACCAAGCTGCTTCAGGACCCAGTTGCGGTTGAAGCGGCCCAGAAGCTGGCGCTGATGATGGCCGCGCAGGACACGGCACAAGCACCGGCCAGAATCTGCGGCCCGGCTGATGAATCCTGCGCGCGGCCCGCTTACGATCCATCGGAAGTGCTCAGAGATCACAACGGCCACTATCTGCCGAAGTGACGTGAAGTGTAAACGGACAACTTGGGGCCGGACACCCGGCCCCGAACTTCTTGGAGAGAATTCATGAGACGAACCTTTGACCGGTACGGCGTGGACATTTCGCCCTTCCCTGCCTTCTGTGAACGGTATGCTAACGGCATGCCGTTGCGCCCGCCCATGGCCCAGCGCCCGGCCCGTGCCTCTATCGCCACGATGCCCGCACCCCGCGTGCCGGAACCCGCGCCCGCTGTGGTTTCCTTGGATGTCAGCGATGAAGCAGCCGTGGCGCGTCAGATTCGGACGTGGTTCAGCGCTGGCCGGACGCCCCGCGCCATTGCCGCAAACCTGAACCGCTTGGGCGCGCCCGTCAATCGTGGTTCCCAGTGGTACGCAAGCACGGTGAAAGTCATACTGCTTCATGATCCATGCCCACGGTCTGCATGACCTAAGTTACGTGAAATCAACAGCGCAACTTTTTCTGAAGAAATGGAACCGATGGATCAGGGAATCGGATGTCGAGTACGACCCGAACAACCCGGCATCCGGCCAGACTGACTTCTACGGTCAGCAGATGATCATCGCACGCGAAGTGATGGAGGCTGGCGAGGTGTTCGTCCGGTTCCGCCCGCGCCCACGGAAAGAAGGCCTGGCGGTACCGCTGCAACTGCAGTTGATCGAAGCGGAGCAGTTGCCTCTGTGGCGCATGTCCTCGCAGGAGATGCCTACGGACAACCGCGTGCGCTCCGGGATCGAGTTCCGGCCGGATGGACGGCGCGCAGCGTATCACTTCTGGCGCGCGCATCCCGGCGAGACGATGTTCTTCCCGCTCGAGGCGATGTCCGTCGAGCGTGTGCCAGCGACAGACGTGCTGCACGTTTACAAGCCGATCCGCGCCGGCCAGTTTCGGGGCCAGCCGTGGCTGACATCGGTGCTCGCGAAGCTCTACGAACTGGAGCAGTACACCGACGCCGAGATCGTCCGCAAGAAAGTCGCGGCGATGATCACCGGGTTCATCAAGCAGGTCAGCCCGGACAATCCGATCATCCCGCCCGATCAGCAGCAGAACGGTCCAGGACAGACCGACCCGGGCGCGCAGATTTCGAAACTCGAACCAGGAACGTTCCCTGTTCTGAATCCTGGCGAGGAAGTGGAGTTCGCGGAGGCGCGCGACAGCGGGGATTTCAAGGCGTTCATCCGGACGTGCCTCCAGGCGTTCGCGAGTGGCGCGGGCCTGGCGGAATACCAGATCAGCGGGGACCTGTCGGGAATCAACTACTCGTCGATCCGCGCGGGCCTGCTGGAGTTTCGCCGCAAGTGCGAGCAGTTCCAGTATTCGGTTTTCACTTTCCAGGTGTGCCATCCGATTTATCGCCGGTGGCTGCGGGAGGCCATGCTCGCGTTGGTGTTCGGCGTCGAGTTCCTGACCGCTTACGACAAAGATCCCGAGCCGTTCGAGGAAGTGCAGTGGGTCACGCCGGGCTGGCCGTGGGTCGATCCCGATAAGGACATGAAGGCCGCCGAACGCGCGATCCGTGACGGTCTTTCGACGCGTTCGATTGAATGTGCCGAGCAGGGGTACGACGCGGCCCTTATCGACTCACAGCAGAAATCCGACAACGACCGCGCCGACAAATATGGTCTCTCCTACGACTCCGATGGGCGCAAGATCCTCACCGGGCGCAACGCCGGCATGACTGAGGAAGAGATCGAGAAAGACGGAGTGAGCGGAAAGATGGAGGCGCAGTGAAGCATCTGGCGCACGTTGCATCGCGGTTTGTGAACTGTCCGCTGATGATTCATCCGCCCAAGCTGGAGGTGATCATCAAAGCCCTCGCGCCGAGGCTCGGTGTCGACCCCGACATCGTGCTGGCCAGCCGCGCACCGATGGATGCTACCGCCACGTTGATGGCCCGTTATGGGGACGCCGGCGAGGAGAGAGATTACGCCGTCATCGATGGGATCGCGGTGATTCCGGTCCAGGGCACGCTGCTCAAGAAGGAATCGTTCATGTCCGCGTGGAGCGGTGCGACCTCGTATGAGCAGATTCAGCGGCAGGTGGCGAGCGCCATCGATGACGGGGGCGTGCGCGCGATCCTGCTCGATATCGATTCGCCGGGCGGTGAGACCACCGGCTGTTTCGAACTGTCCGATTACATCTACTCGGTGCGCGCCATCAAGCCGGTATATGCGACCGCGAACGACATTGCATTGTCGGCGGCCTATGCAATCGCGAGCGCGGCCAGCAAGGTATTTGTGACGCGCACGGGGGCAGTGGGGTCCGTCGGTGTGTATGCGCTGCACGTCGATCAATCCGGGTTCGACAAGGAACTCGGCGCGAAGTACACCTACGTGTTCGCCGGCGAGAAGAAAGTCGATGGGAACCCCCACGAACCACTGGCTGAGCGCGCCAAGGGCGACATCCAGGATGAAGTGGACCGGGAGTACGGGATCTTCACTGAGACCGTGGCGCGGAATCGCAAGGTTGCGAAGAAACAGATCGTCGCGACACAGGCGGGGTTGCTCTGGGCAGAGAACGCAGTGCCCCTGCTGGCCGACGCAGTGGGGACGATTGACGATGCCATGAATGCGCTCATCGGATCGATGGGTGCGCGCAGTAGGAGTTCAACCGCGGCGGCAGCCGCAATTCCAACCAAGGGAGAGCATATGACCGAAGATGTGCAAGCCCTCGCCGCGAAGAAGGATGGCGAGGCCACTGACAACGAGACCAAGAAGTCGAAGAAGAAACCGGACGAGGCCGACGCCAAAGAATGCGATTCCAAGCCTCCAACCGACGATGACGAAGACGACGAGGACGAGGAAGACAGCAAGCCGAAGAAGGACGGCAGCAAGAAGAAGGCCGCCGCTTCGACGCTTGCCGCCACGCAGCCGGGCGGCATGCGCGCCGAAAGCGACATCGAGGCCATCGGGGCGCTGTGCAAGATCGCAGGGTGCCCGGAGCGCGCCGCCGAGTTCCTCACTAAACGGAAAGCCAACGGGCAGTATCTCGGCGTCGCGGACGTGAGCGAGTTGCTCACCAATTCCCGCGTTGCGGAAAGCGAGAGTCACATGATCACCTCCCACGTCGATCCGAACAAGAGCGCCACGGCGCGCATGCAGGATCTCGAAGCCGAGGCCACGGCCTTCGCGCGCCAGAACAAAGGCGCGACGATGGACAACCTCTATGTGCACGGGCAGAGTCGCGGCGTCTCCAAGGAACAGGCGGTCGCGCGGGCACTGGAAGCGCACCCGGAAACTTACGCGGCCTATCGGAACCAGCACAACGCCGCTGCGCTGGTCCGCACGCTGCAGAACGCGGGCCTGCAGATCGTCCAGCGGTAAAGGAGAAAACTCAACATGGCTTACGAACAGACTTTACGAACCATCGGCGCGCCGGCGAGTGCGGACCTGAGTGCATCTCAGTTCTGCTTCATGACGATTAACTCAAGCGGACAGCTTGCCCTGCCCTCGGCTGGCGGTGACGCTGACGGCATCCTCCAGGACAAACCCAACGGCGTGGGCGTCGAAGGCGAGCTCGCGGTGCTGGGCATCAGCAAGCTGGTAGTGGGCACTGCCGGTGTCACGTGCGGCGACCTGCTGACCACCGACGCCAACGGCAAGGCGGTGACCGCCACCACTGGCAACAAGATCCTCGGCCGCGCGCTGGCGACCGGAGCCTCCGGCGTCATCATCCCGGCGCTCATTCAACAGAAGGGCAAGCTGTAATCGTCAGCGGCCCAAACAACGAAAAGGAGAACAAGTAAATGCCTCAACCGACTTTGAGCGATGTACACGTAAATCGCCCGCTGACGAACATCTCCGTGGCGTATAGCCAGGAGGCGGCTGGCGTCGAGTTCGTCGCGGATCGCGCGTTCCCGCCGATCCCCGTCGAAAACAAAAGCGACCTCTATTGGACCTACAAGCGCGGCGACTGGAACCGCGACGAGATGCAAAAACGCGGCCTCTCGATGGAATCCGCGGGCGCCGGGTATGGCCTGGATTCCACGGGCACGTACAACTGCGACGTGTGGGCGCTTCACAAGGATGTGGACGACCAGGTACGAGCGAATAGCGACTCGCCGCTCGCGCCCGACCGCGACGCGACCATCTTCCTGACGCAGAAGGCGCTCATCCGGCGCGAGAATCAGTGGGCCGCGCAGTACTTCAAAACCGGCCTGTGGACCGGCGAAGTGGCCGGCCAGGCGACCTCCGACAGCACGCACGTCGTGTACTGGGATTACGCCACGTCCAGCCCGATCACGGATATTCGCCACGCCAAGACCCAGGCGCGGCTGAACTCCGGCGGCTTCGTGCCCAACATCGGCGTCTTCTCGCGCCCGGTGTTCGACAAGCTGGTCGACCACCCCGATTTCATCGACCGCACCAAGTACGGCCAGACTGCGCCGAACCCGGCGATGGCCACGCGCCGCATCATCGCCGAAATCCTGGAACTGGAAGACGTCCTGGTGATGGACGCCGTGTACAACACCGCGGCGGAAGGCGCCACCGAGTCGAACTCTTTCATCGGCGGGCTCGCGGCGGGCCTGTTCTATCGTCCGAAGAACGCCGGGCTGATGGTGCCGAGCGCCGGTTACACCTTCAATTGGACCGGCTTGATCGGCTCCATGGGCGGCGCGGGACTCCGTATCAAAACGTTCCGCATGGAGCACTTGGCCTCCGACCGGGTCGAGATCGACTCGGCCTTCGCCATGGCGCAGGTCTCCAAGGACTGCGGCTTCTTCTTCAACAACGTGATCACGGCGGTGTAACCATGTTTCTCCGCAAACTTTCGTGGGCGCAACTGACCAAGGGCGGCGTGCCGCCGCTGTTCGTGCTGCGCCCGTTGCCTGGCGGCTTCACGCCGCCCGAAGTCGGAGCCGAGTATCCGGCACCCGATCCGGTTGACAAGTTCCAGTTGACACGGGCCCGGCAGATGTATGAACAGCGGCGGATTGGAACGCGGCTGGAACTCGAGGTGGCGCTCGCCAAGTCGCCACCCGCACCAGCGAAACCGGCGAAAGCCAGGAAGGAGAAAGGGAATGGTCGAAATTAAGAAGGTCCCGGTCAATGCGCCGGAGTTTCAAAGCAACGGTCCGCACCCGAAGTTGAAGGGCGTGTTTCTGTCGTTGCAGAAGCTGTTCTTCGCGAGCCAGCAGGCGGGAACCGGATCGAGCCAGAGCATCGCCCATGGCTTGGGCGTGGTGCCAGCCGGTGTGCTCTGCATCCCGACGGACGGCGGCACCGTCACGTATGGCACTCACACCGCAACCAACGTCGTGGTGACGGTGACGAGTGCGAAGCACTTCGATGTGCTGGCCTGGCTATGACGCCGACTTCCCTGGGGCGGGTCAACGTCGCCACACCCGGTACTCCCGTCCATCTGGCCGCGACTCGCACGCCGTGTTGCCGCATCCGTGTGCAGGTGATTGCCGGGCTGACGGGCAAGATGTATTTCGGCACTGCCAGCGTCAACAAGAGCACGCTGGCCGGAGTCATCAAAGAACTCTGGCCGAATTCGGGAGGTGGGGTAGACGACTCCTACGAGGTGTGGTCAGGCACGGACACCGACACCCTTGATCTCTCGGATTACTGGATCGACGCCGCCATCGCGGGCGAGGGCCTGATCGTGTCCTATTGGAACAAACCCTCGTGGACGTATCCCGCAGGTTAACCGATGGCCTGGTCAGATCTCGTCAACACGATGGATGACGCGTGCCTCTCCACCTTCGGCACACCCGCTACCTTCACGCCGCAGGATGGCTCAGGCGCGCAGCAGATTACAGGCATCATCCAGCATCCGGCGATGGCGGAAGACTACGTGCCGGGCGGTGTCCAGGGCACGTCCGTAGTACGGCTCTTCGTGCGCTTCGCGAACATCACGCCATCGCCACGACACGGCGACACCGTTGCGATTAACGGCATCGTTTACGACGTTGTCGATGTGGACGTGGATGCGCAGGGCGGCGCGGTACTGAAGCTGAGGGTCACGTAGATGCTGAATGCCGCACCGATCACGGATGCCATCGCGAGCGTGCTCCTATCGATCCCCGAGTTGAGCGCCGCCATGGGAGGCCGGATCAGCGCGTTTCACTTTCGCCTCGGGCAGGAGCATCGCCTCGCCGAGGCCATCTACAAGATGCCCGCGCCGTCCATGCTCGTGGCATGGGAAGGGACGAAGGGCGGCAACTTCGACGGCCAGACGATTTGGAAGCACCGTTGGGGCATTTACTACCGGATGGGCAACGCGGCCGGAGTCGCCCAGCCTCTGGGCTATGAGGACTTGTGGTCGATTACCTGTAACCGCCCGCCCGGCGGCAGCGGCGCGAACATCCGCTATCTGCAGATCTACCCGGGCCTGGACATCATGGACACGCCGAGCATCGACCACGAACTCGATGAAGACCTGATCGACCGTTTCAAAGGCGTCTTCATCATTCCCGAAATCGGAGACAACTGATGGACGACCAAGAGAGCACTCCAACGAAAGAAACCGTGCGGTTGCGCCACCCGCACACCGGCGATGTCCAGGAAGTGGAGGCGACGCCGGAGAAACTGGTGCCGTTGATGGGCCTGGGGTATGTACAGGTCCGGGAGGTGAGCGAATAATATGCCCGCAAGAGTACAGCAGTTAATAATGGGCCTTGGCAAAGGCAAGCAAACAAACATTGCCACGGCCGGCACGACGTTTCTGCGCTTCAAGAAGCTCGACACGGGCCTGACGACGCCGAAGCCGATTTTCGAAAACGACGCCGCGGAAATCGGCAAGGGCCACGAGTTCATCACCCAGACGTTCGCTTCCCATTACGAGGTCGCGAATCGCTTGGAGAAGTACGCGAGCGCGGAGTTCGTGACCTGGGCGCTGGCCTATGGGCTGGGCAACATCGTACAGACTGGCTCGGTGGCGCCGTACACGTACACGATCACGCCGCTCAATCCGGGCGTCGCGCTCGAACTGCCGTACTTCTCGCTGGTCGAGCAGGTGGCGGAAGGCGGCGGCAACGCCATCGACAATCTGTACGTTGGCTGCGCGATCGAGGACTTCACCTACCAGTTCAACTACGGTCCGGGGCGCGCGTCTTCCAAGATGACGGTCAACTGGGTCGGCTCCGGCCTGTTGACGACGCCATCGGGGATCACTGTTCCCGCGCTCACCACCGAGAACAACATGCTCGCGGCATCGATGTCGCTCTCGGTCAACGGCGTCGATTACGTAACGACGAAGCGCATCTTGTCCGGGTCGGTCGGCTGGAAGAACAACCTGCTGCTGAACGCGGGTTTCTATCCCGGCTCCGGGCTGCAGAACGGACTGCAAGTGCGCGGCCGCATGGAGATCGGCGCGCGCGTGCCGTCGTTCCAGTTCACGGCCCGGCTACTCGCCGGATCGCCCGAATACACCACGCTGGTGAATCAGACCACCGGGACCGCGACGCTCAGCGTGCAGCACGACGCCAACAACTCGGTGAGTTTCACCTTCCCGCAGATGGCGTTCCAGGTGGCAGAGAACGCCGAGGCCGATGGCATTGTTGCGGTGACCGTCACCGGCGCGCCGCAGTACAGTAACGCCCAAAATACCGTGATGTCCGCGAGCACGCTGTGCAGCGTGGCGGGTATCGCTCAATAGGAGGATTCATGTACGGAGACATTCCCGCCGAGGGCATCACCATCAAGGTGCCCAACCCACCAAAGACCGCTTTTCTGCGGTTGCCCACGAGCCAGGAACTGCTGGAACGGCTCGACCAGCAGAAGTCCATCCGGCGCACCATCGGACGCCGGAAATCGCAAACGGAGTTCGTGCCCAACCTCAAGGCAGACCTCGACCTGTTCTGCAAGATCCGGCTGGACAAGGACGGAGCGGAATTCGACGAGTTCGAGGCCGGCAACGCGATCTCGAAGCTGACCTTCTGCGAGGTCACCGATTGCCAGCGNNGTCGTGTCGTCGACCGACCTTCCGCACGGCCAGGAGGAGTTGCGGTACCGCATCGAGCCTTCCGTTGGCCTCTACGATTCGGTGGTGACCAAGGTCGAAGGTTACGCCGCGTCGGTTAAGCCTGCCGACGTGCCTCCCCACCACAAATCGTCGGTCGTTGTGGAACTGGTCCAGGCCATCGACGAACTCGACCCGGCGCTGGACCCAAACTCCTAGCCCCGGACGAGTGGCCCGCGCCGGTCCCTCTCCGGTTGCTGATTTACCGCTCGGTGCGCGCCGCCGAACTGTGTGACGGCGACGTTGATGGGCCGCGCGGCTGCCCCGACGCGAATGACGTCACGTGCGGGAAATGCGGCTTCGGACGCACAGTGGGAGACACGAACGCGCCGGGGCCCTGTCCGCAGTGCGGCGGCTGGCGGTTCACCGTCAATCGCTGCACGCATTGCAAGCTCGACGACCTGGATCATGCGCGGACCCATTCCAATGCCGGCCGCCTCTTTGAACGGCTTCTGGAACTGGAGTTCGACGCCGGGCACTTCAGCATCCCCTGGAGCGACGTCACCGCCGAGGAAGTCCGCGGTCTCCAGATCCTGAAGGAGGAACGCGACCGCTATCAGCGAGAGCAGGCCCAGAAGCCGCCCAATGCCTTTCCAAACTAAGATCACACGCGCCCGCTTCGTGCTGGGGCCCTTCACCGGCGAGGACATGCAGACCATCGGCAACGTCCTGGTGGACAGTATCTCCACACGCATCCGGAAGGCAATCACCGTGAACGACGTGCCAGCCAAGCCGCTCAAGCCGGGGCGCAACGGTCGGCGCGGTTATCCCGAATACAAGGCTGCCCGCGGCCTGATGCCGATCCGCGACTGGGTGTGGACCGGGCGCACCATGCGGTCGCTCAAGGTCAAGAGCGCCAACGAGAACACGGCCACGGTTGGCTTCGTCGATCCGAACGCGGATCGAATTGCGCACGTGAATAATCTGCGCGAGCGGCAGTTTGGGATTTCCCCGAAGGACCGCAGCGCACTCAACGCGGCTGTGCTGGCGGTGTTGCGTCAGGCGCGAGTCATCCGCATCAAGAGAGCAGCGTAGATGCCGGACCAGGAATCCATCGTCCTCGAGGTCGATCCGCGCAGCGTCCTCACTGCAATCAAACAGGCCAACCAGGCCGTCGAAGGATGGGAAAAGGGCACGGTCGGCGCCGGTGAGCGCATGCAGAAGTCGCTCGAGCGGATGGGCGAAATGCTGCTCAAAGTGAACGACCGCTCGCGCAGTTCGATGGAGCGGCTCACCCAGTCCATCGAGAAGCAGGCCGCTGCTTACGGGAAGACGGAGGTTGAGCGGCTCATCGCCGACCGCGACCGGTTCATCAAGAAACTCGGCGACGAGCAGGGCATGGTCGACCGCGTGACGGCGGCCTACAACAAAATGATCGAGGCCGCAGGCAAGTCCGGCGGCTCCGAGATCAAACAACTTGGGGCAGAAGCTCGTGAGTCGAAGGCGTCGCTTGCCCTGATGGGCGAGGAGATCGGAGTTCACATCCCGCGCCACATCCGCGGCTTCATCTCCTCCATGCCCGGCGTCGGCGCGGCACTGAGCGCGGCGTTCAGCGGGATCGCGGTCGTGGTCTTAATCGGGGTCATCGTCGAGGCGATCAAGAAAGTTGTGGAGTTCCACGAAAACCTCGAAAAACTGCGCGAGGCGCCGGAACGCATCCAGGCCGAGTTCGCGCGCCTCACCGGCGCAACGAAGGCCGCCAACGACGAAATGCGTGTCGCGAACGACCGGCTGGAGAACGCCATCGCAAAACTGGAACACAGGCCCCAGAACAACCTGAAGCTCGCCATCGACGAGGCGGCGGTCGCTGCCGATCACCTCTCGGAAAAGATGGACAAGGCTCTTCGATCCTTCGCGGATGTGGCCATCAAGAACGCTCCTGGAGTGTTCGCCAACATCATAGGCGGCCAAGCGGGTATCGACGATGTCGTGAAGCTCGTCCAAGGTAAATCGGGTTACGGCGGCCTCATCGGCGATGTCTACAAGGCCACCTCCGCTGGGGGCGATCCCACCAAAGTGCTCGGGCAGTATCGTGCCGCCGTCGGAACCATGATCCGGCAGTCCGAAATGGCCGAGGCGTACCAGCAGGGCAAGGGATTTGAGGGCGTCAGCTACGAAGACATCCGCGGTGCGATGACCGGCAGAGGCCAGCTGCCGCCCGGACTGCACTTCGAGAACATGCTGGCCGAGCAGGGCCCGAGGTTGGAAACGCTGCGCGCGCTCGATCGGGAGATGGACCTGCTGGGCCAGAGCTACGGCCTCGAAAAGAAGAATAGCAGCCTCAGCGGCCAGGAGGACCGGCTCAAGGAAGTTGCGAAATCGAGCGGCGTCACGGAAGAACTGCGTCAGCAGGTGGCCCGCGCCCAGGAAGGCGAGTTGAACGGCTTGGCCCGTATCAACGCCGCCCATGAGGAGCGGCTACGTCATCTGAGAGAAGAGGGTCAACTCAATACGGTCAACGTCAAGCTCGCCGGCCAGATCCGAGACGCCGAGATCGCCCGCTTCGAAAAGGACGAGAAACGGAAGACCGCCGCTGCCGTGTTTGGCACGAACACCTCACTGGGCGAAGCAGGCATTCGATCCAACTACACGATCTTCCAGGCCAACCGAAAGGCCAGTGGCGCGGCGTTCGGCGAGGCTGATATCAGCGCCGAGTACGACACCGCCATGGCACTCACGCAGAAGCAATTCGATGTTGCTGGCCAACATGTCCGCGAACTGCGCGAAATGAACGCCACGGACGGAGAGATTCAGCGCGCCCAGATCGAGGCGACGAAGAATTTCGCACTGAGTGCGCTGGACGCGGAGACGAAGAAGCGGGTCGAGTTGATCGACCTGGCCAAACAGCAACGGGATGAAGAGTCCAAGACCGCCCGTGCGAACTACGAGAACGCCCGCAGGCTCAGCGACACCGTGGCGGGCGAGCAGGAGCGAAGGGAGCGCGACGCGCTGCAGCGTCAGATCAAGCTGGCTGAGGCGCTCGGCATGAAGACTTCCGGCGGCCAGGTCGCCACGGCACTCACGGTCGAACAACTGCGGATTGCCGCCGCGCAGATGCAACACTCTCAAACCCTCGCGCGAGTCGGCCAGGAGTCTTTCGAAGCCCAGAAGTTGCCCGGCGGCACCCCGGAGGAGCGGCGCCAGCGGGATTCCGAACTCAACCGGCTCAAGATCGAAGGTCTGAAGGCCGAGGGCGAGTTGCAACGCCAGATCGATGACGCGCACCAGGACCGCGTTGTGAAGCTAATGGAGCTTCAGAAGCGCGAGATGGAGGAGATCCAGAACAAAGCATCAGGCCTGTTCCACACGCTCTTCACGAAGCCGCAGGAATTTGGCAAGCAGCTCGCCAGCACGATGAAGGAGGCTGTGCTTAAGCCGATTACGGAGGGCCTGGGAGGTATGGTCGCGGGCGCGATCCATCCTCTTATATACGGCTCCGATGGGCAGGGCGGGATCGCGGGCGTTTTCAAGGGGATCTTCGGCGGCGGTAAGCAGGACCCCATCAAGGCGGCCACCGATCTGAATACGGCTGTCACCGCGCAGAACTCGGTCGCGATTGCGTCGTTGACGGCTGTTTTCGCGGCTGCGATGGGAATGGGTGCGCCTGCAATTGCTGCGCCGTCCGGCATCCCGGGCGGCATCTCGCTCCCGGTGATTTCGATTCCGGCGGCTGCAGGCGGCTCTGCTTCGGGCGACGTAGGCGGCATTGGAGCGGGGGCGTCCATTCCGATCGGTATCGGAGGGGCGGGCAGTCCTGGTGCCTCAGGTGTGCCGCCCGCCGACATCTTCAACCTGCCCACCACGCACGCCGGTGCCAGCATGAATCCCCTGGGCATGATCTTGGGCGCGAATCAGAAGGGCGGAACGTCGGGATTCTACAGTATGTTCTCGAAAGAAGGCTTCTCGAAGACTCTGCAGAACCTGAAGGGCACCGTCTGGAACCAGAAGGTCTTTGACGATGCCGGCGGCGGGCTATCGGGAGGAATTCAGGGCGTCGCGAAATCGCCGGCCGCTGGTGCCGCCGGAATGATGCTCGCGATGAACGGCCTGGTCGGCTCGCGGCGCGGCACGTGGGGAGGCATCGCGGAAAGCACCGCTGGCGGCGCGCTGATCGGCGAGCAGATTGGCGGCCCGCTCGGCGCGGCTATCGGGGCGGGCGCGGGCTTCCTGGCTGGTGTCGGGGAAAAGCTGTTTGGCGTCGAGTCTCCGGAGAATGAAGCCAAGCGGCTGGTTAAGCAGCTTTACTCCATCAGCATCGACAACTCGATGGCGAAGCAGATTGCGGGCATCGCGCAGCAGAAGTATGCCGGCCATGTGAGCATCGCCGTGCGCGATCCGGACGTCCGGAAGATGCTGATGCTCTATTCGGAGGCCACGGGGCAGAAGATGCCACTCTCGGCGACGACGCCGCAGTCAGGGAGTTTGGCCGAAATGGGCGGCAAGCTATACCAGCAGGCGACCTACGTGAACGGCACGCCGTACACGTTTCAGAGCAATCTGCCTGTGGCGGGAGGCTATTCGACGGGCACGTATCCGGCTCCCGGCCCGATGACGTTGCAGGTAAACGTTGCTGGGCAAGGTGCCGCGCAGTTCGTGGCCGGTCAGGTCGTGACGCCGGAGTTCGTGCAGTCTCAGTGGTCGAGCGCTGCGGCCGCGAGCAACGGGCGGCTGCAGAACTCGGCGATCATCCAGCAGCCGGGATTGGTGGTAACATAATTCGCGATGCGCAACTGGGCCTGCGCGATCTTGCGCAGTACTGTTCGCTCTCGTTCGCCATCTGGAGGAATACTTGGCTCGATTCGACTCTTGTCCGGACTGCAAAGGGAAGAAGCAGTTCGAGTGCACTTCGTGCCGGTGCGGCAGATGTAACGCGTCCGGCGTGGTCGCGGTGCGCTGCTCGTCATGTAGCGACGGAGCAGTCCAGTGTTCGACCTGTAAGGGCAGCGGGAAGATACTCGTAAAGAAGGGGTTCTTCTCCGACACGTATCGAACGTGTTCCAGATGCAACGGGACAGCGCGTCACGCCTGCAACACTTGCCAAGGAAAGCGCGAGGTTTCTGGAACCTGCCCGTCGTGTAACGGGTCCAAGAGAAACACCTCTTGCACCAATTGCGGCTCTACTGGGAAGGTCAGTTGCTCGAAGTGTAGGGGAAACGGGGTGGTCGAAAGCGAATGGAGTCGTTCCTTGCATACCCAGTCCGTCGAGCGGCTGAAACTTGAGCATGAAAAACGCAGCCAAAAGGTGATCGCGATGGAGCGCCAGATATTCGACCTTCAGGAAGAATATTGGGGCAGGGGCAGAGAGGGCAACATCGACGGGGATCTTTCATATCTCAGAAGGAACATTTCAGAGATGGAAGGCGAGGTGGCAGCAATCGAAGAAGAGCTGGATCGCAGGGCCGGCGTAGGAGTAGCAGGGGCGGCGCAATCTTTTGAATCGCAATCAACGGAACGGCTGAAACTGGAGCACCAAAAGCGGCAGCGAGCGGTCCTGGCCCTGGAAAAACGAATGAACGACCTTCAAGAAATGTACTGGGGTGAGGGCCGGCAGGGAGACATTGAGAACGACCTTTCCTCCTACAGAAGAGAAGTTCGGACATTTAGTGATGAAATGGCTGCGATAGAAAAAGTCCTCGATCAACGGTGAATCGGAGTCAGCCCGCTTTGAGTATCTCGCTAGACAGTCTTCGCTGAGATCGCCCACCATTCGGAGCAAGTCCCGATGCCTGACAGTATCCAGAACGCTGCGCCTAGCGGCGTGATGCCCTACGCGCTCTGCACCGCTTTCTCGGAATCGCGCGAGTTTGCCCAACTCCAGGCGCAATACCATGACGGAACCACGGAGCGTTCCCAACTCGCCCAGACGTCGCGGAAGGCATTCAAGCTTGCGCAGAGGCTAACCGCCGTGCGCGCCATCGCCCTGAAGACATTCTGGGACGGCCAGCAGGGTGGCGTCGTGCCGTTCCTGTTCTACAACCTCGCAGAGGGCGCATACGACGCCACCGGCAATTCGACGCAGGGGCGGTACACGGTCGTGTTCCGCGGCAGTTGGTCACAGACCACCGGATTGCTGCGCACGGACGTCCCGCAAATCGAATTCGTCGAAGTCGCGTAATCCCCAACTTCCATGTCCGACACCATCGGCCGCATCAGCGTGCCCGCGCTCGTCGATTCGGGCCTGACGTTCCCGCTGACCAGCGATTTCGGGTACGGCTTTACCCAGGAGCGTCCGGTCGTCGTGCACCAGTTCGGTGAACTGGATGCCAAGGCAGAACAGCGCTTCGCCGTCGGCATCGGCCCGCGCAAGTTCGCCTTCCGCCGCCAGCATCTCAGCATGCGTGACCGCGCGACGCTGGTTTCCTTTTGGGAGAGCCAGCAGGGTGCGTGGAAATCGTTCACATACAGCGTCCCGAACCCCGACCAGACCACCAGCCCCACCAAGGTCACCTGGGAGTACGCGCCGCTCTCGATCCAGTACTTGGCGAACGCCTGCCAGGTCGGGTTCAACTTCATCGAGGTCCCCAACCCGTCGGCCGCGCCCAGCTATCCCGTCAATTCCACTTGCCTGCGCTTCCCCTCCAGCACACTTCAAACCGCGCTTCTCTCCCAGGTCCAGCAGATCATTCCCTTGGTCCACATCCGCGTGCGCGAGCAGGCGGTGCCCGACATCTATCTCTCGGATCGTCGCTGCACTGTCGGCGGCCAGCTCTACTTGCCGCGCGTGCTCGGCCTCGGTGAACCCGGATCGGACGTCATCATCTCCCAGGACATCAAAGGGACCGCCGACAACGTTCAGTTCACTTTTGGTAATGCCGACCGCGCGATGACTGCGCTCGCGAACGACACGGACCTGAAGTTCGCCAGCATCGACCTCTCCCTGTACCACGTCAACACGGGCATCCTGCTCCAATTGTGGTCGGGGTTCATCGTCGGTTTCGTCTCCGATGGCTCGCCGCAATTCACCGTGCGCGCCAGCGATGGTCTGTACCAGATCACGCAGATGTACCCCGCGCGGGCCATCTCGCGGCAATGCTGGAAGACCTTCAACGATGGCGTGAACTGCCCGTACGCTGCTCACGGCCACGGCGGCGATCCGGCCTCCTGCGACTACTACTTCGATTCCACCAACGGTTGTCAGGCGCACGGCATGACTGCCTACTTCGGCGGCCATCCCGCCGAGCCGCAGGGCGTGGTTATCAAGGACAACTCGACCGGCCTGTGGGGCTTCGGTCGCAGCATGGTCACGGCGACCTCGATCATCTCCGACACCATCTGGGGCAACGCGCTCCAGGAAATCTGGTGCAACGACGATGGCGACGCGGGCAAGGCGTTCTGGGTGAACTGCATGATCGCGGCGGGCCGCGACGAGTCGGACTATTACGACGCCCTCGGCATTGTCGGTGCCGGGCCAATCGGCGCGTACACCGGCATGCTGGTCTACCAGAATGCCGACGGGTACCGCTACATCATCGCGCCGATGCTTGACGGCCAGCCGCCGCACGGGTTCAAAGTGGATGGCAGCCTCAACGTGATCTCGGACAACCCGACGATGGGCTTGCGCGAAGTGGCCGGCAACGATCCGCAAGCGAACTCCTTCTCGCTCGGCCAGGGAACGCCGCAAGTCTGGGGACCGGAGACGGCGGCGGGCACGGCGTTCGTCGAGATCCGGCGCACCGATCAATCGGGGATTCAGCCGACAACAACCGACCAGCACCAGATGCAGGTGCCGATCTCGCAGGGCCTGACCGGCTGGGCCTGGGACCAGAATGGAAACCGTACTGCGGTCACGGGCATCACGAACCCGTTCTGGATCGCCGTCAATAGCCTGTTGCGCGCGCTCGGCCTTTCCGGTGTCATTTCGCCATTGCAACTCGGCAGGTTCGTGCTGTCCTCTCTGTTCGTCGGCGACGGCAGCGGCACAGCGGAGATTGCCGACGATCTGATCACGCCGATCCTCGGCGCCGGGGTTGAGAAGCAGTTCCGCTTTCAGGGAGTGCTGGCGCAACAGAAGCCATTCCGCGACTGGCTCACCGAAATCCTGGCGTGCGGCCTGGGCTTCTACACCTGGGAATTCGGCAAGCTGAAGCTCGGCTGCCGGATCAACGCATCCTCGACCGACGCGTTCACCATCGGCAACTTCCTGTTCCAGAGCCTTCGGCTGGAACCAACCGAGGCTTCCTTCGAGCACCTGATCATCGACTTCGCCGACCAGGCGTATCAGTATCAGGCCAACACCGCCGAGTACCAGGACAAGACCCACGCGGCATACTACAGTCGCGCCGGTGCGCCGCTCACGGCCCGGCAGCACATGGTCGGGTGCGCCACTTTGTCGCAGGCACTGCGACTGGCGGCCGTGCGGACGCGCGAGGAGATCGGTGGCGTCAACCCGGCAGAATGGCGCAATGCCCGGAACGCATCCTGGAAGACGACGATCCTGGCTCTCGGCACCGAGGTCGGCCAGGTAGTCTCGATTTCGCACCCGGACGTGCCCGGCATGAAGGGGACGTGCTCCGTTACGAGCGGGCAGTGCGGCAATCTGACGGGCGATCCGCTCGACACGTTCATCGTCAATAAAGAGGTGCTGATCAACGGTGTTCAATGCACTGTGACGCAGATCTTCACGTCCGCTGACTATAAGACGGTCACCGGCTTCGCGGTCTCGCCCGCGCCGGCCAATGCCGTCAACGCGACGTTCCGCTTCATCACGGGCGACTTCCGCATCCAGTCCTGGCGGCTCAACAAGGACTGGTCCATCAACATCACGGCGCGGACCGTGACGGCGTCGATGTACGATCTCACAGTCGGGCCGAAGCCGTTGGATGTTGCGCCCGCGCCCTTGCCCGCGCTGTTCTACCCGATCCCGTTCGGCCCGGCGTGGGCGCCGTATCAGATCCAGGCACGGGCAGACGACGCGCTGTTTCCCGGCGAGTGGACCTTCGATACCAACCAAAGCTACGCGCAGATGGCCGACGGCAGCATGCTGGCGAGTCTGGTAGTCGCCGGGAAGCTGCCGACGAATACGTTCAGTCCCGGCGTAGGCGCGCCGGTCGCGGGGACTGTCGCGGTGAACGCCACGAGTGGCTCCCTGCTGGGCGGGACAACGATTCGCTTCACGCTTTGCGCTCTGGACACGAACGGTCTTCCGTCAGTGCCGATGGCGATAGCGATTGTTCCGCTGCCAGTTGGCGGCTCCAGTTACTCGATCACGTTGAGCAATATCGTGTGGCCCGCCGTCGCAGGGCTCGCCGCGTATGTTATCTTCGCGGCTGCGCAGGACGATCTGATTTGTGCCCAGCAGCTCGGCAACTATGGCGGCGTGGTGGCGAGTGGCGCGCTTACGCCCACCGGAAACGGCACCACCTACACTCCGGGCACGATCACCTTCGCCGGGCCGCTACAGCGCTCCACCTTCGCTTTGCCGTCTCCTTACGTCGCCAACCTGCGGCTGAAGGCCAAGCATCTGATCCACGGTGGAATCATCGGAGGGTCGGTGGACACCGTGTCGGCTGGCACGCTGGTGTGTGGGTCTCTGAAGGGTGCGCCGCCCTCGAGTAATCCATCGTTCACTCCGGTGGGCCGCATCGTCTCGATCATCGGCAGGCCGGAAGCCGCCACCCCGTATTTCAGCGCGAGGGTCACGTCATGGGACTCCAGCACGGGCACCATCGGCGTCACNNAACGGCATCCTTGAGGAAGGCGACTGCTTCGTCCTCCGCTTCAATGCCGATGCTTCGAATTCCGCAAACCCGATTTCCATCACGGACTCCTGCTGCCAGAACGTTGTCTATCCCAATGGCATGACGCCCGGCGCGGAGGTCGGCAATCTGGTCCGGGTGATTCAAGGTGTCTCGCGCGGTCTGCCGCCGCGGAAGATCACCGCGAACACGGCGACCACCATCACCTGGGACATCCCCATGGTTATCAATCCGGGTGACGTCTGGATTATCGAGGAACCGACCTGGCCCTACACGTGTGACACCACCTCTTTCAGTAACGCCAATCCGCTGGCAGTAGTCACGATGAACATGCCGACCGGCAACTTCGTGGACGAAAACCTCCTGATTTCCGGCTTCACGGTGGACGTGAATGGCAACGAATCGCCCGATGGGGATGCGCCGATCCGCGAGGATTGGGTTTTTGGTGCGGAAGGGCTTTCAAAGGTCGCGGGCCTCGTTTTTCAAATGCAGGGCACGCTCGGCGTGGAATCCAACGCCGCGCAGCCCCTGTATTTGAATCGTCCGGTGACCGTCGGCGACGTAAAAGCCTATGTGCAGGCCGCGCCCACCGGCTCCGGGATCACATTCACGATCTACGTGGGCGGCACCGCCTGGCTGGCACTGACCATTCCGGCAGGCCAGACCGTAGTGGTCGCGACGCCGTCTCAGATTGCGGCGCTGACGGAGATCCCGGCGAACACGGCGGTCTCCATCGGCATCACGGCGGTGGGCTCCACGTTTCCGGGCTCGAACCTCTCCGTCTTCATCTACTCGTAATTGCCGTGGACCAAATCTACAAACTGCAGCCGCATCGCACGATGCACCTGCAGGGCTTTGACGACTATGGCGCGGCGGCCGCACTGTGGGGCGCTTCGGACACGGGATTCACCGTCTCCGGCGTCTTCCGCGACATGGCCGACTTCGCCGTGCTGGTCCTGTTCCAGAAGGACGATCCNNCAATCCTGGGAGTCGCTCAAGAACCCGTGGACCGACTGGGGCTCCCTTGACTACACCATCAACGGAATCGGCCACACCGACGTGAAGTGGTTCGGCACCACCGGCATCACGGTGACGTGCAACACGACTGGCCGCACTGGCGCTTCAGCCACCTACGTCCTCAATCTGAACAGTCCGCAGCCCGGCGACAAGGTCACGCTCTGGTATCAGAACCAGTCCTTCATCAGCCCCGCGATTTCGACGTCGCACACCACCACCGATCAAGCCCTCTGGTGGCAGGGCAATGCCACATACAACCACTGGGTCAGGATCGGTGCGGCCACCTATTCCTGTCTGGAAGATTCGCTGAATAGTGCGGGCGTGGCGAACAACATCGCCGGCCAAATCAACGCGTCCGATCCGAACTGCACAGCCACCACGGGCGGCGCCTACGGCAACGAGATCTTCATCACCTTGAAAACCGGGGTGGCCGGGCCAGTTGAGGTTTCGAGTTCCGATGGATCAGCAGCGGACACGCTGTCCCAAGTCAGCGCCGCCACGATACTGCAGTCCATCGCCCAGCAGATTAACGCCATCAATTGGGTACAGAACGGCCCCGCCGTGCTCAGCGCCGCCGTGGTGTTGCCGAACCAGTTGATGATCACGGCCACGCCGGGCGCCGAGGGCAACATGGTGGCGTTCTATCAGANNAGCAGCCGTCTGTACTTCACCGCCGGCAACTGGAACCTGTCCGGTGGCTCATCCGACAACGTATCCTGGCACGTGCGGATCGATTTCACTGCGCTTGGCTGGAGCAACGTCGACAAGGTCTGGTGGACCATCGCGCCCGCTTTGCCCAACACCCAGGCCTACCAACCGACCGAGTGGAAGATGGTGGTCACCAACTGGACGGTCACCAGCAATCCGGCCAGCAAGCGCACGCTCAAGGTGGCCGGGCCCGGGTCGGTCCGGATCGAGGAAGACAGCACCTGGGTCAGCACGTCGGGATATTGGGAGCCCGCGCCCGGCAACGACCCCGTGAACGGCGCATTCGCTTTCTGGAGCCAGGGGCGGGCGATACGCGCGGCGGCTACCGGGGCCAGCATCACCGTCGAGACGCACTGCCAGCACACCCAGGATATCTTTCTCGGCACGCGCCTCGACACAACCTGCGGAATCGTAACCGCGATGCTCGACGGAGGCGCGCCGGTGACGCTCGACTGCTACTATCCCGCGGCCACGACCTCACAAACGCGCCGCCTGCTGTTTTCCGGCGTCACGGCTGGGCAGCACAAGGTTGTGATCGCGCTCTCGGGCAACAAAAACCCATCGAGCCAGGGCTGGTACTTCTATTTCGATTTCCTCGAATGCGCGGTCAAAACCGACGTGCCAGATCCCGTCGCGACGACCACGGCAGTTGGCGTGGCCACCGATTTCGATACGGATGCCACGTACAAACTCTCGCCGCAACGGCTGGTCTGGAATTTTCAGAAGCTCGGGCTGCTGGGCGAGATTGATCACTACTGCGGCGTCTTCTGGTGGAAGCAGGCCGTGGCGTCGAATCCCGTGTACCCATCGTGCACGGTCACGTTCACTGGCACCTGGAACGATCAAGATGTCGTCTGGCTGCATGTCGGCGGCTCCGCGATCGGTAAGACAGTTTTCGGCGGGCAGGACACCAGCAACACCATCGCGCGGCACTTCGCCAATTTCATCAACGCGATCTTCGACGGCGTCTGGGCCACGGCCGCAGGCAACGTTCTCACGATGACGTCGCACTCCTTCGGCAGCGTATGGCAGTTCCACGTTTACACGGAACTCCCGGCGTCGAACACCGGCTCCGGCCACGCGGCGGTGACCGGCGATCTGCAAGGTGGCACGTATGGCGTGAAGTGGGTCATCGATCCGACGCAGACGCCTGTGCTGAACCGGGCATTTCGCGACTGGAACGCGGATTTCTTCAGCCTGCTCAAGGCGAACAACATGAGCGTAGTCTGCTCGTTCTCTCAGGAACTGGTAAACCCACCTGACAATCCGCCATCCTCGGTCTGGGTCCAGCGCTTCCCGGATGGCCAGCCCGTCGAAACCGCCACCGGCTTCGGCACGCTGAATAGTTCGCAGATCGCCTTCAGTTCCGGGCCGCAGAACTACATGGCGCAAGCCCACGCCGCGATGGCGGGATTGATGCTGGCGGCGGGACTGACGCCCAAACTCCAGTTCGGCGAGATCCTCTGGTGGTTCCAGGCGAACGCGTCCGGCATGGCGTTCTACGATGCCGACACCAAAGCCGCCGCGCAATCGGCGCTCATCCGCGCGCTGGCGACCTTCCACACGCCGAACGACGATCCGTCGATCAACACCTACGCCGACGCGAACTTCCTCCGGACGCGCCTCTACAACTATGTGGCCGCGATCCAAAGCTACGTCTTATCACAGTTCCCATCGGTCATCTTCGAACTGCTGTGGCCGATGGATGTGAACGACCCGGACAACTGCANNGCAAGCTGCTGCGGTACATCAACCTGCCCTCTCAATGGACAACACGCGCAGGCTCCGGCTTCGACACGTTCCTCATCGAGGGCTACCAGTATCCAGGCATCAACCACAACCTCGACCAGGCCAGCCGGTGCGCGCAGTACCCGTGGAAGGAACTGGCCTGGGACCAGGTGCATTGCCGCTACCTGATGGGCCTCTATTACGGCACGTGGCCGTGGCTGCGGGAATTCGTAAACGTCAACCGTCTCGGGCTGCCGGCCATCAAGCTCTGGGCCTACGACCACGTTTGCCTGTTCGGCTGGCCGGTCCCGCTGCCCACCGCCGACGACCGTTCGTTCATCTACTGAGGACTTTATGGAAACCCTTGAAACCCGCCTCAACGAGGTGGCGCGGATCGCCGTGCGCCTCGAGCAACAGACCGGCTGCCCAGCCCAACTGCTGATCGCCCAGTGGGCCATCGAATCGAAGTGGGGCGAGAGGCCTGTCGGCCACGCCAACTACTTCGGCATCAAACGCGCCGAACGCCACGCGCGGTGGTGCACGGTGGCCACGGAGGAAGTCTTCACGCCGGCACAACTGGAGAAATGGAACCACCAGCACTCTGCCAGTCCCGCCCGGGTCATCACCACGCTGTCCGACGGCCGCCTGCGCGTCGAGATCTACGACGAGTTTGCAGATTACGACTCGCTGGATGCCTCCTGCCAGGATTACGTCTGGCTGATTACTAAGGGCGAGCCCTACCAACACGCCTGGCAGCAATATCAGGCCGACAGAAGCCTCATGGAACTGATCGGCGGGGTCGCCCGGATTTATGCGACCGCACCGCAATACGCCGAGCTGGCCCAAGAGATCGCCACTCAACCCAACGTCCTCAACGCAATTGCAGAGGCATAAGCCGCGCCAGCTGCGACTACGATGGCGCGGACTTCCAGAGTGCACGCTCAATGGTGTTATTGTGCCATCGTAAGGGAAACAGCCAAACCGCATGCCTGCTCCGGCTCCAATACGCCTCTCAAAATCCAAGTTCGTGACCGGCGTCCAGTGCTTGAAGCGGCTCTACTACCAAGTTTGCAAGCCCGAACTCGCCGAGCAGCCTGACGAGAGTCTGGTAGCGCGGCTTGAGCAAGGAAATGAAGTCGGCCTGCTCGCTCAAAGCCGATTTCCGGGCGGCGTGTTCGTTGGCACTGAACAGGGATTGGAGGGTGCCCTGGCGCAGCCGCATTGCTTGTTGGATGATTCGTCTGTTCCTGCAATATTTGAAGCAACGTTCCAGCACCAAGGGGTTTTGGTCCGCGTAGATATCCTCCAGCGGCGCCCGGGGAACCGATGGCGGCTGATCGAAGTGAAGTCTTCTGTCGACGTGAAGGAATACCACCTCTACGATGTCGCCATCCAGACTCATGTTCTGGTGGGCTGTGGCCTCGATCTCTCCTCCAGTTGCCTCATGCACCTCAACCGCGATTACGTTTACGATGGGCGACAGTATGATCCGGCGGAGCTCTTCACCATTCGGAACCTGACGAGGCAGATCTGGAAACTCGGTGCCGAAGTGCCGAAGTTGCTGAAGTCCGAGCGGAAGGCATTGGCGCTGGAACACCCGCCTGACATCGCGCCGGGGAGGCACTGCTCCGAACCGGTACCTTGCGAGTTCTATGATTGCTGCAATCCACCTGTGCCAGAACATCACATTTCGTTTCTGCCGAGGCTGAGCGACAAGAAAAAAGCGGAACTGCTGGATCAGGGAATAACGCTCATCCAAGAAATCCCGGAGGGTTTCTCCCTCACGGAGAACCAGCTCCGAGTTTGGACTTCCGTGAAGACTGGACGGCTGTGGGTTAGCAACGACCTCGCCCGAGAATTGTCCCGCTTGAAGTATCCGATCTATTTCATGGACTTCGAAACCCTATATCCGGCGATCCCACGGTTTGCTGGAATGCGGCCATACTCGCACATCCCTTTTCAATGGTCCGTTCACCGACAGATGTCTGCCGGCAGTGGATTGGAACATTTTGAATTCCTTGCTGAGGACGAAAAGGATCCTCGTCGTGCTTTCCTTGATTCGCTGAGCGACGTCCTGGCCAAGCGTGGGCTGATTGTAGCCTACAACGCTGCTTTTGAATCACAGCGTCTCAGCGATCTGGCCCACTGGATGCCGGAATGCGCCGAAAAGATCGCAAGAATTCAGGCTCGCCTGTGGGACCTTTGGCCGTTCGTGAAGAAGCACGTCTATCACCCGCAGTTTCAGGGGTCATTCTCTTTAAAAGCCGTCCTTCCGGCACTGGCACCGGGGTTTAGCTATGAAGGCATGGAGGTGTCACACGGCGACGAGGCAGGGTTGGCGTGGGACCACATGGTTCGCGGAGATCTAGACTTCGTGGTACGGCAACGTATGAAGTCCGCTCTCCTCGCTTATTGTCGACAGGACACGATGGCTATGGCGACGGTGATCGAGCGCCTAAAGGCCCTGGCTCAGGCTCGCGGCGGGGCGGGAGAGATCTGATCGTGCTTACCGTCCCGTTTCTCACCGACATCGATCCCCAAGCTGCTGTCAAAGGTTCACGCGATCCACTAGGGCTGCAGACCATCTGGGCACGTCTGGGACGACATGTCGTCGGCAACCTGACGACCGTCAGTACGTCTGTCAGGGATTTCACCACGCTAGTACTCGGCTACTATTTTGCCGAACGTGTCGCCAACGAGGTCGGTGGCGACGGCGACCTCGCAGTCTTTCTCAGATGGGAACAGTTGGCAGCCTATTCGCGCGGAGAAATCAACGGGGACTGGAAGTTCCGCGGCGTCGACCGAGTCAAGAAGAACCTGCAGGAGGGCTCCCGCATTCGGCTTGGTACGGACTCGACCGCTCAGATCCTCAGCAATCAGAAAACCTATGGCATTTGGGGTCTGTACACTGTACCCGCGCGGTCTTCTGGCTTGGTGGAAGGCGACCCAACTAGGCTCACTGCGGCTGGCCGTGATCTCGTCGAGACGCTATATTTACCCATCTTTTCCAAAGGCGGCCTTCGGAATGCAGACGCCGTCGTCTCGAGGCTCGCAAGGGCGAAGACGGAGCTCGATTGGCAGACGGCAGACCGCAAGCTCCTTGAGACGGTCGCTGCAGTGTTGAATAGACGCCTGAGCACAGCTGAACGCGAGGTGTACAGGAATCATCTTCTCTTGGGTGGCCCTCAAGACAAGACTGCGGGTGGTCAAGCAATTCTCGCCAAGGCAATGGAATCAACGTTGGATGACGACGGGTGGACGCTAACGCCGGGCCACGTTCGGCACCTGGCTAAGCGATGCCGCGCAGATCCTGACAAGGGAGCAGTTGTTGCCGATCAATTGGAGCGCATCCGAACCGCCGAGCAATTATTGGCACCAGCCGCGGCCCTTTTCAGCTTGGTCCTTGCCAGCGATGATCAGACGATCGCTGACGTGTCTCGCGTGGTCAGGCGTCAGTGGGGAAACTCAGTTCGAATGATCGACGTGGACGCAACCACTTCGCTCGAAACGGAATTGCGGGATTCTACAGGCGACGCCGAAACTGGCCGGCGATGGATTCAGGTGGCTCGCACACTGGCTTCCGGCGAATTCGAGCGCACACTCGGCTTGCTCCTGGATCAGAACCGCGCTGTCATGAACATCCGCGCGAGTGCTGCTCCGTGGGCCGACGTTACCAACGGACGGCTTCGCGTTCGGTTCCACGATGATGATGGAGGAGATCTTCCAACGCGGTCAGAATTACCTGAGTTCTGGCGTCACTCTTACTTTCTCGATTCGTTGCGGGCTATTGCCCTCGCCCTCAGGAGCGCGAGTCGTGCCTGAACTCCCTCCTCACGCCGTACTTTCGGAACAGATGGAAGACAGGTTACGAGGACGTCGCCTGGTCGCGGCAGTGTTCCTTACATTCCGATTCGACCCCGAGTTTTTCGAACAGGAGATTCTGCCCGTTTTTCTCGACGTGCCCCTGAGCCACGCATCCGCAATCAAACTAGTACAACTCGAAGATGCGATGCGCTCTGTTCCGGTTGGCGTGGCCGTGTACTTCGACCAGAATGGTCTCGTGCCTGAAGCCGGCCCCTCCAAGCTTGATGTGAAGCGCATCGCGGTTCGCCACCGAACCGGCATTTTTCACCCCAAGAACGTGTTTGCGCTCGTCGAAGACAATGATCCCGACGATGAGGGTCACAGGGCCAGGACGCTGATCGTATCTTGCCTGTCAGCTAATCTCACGCGCGCTGGTTGGTGGGAGAACGTTGAGGTGTGCCACACCGAGGAAATCATCGAAGGTGACTTCACGCGGTTGGGCGACGATTTGGTTAGGTTCCTTGAAGGACTGGAACGCCGCGTCGGAGAAAAGGATTCGGACGGCCACGAACCGCTCCGGGCGATCCGGGATTTCGTTCGGAACACCTACCAGCGCGAGCGGCGTTCGGGGAACGGCATTCTTTACCCACATTTCTTCGAAGGGCGCACGTCTGTAACGGAATTTCTTCGTTCGGTTGCCGACCGTTCGCTCGATGGCATGAACTTGGAGATTATCTCGCCATACTTCGATGGCGGGCCCACGTCTGTACCACTTAATGACCTAATCAACGAGTTCAGGCCGCGAGAAGTGCGGGTCTTCCTGCCGAGGGCCCACACCGGCGAGGCACTTTGTTCGCCCGAGATCTACGAGTCGGTCCGAGGCCTGCCGAATGTCAGCTGGGGCCGCATGCCTCAGGAACTGTTGCGCAGTGGAAGTGGTGAGAGCGCACGCCAGCGGATGGTTCATGCTAAGGTCTATCGATTCTTTACACCGCAACCCAAGTCCGAAGTGCTGTTCATCGGCTCGGTCAATCTCACGGCCCCGGCTCATCGGCCTGGTGGCAATCTTGAAACAGGCTTTCTCGTGGAACTGTCTCCAGCTCGACGACCCGACTGGTGGTTGATTGCTGATGCCTCGCGTCCACGGGAGTACAAACCGAGTCTCGAAGACGAAGGCAATGCCACTGCCGGTGGCTCCAAGCTGTCGGTGAGGTTTTGGTGGAACAAGACGACGGCTGAAACGTACTGGGATGACTCGTCGGCGTCGCCGAAGCTTAACATCACCTCGCAGGGCATCGAGATATTCTCGGTGGATGGCCTGCCACCGAAAGCATGGTGCCCCCTCCCCGCTGAGGCATACACAGAGTTGCAGCGAGTTCTTCGCTCGACATCCATCCTTACGGTTGTCGGTGATGGGAAGGAGCCTGGCTTGATTCTAGTGCAAGAGGAGGGCATGTCTCACCGTCCTTCACTTATGTTTGATCTGTCCCCAGCGGAGATTCTCCGCTATTGGTCACTACTCACAACGGCTCAGCGAGCCGCGTTCCTCGAGGCTCGGGCACCGGAGTTCGCATTGATGGGTGAAGGAGCCGCTTTGGTGTCGCGGTATGCGCCTCTCGCACAGACGCAGACGTTCTTCGAACGATTTGCGGGCATCTTTCTGGCATTCGGAAATGTTGAACGAAGCGTCCGTTCCGCCCTCCGCGAGGGCCGTGGGCGTGAGGCCACGTATCGACTGTTCGGGCAGAAGTACGATTCGCTCGGCAGCCTCCTGAAGAGAGTCCTCAAAGACAGCACGGCCGGGGAGGGCGACCTCGTCGATCACTACGTGATCGTTATGTGCGCTCAGCAACTTGTACAGGAGCTCCGCCGGGAGCAGTGTGAGTTTTGGCGGGAGCATGCATCGGACGGGAAGTGCTTGCAGGAGCAACTCGGCGTCGCTGCATCCTTGCGTGAACGCCTAATTGCCAGTGATCGTGCTGAGATGCCGGCTTTTCTAGATTGGTTCGACCGATGGTTCTTGCAGCGGGCAACGCCCGTCGTGACGGAGGCCCGTTGATCGACTTGACCGCTGCTCGCCAGTTGCTCGACTTTGGCGCCCGCATTGGGCAAGGTCCTCGCGCGGAGGAACAGCTCGAGGGAGCCGTGGCAATCCATAACATTTTGGAGAAACAAAGAGTTGCGTACCTCGCCGACGAGGTTGGCATGGGCAAGACCTACGTGGCACTTGGTGCCCTGGCACTGTTTCGCCACTTTCAACCCAACTTTCGGGCGCTTGTAATTGCCCCAAAGGAGAATATCCAGCGCAAATGGATGAAGGAGTTCCGAAACTTCGTCGCATACAATATCAAGTTTCCCGATCTCCGGGTGGCCACAATCGATCGGCAGCCCGCGCGGCCGCTCGTAGCCTGCGACAACTTGATGGCGTTCGTCCGTGAGGTGGTGGTTGATCCAAAACGCGATTTTTTTCTACGGCTGAGTTCGTTCAGCTTGGCTCTTGGAGACGACGCGGAGCGACGAGGTTGGAAACGGGTTCGCGACGAGCTGCGACAGGAAGTGCCATGGCTAGCCGATGCAACGCTCGATCTTCGGAGCAATAAGGATCTTTTCAAGGATAATTTCGCGAGGGCCGTCTGTTGTGCGCTACCGGTATTCGACCTGGTTATCGTGGATGAAGGGCACAACCTCAAACACGGTTTCAAGGTCGGTGTCGCGGCCAGGAACCGGGTTCTAGCCTTAGCGTTCGGCCATCCCTCCGAGCACGAGGCCAAACGCGAGCTTCCTGGATACGGACCACGTGCCAACCGTGTGCTGTTTTTGTCGGCGACACCGCTCGAGGAGACCTACACGCACGTCTGGAACCAGCTAGATGTTTTTGGATTAGGCGGGAATTTTGACGGGTTGCGGGACGAGAAGTTAAGCGAGGATCAGAGGAAGCAGGCTGCAGCAAAGTTCATTGTTCGTCGTGTGACCACGATGCGTGTCGGCGGCGAGGACCTGACGAAGAATCAGTACCGCCGCGAGTGGCGGCATGGAGGCGTTCACAAATACGACGAGCCTATCGGCAGGGGCGATGATCGTCAGCGCCTGGTCGTGGCGCTTGTTCAGAAGAAAGTGGCCGAACTCCTCGGATCAGAGAAGTTCGGTATGTCGTTCCAGATCGGAATGCTCGCCTCGTTCGAAAGTTTCTTGGAGACGACTCGCCTGAAGCGAGCCGTCGACGATGGTGCTAACTTCGATGACGCGGACCAGACGGCTGACGTGAAGGACGAAACTCTCCGGATGGCCGCGCGGGAGGGCATTGATGTGCGTGACGTCAATCGCTTGGCCCGAAACTACAGAGACATTTTCGGAAAAGAAATGCCGCACCCGAAGATGGATGCCCTTGTTGAGTCCCTCAAGAACGCCTGGACGACTGGGAAGAAGGCCCTCATCTTCGTTCGGCGTGTTAAGTCTGTTGAGGAGCTAAAACGCAAGCTCGATGGTGAGTACAACTCCTGGCTGATTGGAACTCTGCGAGAACGGCTCCCGCAAAGCGCCAATGCGCGTTTCGATGAAGTTGTAAAGACGTACCAGGAGGAAAAGAGAGAGGCTGAGGCAGCACGACGGGTGCGCTCGACAGCCGCCCAGACGGCGGGCACTTCGGAAGGTGATCTGGACATTGATGATCGCGGTGGCACCGATACCTTCTTCGCTTGGTTTTTCCGCGGTGAAGGTCCAAAGGGCGTAGTCAGCGGTGCAAACGTTCAACGGCGCTTTATCCAAAAAGGGACTGTGTACTCGACCTTTTTTGAAGACAACTACGTCATGGATCTCCTGGGTGCCAGACCAGGTGGCGTGACGGACGCCTTGGGCAAGACGCTTCGGTTGGAGTCTCACCAGTTGCGGAACGAGCTTAGCCGGCGTGCTGCGAAGTACATAGGTCGCGCGAAACGGCTTCAGCGAGCAGATCGTATGGAGGCTGCTCAAGCGGCTGCTCTCGAGCTGCTGAGAGAGCGGCAAGACGTCTTGGGAGAGAGAGCGCGAATTATCTGGCACGAGCGGTTCGAGAACTCGATTCGAAGGGGCTCTGTGAGCGAAGCCCCGGACGTTTCTGAAGGGCTCGAACATGCGACGTTCTTTACGGAGTTGAGGAGGGCAGATCGTTCAGAGCTGCGGAACGCACTTTGGCCAGCCCCTCGTCCCGGGTCCGTGCGTGAGCAATTTCGCGAGCAACAGCAGCGAGCTCAGATGCTGGAAACGGCGGCGCGCCTTGGACACTCGCTCATTGATCTCTACATCCTGACGATCCACCGGATCGGAAGCCTCGAGCAGCGAACCCTCGAAGTCGAGAGCGGTGAAGAGAGTGCTGTCCTGGAACGCCGCCGCATTGACGAATATCTCGACGTCCTGGAGAAACAGCGCGCTACACCTCTTGGCGACCGAAGCTGGGCGGCCTTCGACGAACTCGAACAGATAGCTGCGAACTTCGATTTGATCCTCGATGTGAATGCCCCAGATGTTCGGACTCAGAAACTCGCGGAGAGCAGGCGCGACCTTGGATCGATTCTCGGCGAACAGCAGCCGGTGGGTGGGATGTCCGGCCAGGTGAACCGAAGACTAGTCCAACAGTTCCGTATGCCAGGCTATCCGTTCGTTCTGGTCACGACAGATCTTTTGCAGGAAGGAGAGGATCTGCATACGTTTTGCTCTGCCGTACACCATTACGGCATCGCCTGGACGCCGTCGTCCATGGAGCAGCGTATAGGACGAATCGACCGTGTGCGTTCACTGTCAGACAGGCGTTTGTCCGGCACGGAAGCTATTCGAGATGGTGCAGATCTTCTCCAGGTTTACTACCCATATCTCGATGACACTGTGGAGGTCCTTCAGGTACAGCTCGCTCTCGAACGGATGAACACGTTCCTACGACTAATGCACGAGGGTCTGTCCGTTCCGAAGGGCGATCATCGCCGAGTTGACGTCAGTCGCGAACTGGTCGATGGCCGTCGAACGGTCGAAGCAATTCGCGGGCGGCTCCAAAGTGCGTTTCCGATACCCGGTTGGGCGCTTCACGGAGAACGGCAGTCGCTGGCGACTGACGCCGACATGGTGGCAGCCGTGCTCGATCGGTTCGAAAGGCTGTCAGTGTCTGAATACTCTGGGCTGCCAATTGAATGGGAGCCATACTCGCGGAACGGCACCTTGCTGGGCACAGTGACGCTTGCAACCGGCCGCATCCAACCTTTTGCCCTCCTGCTAAAATCCGATGGCGAACGCCTGGTTGTCAGGTGTGTGAGCCCCATCGGGCGTGTGGAACCCGAATCGACGATGGCGGCCGTTGAGGAAAGCGCAAGGATGCGCCGGGTGAGACTCGGAGCAATTCTCGGGCGAGACGAGGCCCTTTACGATCTCACCGTCGAGGATGACGTATTGCTGACGGACCCGTCTCAAGACATCGCACGAATAACGGTCCTCTTGAACCGTGTCGTTGAGCAATCCGACATGCTTGAGCAAATTCATCTTCCGATGCTAGACCAGCCGATGGCTACTTTCGAATCGGATCTCGAGCGGGAAGGAGACGCCGACCGTGGCTGATTGGAGGCAATTCTGCCGTGGCGAGGAAGGAATATCCATCGATGGGGACGCAGTCGAAGTTGTTACGACCGCAGAACGGCATCAACGCATCGCAGTTCGTGAGTCCACCGAAACGTTTGAACTAACCGGCATCGTTGCCCGTCCATCTGCGATCGACGGTATTACAAACGTTGCGCTCCGAGTCTGGCGTCGCAACCGGGCGATGCAACTAGTGGGGTTTAGGCTCGACCAGAAAGGTCGGCTTGTCGGCGAAGCATGGGTACCAAAGGCGGGCCTGACCCGGGACGAGTTCCTGCTCTATGTCAAGCGCGTCGCAGACGAGTGCGACCTCTTCGAGTATCATTTGACGGGTAAAGACCGAGAGTAGGCTGCAGCCGAGACTCTCAGCCCGCGTCGATGTACTGACATTGTATTGTCCATGCTGGGGCAAACCACCAATTTGAGTAGCCCATTTAGAATCAATGTTTTTGCCAGTGTCTCTCGACCGTCAAATACCCTTTGTTTCACTTGGGGAGCCAATTCTTCCCACCCCGGAATTCAAGTCCCCTGTTGTTAACAGCATCGCCGTTCCTACGCCCGCCACTCGGCGTCGCGTTTTCCTCAACATAGCCATGGGTTTGCGGTGAATGCCGCCTCTCTGCGGCAGGCCTCGGAGATTCTCCGTTTGCGCCCCGGTGAGTCCACGGGCGCGAGTTTCCTGCCGACCTCTCCTCTTCTCCGCAGGGTGCCCCGCCTTATTTAACAGCCCGGTTCGTCTCGACCGACGTGGGTGTGTACAACTTTCGGAATTCTTGCGTATGTTTACAGCGGGAGAAGCGCACGCTGATCCCATATCCCACCGGACAGCGGAACGACCGCCAGGCGGACAACGCTGTGGGTGCCAAATCCACAGCGAGGTGATCCGTCTTGGCTGTTCCGAGCGAAGAACTGCAATCCATCGCCAGCATCCTGGCCGCCGGCTACCTGCGATACCGCCGCAGAATCCGGCGCGAAGAACCACTTGATAACCCGGCCACTTCAAGCCCTCATGGACACGAGGTTAACGGTCCAGAGAAAGGAGAAGGCCTTGGAGACCACGGTCCGAAAAGAGATTGAAGCATTGCGCCACATGACGTTGGGCCAACTGAAAGAGAAGTACGCCGAGGCGTTCGGCGAGGAGACGCGCTCCCACCACAAGCACTTCCTGTTCCGCCGCGTTGCCTGGAGGATTCAGGCGCTGGCAGAGGGCGGTCTGTCGGAACGGGCGCGCCGCCGCGCCCTGGAGATCGCCAACGACGCCGACCTGCGCGTCCGTGCGCCGAAAACGACGTTCCAGCAAGACTTCAGCCTGTCGTCCGCCAGCGCAGTGAAGGGGCGCGTGACCGCCGAAGCTGATCCGCGATTGCCCGCGACCGGCGGTACTGTTGAACGCCGCTACAAGGGCCGGGACATCGTCGTGAACGTCCGGGATGAGGGCTTCGAGTACGACGGGAAGCTCTACAAATCGTTGAGCGCGATTGCCCTCGAGGTGACCGGCACCAAGTGGAATGGCTTCCTCTTCTTCGGGTGCGCGGCGGACAACGGGGGAACGAATGAAGAACGGTAGCGGCAGGCGCGCGCCGGCGGCCGCGCCGGAACCTGCGTCGGACAAGGTGATCCGGTGCGCGATCTACACGCGGAAGTCCACAGAGGAAGGCCTCCAGCAGGACTTCAGCTCATTGGACGCGCAGCGGGAGGCCGGCGAGGCCTTCATCGCGAGCCAGCGGAATGAGGGATGGCAGTTGGTGCCGGAGCGGTTCGACGATGGCGGCTTCACCGGCGGCAATATGGACCGACCAGCCCTAAAGCGCCTTCTCGCAGCCATTGAGGCTGGTCGCGTGAACTGCGTGGTCGTCTACAAGGTGGACCGGCTGAGCCGATCCCTGATGGACTTCGCCCGGATGATGGAGTTGTTCGACCGCTGCGGTGCCAGCTTCGTCTCGGTCACGCAGCAGTTCAACACGATCAACTCCCTGGGCCGGTTGACGCTCAACATCCTGCTTTCATTCGCTCAGTTCGAACGGGAACTGATCTCGAAGCGGACCCGCGACAAGATGTGTGCCGCGCGCAGGAAGGGCAAGTGGATCGGCGGGCACCCGGTGCTCGGCTACGACATCGACACCAAGGCGCGCCGCCTCGTCGTGAATCCGGATGAAGCGCACCAGGTGCGGACCATCTTCGATCAATACCTCGAACTTGGTGCCATGTTGCCTGTCCTGCAGGACTTGGACGGGCGCGGCTGGCAAACGAAACGGTGGACAACCGAGGCTGGCCAGACACGGGGTGGTAAGGCCTTCACCAAGAGTCTGCTGTACGGGGTCCTCACGAACGCCATCTACACCGGCCAGGTGAATCACAAAGGCACTCTCTTTCCCGGCGAGCACGAGGCGATCATCGAACGCGCCACATGGGAACGGGCTCAGGACATGCTCGACAGCAACGGCCGCACGAACGGTGGCGGTGCCAAAAACAAGTACGGCGCTCTCCTGCGCGGACTGCTTTTCTGCGTGCCATGCGGCACCGCGATGGTGCACACCTACTCGGTCAGAGGTTCCAAGCGTTACCGTTACTACGTCTGTTACAACGCCCAGCAACGCGGTTGGAAAAACTGCAAGACGAAATCCGTGTCCGCCCAGGCCGTCGAGAACGTGGTGCTGGCCGCCATCCGGCGGCTTGGCTCTGATCAGCAGTTGGCGGCGGAAGTGGTGCGCCAGGCGCGTGAGCACCTGGCGCACCGTCGGGAGGAGCACGGTAGGGACGTCGCCGTCGCCGAGGCCGCGCTCCGACGTCTGAACGCCGAGGTCACGGCGCTTGCCGGCGACGCCGTGATCAGTTCCACCGCACGCGTGGACCGGTTGTTGGATCTGCAGGGACAGATTCAGGCTGCCGAGCACCGACTGGCCGATCTCATCACAGAAGGGCGGGAACTCGAGGCCGACCAGTTCGACGATGCCGACGCCGTGCGTGCGCTCGCGGAATTTGACCCGGTGTGGGCGTCACTGACCACGCGCGAGCAGATCCGGCTGGTCCAGTTGCTGGTCGCCAAGGTTGGCCTTGACGGCCGCACCGGCAAGGTGACGGTGGACTTCCGCTCAGCAGGGATCAGGGACCTGTGCAACGGGGCAACACCGAAAGCCTGATGATGACTATGCAAACGAAAGACGGAGAATTACACGCAGCCCAGGTCGAAATGATGCTATCGGGCTGGACTCCGCGGGTGCGGGAACAAACCGACCCTTCGCGGACCCCGCCGCCCGCTCGACTGCCCCGGATCACCCGCCTGATGGCTCTCGCTATCAAGTTCCAGGATATGGTGGACCGTGGCGAGGTCCGCGACTACGCCGACATCGCGCGCCTTGGGTACGTGACCAGAGCCAGAATCACTCAAATTATGAACCTGCTTCATTTGGCGCCGGAGGTTCAAGAGGAGATACTGTTCCTCAAGAGCGCTCCGTCAGAGCGATCGCTGCGTCCGCTGACTGTCCAACCCTTTTGGGACCAACAGATCCGGCTTTGGCGTCGATTCACACAGCAAACACCTTCAGAACCTCGTCGCCGTAGTGGTTGATGACCTTGACCGCGATCTTGCCCGTCTTCGGCTTGGGAAAGGGGCGGCTGGTGGTTGAGTAGATCGCGGACCAGGCGGCCTCGTCCACGTCAGCCTTTAACGCGCGCTTCAGCTTTTCGTACGGCTGGTCGGCGCCTGTAAAGTAGGCGTGGCGGACGAAGAAGCTCTCACCGTTGTACTGGGTGTCGATGAACCAGCAGGCGATGTCGTCGGTCGAGTGGCTGCGGATCTGCTGAGTTGTCGGATCGTAGACGTCGACGCCGCGGACGGTCACCTGGATCGCGCCATCCTTCAGATGCTTCAGGTCGACGTCCGGCTCGCCGAACACCATGAAGAGGTTCCCAGTGCCCGTCTTCTTAAGGAGCTCATCGCCCATCAGGAGGTCCGGATTCATCTTGGCTGGCAAGACCTGGAGCCGTCCGTAGCGCTTCACCTCTTCGGACACGTGCGGATCGAAGGCGAACCCGCACACCACCAGGACATCGTGGCCGAGCCCCTGGACGGCTTCTTTGGCTGCCTCTTTGACCAGGTCCGGGCCCACGGTTCCGTACTGCGGACCGATGCAGACCGCCACCCGCAGGCATTTGCCGTCCGGTCCGGTGAACTCGCCGGCCGCGTGCAGATAGACTCCGGCAAAGGGATCGAGCCGGTCGAACTTGAGGCGTTCGTTCTTGACCGTGTTCTGGACGCCGGCCTTCCGCAAGTTGTCCAGAATCACGTTGACGAACTGCCCGGCGTTGTCTTCCCGCTCGCCGGAGGCCTCGGACTGCGGCCGATCCTCGTCCGTCGATAGCACGCGGTGCGGCGACAGGCTCTCCACTGTGAACGGCCCACTCACGCGGATTCGTTTGGAATCCTCATAGGGCTGATCGTAGAGAAACTCCCTTTCCGCCCGGCGTGTGATCGAGTCGTCAATATCCTTCTGGCGCGTGCGCCTAAGTTGCCGCCACTCTTCGTGGGCCTTTCGCGCCTGCGCGGTCCAGGAGGGATCGGCGTCGCGCGGCACTTCCCAGTCTTGCCAGTCGCGCTTCGTGAGCCGGTTCAGGTTCGCACGCAATGCCTCGAGTTGTCCCTGATAGCGCGCTTGGATGGCGTCGATCTCTCCGTTTTGCGCGATCGACTTCAGTGTGATATGCGGAACACGCTTGAAGACGAAGCCTTTGCGGACATCATTCTGCGGGCTGGAAGCGGTGTGCGGCGGTATGCCGGTAACCTCAGCTTCTTTCTGTATGCCGTCGGCTGAGTCGGCGAGTACGTAATAAGAGTACTTGGCCGCCATGATCCTCGTGCGAGCGAGCGCGAGTGCGACTCGACTGGTGTCGGTCGTGATCCAGCGGCGCCCCCATTGCTCCGCGACATATGCGGTTGTGCCGGATCCGCATGTTGGGTCCAGCACCAGGTCGCCGGGATCGGTAGCCATCAATAGGCAGCGCTGAACTATCGACGATGCGGTCTGCACAACGTAGTTCTTGTCAGCGGCTCCACCAACATCAGACCAGAGATTGGCCAGTGGAAATGCAGGAAAGTCTTCAAAGAACCTGACGTAGCGGGGCGTCTTCCCGACGAGTGCAATACGGTTGGCCACAAGCAGTCGCTGGATGCCGTCTCCGTTTGTTTTCCATTCACCCGTACCGGGCAGATACTGCGATCCGTGGATGAGGATCGGGAAATAGCCGGTCCTGGCTTCGCGAACTCTAGACGAGGTCAGGCCGCCAGTCCCGAATGCCCGTGCTCCTTCCGGAAGGTTCTCTCCGCCCAATTCCTCACGCGTCATGACCCTTCGGATGCCATCCTGCAATTCAACTTGAGTGTAGAGGGCGCCGCCTGCGCCGCCAACCTCCTTTTGGCGAAACAATTGACGGTACTTCACGGCCTCTTTGACTTTGGCAAACCACAGCAAGTAGTCGCAGGTGCCGGGGAGAAAGGCCCCAGTTGTGCCCGTTGTCGTCGAAAATGCGATCTGGGCCATGAAGTTCTCACTGCCGAACACTTCGTCCAAGACGTTCCTCGCGAGGTGCACATTCTCATCACCAATCTGGACAAAAACGCTACCGCTGTCGGTTAGCAGATCGCGGGCTGCAACCAAGCGATCCCGCAAATAGGCGAGGTAGGAGTGAATGCCCAGTTCCCAGGTATCACGGAACGCCCGGATCTGTTCTGGTTGGCGTGTGAGGTCCTCCAATTTGCCGTCTTTGACATCGCGTCTTCTCGTCGATACCTGCCAGTTGGAGCCGAACCTGATTCCGTAAGGGGGGTCCATATAGATCATCTGGACCTTGCCCTTCAATCCTTCCTTCTCCGCGAGGGATGCCATGACCAGCAGTGAGTCGCCGAGAATCATCCGGTTCGACCAGTTTTGGCCGTGGTGGTAGAACTCGATGTAATCCTCGAACTTGATCCCGTTGAAGTCTGCGAAGAGCGATGCCTGCGCCTCGGCCTTGTTCCCTGCGGCATGGGCGCGCAGGTCTTCGATCAGCGCCTGCGGGTGGATCTTCTCCTGGATGTAGATCGGGACCACGGGGACGGTCAGGTCCTCGGCATCCTGTTCGTCCTTGCCTTTCCAGACCAGTTGCGGATCGAGCGACGGGTCACGCGGATACAGCATCGTCTTCGGTGCCTTTTCATCGGAAGCCACGAAGTCGCGCAGTTCCTCGGTCGGAATATTCGACCGCTGGTCCTTGTGGCGGATCGAATCCACCGATGCTGTTTCCTTTGCCTTCTTTGTTTTCGTCGCCATGCTGTTTCACCCGCACGCTGTTTCGAGGATCGGGAAGTCCTCGACCGAAGGCGTGTTACCTCGCGGCATTTCATCCCATGTGCGGCCATCCAGAATACGGCCCGTGCGGCTCTTGAGGACACCGCCCCACTGCTTGAAGAAAAACGGAACGCGCGCACGCAGGCACTGGTCGCGGATCTCTCGCACCCATTGCGGGTCCATGGGGCGGGCACCAGGCCCGGACTCTCCCCCCACAATCACCCAATCGATACCGCGCAGATTGAGCTTGCGTATCGAACCCAACAGCGGCTCGATCGATAGGAACTTCACGTGTGCCGCCGTGCGCCTCAGGTGGTCGATTCGGAAAACGTAGTCGTCGTTTTCCACGCTGACGCCCATCCAGATGTGCGGCCGCCACGCGAGAAACGGGCTCAGTTGCAGCAGCCGTTCGGATCGCTTCGTCAGCAACTGGTACTGGTGCCAGTCGGCGCGCCCCATCACGTCAAAGACCTGCTGGACGTAGCTGAGGGGCACGTCCTCGTGGAAAAGGTCGCTCATGGAATTCACGAAGACCCGATTCGGGCGCTTCCACTTCAAGGGCAGTTCCAGCATGTGCGGCTGAAGCGTGAGCCGGAAGCCGTTAACGTAGTTCCGCTGTCCCATGGCTTGCAGACGCTTCGCCAGCCGCTCGGCGTAGCAGTGCTTGCAGGCCGGGCTGATCTTAGTGCATCCGGTGACAGGATTCCAAGTGGCATCCGTCCATTCGATGTGAGAGTTGCCGGCCATTACGCAGCCCCCTTATTCCGGTATTTGTTGAAGATGTATTCGACGATTTTGTGGCCCGTCGCATTCGGCGACGCGAAGAAGAGGTAGTAGATCGTCCGCCCGATGCTGTTCTTCATTGGAACCGGGACGGGAACGAACTTGAACCCGGCGACTTCCCGCAGGCGCTTTCGGTAAGCCTCCGCCAGCACTTCATTGCCGGCTACCTTCTCGTCCCAGCCGAAGAGATTGCCGGTGTTGTCGTACATGACGTTGCGCCAGGACTCGTCGCCCCAGAAGCGGTTCATGCGAGCGATTTGAACCGGGTCCACGCTACCTGGGTCGTGGCGCAGGACATTCATGTTGATGTCCATGATCATGAAATTGAGAAAGATCTCGATGGTTCCCATCTTGCCGGCTTGAACGACAACGTCCCAGGAGAGGTCGATGTTGTATGGGTCCAGGAGGCACAGCGCGCGCCCATACTTGGCCCATGTCGCGCGAGGAAAGACTTGGGACGGCAGGACCGTGTTGCAGTCGCCTTCGTAGGTAAAGACGTCGGCGCGATCGCCCGCGAGCTCGCGGATCTGCTCCGTACGACTGCCGTTCAGGTCGATGAAGTGGTACTCCTTGAACGGCGGATCTACCATCAATGCGTTCAATGGGCTGCCCGGAATGAACTCGCCCGTGGTCCGCGACAAGTGGATTCCCGCGCCGGCGAAGGCATCGATATAAATGTGCGTCAACCGCTGTTTGGACATGATCCTGGAGTATTCCGTCGCGTAGTCACGCTCGATCTCCAGTTTCATTTCGGACCACAGGCCGACCTCGTCGTAATCGGGTTTCATGCGACCTCCACCACTGCCGTGGCATTGGCGGCCGCCAGAATTGGCGATTTCGCGTCCCAGGGGTCGGCAATCTCGACGAACGCCCAACGACCGAACCCGCCATGGTTGTTCACGGCAGGCACCCAGAGGGTTCGCGCGGTCGCGACTTTAGCTTCCTTGTCGGCCCGCATTTCGCCTGTCACCTCTACGATCAGATTGACCTCGCCGGCAGACGTCCGGAGTTTCACCACAAAATCGGGGACGTAGTTCCGCTCCTGCCCGTTCAGTGTGTAGGGAATCGTGAATCCGACGTTGTGATTCTTGAAGTAGCTTGCCACCTGGTCCATGCTCTCCAGGGTCTGCGCCAGCTTCTGCTCCCAGGAGTCCGTGTCGGCGACGACGTGGGAGATGTGACAACGGTCTTCCCGCGTAGCGTACACGGCGCGGCTGGTGTCGAAATCGACGAAGCGTGTGCTGCCCTCGGTATCGTATGGATATAGGATCGGCTTCAGAACCTTTTCGCCGGCAGTCGCATCAACGATCGACCGGTAGATTCGGTTCGCCGCTTCGAGCGCGAACTGAATCCAGAGCAGCATCTGCGGGAAGGTGTCGTCCTTCAGACTGAGGCATTCCTGCCGCCACCGTTTGGTGATCGCGAGCAGTTGCGGGAACAGCCACGGCTTCAAGTTGCCCTGGTCATCGCGGAAGAAGCTCTCCAGCAGGCACTGCGCGACGCGAAAATCCACCTCCTGCTCACGGCGGCTCTGCAGATCCGCAAGCGTGTGGGTGCTGGCCTCGCCGACGATGGGGGCGTTGTAGGTTTCCGTTGGGACATCCGCGGTGCTCAGCACATAGCGCGAGTCGCCAGTGAACTTGGCGGCGAGCTTCTCCGGAGGCAAATCGTAGCGGTAACCCTGAAGCCGGGGAAACCGCATCTCCAGCGCGGACCGCTCGTCGAGAGCGCGGACCCGCGTCACGGGCTTCGGTGGAGTGGGCTTCGCGGAACCACTGGTCGGGATGAAGGAGAATGGGACGCCGTACACCTCGGCATACTCCGGCTCAAAATGCCCATCGCTATTCAACGCCCAATTGGTGCGCCGCAGGCCTCGGCCCACGACCTGCTCGCAGAGTAGTTGCGTCCCGAACGCCCGGATCCCCAGGATGTGGGTGACCGTGTTGGCGTCCCATCCCTCGGTAAGCATGGACACTGAGACGACGCACTTGATCTGCTCGCCCAGTTTGCCTGGCTTGCCGACGGTGTTCATGACCTCGCGCAGCAAATCCTCTTCGGAGATCTTGTTGACATCGCGCTCGGGAAAGCGCGATCGATACTCTTCCTTGAATTCATCGATCTCGGTCCTGGCGATCTTGCGGAACTCATCGCTCATCGCCTCGCCGGATTCGAGCTGTTCGGAATCTACCAGGATCGTGTTCGGCCGCGGGAGCCATCGGCTGTCTTCAACGTTGCTGAAGAGCCCGAGTTTCCCCGGCACCAGAACCGCGGAGCCATCGGCCAGGGTCTTCTCCCAGCCGGAGATGTAGTCGAAGACCAGCTTGGAAACGTTGGTGTTGTTGCAGACGACGATGAACACCGGCGGCGTCTGGCCGCGCAGGCGCGCTTCGGTGTTGTCTTCCCAGAGCTTGAAGTACTGCTTGTAGTTGTTGTACAGGCTCTCCAGGGCGCCCTCGAGTTCTGCCGGCAACTTCGGTTCGCCGGCCAGCGCCTCGGTCCCGCGCCCCTTCTTGGGGAGGTGCTCCCGAATGCGATACCAGAGATCTCGATAGGTGGGCTGCTCGCCCGTCATCGAATTGTCCGCGACTGGAACACGGGGCACCTTGACGATCCCTGCCTCGATGGCATCGATGAGGGAGAAGTCGGACACCACCCAGGGAAATAGCGTGCCTTCCGGATAGCCGGAACCCCGCAAGAAGAACGGCGTTGCCGAGAGATCATAGACCGCGCGCACGCCAAGCTTCCGCTTTACCGACTCCAGGCCGTTGATCCAGATTCGCGCCTCCTGATCGCGCTTTTCGGCTTCCTTGCGCTCATCGCCGACCAATTTCACCGGCTCCGGTTCCGGCTTGCCGCGGTAACAGTGGTGGGCTTCGTCATTGATGACGAGGACGTTCTTCTTGGCACCGAACCCACGGCAGACGCGACGAACCATTTCATCAGGCGTTTCGGTGAAAGCGGAAGTCCCGCCGGTCCCCAGCACCTGCTTGGTCAACTTGCCGACGGCGACCTTTTCGCGCAAGAGAAACGTATGGAAGTTGGTGATGATGATCTTGGAGCGCGTTAGCTGCTCACGGAGAATTTCGGGCACAACGTCGAGTTTGCGGTAGTAGTTGTCTGGATCATTTGGCAGGAGTACGCGCAAGCGATCGCGGATGGTGATGCCGGGCGTGACGATCAGAAAGGAATCGGAAAAGCGGTTGTCCTGCGGCCGCGCCAGCTTGTTGAGGGCCTGCCAGGCAATCAACATCGCCATCACGACGGTCTTGCCGCTACCGGTGGCCATCTTGAACGCAATGCGGGCCAGTAACGGGTTGGTGTCCTGATTCGCGAGTTTCAGATCGCGAAGAATCCAGGCGCCGTCCTGCCGATCCGCGACCTCGGCCAGATAGATGGCGGTTTCCATCGCCTCGATCTGGCAGTAGTACAGTCGCTTATCCCGCTCCGGCCGCCGCCAATACTCCAGTAGTTGCCGCGTCGTGCTGGTGACGCCATCGTAGTTGCTGAGCCGCCACTTACTGATGATGTGACGGACGTCATTGATGAACTTGTTCTCTTCGATCCGATCCTTGGTCCACTCAGTATCGAGTTCGAGCTGCTTCCCCTTCTTCTTAGGCTTGGCGATTGGAATGAAGTAACTGGACAGGCGGCGGGATGCTACGACCTTGTCAGTGATGCCATCCTCATCGAAGTAGAAGTGGCGCGACGGCTCTTCGTATGGCGAATTCAGTACCGGGTTTTCGATGACGATCTGGGGCATGATCTGCCTTTGGCCGAGGCGCAGAATTCAGGGGCTTAAGCTCCTGATTGTATAAGCATTCGCGTTGCGCCGTTCTCCGCTCGGGCCTGTCCACCTATCGGGCCCACTTGATCGAACCTTTTGACCACTCTATTCTATAGCGAACAAAAAGCGAACACAAGGCGTGGGCGACCTGACTGACCTGACGGCTTCCTTACCTCGGCAACGGCTCCGTCCCCTGGTTCAGGATAT